>JBGVOM010000037.1:0-66129 GCA_045126515.1 Lachnospiraceae bacterium
GATGCCATCGACACTGCACTGGCAGAATCTGTTACCCGGTAGGAAACATCTGCCGTTTTTCCAATGAGTTTTTTAATACTTTGAATCATACCAGTAATATGATAATTCAGCTTTCGGAATTCATCTCTACGTTTTGTTTCTATCTTTACAGTCAAATCGCCTTCCGATGCTTCTCTTAAAATTGCGTTTACATTACCAATGGCTCTTCCAATACCATTCGCAAGAACCATTCCAACTACAATAGCAATGAGCATGGCCATAATTACCGTAAGGATTGTCATGTTTTTAATTTCCGATGCTTGCTGCATGATTACTTTTTCCGGTATGATTGTTGCCAGCATACATCCGGTACCTCCAATTTTGGAATACACAAACATATACTCTTTTCCATTAATTTTTATATCACAATTTCCAACGGTTTCTTCACTGTTTAGTGCTTCTGTGTAAAACTCAGTGTTATAAAAAGTTTTTTCTTCTGCCTCTCCATCGGCTGAAATTTCTCTCCCATCCGGTGTGATAAAAGAACATACTGTACCAGTTGGAAATTCAATATTACTTAAAATTTTCTGAATTGCAGACATTTTAATATCCATAGATACAATAGCCACCGGCTTCATCTTATTACTGATTACAGAACGACTAACAACAATTGCATAATCTTGTGTGGTGCTTCCCAAAACACCGTCAATAAAATCATGTTCTCCACTCCACACCGGTTTGCCCTTTGCATCAATGATTTTCTGACCTTCTTCTGTTTCAATAAAAGCATCATAATCCTCTAAACGGAAACTTCCTTTAGAACTCAATGCGTTACCATAAGAAGCAACTACATTTACCATAAATAAGTTCTCATCTGCAAGCGTATCTCCCAACAAAGTTTTCTGCAAAGAAGAAAAGTTGCTTGCTTCGTCAGCTGCCTTTCGCTTATACGTTCCACTATAGTAATCCACCAACACAGTATCATTGGCAAATTGTTGGGATTTTGCTTCCAGATTATTCAAGAGAAGTGTATAATATTCTCCCGCTTTCTGCACCGTATTTACTGTAGATTCCCGATAGTTGGAAACAATTGTTTTAGAGGCACGCTGGTAAGAAGAAACTCCTAATATAATAATCAATACCACTGGTATCATAAATACTCCGGTAAGCTTTATCTTTATACCAAAAGCCTTTGCAAGCAACGGATTCTTTTCTATCAGCTGATCGATTTTCTTTTTCTCCCCATTAGACGGTTTTATTCTTCTTGTCTTTGGCTTTACCTTCAGTTCCTTTTTCTTCCCCTTACTAGTCAAGTTCCCCACTTTCTTTACCAGTTTTTGACTAGAAATCTTACCTTTCATGTAAAGTCACCCACTTTCGCCGTATTATATAGTTTTCTTCCCTTTTTCCACTCCCAACTTAATACATCGTTTTGTTTATTATAACATTTGCACATGATTTTAGCAACAAAAAGCATATTTTTTTGTTTTTTTCACTAATTTTTTTCTTTATTTTTTGCAATTTCATTAAAAAATCCTTGTTTCACGCAGTCGATGCGCAAAACAAGGATTCTCTGTTTCTTATTTTTCTTTATTCTTCACTTTTCTTTTCTGCAATTGCAATTTCTAATTCTTCTAACTGTTTTTCATCCACCACATCCGGTGCATTTGTCATAAGACAAGAGGCATCTTTTACTTTCGGGAATGCGATTACTTCACGGATGCTGTCCACCTTGGCCATAAGCATAATCAAACGGTCAAATCCATATGCAAGTCCTGCGTGTGGAGGAACACCGTATTTAAATGCATTTAACAGGAAACCAAAACGCTCTTCTGCTTCATCCTGTGTAAATCCAAGAATTTCAAACATCTTTGACTGCACATCACTCTGGAAAATTCGTACACTTCCTCCACCGATTTCGGTACCATTCAATACAATGTCATATGCCTTCGCACGAACTTCGCCCGGTGCAGAATCTAATTTATCTAAATCTTCCTCCATTGGCATTGTAAATGGATGATGCATTGCAACATATCTGTTTTGTTCTTCTGACCACTCTAACAACGGGAATTCTGTTACCCATAAGAAATTAAATTTGTCTTTATCTAACAAGTCCAGATTTCTTGCAATTTCCAAGCGAAGATTACCAAGAACATCCCATACCACTTTATTTTTATCTGCTGCAAAGAACAATAAATCGCCTGGTTTTCCTTCCATACGTTCTACAATCGCTGAAAGTTCTTCTTCTGTCATGAATTTTGCAAAAGAAGATTTGTAGGTTCCATCTTCATTAATTGCAAGATAAGCAAGTCCTTTTGCACCAAAATCTTTTGCAAAATTTACTAAAGCATCAATTTTCTTTCTAGGCATTGCACCTTGCCCATTTGCATTAATACCGCGAACAGAACCACCATTTTCCAGTGCTCCCGTAAATACGCCAAAACCACATCCAGCCACTAAATCCGAAATATCCTTTAATTCCATTCCAAATCTGGTATCCGGTTTGTCTGAGCCAAAACGATCCATTGCTTCCTGCCACGTCATCCGCTGAATCGGAAGCTGCACATCAACACCAATAGCCTCTTTAAAAATCTTCTTTAATAATCTTTCATTTACCTCAATGACATCATCAATATCTACAAAAGATAATTCCATATCAATCTGTGTAAATTCTGGCTGTCTGTCTGCTCTTAAATCCTCGTCACGGAAACATTTTGCAATCTGGAAATATCTGTCGTACCCGGAACACATTAAAAGCTGTTTAAACAACTGTGGTGACTGTGGCAACGC
Organism: Lachnospiraceae bacterium; assembly: GCA_045126515.1. Classification (GTDB taxonomy): domain Bacteria; phylum Bacillota; class Clostridia; order Lachnospirales; family Lachnospiraceae; genus RUG11237. The sequence continues at coordinate 2,770 of JBGVOM010000037.1, forward strand.
ATAAAATTTTCCCGGGTGCACACGGCTTGGCACAAGATAATCTCTTGCCCCTTCTGGCGTACTCTTAATTAACATTGGTGTTTCCACTTCCAAAAATCCTTCTTCTGAAAGGAAATTTCGAACAGAAGTTGCCACTTTGCTTCTTAACATTAAGTTTCTTTGAATATCTGGTCTTCTTAAATCAAGAAAACGATATTTTAAGCGAATATCTTCCTTTGTTTTACTGTCTTCTTCAATTGGAAACGGTGGTGTCTGTGCTTCTGATAAAATTCTAAGTTCTGTAGCTCTGATTTCGATTTCTCCAGTTGCAAGATTTTCATTTACTGCACCGGAACGTGCTTCTACTCGTCCAACTACTGCGATTACAAACTCACTTCTTAACTTTTCTGCCTTTGCAAATCCCTCGGCCTTTATGTCGCTTTCTTCAAAAATAATCTGCATAATACCGGAACGGTCACGCAAATCCACAAAGATGATTCCACCTTTATTACGGCTTTTTTGCACCCATCCCATCAGGGTGACTTCACTTCCAATTTCTTTTTTTGTTACTTCTGCACAACGATGTGTCCTTTTCAGTCCTTTCATTGCTTCTGCCATTTCTTTATCCTCCAATTTATTTATCGGTTTTCAAGACAAAGCTGTCTCTCTTCCAATATACTATCTACTTTTCCACTGCATATCATTTTCTGAAATGCAAGAAATATTTTCATATCAAAATCTTTAAATTCTTCTGCCATCAACTCCATTGCCGTATCCCGATCAAATGCTTTTCGGTACGGACGTTCTGAAGTCAATGCCGCAAACACATCACACACTCTGACAATTCTGGCGCCATATGGAATTTCCTTACCCTTTAAATTTTCAGGGTACCCTGAACCGTCATAATTCTCATGATGGTATTTTACTGTTTCCAAAACAAACTCAGAATAATCAAAATCCTTTAGTATTTCAAAACCAATCCCCGAATGAAGACGCATATATTTTGTAGATTCAATCGTCAGAGAATCCCTGGCACGCCCGTACAAATAGGAGGCCAATCTGAGTTTTCCAATATCATGTACCATTCCTGCATTAGCAAGTTCCTGACACACTTCTTCTGACTCACCTAATTCCTTTCCTAAAAAGTATGCAAGATTACTGACATTCACTGCATGCTCTATGCCTTCCTTTAAATCTCTTAATATAACTTCATTTTCTGAATCCTTTTCTTCACATTTTTCTTTCATGGCTTTTGAAAACTTCCTCCTTACGTGCAATCATTTCATCCACACGCTCAATATAATTTGCAACATCTTTTACATTTTCCACACGTACAATATCGCCTGAACTTAAAACATTTTTTGTCATAGCTCCTGCGCCTGCTGCCATAATCGTCTGTTTCTCCTCCATAATAAGAATATTGTACAAACCAATATGTCCTCTTGCTGCATATCCTACATTTTCTAAATTTCCACCCATATTTTTCTGTCGGTAAAGATAATAAGGTACCATCCCCATAGTTTCTGCATAATCCGCCGCCATTTTCATCATTTTCGCCGGTGCCGCATTAATCTCCTGTACATAAGACTGTTTTTGTATATTTAATCTTGCCGCCCGCTTTAACGCTAAGGAATGTACTGTTAGATTCTGGGGAGCTAATTTTTCAATTTCTTTCAAGGTATGTTCTAAATCCTGCAGATTTTCTCCCGGAAGTCCAAGTATAATATCCATATTAATGGTTGGAAATCCCACCGACGCTGCCATATCATAAGCACACCGGATATCCTCCACAGAATGTTGTCTTCCAATAACCTGCAAAGTCTTATCATTCATAGTCTGAGGATTAATGGAAATTCGTTTTACACCGCTCTCTTTCAATACGGAAAGCTTTTCTATTGTAATACTATCCGGTCTTCCTGCTTCCACGCAAAACTCTTTTACATTGCTGCAATCGAATTTTTCCCGAATAAAGGACAACAAAGAGTTCAGTTCCCCTGCACTTAGTGTAGTGGGAGTTCCGCCACCAATATATACAGAATCCAATCGTTTGTGTTTCATTCTTCCAGCAATATATTCTAACTCTTTGTATAATGCTGTCAAATACTCACCTGTTCGCCCTCGCCATATTCCTATAGGATAAGAAGTAAACGAACAGTACAGGCAGGTGGTGGGGCAAAAGGGTATTCCAACATATAAGCTGTAACCTTCCTTATACGGAAATGTATTTAACACTTCCAACTCCCGCTCTGCGATTTCAAGACTTAACTTCGCCTTTTCTTCGCTGATACAGTAAGTTTCTCTGACTGACTTTTCTACTTCTTCACTACTTTTTCCCTGTTCTAACATAGACATTACTATTTTTATGGGACGTATTCCTGTCAGATTCCCCCAGGGAAGCTGTCTTCCTGCTACTTTTGACAATTGTCCATATAAAAGTTTTTTTAGGCGGTTCTTTTTCTGCTTGCGCTCAGCACTTTCAAACGTCACTGATTCTTCCGAAATAACAATTCCCTTTTCCTTTATTGTAACAGTTACTTTCTCCTGCTGATAGCATACTTGCAAAGTTTTTCCCTCTTCAGGAAGACAATCCGACAACCCCACCATAACCTTCACGTCTTCTTCTGGAAAAAAGGCTTTTACCAGTGTATACACATCATACTGAAAATTATCTTCGCTTAATTGTATCTGTATCACTTTATATACTCCTTATTTATACAAAAGGATTATTTTCTTTTTCGTGTTCTATTGTTGTAGTCGGTCCATGCCCCGGATAAACATATACTTCATTTGGCAAGGTAAACAATTTTTCATGAATAGATGTTTTTAATTCCTGCGCACTAGAAGTAGGAAAATCCGTTCTTCCCACAGATTCTAAGAACAAGGTATCTCCGCAAATAAGGATTCCCTCTTCTTCTAAATAATAGGACACACCACCATAAGTATGTCCCGGAGTGTGTAGCACTTTAATCTTCATTCCTGCAAGTTCTAGAATTTCACCATCTTTTACAAGTACATCTGCTTTGGTGCTATAAGAACTACCAAACATAGCGGAAACATTCAACTGCGCATCACTAATTAATTTTTCATCATGTTCCCCTAGATATACCAAAACACCTGCTGCCTTTCTGATATCGTCTGCTCCCATAACGTGATCAAAATGACCATGTGTCAGCAACACGGCCTGAATTTTATAGCCACGCGCGGTAAGTTCCTCATATATTCTTTTTCCCTTATCGCCCGGATCTATAACCACCACTTGGTTGGTTTCCACATTCTGTAAAAAATAGCAGTTTGTCTGCACTGCACCTACTACCATTCTTCCTATTTTTATTTCGCTCATACCTAAACCTTTCTTAAATTACTGCTTTCTATTGCTTTAGCCTGTAGTTCTCACTATATCAATGACACTTTCTACCTGACGAACCTTTTCTATAAGACTATTTAATTCCTCTTTGCTGGCAACTTCAAAGGACATTGCAAGTGTTGCGGTTCCCTGCTTGCTGGTACGCACGTTCATAGATGCCACATCAATCTTCCGCTCTGTGAATATCTTAGAAACATCCACCAATAGCCCGGTACGATTCTGACTATAGATTTTAATTTCTGCCATATACTTTTCGTTTTTAGACTCTGTTGACTGCCATTCTGCGTCAATCAACCGCTCTCTGTCAAAATCATGAAGATTGATGATATTGATGCAGTCTGTTCTGTGAATGGATACACCACGTCCTCTCGTTACAAAACCTACAATCTCATCACCTGGCAACGGACTGCAACATTTTGAAAAACGTACTGCCACATCATGAATCCCTTTAACCACGATACCGCTCTTACCTTTTACAGAAGACAACTTTTCTTTATTTTCTGTTACACCTTCTAATACCTGAGAATCTGTAACTTCTTCTTTATGCTCTTTGTCATAAACTTCACAAAGTTTATTGACTACCTGACCTTCTTTCAATCCGCCATGACCAACTGCTGCTAATACAGATTCCCAATCCTTAAATCCGTATTTACGCATCACTGCATTCATATATTCGGGCTTTAAAATGTCACTAATTACAATAGCTTTTGTTTTACAGTACTGCTGAAGAAGTTCCTTTCCTTTTATAATATTGTCTTCTTTCAATTCATTTTTAAACCACTGGTTAATTTTGCTCTTAGCCTGAGTACTCTTAACCACTTTCAGCCAGTCGCGGCTTGGGCCTTTTGAATTTTGTGAAGTTAACACTTCTATTCTGTCACCGTTTTGAATAATATAATCAATAGGCACCAGTTTTCCGTTAACTCTGGCTCCCACCATCTTATTTCCCACCGCACTGTGAATGCTATATGCAAAATCAATTGGTGTAGAACCATTTGGAAGATTCTTCACATCTCCGGATGGCGTAAAACAGTAGACATTTTCTGAAAATAAATCCAGATCACTTTTTAACAGTTTTAAGAATTCTTTATTATCTGACATATCTTTCTGCCATTCCAGAATCTGTCGCAGCCAGCTTAATTTTTCTTCTTCCTGTGCTTCTACTTTTTTGCCATCAGAAGCTTCCTTGTATTTCCAATGAGCAGCAATACCATATTCTGCCGTTCTATGCATTTCATAAGTTCTAATCTGCACTTCAAAAGGCTGTCCACTTGGTCCAATTAACGTTGTGTGAAGGGACTGGTACATATTAGGCTTCGGCATAGCTATATAGTCTTTAAACCTTCCCGGAATCGGTTTGTACATTTCATGAATAACACCAAGCGCTGCATAGCAGTCTTTTACAGTCTCCACGATAATACGCACTGCAAACAAATCATAAATCTGTTCCAGGGTCTTATCCTGATTCACCATTTTCTTGTAAATACTAAAGAAATGCTTTGCCCGTCCATCAATCTGTGCTTCAATTCCTGCTGATCCGATGTGGTTCTTCACGTCCTCCACAATATCATTGACAAATTCTTCTCTTGCACATTTCCTCAAATTTATTTTTTGAGCAAGCTCCTTGTAGACTTCCGGCTCCAGATATTTTAATGACAAATCATCTAATTCTATCTTTATTTTAGAAATACCAAGTCTTTGTGCAATCGGAGCATAAATATCCATAGTTTCTCTTGCTTTTTCTTTCTGCTTTTCCGGGCGCATATATTTCAAAGTACGCATATTATGCAGGCGGTCAGCAAGTTTAATCAAGATAACACGAATATCCTTTGCCATAGCAAGAAACATTTTTCGCAGATTTTCTGCCTGTACTTCCACTTTGTCCATGGAATAATTTAACTGACCTAATTTTGTAACACCATCTACTAACAGTGCCACCTCATCCCCAAATTCCTGTGCAATTTCTTCTTCCGTCATAACAGTATCTTCCACCACATCATGCAAAAGACCTGCCACAATGGTTTCTTTATCCAATTCCAAATCCGCAAGAATAATAGCCACACACAGAGGATGAATGATATATGGTTCACCCGATTTTCTTGCCTGGCCTTCATGTGCTTCATACGCAATCTTATATGCTTTTTCAATCATGGAAATATCTGCAGATGGATGGTATCTATGCACACTGGCAATCAGTTCATCATATAAGATATCCGGACTGGTAAAGTCCTGCATGGCTTTTATATTTCCGTCATTTATTAACTTTTCTTTTTCCCCTGATGATACGCATATGGTACCATCTCCATTTTGCATTTCAGGCATTTTTATCACCACTTTTTATGTAAGTTATTTTATCATTATAAAAGTTTTATTTGTAAATTGCAATAGGCTGCAAACTCATCCTCTGCTACTTTCCCTCATAAACAATGGCAGATGCCACATCATATCCAGAAAGTTTCTTTCTTCCTTCCAGCCCTGCAAGTTCCATAAGAAAAACGATTTTCACCACTTCTCCGCCTAAAGATTCCACTAATTTAATAATTGCCTCTATAGTTCCTCCGGTAGCAATCAAATCGTCAACAATCACAACCTTCTGTCCCGGCTTAATAGCATCTTTGTGCATTTCAATCACAGCGCTTCCATATTCTAAATCATACTCCTGCTCAATAGTTTCACATGGCAGCTTTCCTTTTTTTCTTACTGGAATGAAAGCTTTTTTCATATTATATGCAATTGGAACACCAAATATAAATCCTCTGGATTCCGGACCTACTACCACATCAAAGTCCAAATCTCCAATCAATTTCTGCATAGAATCGATAGAAAGCTGCAGTCCATCTGCATCCTGCAAGACACTGGTTACATCGCGGAAAATAATTCCTTCTTCCGGAAAATCCGGTATACTTCTTACATATTCTTCCAATTTTTTCATATTGCTGCTCCCTTCTCTTTCTTCACCTTGATTAAGATAGAGCACCATACCGTACGGTACAATGCTCTCTTTACCTTAAGCTTCTACATCTTTCATGCTGAAGCTGATTCTTCCCATTTTATCTTTTCCAAGACATACAACTTTTACTACATCACCCAGTGAAAGTACATCTTCTACACGGTTAATTCTATCTTTTGAAATTTTTGAAATATGAACCATACCTTCTTTGCCTGGTGCAAATTCCAAAAATGCTCCAAATTCTTTAATATTTACTACCTTACCGGTAAGCACTAATCCTTCTTCAAAGTCAGTAGTAATCACACGAATCATTTCTACTGCTTCTTTCATTTTATCCTGCTCTACGCCGCATACAGATACAAATCCATCATCTGTAATATCAATTTTAACTCCGGTGCGGTCAATAATTTCATTGATTGTCTTTCCTCTCTGTCCAACCACATCACCTATCTTAGATGGATCAATCTGAATTTGTATAATCTTCGGTGCATACTGGCCGACTTCTTTTCTCGGTTCTGAAATCGCAGGTTTCATACAAGTTTCCATAATGAACATACGTGCTTCACGGCATCTGTGAATAGCGCCTTCCACAATCGGACGTGTCAGACCGTGAATTTTAATATCCATCTGAATTGCGGTAATACCTGCATCTGTACCTGTTACTTTAAAGTCCATATCACCAAAGAAATCTTCCAATCCCTGAATATCTGTTAATAATACATAATCGTCATCTGTGTCACCTGTCACAAGACCACAGGAAATACCTGCCACCATCTTCTTAATTGGTACACCTGCTGCCATCAATGACATACAGGAAGAACATGTGGATGCCATGGAAGTAGAACCGTTAGATTCAAAAGTTTCAGATACACTTCGAATTGCGTATGGAAACTCTTCTTCTGACGGAAGTACCGGAATCAATGCTCTCTCTGCCAAAGCACCGTGTCCAATCTCACGACGTCCCGGTCCTCTTGATGGCTTTGTCTCGCCTACAGAATAGGACGGGAAATTATAATGATGCATATATCTTTTTCCATTTTCTAATTCATCTAAACCGTCTAATTTCTGAGCTTCTGACAATGGTGCTAAGGTAGTAACATTACAAATCTGTGTCTGTCCGCGAGTAAACATGGCGGAGCCATGAACACGTGGAATAATATCTACTTCTGCTGCCAGCGGGCGAATCTGTGTCAGTTCACGACCATCCGGACGCTTATGATCTTTCAAAATCATCTTACGAACTGTCTTTTTCTGATACTGATATACAGCCTCATCAATCAATCCCAACCATTCTTCATTATCCGCGAATTTTTCTTCTAATTCATCTTTTAATTTACGAATATTTTCTTCACGTACCTGCTTTTCATCGGTAAATACAGCTTTTTCCATATCTTCCGGTGATACTACTTCCCTAATTGCTGCAAACAATTCTTCCGGAATGGCACAGCTGGTATATTCATGTTTTGCCTTTCCACATTCCGCAACAATCTTTTCGATAAATGCAATAACCTGCTGATTTACTTCATGTGCTTTATAAATTGCTTCAATCATGGTATCTTCCGGTATTTCATTAGCACCGGCTTCAATCATAATTACTTTTTCCTTGGTAGATGCTACAGTCAATTTCAAATCTGACACCTTCATCTGTGCCTGACTTGGATTGATAATGAATTCACCGTCAATCATGCCTACCTGTGTTGTCGCACATGGTCCGTCAAAAGGAATATCGGAAATTGCTGTTGCAATAGCGGAACCAAGCATAGCTGTTAATTCCGGACTGCATTCCGGATCCACGGACATAACCAAGTTATTTAAAGTTACATCATTTCTGTAATCCTTTGGAAACAGCGGACGCATAGGACGGTCAATAACACGGGATGTAAGCACCGCATTTTCAGATGCTTTTCCCTCTCTTTTGTTAAAACCACCCGGAATCTTTCCAACTGCATACATCTTTTCTTCATATTCTACACTAAGAGGGAAGAAATCAATACCCTCCCTTGGTTTTTCTGATGCAGTTGCGGTAGATAGCACAACGGTTTCACCGTAATGCATAAATGCCGCACCATTTGCCTGTTTTGCCACTCTGCCTACATCAACTGTCAATGTTCTGCCGGCAAGTTCCATTGTAAAACTTTTGTACATGTTCTGTATCTCCTTTTCTTTTTATACTAAGGCAGAAGATACCGAAACTACTGAAGATGCCACGGCACCCATACCATCTTCAGTGGTCTCGGAGGTTGTCTTCTACCTTTTTACCATAATAGTAAAAGAGGACGGAAAATCTCCGTCCCTTTCACATACCGGAATTTCCCAAGAGTAATATTATAATTACTTACGAATTCCTAAACGTTCAATTAATGTACGATATCTTTCAATATCTGTTTTCTTTAAGTAAGCAAGTAAACCACGTCTCTGACCTACCATTTTTAAAAGACCGCGTCTTGAATGATGATCTTTCTGATGCACTTTTAAATGCTCTGTTAACTCCTGAATTCTTGCTGTTAATACAGCAATCTGTACTTCTGGTGAACCTGTGTCGCCTTCTGTTCTTGCATATTCAGCAATAATTGCCTGTTTCTTTTCCTTTGAAATCATTCCAATTTCCTCCTTAAATTTGAACGCCATATATTAAGATGCCGGTCGGAGATTCCATGCTCTGAATATAGGGCTTTTTTGATACTTGGATAGTATATCATATACCTTATATGTTTGTCTAGAATTAATTTTTTATTCTTAGAAGTAACCGACAAATTGGAATATTAGCAATGATATCTTACTCCCATCAGCATCAACCCGTGTGCCGGTGCCATGAAACCGGCGTGAAAGCGGTTTTTTGCTTGAAAAATCTCTGGTATCTCCTCTACTTTCTTTTTCCCCATTCCTATCTCAATCAAGGTTCCGGCAAGAATACGCACCATATGATACAAAAAGCCTTCACCGGTAAAATACATTTTTAAGTAACTATTTTCTTCTTCTATTTCAATTTTTTTCAAATTCCTTGTTGTGTCTTTCTCTTTTCTTTTATCTGAGGTAAAACTTCGAAAATCATGAGTTCCTGCTAACTGTTCTGCCGCATTTTTCATTTTCTGTACATCCAGCGTTTCCGTCACTGAATAAGCATATCTTCTGGTAAACACATTTGGACGTTCCCTCAGATCAATTGTGTAACAATATGTCTTTTCCATAGCATCATAACGACTGTGAAAATTCTCGCCTACTGCTTCTGCCGACAATACTTTTATATCCTCCGGCAGTTTTTCATTTGATTTCCGCACAAGTTCTGCCACATCCACCTTTTTCTTGGTATGAAAATTTGCAGTCTGTTCCAACGCATGTACACCTGCATCTGTTCTGCCGGATGCAATCACTTTGATTTTTTCAGCACACATACTTCCTATACACTCTTCTACTGTTTCCTGAATGGTAAGTCTTCCCTGCTGTCTTTGCCAGCCCTCATACCGCCCTCCATCATAGCTAAGGGTAATTTTATAATTATATTTCATTTTTTTCTCCTACCTTCAAAACTTCTGTTCATTTTACCACATTTATGTTAAAATAGCACTATGTTTATTTTTTAAGGGGGGATATCTATGGCAAAATTGATGTTGATTGATGACGACAAAGAAGTTCTTGCCATTAATTACAAATTTTTTCAGAAAAAGGGTTATGAAGTGTCTGCTTATGTTTCTGCCCTACAGGCAATAAAAGCTCTTCCAACAGTACAACCGGACTGCATCGTATTAGATGTTATGCTTCCGCAATTAGATGGATTTCAGGCTTTTCCAAAAATTCGCGAAATCACAAAGGCTCCGGTGATTTTTCTAACAGGACGCACCGAAGAAAACGACAAAATAAATGGACTTCTTCTAGGTGCCGATGATTATATGGTAAAACCATACAGTCTCCGTGAACTAGATGCGCGTATCATGGTACAGTTGCGAAAGAACCATGTTCCTGCCTCTAAAAATCGCTTGGAATTTCCGCCACTTTCCATTGACGTTACTTCACACAAAGTATTTTATAATGATACAGAAGAAATTATTCTATCCAACCGGGAATATGAATTTCTTTATCTCTTAGTCAACCATCCAAGAGAAACGCTGACTTTTGCTTCTATCGGAGAAAACCTATGGGGAACATATTCAGATTCTGACCGACGCACTATTATGGTAATTGCCAGCAGACTTCGCAAAAAGATATGTTCTTATAGTGGATTAGAAAATGTAATTGAAACCGTCTGGTCACAAGGTTACAAATTTATTCCAAAACAATAGGAGGAACTTATGGAGAAAAAAACTTCTTTCTTAAAACCCGAATTAAATACTGAAGACTTGTCACTTGCTTTATACAATGCTACACAAAAATTAGAACGAGCCAATGCACTGTTAGAAAAAACACAGCAGGAAAAGGATTTGCTATTTGCAAACATTTCCCATGATCTTCGTTCACCCATTACTGCCATCCGCAATTCTATTGAATATCTTCTTTCTTTAGACACCGTAGAAAAGGAAGAGTTGGATGCTTCCTTGCATTTAATGGAACGTCGAAGCATTTATTTAGAAAATTTAATCAATGATGTATTTCTACTGTCTTCTATTAATGTAAATGAGAACATGTTTCATTACGAAACGCTAAATCTCACTTTTCTTTTGGAAGATTTCTATTTTACACAGCTAGAAGACTCGAAATATGAGCAACGCACTTTACACTTAGACGTTCCGGAAGACTTCCAGTGTATGGTATCCGTAGATTCGAAAATGTTATTGCGCGTATTGGATAATCTTTTCACCAACGCCTTGAAGTACTCCAATGAAGGGGCTTCTATTACGCTTTCTGCCTATAAAGACAAGGATTTTGCTCATATTTTGGTGAAGGACACCGGCATTGGAATTGAAGCCCGGCATCTAGATAAAATTTTTGACACTTCTTATATGGTAGAAAATGCCAGAACTCCGTCTTCCACCACTGGAACAGGTCTTGGACTTTCCATTGTGAAAGCAATTGTAAACAATTTCGGTGGAACTGTCTGGTGCGAAAGCGTAGTTTCTAAAGGAAGCATCTTCCACTTTACTTTACCGTTGAAACAGTACTAAACTCTTGTTCCATTATCTGCGGCACCACGAAAGCAAAAAGAAGTGCAGTTTCCACTGCACTTCCGCTTATGTTAGACTAATAAATCCGTTTTCTTCCAATGTACTTAAAAAGTCCTGCACTGATTTTTGGCAGACACTTTCCTGAACTTCATAAATTTCCATCAACCCTTCAACAATCTCTTTTGCCGTAATTTCATCCTTCAACATTTCCCATATTTCATTTGCAGAACCCTTTAACATAAAGTACTTTCCTGTTTCAAAGTCTATCATTACTTTTTCTCCCGCAAGGTCTGAAACCTCCGGTCTTTTCAAAATCTTCACTTTCTTTTCCATACAAGATCCCTCGCTTCTTTTTGTTATATACTCTTCTCTGACTTTTTCGTCATATTTTACCATTTTAATTAGTCTGTTATGTATTTTCTTTAATCAAATAATCGTTTAATTTTTTTAACTAAAACGCACCCTTTCCTGTAAAGACCTGCCAAATAGTCTGAAATATAATTTTAAAATCAATAAAAACATCCCAACAATCAATATATTTTGTGTCTAATTCCACAATCTCATCAAAATCCGTAATGGTGCTTCTGCCACTGACCTGCCACATCCCAGTAATTCCCGGTTTAATACTGATTCTTCTCCAATGTCTTCTTTCATACTGTTCTACTTCATCAATGGTAGGTGGTCTGGTCCCCACCAATGACATATCTCCAAACAACACATTAAAAAACTGTGGCAGTTCATCAATACTTGTCTTCCGAATAAACTTACCTACTTTTGTTATTCTTGGATCGTCCTTCATTTTAAACATAAAACTGCTGTCCATTTCATTCTGTTCCATCAGTTCCTGTTTCTTTTCTTCCGCGTCATTGCACATACTTCGAAATTTATACATATTAAAATATCTTCCGTTCATCCCAACACGTTTCTGTTTAAAAATAACTGGTCCCTTGGAATCAATTTTAATTGCAAGCACTGTAGCAAGCATAAGTGGTGAAAACACAATAATCCCTACCAGTGAACCGACAATGTCAACAACACGTTTAAAAGCTCTTGCTCCTGCATTCAAAGACACCGTATGATATGTAATAACCGGATAGGTTCCAACACTGCTGACATAACTTTGGGCTGCCCCGCCACTGTATGCATTCATTATAATCCTTGCAGTAACTCCCATTTCCACACACATATTAATATATGGTTGGACATCAATCAAATCACCATACTGTCGTTCCATAATATATATTTGATCCACCGCATATTCATGAATAATCTCTTCTAATTTCTTTATATTTCCCAAATATCCTTCTGTTTCTTTTTCATCTAAAGAAACATACCCTATGATAAATACTTCTGCATTACTCTTTTCAAGAAAACGGACAAATTTTTCATACCGTTCTCTATGACCAATCAGTATCGTTCTACGCTTTATCATATCCTTTTTCTTTAGTACATAATGGTCAAAAAAAGCACTGAACAAAAGTGCTGTATAACAAAAGAGTAAAAATATCAAATAAAATTTTGTATTAAATTGTCCCTTGTTTCCCCACAAAAGAAGTGTGGACACAACTGCGGTTGCAATCAAAAAGGACTTTGTAACTCTTTTAAAAAATCGATCTGCATAAAAAAAGGTAGTCGTATTGTATATTCGTTCATTCTTACCAGATAAAATGTAAATCGCTAAAAAGGATATAAAAACAAAGAAATATCCTTTTTTCATAACATCAATCCCTATTCTCGAAACGAATGCAGCCAGCCAAAATGCTATTGTAGCAAACACAATATCGCAGGTCATATAAAGCAAATTTGTATTGGCACTTTTGTTAAATTTTCCCATATTCTTTTCCCTTCCTAATTCCAATGGATGTCATAGAATAGTAATATTATATAATCCTCTTATTTTCAATCTTGATTTCTCTGTCGCAATAATCCAGAACAGATCTCCTATGTGTAATTAAAAGGCACGTAGGTTTCGGTGTTAAATTGCGAATTCCTTCTAACACCTGTAATTCTGTTTTTTCATCCAATGAAGAAGTCGCCTCGTCTAATATCAAAAATGGTGCTTTTTTCACAACGGCTCTTGCAATGGCAATCCTCTGTGCCTGACCTTCTGAAATCCCGTAGCCTCTTTCACCAACCACAGTATTTATACCTTCCGGCAGTTCCTGCACAAATTCGTATGCAGCTGAAATCTTCAATGCCTGTTCAACTTCTTCTTCTGTTGCATTTTCATTTCCCATCAATACATTGTCCCTAATTGTTCCGCTAAACAATGTATTTCCTTGAGGTACATAGGACATAAATTTTCTTGCTCCCGCATTTGTCGTTACATGTTCCCCTTCATTGTTATAAAATTCAATGTTCCCCTCGTTTCCCTCTAAGAACGCCATCATCAAACGAATCAATGTGGTTTTCCCGATTCCGGACTCTCCAATAATCGCAACGAATTCGCCCGCCTTAATGTCAAGGGAAATATTTTCCAAAATGTTTTCCTTTTCTGTATATCCAAAGGTAAGATTTTTCACTTCTACCCCGATATTTTCTTCTTTTATTTCCTTACTCTCATAGTCTTCTCTTGCAACATCTTGCAGTTCTAATACTCGTTCGGTAGAGGCAAAAATAGAAACTACTTTAGGTATGTACTCTGCTAATTGCGTAATAGGAGACTGAATTCTTCCCACTAAGGTTAAAAACAATGCCATGGTACCGTAGCTAATGCTTCCGTTTGCCACTTTATATGCCCCAAGCGAAAGAGCTGCTATATAGCCAATCTGAAAAGATATTGCCATGATATTAGAACTGACAATCCCCATATTAGCTTTTTTTCTCACCCAGTAGAAACGTTCCTCCCTCAGCTGAACCAATCTTTTAATGGAATATTGTTCATTGCAAAATGCTTTTACAACCAATAAGTTACTGATACTTTCCTGCAAAAAAGAGCGATATGCTGCTTCTGACTCTAAAACCTTCACCTGCAGTTTTTTCAATTTTCTCCCTAAAATATAACAGGTCAATGATGCAACTGGTGCAATTAATAAAGAAAGGATTGCTAATGCTGGTTCATAATAGTAAAGTACAAAAAACATAATCAGCAACTCTATGATTAACCGAAATATACTGGGAATCGTATAAATAATTCCATTGGAAATGCTGCCTGCATCACTTGTCAGTCTTGTCATCATATCTCCCGAATGATATTGCTTAATCTCCGACCATGTAGATTCGATTATCTTCTGATATAAATTTTTTCTAATTCCAAACGAAAACTTTTCATCCAGTACCACAGAAACAAATGATGCTGCTGCCGAGAACAGTATATTGACAAGAATAAGCAACATATAAATTCCAATGGCTTTGATTACTAGATTACCCTCAGTTGCTGAATCAATAATATTCTTGGAAATAATTGCCAGTTCTGCAGATATTAGCGAACAAATTACATTCACGGCAAAAACTAACAGAATCTGAGGCATGTACGGAAGCGAATATTTTGCAAGCCACTTGATGTACTCTGACTGAATATTGTAGCTTTTTATTTTTCTTATTATTCTTCTCATGCTTACTCCTATTTTAGTTCTCTTATAATATTTTTTTAATTTCCTCTACCTGCTCAGCCACTGTCATTCCCAATTTAGGTCTAAAAATAGTATAAAGTTTCACTGTATTTGCGATTTGAATACATTTTTTAAACACTTCCTCTGACATTCCAATCCTCTTATACGAACGGTATTCATATAAACTATTTATCAAATACTTTAGCTTTTCACTTCCCTGAATTTCTTTTACCGTTACTTGTTCTACATCTTCTGCCCGAACAATAAATATTGCCTGCAACTCTTTTTCTTCCATGCAAAAGCCCTGTTTCAAACGTACCGCATATTTTTCTTTTTCGCCACTGGGTGGAAGCAATATTAATTCTGCATCCGATTTTTTTACATCTTCTATAGCATCCAAACATATCTTCTGCTGCGGATAACTGCCCTGTGCATATACTTTTTGATTTTTCAAATGTAATGCCACTGTATCATCCGCCATAAAAATACCACCATTTTTCATCAATTCTTTTGTCAAGGTAGACTTTCCAGCACCACTGATTCCGCTAACAATAATTGCTTTATTGCCCCATAAGATACTACTTCCATGCATCGCTAATTCTCCCCTCTGCATTAAAATGCTTGGAAGAACTGTGCATAGAAATATCTGGTTCATTATCAGCGGATTATAATTATTCTTTAATTGGTAGGTAACTTTTTTACCCTTTTCCATCAAACAGCACCCCTGACCTTTGGCACGAACCCAGCCCCAAGTTGCTTCGAAGCGATAAACACATCCTCCCGGACACTGTTCATCTAATTCACTTTCTGTGGTTATTCTCTCATCCAGTTTTCCCTGCAAAATCTCCACGTCTACATTATTCTCTGGTATTTTTGGAATTTCTATAACCTCTTCTAACAAATAATCTGTTTTTATATATAACCCATATATTTTGTAATAATGCATTCTTACCTCCCAATATATACCGCACTAGTGTACTAATTGTTAGTATATCATATATTTTTTTAGAAGTTAATCTTTTTTTTCATTTTTTACATATTCTTTTCTATTATATTAAAAAAGCTTACCTTTTACAGTTTTCACTATAAAAAGTAAGCCTTCCATTAACGCAATTGACTATAACCTATTATTAAACTGGTGATCCAATAGGGCCAACTCCACCTGGCTGCCACCATTTTTCTGTGTTATCATCATAAACCCATTCGCCATCTGGTTTACCAGTTAAAACTTTTCCACCTGCTGTTTCTTTAATTTCTAAAGCTTCCATTTCTGCATTTAACCATTCTTTTTTCATGTTTAAATCCACCTTTCAATTATTTTATATTCATTATCTATTTGACACTATTATCATACTCATTTTTTTATAATTGTGCAAGTTTTCTAACAAAATTGTAAGTATTTTGTTACATCTCATTTTCGTTGATTGTTTCAAGCAGCATAGCTGTATAAAAAAGTCTTATAAAATCAAAACTTTCCTGTGCCATAATATTTTCGCCCAGTTTTTTCAAATCCGCCTCTGCTGTCTTAACATCTACAATGGTACTTTCTTCATTTCTTTCAAAAATTTCATTCATCTCTTTGTAAACCACATTCCAGTTCTGTTGCAGTTTCCACAACATATCTGCACTTTGACATCCATATCTTTCATCTTTCGTAATATGTTCCGGTACAATTTCCTGAAAATATTCTCTCACCAGTCTTCTGGTTACTCCATGATAACAGTACTGCTCTGGCGGAAGACTGATACAAAATTCAATTACTCTTTTATCCATACATGGATCTCGGAACAAAACTCCAGTCATTAAAGATTCTTTTGTTTTAATCTCTCCTTTATGACTGCATTGAATGCGGTCCAGCATAACTTCTCTGTTTGTGGCTACGTCCATTCTTCTTTTTGCCCGTTTTTCAGCAATTTGGAAAATCCTGCTTTCTGTCATAAATTCTTGCACTTTTTCTTTTTTTATGTATGCTTTTCCGAGTACAGAATTCTCTTTCTGGGGGAAATAGTAGCTTTTTGCCATGTCCAACATAACTTTTAATCTCTGCTTTTTTCCCCAATGATATTTTTCACCAAAATAGTTAATCTCTTTCACATAACTGAGAAATCTCTTCTGCCAAAGCAATGTATCAAGGTATGTTACCGGATTTCCATAAGAAATCGTCACATTACCATAACCTCCCTCCAATACAATTCTAATTCCCAACTTTTCTGCCTCCTGCAGCCCCTGAATCAACCATTGCAGATTTTGAGGAGATTTATACGGAATTTCCAGACCTTTTTTTATGACATAGTGTGCTGTCCACGAATCCTCGCCGCTTAATTGTATCAAATGATTTTCCACATTTCCCAAAAATTCACCTGTTTTTTTTGCTTTTTCACTTTCGTCCGTCAGATTAAATTCTCCCATGTCAGACTGATATTTTTTATCCGGCACCGAAGTAAATGCATGAAGAGTTTCTCCTCTTTTTTTCAACTCCGGTGCTGCAAAACAAGCGATGGATGAGGAATCCAAGCCTCCACTTAGCAACATTCCCGTTTTGTCGGCACGCAACAGGCATCGGACAGCTTCACTAAAAATTTCTATAATTTTTTGTTTATATTCTTCGTCTGATTTTAATTTCAGTTTTTTCGGCTTGGGATTCCAATAACACTTCTTTTCTATTCCATCTTTTTTTATTTTTATCAAATGCGCAGGCTCTACTTTATAAATACCCTGGTACATAGTTTCTGTACATTCCGTAATTCCCACCAGATTGTCCAAAGCTAAAAAATCAGTCAGCCATCTTTCGTTCATTTTCCTTTTTTCTCCCGGCTGCCATAGTGCTTCAATAAGGGAGGAAAAGTAAAACATGCCATTTTCATATCTGTAATACAGACACCTTGTTCCCGTAGCATCAGATACCACAGAAATTGTATTTTCCTTTTTATTATACACAACAAAAATATAGGAGCCCAACAAACTATTCAAGCAGTCTTCTCCATATTTTCTATACATTCTCCACAAAATTTCTCCATCTGGAATAACTCGTTCCTCAGATATTTGCAATTTTCTTAAAAGTTCACTGCGATTATCTAATACCACATCTGCTGTAAAAAAGTAATCTTCTTCTACAATTGGCAGTTTTTCCATTCTGTTTTCTTTTACAAAATACTGTATTCCGCATCCCATTAGCACATTTTCCCGGCAGACCTCCTCTCTCCGGTCAATTTTGCACTTCTCATAAGCTTGCCACATCCTTGTTCCTGTCGCCTTTGAGATTTCTTTCCCTTCCAACGAAATAGCGCCCCATATTGCTGACATTATTATCTCCTTCCACTTTCAACTATATCATCATCTTATTTTCATCAATTTTATTATACCTGTTTTTTCCACAAAGGCAAGAAAAAAGAGTACTCTTTTGTGTTCAGAGTACTCTTTTTATTTTAATAACAGAAAGTTCACAAATAGTACCTTCTATTATTTAATCCTGTTCCAAAATTCCATCCACATGCCAGCCGTCACCTTCATGTTTTATAACATACCATCTTAGTTTCCATCCCTCCGGAACATCAACAACCGGAGCTTCAAAGATATTATTTATAATTAAATTATCATTATTTACAATTGTTTCAGCAACTACCTTACCTTCTCCTGCATAGGTATAATAGGACGAATAATAGCCTTTGGTTCCTTCTGGTTGTGCCACACCCTGCTTTAATATGTAAAATTTCGCCTTGACAGCTGCTTCTTTCGTGGGCTCTGGCGTCGGTGTAGTGGTCGGTTCGATTCCATCTGATTTCAAGACTCCATCTACATGCCAACCATCTGCCTCTTTCTTGATTACATACCATTGCAAACTCCAACCCTCTGGAACATTTACATCAGGTGCCTTCACAATATGATTCATAACCAAATTATCGTTATCGAATACTACTTCACTTATTACCTTCCCTTCTCCTGCGTATGTATAGTAAGCAGAAGAATATCCTTTCGTACCCTCTGGTTTAGAAACACCCTGTTTTAATAAATAGAACTTTGCCTTCACAATATCCTCTGTCGGTTCTGGCGTTGCTGTCGGCTCCGGCGTTGCTATCGGTTCCGGCAACTCTGCTTCCGGTGCATCAGCCTCCACTTTATCTACTTGAGTAGCATATTGCTTTCCATTTTCAGAATAAACCAAAACTCCATCTTCCACGGATTCCATTTTCAAATCATCTCCACTAACTACTACTTCATAAGCTTCTCCTTCAATATCATTTTTTACGATAGAACCTTCTTCCTCATAATACCAGTACCCTTCATCATACAACATATTTCCAGAAACATCATGTACATACCAATCTGTATATTTCTCTGAGCTTGATATGTTTCCAGACCAGCCAGTATGAGCATATTTAGAAGCATATCTGTATTCATCATCATTTCTTACAAAAAATTCACGTGAATTTTCTACCCCCAACTTCACTCCTATCGTGTCATCCCAGGTAGGATCAAGGTGATACCATTCCCCATCCAGCTTTGCTGCCACCCATGCGTGAGTACTGTTAAGTACTTTCTTACATTCAATACCTTCCTCTTCCAGAAGCAGCATTACTGCTTCTGTATATCCTAAACAGACTCCATAACCTAAGCCTAGCGGTCCACCTGCTACCCAGGAAAAGGTATCCTGTTTATAACTTGTATTCTGTACTACATAATCATGGATACACAATGC
The DNA here is from genome assembly GCA_045126515.1 of Lachnospiraceae bacterium. Lineage (GTDB taxonomy): Bacteria > Bacillota > Clostridia > Lachnospirales > Lachnospiraceae > RUG11237. The sequence continues at coordinate 22,406 of JBGVOM010000037.1, forward strand.
CTTCTCCATTTCGTTCATATTATCATCTATAAGAGCTTTTACTTCCTCCATTGATTTCAGCATATTTGCATACCGCTCTTGAAATCCATCATCACTGTTGATAAGCCAGAATGTCTTCATATAATTTCCATCTTTTGTAGAATTTGTAGTTTGATTTGAATAACATCTGTAAGCAACTTTCCCCTCATTTTCCACCACTTCCTGACAAATATCATAATATTCATCCCAGGTCAGATTATAACTTCTAATGTCGTGTACTTCACTATCTCCAGTAAGCAACATATTGGTGTACTCTTCCCGAAACGCTTCTTTGTCCACTTTTGTTGCTGCCTGTGCCGGAATCACCGGCATACCATTTACCAGAACTGCCCCCGCTAGTACTGTGCCTGTTACCCTTTTCAAGAAATTTTTCCTTCCCTTCCCCATATCTAATCCTCCTGTCCTATTTATTAATAACTTATTCAGTTATTTTTCTTTTGGTATAACTTGCAAATCTTTTTTGACATGCACTCTGTTTGGACTTTTGGTAGGATTCCCTTAACTAAAAAAAAGAATTGTCAATCTTTTGCTCTTTAGAATAGCAAACAAAATCGACAACTCTTTCGAATTTCTTGATTTCTGGCAACCGGCTACCATAACGCTGTCTGCGTCTAAGGTCCTCAGCTTTGCGTCCTTACGTTTCCATAAGTTTGCTATTGACATATCATTCTGTATTCTTTTAACTAATTGTATTATAACTAAAATCGACAATATCTTCCATGAGTATTTAGTACTACATTGTAACTCCCCCTATTTTTTAAATTTAGCCACAACTGCACACTCCGTGTCACCACCTCCGGTAACACAATAACTGCCACAGCGCAACCATGCGTGAGCCCGCATTCCACCTTCCTCATTGGTACCTACTCCAAGATAAATTGTAGATTCTATTCCCTTTTCATTTAAAAGTTTCTGCGCTGTCATTGCCCTCACCATACATTTACTTTCCCACGGAGTATGCTCTGCAACACGATTGACATGGTGCGAAACCTTTTTTGCAATACGATAATTTTCTCTGGTTTCTTCATAAGAAGACTCCTGATCTCTTTCTCCCAACATTTTCTGTAGTCTTTGATTATCCTTCTTATTAAGAATCAAGATACACATCCGAAAATACGCAGCATAAAGATATGCCTTAATAGTCATCCCTTTTTCTCCATTATACTTGATAAAATTCAACAGCCGTTTTATCATATTCTCCCCCACTTACCTTTCTATTTCGTTCCACATAATTACAGCTATCATATCACAATTCAGTTCAAAACACAAATAACATATTTATCGTACTTTTAATGTTTTGTTACAATTCTGGTTTCAAAATGCGCCTGTGCCCCCAAAGATTCTTCAATACGTAATAACTGATTATATTTTGCTACTCTGTCACTTCTGCATGGTGCACCTGTTTTTATCTGTCCGGCATTCACTGCTACAGCCAAATCAGCAATAAAGGTATCTTCTGTTTCGCCGCTTCTATGACTAACTACCGTATTATACCCGGCTTTTTGCGCCATTTCAATTGCTTCCATAGCCTCACTGACAGTTCCAATCTGGTTAACCTTTATCAAAATAGCGTTTGCCGCTTGAAGTTTAATTCCCGCTTGTAGACGTTTGGAATTGGTCACGAACAAATCATCTCCCACCAATTGAACCTTGCCACCGATTCTTTTTGTCATTAGCTGCCACCCTTCCCAATCATCTTCTGCCAGACCATCTTCAATGGAAATGATTGGATATTTTTCAATTAACTGTTCGTAATAAGAAATCATTTCTTCTGTGTTTCTCACCACTTCTCCGGAATTATCCAAATCTTTTATCCCTGCTTCATAAGCACCTTCCGGAATACTGCCACCACATTCTAATTTTTCCTTTTGCTCCCGTAAACTACTCTCTCCCGGAAAATGATATGTTCCGTCTTCCTCATCATATAATTCACTCGAAGCCGCATCTAAAGCAATTTTAATATCCTTTTCCGGTGTATAACCGGCAGCTTTCACTGCATCCATAATCAATCCCAGCACTGCATCTGCATCAGGAAGGTCTGGGGCAAAGCCTCCTTCATCACCAATTCCGGTGGATAACCCCCGATCTTTGCAAAGCTTTTTTAAATTATGGTATATTTCAGAACAGATACGAAGCCCCTCTTTATAAGACACCGCTGACACCGGCATAATCATAAACTCCTGAAAATCTACCGTATTCTGTGCATGGACACCTCCATTTAAAATATTCATCATAGGTAATGGCATTTTCTGAGCATGAACACCTCCTAAATATTGATAAAGTGGTAAACCTAAAGTATCTGCCGCTGCTCTGGCAACTGCCATAGATACACCTAATGTGGCATTTGCCCCGAGATTTTTTTTGTTGTCTGTACCGTCCATATCAATCAATATCTGATCTATCAATGCCTGTTGGGTTGCATTGACTCCTTCCACTTTTTCTGCAATCTTTTCGTTTACATTTCTTACGGCGTTCAACACTCCCAGCCCCTGATAACGAAATTCTCCATCTCTAAGTTCTACTGCTTCAAACTTTCCGGTAGATGCCCCAGAAGGAACCGCTGCCCTTCCGACACCTCCCCCATAAGTTTTAACTTCTACTTCTATTGTTGGATTTCCTCTAGAATCCATAATCTCCCTTGCATGCACTTTTTCAATTTTCAAAAATTCTTCCATCTTTTTCCCTTTCTATACTTTTTGTTTTCTATAAGTATTCCAGAAAGTAGAAATTTTTATACGAAAAAACCACAAAAAGTAATTCCTCTTTGTGGTTCTATTATTGCATATTTAAATCATTTAAATGTATACCCTTGTGCCACAGCATTATCGATAAACTCACCTAAAATAGCTGTGTTCGTAGAAGACACTGCGTGAAGCAGATAAATTGCTCCCGGATGCAGACACTCCGTCGCCTTTTTCATAGCTTCGTCGTATGTCATCTGGTTATCCGGATCCCAATCATGATATGCAAAACTCCAGAACACGCCTGTGTAACCCAATTTATCCATTACACCCAAAAACTGTTCTGAAAAAATCCCAGCCGGACAGCGGAATAAATACATTTCATAATCGAAATTTTCTTTCACATAATTATGCAGTTCCATGATTTCATTCTCTTGCTGTTCCAGCGAAAGAGATGACACGCCGGCAGAAGGGTGTGTCACACTATGATTTCCCACTATATGTCCTTCTTCTATCATACGTTTCACCAATTCCGGTTCTTTCTTTGCATAATCCATAGTAATAAAAAATACTGCTTTTACGTTCTTTTCCTTTAATACATCAAGAATCTGTGAAGTATAACCATTTTCATACCCTTCATCAAATGTCAGATAAATAGCTTTCTCGTCACTGTCATTCATAATAAATCTCACAGAATGACTCCCATACTTTTTCTGAAACTGCAGCCAACCTGCCGGACGATTCAAATCGTCCACCTGTGTCCCCTGTCCCCAGCCACTGGATTCAGCAGACATTGTCTGTAATTCTGCATCCGTAGGTACTTTTTCCGGTTCTTTAAAAAGAGAACTTTTTTCAGAATCCGGTTCTTTTTCTACATCTATTACATAATCTGGTTCTTCATCGTTAATTGGTTCCTGCTCCTTAAAAGTAGGTACCGGCTGTTCTGTAGCCTGAACTGTTTCTGTCACCTGAGTTTCTTCTGTAACCACATTCTCTGCTTCCGTTTCCATGTCGTTTACACTCACATTGCCAACAGTTTCCTCTTTTCCACATCCTGAAAAAAGTGCTACAGCACACCCACAAATCACTATCGTTTGAAAAATCTTATTTTTCATGGCGTGGTTTTTCCTTGATAATTTCGGAAGCACTAACAATTTTCATTAAAATATCTGTATTGCTGTTTTGATTTAATTCTTGTACTTTGGAAAATAATTCTCCTTTTTCAGATGCCACATATCTTGGTGTCACATGATTTAATACATATGCAGCAATATCCGCTTGACATTTATCACAAGTACAGCATCCTAAAGAATCAATAATTGATTCCATTTTTTCACAAACAATATCTTCCATGATGTTTCTAACACCTTGTCCGTTAAACTCTTTCATACGTTTCCCTCTTTTTCTTTCTTTATTCTCACCCAAAGATTAATGCTGTTTTATTTTATCGGTTTATTTTCTACATTCCTTTAGGCAAAACAATGGATTTTTTACACTTATTTTAAGTACTTCATAATATCTTTTACTTCTTCTGCATCCTTTTTTAATAATTCAGCCAACTCTTCTACCAATGGCTTTCTATTATTTTCTTTTTCAAACGCATTGATACATCTATCTACTTCATCAATCTGCTTTACAAGATAATCTTCTGCCTTATTTTCTGCTTCTGACTCATATATAGCTGCCTCCATGCTCTCACAGATATGTTGCATAAGATAACTTTCAACGTCTTCTATTTCCTGTTGTCCTACTGCTGCAAATATGCCGTTCAAAAGTCCCATATTTCCTTCCTGGATTAAGTCTTCTAACAAAACACCCTGCCCACGGTAAATCCTTGCAATATCTGCAATCTTGTTTAAATATCCGGTAATCAGTTCTTCCTTTGCACTGTCATCATTCTCAACTGCTTTCCAAAAGATTTTCTCCAATCTCTCCTTAGGAATATCCTGATATTCTTTAATTTCCTCCATGTACATTTTCAAAAATCTGGAGTCTTCTTCTTTCTCTTCCGGTGTTTCTTCTTTTTCTTTCACATAATCTACAATTTGAACCTTATTTTCTATTAAATAGTCACACACTGCATGCAACTGATCTTGTGTCAATTCCAAATCCTTTAATTCTTCTTTAATATCATCCAGCGCCAACATATTCTCATAACTTTTTGCAATTTCTTTCAAAGCGTTGATGGCATTTGCAAAACTTTCCTGATTCATATCTTCCTCCATTACTGCAAAATTTATCTTTTTCTATGTTCGTGTGTAAAAAGATGTTCCTGACAATACTCATAATTCCCTTCACACTTAGAACAGAAACGGAATTCCAGATTATCTCCATCTTCCTCTGTTCTCCCACAAATTGCACACTTATGCTTTGTAATTCCTTTAGAATACTCCACCTGTTTTTTGTACGTACGCTTTCTTTTTATTTCTGACGGCGAAATTTTCCTGTAATTTCTTGTAGTAAAGAAAAATACCAGAAAATTCAAGATAGAAGCAACAATCACCACTCTATCTGCCCAATTTCCCACAAGTGCCATAAAAATCAGATATGCCATATCAAAATATGCCATCCACTTAATCTTGATTGGAATAATAAAATACAGCATAACCTTCATTTCCGGATAAGAGGCTGCAAATGCAAGGAAAATAGACATATTAATATAATAGGTACTAAATGCCGAACCCATTAACCATGTAGCACCGCCGATTTTTCCTATTACATATAGTATAAATGCTCCGATAATCGTAAACAGCACGCCGGAAAATATATAAACATTATACCGGAAGGTTCCCCAGGTTCTTTCCAAAGTTGTCCCAAGAGAATAGTAAAAAAACAACATAATAAATGTAAAAATGCCAAAGCTTGATGGCGGAATCAGTAACCATGTAACCAATCTCCATACTTGGCCACGCATAATATATGCAGGTTCCAGTGACAGATATCCCAATAAATTTGGTGCTACTAAATTTATGATATACCCTATCACGTAACCTCCAATCAGCCATATAGAAAGATTTGTAATCGCAAATCTTCCAAATTTTCTTTCCAATTTATTTAACCAGTTCATTGTTTCTACCTTCCTTTATATTTTATGCCATTCTTAGTATTTAACAGCACTTAAAACAAATTCTTTTTTGAGAAAATAATTGCCACGGCAATACTGCAAAGTAATGATATGGCTATGACTATAGCAAAGCCATAAGGACTGTTTGAAAACGGCATCCCCGCTCCCGACACATTCATTCCATAAGCACTGAATATCATGGTTGGTATTGACATTACAATTGTTACTGTGGCCAAAAATTTCATAACAATATTTAAGTTATTGGAGATAATGGATGCAAACGCATCTACCATACCGTTCAAAATTCCACTATATATATTAGCCATCTCAATCGCCTGCTTATTTTCAATAATAACATCTTCCAGCAAATCCGTATCTTCCGGGTATTTTTTAATACTTTCACTCTTCAACAAACGTTCTAACACTACTTCGTTAGACCGAAGAGAAGTGGTAAAATAAACCAGACTCTTTTCTAACTCCAGAAGTTCAATCAATTCATAATTCTTCTGGGATTCATGAAGATTCTTTTCAATTACTTCACTTTTTTTATCAATAATTCTCAGATAATGCAAGAACAGCGTTGCATTTTTATACAATATTTGTAAGATGAATCTCGTTTTCTTATAAGTAAAGAAATTTCTAACTCTGCCGTCCATAAACGCAGTAAGAATTGTAGTTTCTTCCAGACAAACTGTAAAAATCACCTTTTCTGTTAATATAATACCAAGAGGAATCGTCACATACCACTCTTTATCATTTCGTTCTTCAATTACCGGGATATCTACAAGAATCAGTGTATAGTCATCTTCTACCACAATACGGGAACGTTCTTCTTCATCCAATGGTGCCCGCAAATCTTCCATATCAATCCCATACTCATTGGAAATACTAAGAATTTCAGAAGCAGTGGGATCCGACAAAGCAACCCAGCATCCTTCCTGAATTTCACTTACTTGTCTTATTCCATCCTCCATGGTTCTGAATATTTTCATCATGTTTTGCATAACTCCTTTCAAATGCCAATTCCAGGCATCTGAACAGTTAAAAGTAAGCCCTGGAATCGGTTTTCTCTTTTCTTTAATTTTCCCTTCCTATACCGACACCCTCGTGTCTTATCAGGCCCACTTTCCATAGAATTTCACTTCCTTTTTTTTCACTTTATATGCCATTTAAGTTTAACATCATTCTTTTTAATTGTAAACAAAAGAAATGAAGGAAATTGTTAATTATATGGCAATTAGATAAATTTTTTATAAATTTCATATGAATCTTCTTCCCCCTTCTACACTTTTCCAGTTTTTTGTTGTATTTTAAATTTTCTTGTCGTATAATGTATCTTGTTTTGAAAAAAATTCCTTTCACCATATTATGAAGGAAAAATTAAAAGTGTTTTTTCATTATTTACAAGCATATAGTTAAGAGTCATATTTAGTCAGGAGGTAGGCATAACATTGCCGGAATACACTATGAATAATCCAAACTTTTATACATTAGGAATCGATATTGGTTCCACAACCGTAAAAATCGCAATTTTAAATGATGAAAATAAAATTGTATTCTCAGACTATGAACGTCACTTTGCAAATATCAAGGAAACTCTTTATGGACTGGTTGCCAAAGCACTGAAAGAACTTGGTGATATTACCATTTCTGCTATGATTACCGGCTCCGGTGGTCTGACACTGGCAAATCACTTAGGAATTCCTTTTACCCAGGAAGTAATTGCAGTTTCCACTGCTCTTTCCGAATATGCTCCAAAGACTGATGTTGCCATTGAACTTGGTGGTGAAGATGCCAAAATCATTTATTTTGAAGGTGGCAATGTGGAACAGCGTATGAACGGTATCTGCGCAGGAGGTACCGGTTCCTTTATCGACCAGATGGCTTCTCTTTTGCAGACAGATGCCACCGGTTTAAATAACTATGCCAAGGATTACAAAGCAATTTACCCAATCGCAGCAAGATGTGGTGTATTTGCTAAAACAGATATCCAGCCTCTGATTAACGAAGGAGCTACCAAGGAAGACTTATCCGCTTCCATCTTTCAGGCTGTAGTAAACCAGACTATCAGTGGACTTGCCTGCGGTAAGCCAATTCGCGGACATGTGGCATTTTTAGGTGGTCCGCTCCACTTCCTTGACCAGTTGAAAGCTGCATTTATCCGCACTTTAAAATTAGATGATGAACACAGTATTACACCGGAAAATTCTCATCTCTTTGCAGCAGCCGGTTCTGCATTAAATGCCAATAAAGAACTGACTCTGACACTTTCTTCTCTGGAAGAAAAATTATCCGGCGACATCAAAATGGAATTTGAAGTAGAACGACTAGAACCTTTATTCCGTTCCGAAAATGACTATAACGAATTCAAGGAGCGCCATGAAAGCCATTCCGTCACTACCGGAGATTTAGCTTCCTATGAAGGAAACTGCTATCTTGGTATTGACGCTGGTTCTACTACCACCAAAGCTGCTTTAGTGGCAGAAAACGGCGATTTATTATATTCATTCTATAGTAACAACAACGGAAGTCCTTTGGCAACTACTATCCGTGCTATCAAAGATATTTATGCCAGATTGCCGGAAAAAGCGCACATTGTTCACTCCTGCTCTACCGGTTATGGAGAAGCTTTAGTCAAAAACGCCCTTATGATGGAAGAAGGCGAAGTAGAAACCGTAGCTCACTACTATGCCGCTGCTTTCTTTGACCCGGCAGTTGACTGCATTTTAGATATCGGCGGTCAGGATATGAAATGCATTAAAATCAAAAACGGAACGGTAGACAGTGTTCAGCTGAATGAAGCCTGCTCCTCAGGATGCGGTTCTTTCATCGAAACATTTGCAAAATCCTTAAATTACAGTGTACAAGACTTCGCAAAAGCTGCTTTGTTTGCCAAGAACCCTATCGATCTTGGAACACGCTGTACTGTATTCATGAACTCCAAAGTAAAACAAGCCCAAAAAGAAGGAGCAGAAGTTGCAGATATTTCTGCGGGACTTGCTTATTCTGTTATTAAAAATGCATTATATAAGGTAATTAAAGTAAGCTCTGCAGCAGAATTAGGAAATCATATTGTGGTACAGGGAGGTACTTTCTACAATGATGCTGTTCTTAGAAGTTTTGAAAAAATAGCAGAATGTAAAGCAGTACGTCCGGATATTGCCGGTATTATGGGGGCTTTCGGAGCCGCACTGATTGCCAGAGAACGTTTCCAAGAAAGCCAGACTACTACTATGCTTTCCATTGAAAAAATCAATTCACTGGAATTTAGTACAAGTATGTCTCGCTGTAAGGGCTGTACCAACAACTGTCTTTTGACGATTAACCGTTTCAGCGGGGGACGACAGTTTATTACCGGAAACCGCTGTGAACGTGGTATCGGTGGTCAGAAAAACAAGGACAACATTCCTAACCTGTTTGACTATAAGACAAAGCTTTTATTTGATCGTGAATCCTTAGCCGAAACAGAAGCTGTCCGTGGCACAGTAGGAATTCCTCGTGTCCTAAATATGTATGAAAACTATCCTTTCTGGGCAGAGTTTTTCAAGGCATTAAAATTCCGTGTGGTACTTTCTCCTGAATCTAACCGCAAAATTTATGAACTGGGTATTGAATCCATTCCAAGTGAATCCGAATGTTACCCAGCCAAATTAGCTCATGGACATGTTATGTGGCTGTTAAATCAGGGAATCGACTTTATCTTCTATCCTTGCATTCCATATGAACGGGTAGAATTTGAAGATGCCAACAATCACTATAATTGCCCGATTGTAACTTCTTATGCAGAAAATATTAAAAATAATATTGATGAATTGAAGAATCCCGAGATTTTGTTTATGAATCCATTTCTTCCATTTACCAATTTAGAAGTACTTACAAAACGTCTGATAGAGGAATTTAGTACACAGTTTTCTATTTCTGCTACTGAAATTAAAAAAGCTGCTGAAATCGGCTGGCATGAAATGCAGAAGGTTCATTTAAAAGTTCAGCAGAAAGGGGAAGAAACCCTTGCTTACTTGAAAGAAATAGGAAGACACGGCATTGTACTGGCAGGACGTCCATACCATATTGATCCGGAAATCAACCATGGTATTCCGGAACTGATTACTTCTTATGGTATTGCAGTCTTTACCGAGGATTCTGTATCTCATTTAGCAAAGGTAGAACGCCCTCTGCTTGTAATGGATCAGTGGATGTACCATTCAAGACTTTATGCCGCCGCAAACTTTGTAAAAACTCAGGATAATCTGGATTTAATTCAGTTAAACTCCTTTGGCTGTGGTCTGGATGCTGTCACCACAGATCAGGTGAATGATATTTTAACGGATTCTGGTAAAATTTATACTTGTTTAAAAATTGATGAGGTAAACTCTCTTGGTGCGGCAAGAATACGTATTCGCTCCTTGATTTCTGCCATTCGTGTAAGAAAACAACGAGGCATGCAGCGTACTATTGTTCCTGCTAATTTTGAACGTGTAATTTTCACCGAAGAAATGCGAGATAATTACACGATTCTCTGCCCACAGATGTCACCAATCCACTTTTCCATCGTGGAACCTGCTTTCCGTACTTGCGGATACAATATCGAACTGTTAAACAATGATGGTAAACAAGCGGTAGACGTTGGCTTGAAATACGTAAATAATGATGCCTGCTACCCTTCACTGATGGTAGTCGGTCAGATTATGGATGCCATTCTCTCTGGAAAATACGATTTGACCAAAACTGCGGTTATCATTACGCAAACTGGTGGAGGCTGCCGTGCTACCAATTACATCGGCTTCATCCGCCGTGCCCTAAGAAAAGCCGGTTATCCTGATATTCCGGTACTTTCTCTGAACTTAAATGGTTTTGAGAAGAATCCGGGCTTTAAAATCACTCCAAAGCTTGCTTTAAAGGGTATGTATGCGGTGGAATTTGGAGATGTGCTCATGCGCTGTCTGTATGCCACAAGACCATACGAAGCAGAGGAAGGCGCTGCCAATGCCCTTCACAAAAAATGGGAACAGAAATGTATTGATTTTGTTACTAAGAAAAATTACCCATCCTACTCTGGTTACAAGAAAATCTGCAGGGAAATCATCAGAGATTTTGATGCTTTACCAAGAAAAGATATCAAGAAACCACGTGTTGGTGTAGTTGGAGAAATTCTTGTTAAATTCATGCCTGCTGCCAATAATTATCTGGTAGATTTATTAGAATCAGAAGGGGCAGAAGCTGTAGTACCGGATTTATTAGACTTCTTCCTATACTGCTTCTACAATTCCAACTTCAAATATGAGAAGTTAGGAATGAAGAAATCTTCTGCTACCAAAGCAAACCTGGGGATTAAAGCATTAGAATGGTTCCGTTCTGCTGCCAGAAAGGAATTTGAAAAGAGCGTTCATTTTGATGCACCTGCTCATATAGAAGATTTGGCGAAGATGGCATCAGAAATCGTTTCCTGTGGTAATCAGACAGGAGAAGGCTGGTTCTTAACCGGTGAAATGTTAGAATTAATTCACTCCGGTGCCAAAAACATTGTATGTACTCAGCCATTTGCCTGCCTTCCAAACCATATTGTAGGTAAAGGTGTAATCAAAGAACTTCGCCACCGTTATCCAGAATCCAATGTAGTTGCCATAGACTACGATCCGGGTGCCAGCGAAGTAAACCAGTTAAACCGAATTAAATTAATGCTTTCTACAGCGTACAAGAATTTGTAAAATACAATAAAAAGTATACTATATACTTTCCGTTGTCACTAATAGAGGCAGCTGCATTTATGAGTAAATCATAAATGCAGCTGCCTCGTATTCTTTATGTCACCTATTTGTACATTTTAATTTCCATATATGTTTCGGGAACGCGCAACATTTTCTATGCACTACATACCTTCTTCTTAAATAGATTTTGAAAAACTTCCTTTATGGTACAATATTTATCCATCAGACATACAATAACGGTTTCACGATATTTTGGCAGATAAATGGTCAGTGGGAACATATGCTTTCTTATTATATCCATTTCAATTTCTGTCAGTTCATAATCCCGCATGGCATTTTTCAAAGCAATCTTTGGATGATGAAAACCGTGGAGATTTCCCAGTCGCTGATGATGCCAGTCATATAAAAAGTAATCATGCAGTAAAGCTCCACGAATCAAACTTCTTCTATCTACCTGAATATTAAATTTACTAACGAAAGCTATGCTGTAATAAGCCACTGTTTTGCAGTGCATCAGACAGGTGGTATCACCATGCTGAATAAAATTTGACATTTGTTTAATTTTTTCATCCGCAAGTAATTCATCCATGTAATCATTGAATGCAATCAACTGCTCCTTTGTCATTTCTTTACTCCCTTTCTGTTTTCCCTATTGAAATCCTTACATTTACTTTACTATGTTTCCTATAATAATGCAAGCAATTCCTTTGGATACTCAACAATATACTCTGCCTGATTTTCTTCTAATTCCTTTCGCTCCCGAAATCCCCAGGTAACACCAACCGTATGCATACCGGCTCCGTTTCCTGTCTTCATATCTGTATTGGTGTCACCAATATAAAGGCATTCGCTACACGGAACATTCAATTCTTCCGCAATAAGGATTGCCCCGCGTGGGTTGGGTTTTCGCGGAACACCTTCTCTCTGCCCTCGGATTATCTGAAAAGTATCTTTTCCAAACACCGTTTCTACCACTTTCACTGCCTCTTTATCTGCCTTGTTAGATAACACAGCAAGCTTCATATCCCTTTCTTTTAATTCTGCCAGCATTTCTACAATTCCCTCATATGGTTTCACCTGATACATACTGTTCTTGCTAAAATATTCATCATAAATTTTAACAGCTTCCTCATGGTGTTCCAATTCCGTATCACCTGCCGCCTGTAAAGCGCGCTCTAGTAATACACTCCTTCCATCCCCGGCAAATTGTTTAAATCGTTCCTCCGGCTGTGGCGCATACCCTAAATCCTTTAACGTAAGATTCACGGAGTATGCCAGAGATTTTACAGAATCTGTCAAAGTACCATCTAAATCAAATATGCATGCTTTCATCATCTTCTAATTCCTTTTTCTCTATAGATTCTTCGGGAATAAATACCCTTTGTATATTCGCACTATTCTTTACTTTATTTAGCTTTTCTGCTTCTTCGCAGAAATATTGCTGGGCACTAATCAGTGCTTTGCCCCGCTTATCTACTCTTTCGTAAGTTCCGTCTTTTTTCAACACACGCGCTTTCAATGTATCTGCCAACTGAATATCTAAAATATGCATTACCTGTTTTTTTAAGCTGTCATCTTCCACCGGGAATAAAATCTCCACCCTGCGGTCTAAGTTTCTAGACATCCAGTCTGCACTGGACATATAAATTTCTTCATTACCATTATCGTAAAAATAGTATATTCTGCTGTGTTCCAGAAAATTCCCCACAATAGAACGCACGGTAATGTTTTCACTGACCCCCGGAATTCCCACTTTTAAACAGCAAATCCCACGAATAATCAGCTCAATTTTTACGCCTGCGGCAGATGCTTCATATAGACTTTCAATAATCCCCTTGTCACAAAGGGAATTCATTTTTGCAATAATATGTGCTTTCTTTCCCTGCTTTGCATTGTCCCGTTCCCGTTCAATCAGGCTTACAAATTTATCACGAAGCCAGATAGGTGCAACGGAAAGACAGTTCCATGACTTTGGTTCCGAATAACCGGACAGCATATTAAAAACTGCTGTGGCATCTGCTCCAATTCTCTCAGAACAGGTTAAAAGCCCCATATCTGTATACAATTTTGCTGTGGCATCATTGTAATTTCCGGTTCCTAAATGTACATAACGGCGTATTCCGTCTTCTTCTTTTCTTACCACCAGTGTAATTTTACTGTGAGTTTTTAGACCCACCAAACCATAAATTACGTGACATCCGGCTTTTTCCAGCATCCTTGCCCAGCCTATATTATTTTCTTCATCGAATCTTGCCTTTAATTCCACAAGAACCGAAACCTGTTTTCCATTTTCTGCTGCCTGTGCCAGTGCTGCAATAATCGGTGAATTTCCGCTAACACGGTAAAGCGTCTGCTTAATCGCCAATACATCCTTATCTCTGGCCGCCTGCTTCACGAAATCCACCACCGGATCAAATGTCTGATATGGATGGTGAAGAAGAATATCCCCTTTGCGTATCTGGTGAAAAATGTTTTCCCCTTCTACTATTTCCGGCACCGGTTGTGGCTTATATTTCGGATTCTTTAAATGTTCAAATCCTTCCACGCCATATAGTTTCATTAAAAAGGTCAAATCAATGGGACCATTAATTTTAAAAATATCTTCTTCTTTAATACGAAGTTCTTTTTTCAAAATCTTTAACAGACGTTTATCTATACTTCCTTCCACTTCCAGGCGGATGGCTTCTCCCCACTGGCGCTTTTTTAACTGTCTCTCAATTTCTTTTAATAAATCTTCTGCTTCATCTTCATCAATGCTTAAATCTGCATTTCGCATAATTCTATATGGATGTGCACATATAACATTATAATTAAGAAATAGTTTTTCAATATTTCTTTCGATTACTTCTTCCAGTAAAATAAGATTCTTCTCCCCATCATCGCTGTCAGGAAGAGGCACAATTCTCGGAATCACCGCCGGAACCTGTACTGTTGCAAATTCTAATTCCTCGCTATTTTCCTTTTTTGACAGCAAGGCGCCGATATTTAAAGATTTATTTCGAATCAATGGAAATGGTCTTGAGGAATCCACTGCCATAGGTGTTAATACCGGATATACATTTTCCATAAAGAACACATCCACAAAGTCTTTCTGCTCTTTCGTAAGTTCTTCATGGGAAGAAATCAAATGCAAATGTTCTGCCTTTAAAGCTGGTAGCAACGCACGATTGTATGCCATATACTGGCTGTTTACAAAATTATGTGTTTCTCTGTTGATTTCTGCTAACTGCTGCTGTGGGGTCATTCCTGCAATATCTTCTTTATCGTACTCCGCATTTACCATATCCTTCAAAGATGCTACTCTGACCATAAAAAACTCATCCAGATTCGAAGATGTAATGCTTAGAAACTTTATCCGTTCAAACAAAAGATTGTCTTTGTCTTTTGCTTCTTCCAATACTCTGGTATTAAATAAAATCCAACTTAATTCTCTATTTTTATAATACTCCGGTTTTCCGAAATTTTTCTTTTCCATACTTTTCCCCCTTAAATACTTTTTCTTTGCTTAACCACCGGCATAACCCCTAAAATTTCCTCAAAAAATGCACCATTTTCTCGGATTCTTTCTCTTTCCAGCATAATATCATCATTGGAGGTTACAGAAATCACCAGCCGTTTTTCCCGAACTGTAAATTTTGCATTTTTAAACTTCTGCTGATTACTATAATCCATAGAATTTACCAAACGAAGCATCGCTGTTAACTTTGCAATCACTAAATATTCCGGTTCCCCAATGCTGGTATAAGAAGACAGTTTATCAAAATATTCAAATTCTTCTGTGTTAAATTTCACCACATGTGCCACAAGCTCTCTTTCTTTATGAGACAGTCCAATAATCTCTGTTGCCATGATAATGTTATAAGCACAGTCTGCGCTTCTAGACATGCTAATATATTTTCCACAGTCACACAAAATCACCGCAATGCGAAGCAGCAGTCTTTCTCTTTTACTCAGTCCATGAACTTTTTTGGTCACATCAAAAAGTTCCACTGCCAGTTCTTCCATAACATTTATGTGATTTTTTCCTGCCATATAACGTTTTGCCATATTCTTAGCAGAAGCAATAATATCATCTTCAAAATTATGTTCTGATTTAATCAACTGTTTTCGTTCTGCGTAATCATAAGCAATTCCGTCACCTAAATCTCTGTTAGGCGCCCAGATAGTTTCTGCTTCCATGATTTCTAAAAATCGCTTGTAAATGATGGCAAACGGTAATATCAGTCTTGCGTTCTCCTGCGCAACCCCAAGATTTTTAGCTGCCTGCTCCGGAGTCAGCTTAGATATCTTTTCATATATCTTCATATATTCTTCATATGTGGCACAACCATTAATAGAATTATTATCTGTTCTTGCAATAAGATTTGTAATAAATTCTCCGGTAATAATAATATTTTTTATATTCCTGTCATTTAAATAAAACTTTTTAAAGTGATTTAATTCTGTACCAATGAGTTCTTCTACATACTGGCCATAATGGGTAGTTCTGTTTTCTAATGCCGACAAAGTTTCACGAATCCGCAAAGAACCCAGTTTAATATTTTGTGTGGTAATCAGGCTGTCCTTGTCAAACAATGACACCTGAATACTGCCACCACCCACATCTATAATAGCAGTCCCTTTTTTGATTACTTCATTAAATTCGCTCCACTTAGAAGCAATGGATTTATAGCCAATAAACCGCTGTTCTGAATTACTTAAAATTTCTATCTGAAATCCTGTCCGCACTTTAATCTGTTCTAACAGAATCCTGGTGTTTTTCACCTCACGCAAAGCACTGGTTGCACACACACGATATTCTTCCACTCCATATTCTTTCATAAAACTTTTAAAGTCATTTAAAGTCTTGCAAAGCCTGTCAATCAATTCCTGACTGATTTTTTCTTTTGTAAATGCATCTGCCCCTAATTCTAAGTGGTTAATGATACTGTTTAATTCCTTCATGCCACTTCGCCCCGACAATTCAAATATCTTCATACCTGTTTCATAGGAGCGGATATAGATTGCCGCAAAAATAACCTTTTTCATGTTTGTATCGCCTCCCACTGATTATTCTTCTTTTATTTTAAGCTATTTTTAACTTCGTTTCAATGAATTTTATTAACTTTTCGCAAAAAGAGCCTTGCACAAAACTGCAAGGCTCTTTAACACGCTCTTTTCACTATTTCGTTTGACTCATTACATTGATTTCTTCACTCTGCCCAAACTGATAAAATCCATAATAACCTTTTTCTTCTAACTTGTTTAAAAATTTTCCAAGTTTCTTTGGTCTTTCGAACAATGTCACTGTATATTCTTTGCGCAATTCCTCTGCTTTCTGATATGCCCCCACAATATCTTCCGCATCATAAATTACAGCTACACGTTTCTTGGTGTCTTCTTCTTTGATTCCCTGTTCACTTAAAATTGCATAAATACGTTCAAAGCCAATGGAAAAACCTACCGCCGGTACATCTTCATTCAAAAACTTTCCAATCAGATTATCATATCTTCCGCCGCCGGCAATCGCTCCTTTAAATTTATTGCTTTCTACCTCAAAGACTGTGCCCGTGTAATATCCCTGACCTCTTACCAGCGAAATATCATATTTTAAATCATATTTACCATCGGAAAGCTGTTGTGATGTGGCTATAATTTTCTTCACATTGCCAATCGCCTCATTTTCTCCAATCATAGCTTCTATGCGCTCCAGTGAAAAATCTCCTGCTTTCAGAAAATCTGCAAATTTACGGATAACCTCTGGGTTGTACCCTTTTTCCTGTAATTCACTTTCTACACCTTCTGCACCGATTTTATCCATCTTATCAAAGATAATGCACACACTGTCTAAATCTGCTTCTTCAAAGCCCATATACAAAAGTACTGCACGTAAAATTCTTCTATCATTGACCTTTACTGTAAATTCATCCATTCCAATGGCAAGCAGAGCCTTGGTAGTAGTACAGATTAATTCAATTTCTGCATTAATGGAAGAAGTTCCCAGAATATCAATATCACACTGGATAAACTCTCTTAAACGCCCTTTTTGTGGACGTTCTGCCCGATATACACGGTCAATCTGTATGCATTTCATTGGTGCAATCAAATCATTTCGATTATTAGCATAATAACGGCTCAATGGCAATGTTAAATCATAACGGAGTCCCATATCTGACAACTCGTTCATATTGCCATTTTCTATTGCTTTTGTAAGCTTGTCCCCTCTCTTTAAGATTTTGAAAATAAGATTTAAATTCTCTCCACCTTCGCTTTTATCCAGATTTTCAGCATCTTCAATCACCGGTGTGATAATATGTTCAAAACCATTTTCTGTATACACCTCTAAAATTTTGTTTTGCAGGTAATCACGGATTCTGGCCTGTTCCGGTAAATAATCGTTGGTTCCTTTTACACTTTTAATCTTCATTTTTTACATCCTTACTCTAGCATTTTTCTTTTAATTATAATGATGTTTCATACATTTCGCAATAGTTTTCGAACAATTTGCTCAATTACTGCAAATTATCCGGTCCAAAATTTTCTGGAAAAAGTTCTGCTAATGTATATTCTTTATACTCTTGCTCGCTTTTTGCCAGTATAATGATAAATTCTTCTGGTACTACGAATTCCCGCATTACTTGTCTGCACAAACCGCAGGGTGGACAATAGTCTAATTTCTTCCCCTCTGCTCCTCCAACAATGACAATCTTTACAAAATCTTTCTCGCCCTCGCTTACTGCTTTAAATATTGCCGTCCGCTCTGCACAATTTGTAGGAGAAAAAGCTGCATTTTCAATGTTACAGCCTGTATATACCTTTCCATTCTTAGTAAGCAGTGCTGCCCCCACTTGAAAACGTGAGTATGGAGCATAGGACATTTCTCTTGCCAGAAGCGCCTGACTTATCAATACCTCGTTTTCCATTTCTGACTTCCTCCTTGACCCGAACATTTATATTTTAGTTTTTTATTTATTTTTACAATGTTTCTATAATATTCCATACCAATTTCTTGAAATCCGGTGCTACCCGGTCTGCTGTTTCTTGTACTTCTCTGTGAGACAGCGGCGTTTCACTGATGCCACTTGCCATATTAGAAATGCAAGAAATCCCACACACTTGCATACCCATATGTTTTGCTGCCATTGCTTCACATGCTGTACTCATTCCCACAGCATCCGCCCCCACCACGCGACTCATACGAATCTCTGCCGGTGTTTCATATGCCGGACCGGTAAACTGAATATATACCCCCTGTTGCATCGATATATTCAAATTTTTCGCACATTCTTTCATATGCTCCTGCAAAACTAAATCATACACATTACTCATATCCGGAAAACGTGGTCCTAATTCCTCTAAATTTTCTCCAATGAGAGGAGATGGAACAAATTCTGTAATATGATCTGTAATCATCATAAAATCTCCCGGCTGAAACTGCTTGTTTATACCACCGGCCGCATTGGTGAGAAATAAAATTTCCGCTCCCATCAGTTTCATCAGACGAATTGGCAGTACTACCTCTTCCATAGAATAACCCTCATAATAGTGAACTCTTCCTTGCATAATCACTACCGGAACCTTCCCCACATATCCAAACACAAATCTTCCCTTATGTCCCGCCACTGTAGAAACCGGAAAGCCTTTGATATCCTGGTAAGAAATCTCCCCTTTGATTTCAATGGTATCTGCAAAATCTCCCAAGCCAGAACCTAAAATCAAGGCTACTTTGGGCTTTAATGGAATCCTCGCCTTTATTTCCTCATAACATTCCTTCAAAGTTTCATATGCTTTGCTCATAGGCCACCTCACTGCCTTTCTTATTTTATATTTTTCCAAAAGCTACATACTATAAAATATCTTTTATTTACCTTTATCATATCACGTAAACTCTTTCCTTGCAAACCGTATAAATCTGCAACTGTTACCATTTACTATATTATTTCTCCAAAAACACTTGCAAAATACCGAATTTTCGGTAAAATAGTAATCGTATGAATTTACACATTTGGAAATATTTATGAAAACGACACATAGAAAGGTAAAGGAAGAATGATTAGTACAAGCAATGTAACATTACGTGTTGGTAAAAAAGCCTTATTTGAAGATGTAAACATAAAGTTTACAGAGGGAAACTGTTATGGTTTAATCGGTGCTAACGGTGCCGGAAAATCTACGTTTCTTAAGATTTTATCCGGACAATTAGAACCTACCAATGGTGAAGTTATCATCACTCCGGGACAGCGTCTGTCTTTCTTGCAACAGGACCACTTTAAATATGATGAATTCTCTGTATTAGATACGGTTATCATGGGAAATAAGCGTCTTTATGATATTATGAAGGAAAAAGATGCCATCTATGCAAAGGAAGATTTCACCGACGAGGACGGTATTCGTGCCAGTGAATTAGAAGGTGAATTTGCAGAAATGAACGGATGGGAAGCAGAGTCTGATGCTGCTATGCTTTTAAATGGTCTTGGTATTTCAACAGATTTGCACTATTCTATTATGGGCGATTTAAAGGGTAGCGAGAAAGTCAAAGTATTACTTGCACAGGCATTGTTTGGAAATCCTGATATCCTTCTTTTAGACGAGCCTACCAACCACTTGGATTTAAATGCTATTGAATGGCTGGAAGAATTTTTGATTAATTTTGAAAATACTGTTATCGTGGTATCTCATGACCGTTATTTCTTAAATAAGGTATGTACCCACATCGCTGATATCGATTACGCTAAAATCCAACTCTATGCCGGAAACTATGACTTCTGGTATGAATCCAGCCAGCTTCTTATGAAACAGATGAAAGAAGCAAATAAGAAAAAGGAAGAAAAAATCAAGGAGTTACAGGACTTTATCTCAAGATTCAGTGCTAACGCTTCTAAATCTAAGCAGGCAACTTCCAGAAAGAAAGCATTGGAAAAAATCGAATTGGATGAAATCAAACCATCCAGCCGTAAATATCCATACATCGACTTCCGTCCGGAACGTGAAATCGGTAATGATGTACTAATGGTAGAAGGATTGTCCAAAACTATTGATGGTGTAAAAATTCTGGACAACATTTCTTTTATTATCAATCGTGAGGATAAAGTAGCTTTCGTAGGCGGAAACGAGCTGGCAAAAACTACTCTGTTTAAAATTCTTGCTGGGGAAATGGAGCCGGATGAAGGTACTTTTAAATGGGGCGTTACCACTTCTCAGGCTTATTTTCCAAAAGATAACACAGAAGAATTCAACTGCGACCTGCCAATCGTTGACTGGTTGACACAATATTCTCCTGTAAAGGATGTGACCTATGTCCGCGGTTTCCTTGGAAGAATGTTGTTTGCCGGCGACGACGGTGTAAAAAAAGTAAATGTTTTATCCGGTGGTGAAAAAGTACGTTGTATGGTTTCTAAAATGATGATTAGTGGTGCTAATGTTTTAATCTTTGACGAACCTACTGACCACTTAGACATGGAATCTATCACTGCACTAAATAATGGATTGATTAAATTCCCGGGAGTTATTTTATTCTCCTCACGTGACCATCAGTTTGTACAGACAACTGCCAATCGTATTATGGAGATTGTTCCGGGTGGTGCTTTAATTGATAAGATGACTACTTATGACGAGTACTTAGAAAGTGATGAAATGGCAAAGAAACGTCAGATTTTCACTGTAGAAAATGAAGAAGATAATAACTAATTTTCAGAAAAAGAGGATGTGCATGCATTCTCTTTTTCTCACCCAAACCACTGAAAGGAGTTTACCATGGTTGATTTACATGTACATTCTACTGCCTCTGACGGTACCTACACCCCTGCTGAGCTAGTAGCTTATGCAACTGAAAAGAAAATAACTGCTTTTGCACTTACCGATCATGATACTGTTGCAGGTCTTGACGAGGCAATGGATGCTGCAGTTGGTTCTTCTGTAGAAGTCATTCCCGGAATTGAATTTTCTACCGAATACAACGGAAAAGACATTCATATCGTTGGACTAAATATTGATTACAAAAATCCATTCTTTACCGAAAAATTAACACAATTCATTCACTCCAGAGATACCCGAAATGAAAAAATGTGCGAACTCCTCACTAATTTCGGAATGAAGATTACCCTTCCAGAACTTTCAGAACGTTTCCCGGATTCCGTTATCACAAGAGCACATTTTGCCCGTTTTTTATTGGAACACAATTATATTTCAAAAATCGAAACTGCTTTTGAAAAATATATTGGCGATAACTGTCCTTGCTATGTTCCCAGAGAAAAAGTAAATCCTGTTCAGGCAATCCGCCTGATTCGAGAAGCCGGTGGCATCCCTGTTCTTGCCCACCCTCCTCTTTATAAACTTCCTGCAGATGCATTGGAGGAGCTGGTAGCAGCATTATCTAAACAGGGACTTTTAGGTATCGAAGCAATTTATTCCACCTACAATCGTGCAGATGAAAATCAAATGCGCCTTCTTGCCAAACGCTATCAGCTTGGAATTAGCGGTGGCTCAGATTTTCATGGCAAAAATAAACCATATATTGATTTAGGTGTTGGCCGTGGAAATTTAAAAGTACCGGATGAAATATGGACAAATTTAAAGAAAAAGGTGTAATGTAAAAGAAAACATTACACCTTTTTTCTTTAAATTATCATGATAATTTTTGTCAAGTTTGCAAAAAGGCTTCAGACATAATCGTCTGAAGCCTATACTTTAAAATAAATTATACCGGATAAGTTCCGTTCTTCTTATCTCCCTCTGCAGGGTCTACAGCTGTCTTCTGCGCCTGACGGTATTTGAAAAAGTCAGTAGCAACCTGTGGGAACAATGCGTAAGATAATACATCTTCGTCCTGTTCTTTCCATTCGGACATTTCTGCTTCAATCTTATCCAATTCGTTGTCTAACAAATCAGCCGGACGGCATGTAATCGGTTTCTTATCACCAATACATTTTTTCTGTACTTCTTCGTTAAATGGTTTTACAGTACAACCATACTCACCGGAAAGAACTGCTTTTGTTTCCTTGGTAGCCATCTTATATCTTTCGCCCATAAGAACATTAAATACAGCCTGTGTACCAACAATCTGTGATGACGGTGTAACAAGTGGTGGTTCACCAAGGTCTTTACGCACTCTTGGAATTTCTTCTAACACCTCATAGTATTTATCTTCTGCATTCTGCTCTTTTAACTGACTAACCATATTAGATAACATACCACCCGGTACCTGATATAACAGTGTCTTAATGTTAACACCTAATACCTTCGGATTCATAAGTCCTGACTCTAATGCTTCTTCTCTCATTGGTCTGAAATAATCAGCAATTTCAGCTAACAGATTCTGATCAAGTCCGGTATCATATGGTGTACCCTTAAAGGTTTCCACCATAACTTCTGTAGCCGGCTGGCTGGTTCCCATAGAGAATGGTGAGATTGCTGTATCAATAATGTCACATCCTGCTTCCACTGCCTTTAAGTAAGTCATAGAAGCTACACCGGATGTGTAATGTGTATGAAGCTGAATCGGAAGACTTGTAGCATCTTTTAATGCCTGTACAAGCTCTGTTGCCTTATACGGAACTAACAGACCAGCCATGTCCTTAATACAAAGGGACTGGGCACCCATATCTTCTACACGCTTTGCCATATCCATCCAATAATCTAATGTATATGCATCACCTAATGTGTAAGAAAGTGCAATCTGTGAATGTCCACCCTCTTTATTTGTAGCTTTAACTGCTGTTTCTAAGTTACGAATATCATTTAAACAGTCAAAGATACGAATAATATCAATACCGTTTGCAATAGATTTCTGTACAAAATACTCAACCACATCATCTGCATAATGACGATATCCTAAAATATTCTGTCCGCGGAATAACATCTGCAATTTTGTATTTTTAAATCCATCTCTTAACTTTCTAAGTCTTTCCCATGGGTCTTCCTTTAAAAATCTTAAGGAAGCATCAAAAGTAGCTCCACCCCAACACTCTACTGCATGATAGCCTACTTTGTCCATTTTTTCAACGATTGGTAACATTTGTTCTGTGGTCATTCTTGTAGCAATCAAGGACTGATGTGCATCACGCAGAACTGTTTCCATAATCTTTACAGGTTTTTTTTCTATTTCTGCCATTCTAGTTTACCTCCAAATTTATTTTTCCAACTGTTTTTACATTACACCAAAGATTGCCATGAAAGTTCCGGCTGCAACTGCAGTACCGATAACACCGGCAACGTTTGGTCCCATCGCATGCATCAGCAGGAAGTTTGTCGGATCTGCTTCTGCACCAACCTTCTGTGATACTCTGGCTGCCATTGGAACAGCAGAAACACCAGCAGAACCGATTAACGGGTTTACCTTTCCTTTTGTTGCCACGCACATAATTTTACCAAAAATTACACCTGCTGCCGTACCAAAGGCAAAGGCAACCAAACCTAATACTACAATTTTAATTGTATCCCAGTTCAAGAATGCTTCTGCGCTTGTAGTAGCACCTACTGAAGTACCAAGTAAAATAACTACAATGTACATTAATGCATTAGAAGCAGTTTCGGTTAACTGTCTAACCACACCGGATTCCTTAAATAAGTTACCAAGCATCAGCATACCAACCAATGGTGCTGTTGTTGGAAGAATACAACATACAATGATAGTAACAACGATTGGGAAAAGAATCTTTTCAAGTTTGGATACAGGTCTTAACTGCTCCATCTTGATTTTTCTTTCTTTTTCTGTTGTCAACGCCTTCATAATCGGTGGCTGGATAATAGGCACCAGTGACATATATGAATATGCTGCTACTGCAATCGGTCCCATAATTGCTGTCTGTCCTAATTTTCCTGCCAGGAAAATAGACGTAGGACCGTCCGCTCCACCGATAATAGAAATTGCTGCGGCTGCTTTATCACTGAATCCCATCATCATGGCACCAAGATAAGCCGCAAAAATACCAAACTGTGCTGCTGCTCCTAATAAGAAACTCTTTGGATTTGCAATCAATGGTCCAAAATCTGTCATGGCACCAACACCTAAGAAAATAAGTGATGGCAAAATTGACCATTCATCCAGTAAATAAAAATAATGTAACAAACCTCCGACACCATTAGAAGATTCCTCTATTGTCATCATGATGTCGGGATAAATATTAACCAATAGCATACCAAAAGAAATCGGAACTAACAATAACGGTTCATATTCTTTCTTGATTGCTAAATATAAAAACACACATGCAACCGCAATCATAACATAATTACCAACACTTAAGTTAAAGAACGCGGTCTGGTGCATGAGATTATTAAATGTTTCACCAATATATCCCATCGTAAGACCTCCTGTTTTCTCATTTAAATTCCCACAGGAATTCTTAGTTTAATGTTGCTAATGTTGCGCCTGCTTCTACAGAATCACCTACAGCTACATCAATGCTTGCTACTGTTCCATCTTCCGGAGCTACTACTGGTATTTCCATCTTCATTGCTTCCACGATTACTACTGGATCACCTTTTTTCACTGCTGTTCCTACATTAGCTTCAATCTTAAATACTTTACCTGCTGCACCTGCAGTAACTTTAATGCTTCCTGCTCCACCCGCTGGTGCTGCTGCCTTCGGTGCCGCTGCCGGTGCTGCCTTTGGTGCTGCTTTTACTGGTGCCTGTACCACACCTTCTGTTGTTCCTTCTTCTACTGTTACGTTATATACATTTCCGTTTACTGTGATTGTATAATTTTTCATTCTTCATGTCCTCCTTAACTCTATGCTCTTTTCCATTTTGCATTTTCTGCACGTTTAATGGAACGTATTACAACTCCATCTGCACTGGTTCCTTCTGCTGCTGCAATCGCTGCTGTAATAACTGCCACCAGTTCTAAATCGTCTGTTACATCTTCTGCTGCTTCCACTACTGGAATCTCTGTTTTCTTTTCTTCCACGGTTTCTACCGTTTTGTTCTGTTTGTTGAGCAGCTTCGGAATAAATCCAAAAGCACCGATTACAAAACTCATAAATATAAGTACGATAAATACAGTTCCCATACCAATCAGAGTATTCATACCAGCTTTTTTCAGGATTTCCATTTTTGTAAGTTCGCTCTCAAAACTGATGCTTGCGCTCTCCGAATTAGCTGTATACACCATGGTAACATCTTTATTCGTAAAATCAAATTTCATAGTAACTGTAAGCTCTGAGTCATCTTCCTCTGCTTCACAGCTAAGTACTCCAATATATGCACCTAAATCATCTTTTACAGACATCCATGAATCAATCAACTGAATATCTTCTTCACTGGTTGTTGTATTTTTGATTTCCTCCAATTCCTCATCAGAATATCCTACCAGCTGCTGAACTAATGACTCAAAACTGGAACCATAATTTGTATATGCCTCTGAATTTTTCACATCATCTGCTGCAAAAGACTGTACCGTTGCACTAAACAGACAGGCTGCCATACATAAAATTGTTAATAATTTTTTCATATACGCCACCTCACTAAACCGTTCCATGTTTCTTGCCTGGACGATCCTCTCTCTTTGTAAACAGCATTTCGAAAGCACCAATTACATACTTTCTTGTGTCTGCTGCATCAATAATGGTATCCACATATCCTCTGCCAGCTGCTGACTCTACACTGTTTTGAAGTGCATCGTATTCTGCTGCTTTTGTCTGAATCACATCATTGCCTTCACCTTCATACATGATTTTTGCAGCAAGTTTAGAATCCATCATACCGATTTTTGCATTATCCCATGCATAAACAATATCTGCACCAATTGCTTTTGAATTCATTGCAACGTAAGCACTTCCAAATGCATTTCCAACAATTACATTTACTTTTGGTACAGTTGCATTGGCAAATGCGTATGTAAGCTTAGCCACTGATTTCGCCATTGATTTTTCTGCTTCTACCTCTGCACTGAAGCCGGTTACATTTGTAAGTGATAATACCGGAATGGAAAATGCATCACAGAAATGAATAAATTCTGCTGCTTTTTCGCAACCTGCCGGTGTTAATACACTAGGATAGGATACTTCTAATCCTTCTTCTCCATATACTTCACTTCTGTTGGCAACGCATCCCACGGTAATGCCATTCAATTTCACAAATCCTGTTACCATTTCCTTTGCATACATTGCTTTTGTTTCTAAGAAATTGTTGTTATCTGCGATTTTAGATAACAAAATAGAAGTATCTCCTGCACAATTTGCCAAATCAGAGCATGCTCTGTTCAAATCATCAGTACATACTTCATAAGACATATCATCTTCGTTATTTGCCGGTAACATAACTACAAGTTCTCTGATTTGTGCAAGAAGTTCTGCTTCTTCTGCCACAAAATCTACATTGCCACATGTTTCACTCTGGAATTTTGCTGACGCAGTATCACATTTAGATACATTATTTCCTGCCAATGCATTTGGTGAATTTACAAATAATTTGGCATTTTTTTCTTCCATAAATGTAAAATCTGTAATTGCCGGCATTACCGCAAGGCCACCGCCACAATTTCCAAAAATTGCTGTAATCTGAGGAATCACCCCTGATGCCAGTGTCTGTTTTAAATAGATTTCACCAAATCCATTCAACGCATCTGTTGCTTCCTGTAAACGAAGACCTGCACAATCTACAAGCCCAATAACAGGTGCTCCAACCTTCATCGCAAGTTCATAGAGACGAACGATTTTCTTTGCATGCATTTCACCTACGGAACCACCTAATACGGAAGCATTCTGGCTATATACATACACGAGATTTCCATCAATAACCCCATATCCTGTTATTACGCCATCTGCCGGTGTTTCACTGTTTTTCATGTCAAAATCTGTTGCTCTGGCAGTAACCTTGGCACCGATTTCAACAAAACTATTCTCATCAAGCAACGCATTGATTCTGCTACTTGCTGAGCTTTGTACTGTACTACTCATCTGTCAGCCCTCCACTTTCTAATTTTTATTCATGCCAATAGAAAGTTCACCAAACGTCTTTCCATTGTTGCAAAAGTATAATATCTGCCGAGTTTAATTGTAATGCTTTTTACCATTTTTATCAAGTTATTTTTGGAATTTTAACCAATTTCAGGCTAATTTTATAGCAATATTTTTTTTATTACCTGTATCATACATAATTTGAAATCTATCACCGCAATTTCATTTGCAGAATATATATTGTACACCTTTATTTTCTCGTCATTTAAGTAATACTCTGCTGTTCCGATAATATCGTTTTTCTTTATGGGAGCCCGCAAATCCTTTCTTATGTTATAATTTACTTTTACCTGCTCCTTAGGATTTAATAAAACTGATAGGGACTCTTCTTTCATATAAGGAGTAATTACTGCTTCCTTCCAAAGTTTTACTTCCCCATCTTCTACCATACAACTTTCCGCCACCGGTATGGATGAAAAGTCATCCTTTTTTTCAAAGACTTCCCGGTATTCATAATTTTCAATCCCATACTCCATCAATTTTCTGGTATCCTTCCATTTATACGTTTTGTTATTTGGCCAGCCGCAGGCAAGCAATGCCACAATGTATGTTTTCCCCTCTCTCTGCACTGCCCCTACATAACAATATCCTGCTTTTCCCGTAAAACCGGTCTTTCCCGATAATGCCCCCTCCATCATCTGCAGAAACGCATTATGATTGTTACAGCTGTATGAACTTTTACCGGAAATATCACAAAAACTATAGGATGGTGTACTGGTAATTTCTAAAAATTTTTCTTTACAGGGGGATATCACAATACAATACCTCATTATCTTTGCCAATTCTTCCGCTGTTGTGGAATGCACCTTTTCCGTTCCACCTACCACTACCTTTGCATCCAGCCCATTTGGAGTAATAAAATATGTATTGGTGCACCCGATATCTCTCGCTTTTTGATTCATTAAAGCTGCAAACTTTTCTACGCTCCCCCCCACATGCTCTGCCAAAGCAACTGCCGAATCATTATGGGATTCTAACATCAAGGAATAGCACAAATCTTCTAATTTGAACTGTTGCTCTTCATGCATGCCTAAATGTACTTTAGGCTGTCTGGCTGCATTTTTTGAAACAGTAACCACATCGTCTGCTTTCGCGTTTTCTAAAACTATAATCAAAGTCATAATCTTTGTTGTGCTTGCCATGGGCATTGGTGTGTCCCCATTTTTACTATATAATATCCTTCCGGAATCTCCATCTAGTAATACTGCACCTTTTGCAAACAATTCTGTTTCCTTTGGCGGTTCTTTACTTTCTTCTGCATGGATAATGAAAGATTGATTTATTTGGAAAATAATCAAAAATGTGATAATAATTAATTTTTTTAAATTTTTCACACAAAAACCTTCCATATATTTCCTTATAAAAAATATATGGAAGGTTTTCTAAAATATTCCCAGGCAAATAAGAATAAATTCGCTATTCTTATTTCACAATTTTAATTTTTATAGATGCTTTTACTTTTGAACCATCTGTAGCTTTTGCCGTAATCGTTACCGTCTTTCCAATACCGGCTTTTTTTGCGGTAACTTTTCCATTACTTACTGTTGCATATTTCTTATTGCTAGAAGACCACTTCAATTCCTTCACATCTGCTTTCGCCGGAGTTACAGATGCATTGATAGTCATGCTCTTTCCTGCTTTTAATTTTTTTGCATTCTTTTTCGTAGAAAGAGTAATTTTCTTTACATATACCGGCTTTTTCACCTGTACTGTACATTTTGCAATCACTGTGCTTCTGTCCTTTGCAGTTACTGTGATTACTGCACTTTTTCCAGCTGCATTTTTAGCTGCTTTGATATTTCCTTTACTGTCCACCGTCACAACTTTTGTATTACTTGACTTATAACTTAAAGCCTTAGATTCTGCATTTTCCGGTAATACCTGCACATTTAATTTTGCTTTTTTTCCTGCCGTAAGACTAATTTTTTCATTTTCTAAAATAAGTTCTGTAACATATGCGCCAAACTCCGCACTCACCTTTACGTCAGAGTTAATATTAGAAATTGTAGCAGATGCTCCCTCTTTTTTTACATTTACCGATTTTCCGTTTAGCAAAAAGCTCTTTAAATAATAGTCTTCCCATGGTTCTGCCTTAATAACTACATTGCTGCCCGGCATATACTTTCCTGTGCCAAAAACACTACCGCCTTCCTGCATTTGTGTTTCTTCTACACTATATCTTCCGTCTTTCACATCCACGGAATAGATTAAGGAGCTAAACAATTCTTCCTCTGTACTTGTAGCATCTGCTGTCTGATCCGGTCCGGCAACAATATATAATTTATCGCCCAACGCTGACGCTGAAATCATTCTATTCTTTCCTACTTCTTCCACAGAACACCCCATTGTCACATACTTATCATTCTTAACATCGTAAACAAAAGTATCTCCCAGGCCGTCTGCTTTACAATCTGTATAAACAATTCCCTCTGCCGATACCCCTGTTTCTCCTCCAGCATAAGCCAGAGTCTTTGCCTCTCCTGTTCCATAGCAATACTTTTCCATTTCAAATAAATTCAGGTTTGTTTTTGAAACAGTCCAGGTTTTTCCATCAAAAATAAGGTTATCCGGGCACTGTTCTGTTCCGTTGCCTCCCAGGGTTACCACAAGCTTATCTCCCGTCTGCAATGCCTTACTTGCGAATCGTCCTTCCGGCATGGAAATTCCTTTCTCCCATTTTTTTGTATTTGTATCATATACATATACACTATCTGTCGGAGCTTCCTTATTTTCATCAAATCCGCCAATCAAATACAACTTTCCATTATAAGATGCCAGTGTCGGCTTCTCATAGGCATATAAACCTGTCATCTTATTCAAATCTGTGTAATCGTCCGGTAAATCCGTAACTTTTTCCCATTGCATACTGTTCATGTTAAGAGAAACCAAGGCTGCCTCTTTCGAAAATCCATTGTCCATGATTACCACCGCATAGAGCTGAGAATCAAGACATACCGGTTCTCCTTCTAAAAATGCAATTCCAGTTGCATTTTCAAATAATTTTTCACTAACAAGGCTTCCACCATAAGACATAACATCCATCATGTCTTCATAATCAAAGGAATCCGGTGTAAAACCATACACTTCTCCTATAGAATTAACAAAATACATAGTGTCACCTGCACAAACCATGTTGCCTTCGTAATTCACGATTGGGAATTTTCCAAGTTTCTTTGGATTACTTCCTTTGGTAAAATAGTAGCTCTCTGAATATGTACTGTTATCCATCACCACTTCTATTTGAAGATTTCTATTATAATAATCTCCCTCAACGACAATTGATTTTTCTGTCTGGGATTTTATTTTTGCATTTTGTCCGTTTATCGTCACCTGACTTCCCTCACGGAAAAAGTTACCCTGAATTTCCAGTTCGCCGTTTTTCTGAATTACAGTTTTTTCAAATGCCGGTTCCGGATGATTGGATTTTTCCAAATCCAGTACACCGCCTGACACTGTTTTATCCTTTAAACTTTCTGTGTTCTGCACAGAACCTTCCACTCTTGCGATTCTTGCTTTTACTGTATCCTGCGGATATGCATTAGCTATGGATGCCACAGCTCCGGCAACATACGGTGCTGCCATGGAAGTACCGTTATAAAAGGCAGTTTTTCCAAATTCTTCTTCCTTTACATTACTTTTACTAATAGCAAAATCATCAATAACAAAAGAATAATCTCCCGGTTCAACCACAACAAGGGTCAACGCCAATGCTCTTTTTCCCGCTTTTTTCACTTTACTGTTTTTTTCCAAAGAAATCTGGTTCCAGTAATTTTCTTTTCCATAAGCCCCTATCGCACCTATTGTTTCTAAATCATCTTCAGAATAAGAACCATCTTCTGCTATCGGCAGGTCTTCCAACCAAAGAGCACTACATTCTACAAAAAATGCGTCCGGATCGATCACCAAGTCCGGTGCCTGTGATTTTAACATCATATTAAGATGTACTGGTGTGGAAGATGCTTCCTGTTCATATGGAAGATACAGTACATACATCTCTCCTTTTTCTGCACCGGTAATTTTCCATTGCAATGCCTGGGCATCCTGTGTTTTTTCACCAAAAAAGTCATCTTTTACCAGTGTAACTTCCTGTTGCCCCTCACAGCTTTCTTCCTGTTCTAAACTATAACGAATACTGCTTTCTTCCTGATTAGAGTAATTAAGCTTCTGTGGTACATCCGGTGTAATCAATTGGCCATTAAAATCCTCATAAGTTGCACATAGCTCTTTTCCATTGTCACTATCTTTATACACTGCCGGGTTAAAACAGTTATAGCTGACATACGACAGAATATCTGTACCTGGAGCTGCAATATCTGCACCTTTTGCACTGTAATTAGAAAATTGTGCCAGTTCTCCTTTTTCATTTGATGCAGCAACACTGATAATATAAGGGCTGTCCAGACATGCCGGAGAGAAATTATATTCATCCAGATTTAATCCATCATTTCCTGCAGCACATACAGAAATAGCACCTTTTTCTCCTACTAAATTAATAAACTTTTTTAAAAGTACATCACTGTCGTCAATTTCTCCGCCCCAGGAATCATTGACAGCAACTACATTGACTCCCATGCGCTGTGCTGTATAAATATAATAATATGCTTCAATTGCGCCATAACTGCTACCATATCCATCTGAATCCAAAAACTTTAACGGCATAATCTTCACATTAGTACCATTCAACACGCTTGTAATTATTCCCGCGCAATGGGTTCCATGTCCAAAATCATCCATAGGATCCGCATCCATGTTAGCAAAATCATATCCGTGCTCTCCCTTTAAATGACCTGTATTGGGATTATTCCAAATATAAGAACTCAACTCAGAATTCGTATAATCCACACCGGAATCAATAACAGCAACTACCTTTTCCTTTGTTTCTTCTCCCTCTGCCATTTTTACTTTATCGGAATCACTGTTGATATCTAACAATTCTGTTCCCGCATTCTGACCTTTATTATCAAGTCCCCAATGCATATTATCATACTTTGTCTTATCGATATCTGCAGCACGGTATTTATAATTCGGTTGTACCAGTTTCACACCTGCAGAATTCTGATACTTTTCTACCAGTTCTTTTGTAGTGTATTTTTCTGACTTAATCAAAGAAATCTGATATTGATTTGTGCCCTTTCCTACATCGATGCTGTAACTCCCTTCAATGACAGCACCAAGCTTTTCTGTTCTGCTTTCTAGCGCATTAATCATACTTTTTCCTGAATTCCCCGTGCTTTTGGCACTCACAACGATTACTTCGCCTTCCATGTAAGAATCTTTTTTCAGAGTATTCGTCCCTTTCAGCCATGAGCTCTGAAGCCATTGTGTTGATGCATCCCTCTCCTTCGCTGCAGCATTGCTCTCCACCGGTACTGCTGTAGTCACGATGCTGGCAGCCATTGCGGTACATAACACTTTGCATAATAGTCTCTTCATTTCTTCACCTCTTATTTGTTATTTTTTACCACAAAACTGTAACATAAAAGGCAGATACTTACAACTATCTTTCGCTTATCTTAAGATTTTTTACCAATAATTAAAAATGGCGGAATTTTTCTACAATTTCCGCCATTTTTCTTAATATTCAAATTTCTTTTCAAAATATTCTTTCAAATCCGCAATTTTAACTCTTTCCTGTTCCATAGTATCACGGTCACGGACTGTAACAGAAGCATCTTCCTCGGACTCAAAATCATATGTCACACAGAATGGGGTTCCAATTTCATCCTGTCTACGGTAACGTTTACCAATATTTCCTCTGTCATCATATTCACAGTTATAAGTCTTTGCAAGTTCTGCATATACCTTTTCTGCACCTTCTGAAAGTTTTTTAGAAAGTGGTAAGATACCGATTTTTACCGGTGCAATTGCCGGATGGAAATGAAGCACAGTACGCATATCTCCGCCTTCTAATTCTTCTTCGTCGTAAGCACTGCAAAGGAATGCAAGCACCATTCTGTCTACACCTAAGGATGGTTCAATTACATAAGGAATGTACTTTTCCTTTTTCTCATCATCGAAATATGACATATCCTCTCCAGATACGTTCTGATGCTGTGTCAAATCATAGTCTGTTCTGTCTGCCACGCCCCATAATTCGCCCCAGCCAAACGGGAATAAAAACTCAATATCAGAGGTAGCCTTACTATAAAATACCAGTTCTTCCGGCTCATGATCTCTTACACGCATTTCATCCTCTTTAATACCAAGAGTTTTCAACCAGTTAACACAAGTATTTTTCCAGTAACTAAACCATTCTAAATCAGTTCCCGGTTCACAGAAAAATTCCAGTTCCATCTGCTCAAATTCTCTCATACGGAAAATAAAGTTTTTCGGTGTGATTTCATTACGGAAAGCCTTTCCAATCTGTCCGATACCAAAAGGAATCTTCTTTCTGGATGTTCTCTGAACATTTTTAAAGTTTACGAAAATACCCTGTGCTGTTTCTGGTCTCAAATACACAGTGTTTTTCGCATCTTCCGTAACACCCTGAAAGGTTTTAAACATCAGGTTAAACTGACGGATATCTGTAAAATTGTGTTTTCCACAGGTCGGACATGGAATATTATGTTCCTCAATAAAATTCTTCATTTCTTCCTGACTCCATGCGTCTACAGAGTTTGGAAGTTCAATGTTCTGTTCCTGACTGAATTCTTCGATTAATTTATCTGCACGAAATCTTTCGTGACATTCCTTACAGTCCATTAATGGATCTGAAAATCCTCCTAAATGACCGGAAGCTTCCCATGTCTGTGGGTTCATTAAAATTGCACAGTCCAAACCTACGTTATATGGATTTTCCTGAATAATCTTTTTCCACCATGCTTTTTTTACATTGTTTTTTAGTTCTACGCCAAGATTTCCGTAATCCCATGTATTTGCAAGTCCTCCATAAATCTCTGAGCCCGGATATACAAAACCTCTCGATTTCGCCAGCGCAACAATTTTATCCATTGTCTTTTCCATTTTTATTATCCTCCATTTATTTTCTACTTATATACAATATATGCCAAGTCTTCCTCGCTTTTTAAGCTGACGGAAGCACTCTTCTTGCCAATCATCTCTACATTATCTGTAATCGCAACAATCTTTCCCGGTACAGTTACATTTATGTTCTCTGAAAGTACTACGACTTTTGCATCTTCAGATACTACTGCATCATCGGTAGTAATCTTACCATCCTTTACATCTAAGAACGTTCCATTTAAGCCATAAGTATCCTTTGCCGTTACTGCATTACCGCAATAAAATATCCCTCCATTAAAAGCTGCATATGCAGCACTGTCTGTATACTTTACTTTAACCTTTACATTTCCTGCTGCATCACATTGATAGTCTTCTAATGTCACCGCAGTTGTTCCCAGTGTAGTATTTGTTTCTGAAATTTCTGTTTCAATCATTGATTTCAATTCTTCTGAATCGTAATAACTTTGATCCAAAACATTCACCAGCGTCCCAACAACACTTCCATCCTTAGCTACCTGTATAGAATTGCCCTGCTCCGCTACTTCACTTTCTCCCGTGCACCCGGACAACATTGCTGCTGCCATAAGTACAAGTATGATTTGACTTATCTTCTTCATAATAATATGCCCTCCTACTTACCGTAACCATTATACATACTCTGATTTATATTTTCAACCAAAAAAAATAATTTAAAGTCTTTTTAAGAAATCTTCTGTTTTAAATTTTCCGTCAATCACCTTATTTTTACACACTTCAATTACACTTTTGATCTCCTGTAACACCTGTTCTGTCACCTGAAAGGTGTACAAACGCTCCACCGGAGAGGCCGCAATATATTGAAGTGCATATAATGCCGATTGGGAAAGTCTTTGCTCTTTTCTGCTTTTTTCTACACATTCATCACACCTGATTGCAAATTGATTGCTGTCAAAAAAAGCACTTTTTGCATTTTTTCCACATACACTGCATTGAAAAATATCCGGATACTCTCCGTTAAGCACCATCGCTTTCCACTCAAATATGTAGCGCACCAGACGATTGTCTAAATTTGGCGAAATCAATGCCCGCATGGTCTGATACAATAATTTCAACATTTCTTTTTCATCATTATTTTCTCTGGTAAAATAGTCGGCAATTTCAAGGAAATACATTCCATACCATGCCGCCTCTAAATCCGTCCTGAATTCACTAAAGTAATTTTGAATCTCAGCCTGTCTTACCGTATAACTGTTTCTCCCCTCATACAAATAAAAGGTTCCAAAAGCAAACGCATTGCTTGCTGCAAGAAGACTACTGTTTTGTCTCCTTGCACCTTTAGCAAATGCTGTTATTTTTCCTCTCTCTTTTGTCAATAACACAATTCTTCTATCATACTCACCGATAGGCTGCGTCGCTATTACCATACCAAGCACAGTAATCATCCGTGTCATGTTTGCCATTGTCACTCTCACCTGTTTGATTCTTATTTGTTTCACGCATTTGACGCTTATTACAATAGGATAGATAATCTTGTACACTTCCTGTCATAGTAAACTTCTGCCAGTCTTTCTCCATAAGCAAACCCCCTAATCTTTCATTTATTCTAAGATTAGTATAAGCCATAGAGTTTCTTATATACTATTCAAAATCTACCAATTGCAAACTATATTTCCTTCTTATCATATCCAAAATTCTTCATCAAAAAGTCGCTGTCACGCCAGTCTTTCTTTACTTTTACCCATAATTTTAAATTCACCTGAGTATCTAACAGACGTTCAATTTCATATCGTGCTGCCGAGCCAATCTTTTTTAGCATGGCACCGCCTTTTCCGATAATAATTCCCTTATGAGAATCTCGCTCACACACGATGGTTGCATCAATATCCACTAGTTTTCCATCTTTTCTATACTTCATCTGGTCAACAGCTACTGCAATCCCATGAGGTATTTCCTCGTCCAGACACTTCAATGCTTTTTCTCTTATCAATTCTGCTACAATTTGCCGTTCCGGCTGATCTGTAATGGTATCTTCATCGTAAAACATTGGACCATATGGCATATATTTAAAAATAACCTCTAGCAGAGTATCAGAATTAACTCCCTTTAATGCCGATACCGGTACAATTTCTGCAAAATCATAAATTTTACGATATGCATCCATAAATAATAGAATTTCTTCTTTTTTAACCGTATCTATCTTATTAATGATGAGAATTACAGGTGTTTTTACACGTTTTAACTGTTCTGCAATATGTCTTTCTCCTGCTCCGATAAAAGTGGTTGGTTCCACCAGCCAAAGTACTGCATCCACTTCATTTAACGTAGACTCTGCCACCTTTACCATATACTCACCCAGCTTGTTTTTTGCTTTATGAATTCCCGGAGTATCCAAAAAAACAATCTGTCCACGCTCATCTGTATAAACTGTCTGTATTCTATTTCTTGTAGTCTGTGGTTTATTTGACGTAATTGCAATTTTTTGCCCAATCAGCTGGTTCATTAAGGTGGATTTTCCCACATTTGGTCTTCCTATTAAGGTTACAAATCCTGATTTTGTACTGTTACTGTTCTCCATTTTTTTCCTTTCTTTTCCCTTGCGTTATTTATCTTAACCGCTTATTCAAACAAGTTTTTAACTTCTTTAAACAACTGTTTTTGTTCTTCTATTTTTTCTTCCCCGCCAATAACACAGATATTATTTGGCTTTAAGACTGCTTTTACATGAGATTTCAGTGCCCTGATATCTTCCTCCTTTGCTGTCAATACCTGATCTCGTTCTTTCTGTATATCCTGATAGGTAAGATTTGTTAAATACGCTGTCAGTGATCGGTTTCCCTTTGCATATGGATTTAACGGGGTATCCATCTCGCTGATGGTTCCAATAATGTATTTTGTCATATCTCTTTCATCCGCAGAAAATTTTTCTATATAATCCGTGGTATGTTCAAAAATTTTATTGGTATTCTCCAGATTTGGATCTCGGTAAGATGCAAAGTAACCGTCTCCCGTTCTTCCAAATCCGCTCATGCAGCCGTAAGCACCGCCTTTTACCCTCACATTATTCCACAAATAATCATAGCTGAGAATCGTTTTCAAAATCCGAAGCGCCCCTGTATATTCCAAACCTTCTTTCTTAAAATTACCTGCCCTTGAAACATACTGCACCTTGGAAGAAGTTTTGTAGCCCTCATTTAACTGTTTTAAGTTAAACCGATAGTTTACCGCCTCTTTCTCAGAATCTCCAAGGCTTATCTTTAAACGTTCTATCTCTGTTTCTAAGCTATCCAATCCTTCTTTCTCAGCAGTATAAGAAACCATCAAATTATCTGCTTTGAAAATACAGGAAGCAGTTTCCCTCAATTTCTGAATCACTTCATCCTTGCACTGATTAAAGTTTTTCTCAATATGCTCTACCAACTTATAGAAGGTAATCCCACTGGTCTGCTCTGAAAGATATGCCGTATCTGAAAAATAAGACATGGCTCTCATCACAGCCGTGGTATGACCACCAGAGGTAAGGCTCATTTGCAGTCTTGATTTCAGCTGGGCAATAATTTCATACAGACGCTTTTCATCTTCGAATTTTGAGGTAAGCAGCATCTCTTTTATCATTTTAAACGCAAAACCAATCTTATCGTACATTACTTTTGCTTTTACTTCCATATACGCTTTATAACTACCAGCTTTTTTGGTATCAGAATAGCTGTTAAATGATACACTGATTCCACCGGAATACATATTAATTTCATTAAAGAAATCGCCATATGTGTAATTCTTTGTATCAACCATTCCCAAAATATACTTTAACATACCCACATACGGAAGTAATTCCTCCGGCACCTTGTTGATGTCGAACAAAAGATTCAAATATCCAATGCCATTGGTAAACATTTCCTGATGCAGTACCAAAGTATCTTCAAAATGAAGTTCTTTATTGTCAAAGGCCAATGCATTTTTACGCATATCTTCTCTGGTAAGCATGGGAATTTTCAAGATATCTTCCACTGAAGAAGGTTCTTCCTGATATTGCTCTAATGCTTTGGTTTTTTCTACCAGTTTTTCTACTTCTTCTTCGCTTAAAGATGCTTTGTATTCTCTCAATTTTTCCCTTACTTCATTTTCGATTTTTGTTGTCAGACCTTTTTCCGGCTCAATTACTACCAAAGCTGCATGAGAATTATTAAGCATATACTGCTCCACCAATTTTTCATAGTAGTCTGTTTCTACCATTTCTTTTAAGAAAGCGAAGGTTTCATTTTCCTCAATATGGATAAACGGTTTTGTTTCGTCATACAGCCAGCTGTCCAAGGCCTGAAGCCCATACATTAAACCTTTTGGATAGTTTCCAAAGTCTGCTTCCCTGTAACGAAATTCGTTGTAATTTATGGCTGCGCGGAGGGAATCTTTATTAATTCCATTTTTCACCTGCTCCTGTAACACGGTCTGAATTATTTTCAAAAATTCTTCTTTACTAGATGTGTTAGAATTTTTGGCAATAATGGAGAACATTGGCTGATATACCCCATTATCATAAGAACCCATAATATCCTTGCCAATTTTAGCATCCAGCAATGCCTTCTTTAACGGTGCTCCCGGAGCGGCAATTAATGCATATTCTAAAATCTGGAATGCTAAATACAGCTTTCTGTCCAAGGCGGTTCCTATAGAATAATTATAGGAAAGATACGTATTATCTTCCTCTGTTTCCTCATTGGTGATAGAATACTTTTTATATACCTCCACCGGTTTTTCAAACGGTGCCTGCAATTTAATTTCAGAATCAATATTCATAGCATCATACTTGCTTAAATATTCCTTATCCAAAAAAATCAGCTTTTCTTCCATATCCATATCACCGTAAAGGTAAATGTAACTATTGGATGGATGATAATACTTACTATGAAAATCCAAAAATTCAGAATACTTCAAATCCGGAATGGATGCCGGATCACCGCCGGATTCAAAAGAATAAGCTGTATCCGGGTATAGAGAATTTAATATAACACGATCAAGTACTCCCTCCGGTGAAGAAAAAGCTCCTTTCATTTCATTATATACAACACCATTGTATTTTAACTCTCCATCCTTTTCTGACAAGTCATAATGCCAGCCTTCCTGACGAAAAATTTCTTCTCTTTCATATATATTTGGATAGAACACTGCATCCATATATACGTGCATCAGATTTTGAAAATCCTTATCATTACAGCTTGCAATAGGATATACTGTCTTATCCGGATAGGTCATTGCATTTAAAAAGGTA
The DNA here is from genome assembly GCA_045126515.1 of Lachnospiraceae bacterium. GTDB lineage: Bacteria > Bacillota > Clostridia > Lachnospirales > Lachnospiraceae > RUG11237. The sequence goes on from JBGVOM010000037.1 coordinate 62,035, forward strand.
TTCAGTGAGCCCTTTGCCAGTTCAATAAACGGATCCTTTGCCGGAAACTTTTTCGAACCACACAATACAGAATGTTCCAAAATATGCGGAAGACCGGTATCATCCTTTGGCGGCGTGCGAAATCCTATATAAAACACTTTGTTTTCGTCATCATTGGATAAGAGCATTAATTTTGCCCCGCTTTTTTTATGTTTCACCAGATATCCTTTGGAATTCAAATCAGGTATCTGCTTTTCTTCTACTACTTCATATTCTTTTAAATCACTAATTGCCATTGCATTTTAAGCGTTGTTAACCGCTTATCTCCTTTCAAAATTATTCTATACACTGTTTATCAGTTTGAAAAACATTCTAGTTTTTCGATTCCTTCCTCATTCAGGCTTAAATCAAAATAAGAAAGAATCGTTTCTGCTATCTGGGCAAATGTGGGTCTTGTTCCATAATTTCCCGGACGAACATGATTTCCATATATAACAAGTGGTGTATATTCTCTGGAATGATCTGTTGATGGTGTTCCAGGATCACATCCGTGGTCAGCAGTAATCATCAAAACATCTTCTTCACGCATAGCGTCAATAATTTTTGTCAGTTGACTGTCAAATCTGCTGAGTGCTTTCGCATACCCGTTCACATCATTTCTGTGTCCGTACAACATATCAAAATCCACCAAATTTACAAAACATAATCCTTCGAATTTTCGTTTCATATACTCTAAGGTCTTTTCCACGCCATCATCATTATTTTGGGTATACACATGCTCTGTAATTCCCTTTCCGGCAAAAATATCGTTGATTTTTCCCACTGCCAGCACTTCTTTCCCGCTTTTTTTCAAAATATCAAGCATGGTCTCTCTCGGCGGTTCTAAGGAAAAATCATGACGATTAGAAGTCCGGACAAAATCTCCATTTTCTCCAATAAACGGTCTTGCTATGACTCTGCCAACACTATGCTCGCCTTGTAAAATGTTTCTTGCTGTTCTACAGATATCATACAACTCCTCCGGCGGTATGATTTCTTCATGTGCAGCAATCTGAATTACACTATCTGCGGAAGTATAGCAAATCAACGCCCCTGTCTTTTTATGTTCCTCCCCATAGTCTTTAATTACTTGCGTACCCGAATATGGCTTATTGCACAACACTTTTCGTCCTGTAGCCTGTTCCAGAGCCTCTATCACTTCCTTTGGGAAACCATCAGGATAAGTAGGAAGTGGTTTCTTAGAAATCACTCCAGCAATCTCCCAATGCCCAATGGTAGTGTCTTTACCTTTAGAACTCTCTGTCATTCTTGCCACTGCCCCATTAATATTCTCAACTGCTTCTTTACAAGTAACTCCATCAATATTGAATAATCCCAGGCTTGCCATATTTGGCATATAAAATTCTCTGCTTCTCGCTACAGAATTTATGGTATTTCTTCCAACATCCTGAAAATCTGCTGCATCCGGCATGGGACCAATTCCAAAACTGTCCAAAACAATCAAAAATACTCTTTTCACAGCACTCACGTCCTTTCTTAATTTAATTGTATTGTAACAGATTTTCACCCAAAAAGAAAGTCGTGAATTGTCCACGACTTTCTTCTTATAGAGTTCCCTATTTTCTGATTTTAAATTTATCTACCGCATTAATTAATACCTGTGCTGTTTCAATGTTTCCACTGGACATTTCAGCCACCTGCGTGCTATTCGTATTGATAACCACCATATTTTCAGAAATTTTATAGGAATTATCAGACACTGCGGTTACTGCTGACGATAACTCGTTCAATGCTGTACTGATGTCATTCATTGCAGAGGCATTTACTTCTGCAATATGATTGAAATTATCTGCAATTTCATTAATGGACATTCCTGAACTCTGATATTCTTCTGCTACAGCAAGCATTCTGTCAAAACTTTCCATGATATCTGTTTCAAACATATGTACCAACTCGCTGGAGGCTCCAGACAATTCCTGCACAGAGTTTAGCACATCCTGTAAGCTGCTCTGAATCTCATTTGCCGCATCGGTAGTCTGTTCAGAAAGTGCTTTTACCTGTCCCGCAACTACTGCAAAACCTTTGCCATGTTCTCCTGCCCTTGCAGCCTCAATATTGGCATTTAATGCAAGAAGACTTGTTTCATCCGCCACTGACAAAATTAAGTTTGACATGGAGGAAATATTTTCGATTACCTTTACCTTCTCTAAAGCTGCCTTTAACTTTTCACTGCATGCAGTATATTTATTCTCCACTGTTTCTTTTGTTTTTACTGTATCACTGTGAATCTTGGCAGAACTTTCACTGATATTTTTAGCCAGTGACAATGCATTTCCTGCCTCCTGTGCGGACACTTTTGTATGGTCATTTACTTCATGTGCCATTGCATTTAACTCTGTCAATGCTGCTGAAGATTCTTCCATGTTGGATGTAATATTTGTAACAGCATCTGCCGTTTCACTAATCTGACCAAAAATATCCGTCAACATACCATTGATTTTTTCATCTGCCTCATAAATGTTTTCACTACTGGTATATACATTTCCCACAATATCATTCAATGTTTCCACTGTGAAATTCAATTTCCGCACTGCTTCTCCGAATTCATCATTTCCTCTCGGTGTATCAGCATAAGTGAGGTTGTACTGTGCCATTTCTTTTGCAAATCTGTTTACCTGACCCACAGCTTTTGAAATCCACTTTCTAATAAATATGGAAATTATTATGCCTAAAACAATTGCCATAATGGCAACGATAATTTGAAGCACTCTTAATCTGTCTAAAACTGCCAGTACTTCTGACTGTTTTACGGTAATAACCATCAGCCAATTGGTTCCTTCTAACGGTGTAAACGCCGTCAAATACTCCTCTCCACCAACTTTATATGTTTTTACTCCCGTAGCTCCTGCTGCAAGTTCGTCAATCAATCCTGCGAATCCTACATATTCCGATGTTTCCTCTGTAATGGTCACTGTATTGTATACGGTACTCATGTCCTTATTGGCAACAAATTCACCACTGGAATTCACCAGAAATCCATAACCTGATGTACCAATACTAATATCCTGTACAGAAGTATTGATTTCATTTAAATCGATTACACCACAGATTGTGCCAAGAATCTTATCCCCATTTTTAATTGGCATTGTGAGGGTTGTAATGGAACGTTCTTTTTCACTTTCCACAAAAGGCTCTGTTACCACCCGTACATCACCTGTAATCGTTTTATAGAAAACATCTTCAGACTGGTCTTTAATAGAACCATCTTCTGCATAATATCCCATTCCATCATTTGTCATAATAAAAATATGTTCAAATCCAAAAGGCTCTGCTTTCTCCCTTAACACAGGCTCCTGTTTTTTCCAATCCATAGATTGTATCTCAGGCAGATTAGAAATGTATTCCAAAGCCTGATACTTGTTTGCGAAGATATTTTCAAGAATCTTTTCCGAAGCTGCCACCTCCCTTTGTAGGTTTTCCTCTGTCAATTTAATGATATTGTCACTCATCATTCGAAATGACAGGGTTGAATTGATTACTGTAATCAATACAACCAAAATAACAATCGCCGCTAGAATTTTATTACCTGCTTTTACAACCTTGCGGCCGGTAGTATTTTTTTCTTTCCCTTTCTCCATAAAAAATTCCTCCTATATATTATTATATATGATTTCTCATCATGTATATTTTAACATATTTCTTTTTATTTTTCACTACTTTTTCGTCATTTTCCCACAATTTTCCACTTTTTTTTGATTATTTGTAAAATCTTTCATTATCAGAAAGAAAGACAGGGCATTGCACCGCATTATGCGGTTGCAATACCCTGTCTTCTGATTTTTCCCTTGTAAGCAAATTATTTATGCTTTTTTATATATTGCTTTTGAACCTACACCTTTGCTCTTTAAAATCTTCTTATATGATTTTAATTTGCTACTTGGTGCCTTTATTACTGCCTTGGAACTAATTCCCTTGAATGCACTGCTTCCTACATTTTTGCTTGTAAGCTTTGTTGTCTTGATTGTAATATCTTTCAGATTCTTACATCCGTAGAATGCCTTAGAACCAATCTTGCTTACTTTGCTGTTTAATGTAATCTTCTTTAATGATGTACAC
>JBGVOM010000038.1:0-21877 GCA_045126515.1 Lachnospiraceae bacterium
GACTAAGCCCGTGTTTGAAGTTTGTTATTGGTCGTACTTTAACAATACTATCTTGGGACAATCCTGTCACTGCCTTTTTAAGAAAAAGTAGAAAACTGCGCCACAGCCTTGGCAGGCCATCGCGCAGCGATTTTGTTCAATTTGAAGTTGGTGGTGAGTTTGAATGGAAATAACATTGATAGATAATGTTTCAAAAAGTGAGTTGGCTGATATTAAAAAAATGATTGGCGAAGCATTTATTACGAATGAGCTATTTCATGAGTTTGGAGATATAAACGACAGAAAAGAGCTTGTAATGAAATATATGGATATATATACAGATTATGTGTACGAATCAAAAGCGCTTTATGGAACAGAGAATCACAAAGGTATAGTTGGTTTCGTACATAGTAAAAAAGCACCTGTGTATCCACAGCTAAAGATGTTAATTCGATTATTAAAAGTTATTCCTTATAAGACGTTGAAAAAGTACATGTCACATGTTAAGCAAATTGCAGACTCTAATAAGCAATATGCTACAAAACCACATATTGATATTTTATTTGTTTGTGTGGATAAAGAGTATCAGGGAAAAGGCTATGCTAGGCATTTGGTAGAAGCTGCGAAGAAATATGCGGAAGAAGAGAGTGTGCCGTTACTGTTTGATACGGATATGGAGCGATACGCACAAATATATCAACATTACGGATGTGAATTATATAATCAGACAGTGGCAAGTAATGGTGTTACACGATATAACTTAGTGTGGACGAAGGATAAGTAGAATTTGATGAATGGAGTATAAATTTATGAATAAAGAAGAATTACATAATATTGTCAAAGAACAACAACCTAATATATGTCAAATTGTAGCATATAAAGATGGACAAAAAATATATTCTGATACTTGGAATGATTATAAAGAAGATGATAATGTTCATATTGCTTCAGTAACAAAAAGCATCATATCTATACTTATAGGGATTGCTATTGATAAAGGTATGATAAAAAGTGTTAATCAAAAAGTATTAGAGTTTTTCCCTGATTATGTTACAAAAAGAAGTGAAAAAACAATACAAGATATTACTTTATATCATTTACTTACAATGACAGCTCCATATAAGTATAAGTCAGAACCTTGGACTAAAGTTTGTATGAGTGAAGATTGGACAAAGTCTGTTCTTGATTTATTAGGTGGAAAAAAAGGCATTACAGGAGAATTTAAGTATTCAACTTTAGGTATTCATATATTGAGTACAATAATAACAAAGGTAAGTAATATGCCAACATTAGAATTTGCTAACAAATATCTTTTTAATCCACTTGGAATCAAAGAAAGAAAAAACTACATTGTAAAAAACAAAGAAGAACACATTAATTTTGTAACAGATAAATCTCCAAAAGAAAATGGTTGGTTTTGTGACAATAATGGAATTGTAACATCAGGATTTGGTTTATGTTTGTCAGCTGAAGATTTAGCAAAAATAGGACAAATGTGCCTTAATAAAGGAATATTTAATGATAAACAAATAGTTTCATCTGAATGGATTAAACAAATAACTACACCATATATAAAATGTGATGAAAAATTTGCATTTATGCAATATGGTTATTTATGGTGGATTGTAGATGAAGAAAATAAGATATATTCTGCTATTGGTGATAGTGGAAATGTAATATATGTTAATCCAAATAAGAACTTAATTATAGCAGTAACAGCTACATTTAAGCCATTGGTTTTTGATAGAGTTCAATTTTTACAAAAATATGTTGAACCATATGTAACCAAGTAAAAAATCAATTTATAATAGGGAGAAAATTCTCCCTATTAAAAACCTTTAATTATCAACCAAAAACCAGAACACAGCCTTTACAAAAAACAAGATGGGGTATTTACTAAAGAATTTCAAGGTGAGTTTCTAAAAACTGAGCAGATTATATTGTAGAACCTTTTATTGAAACGAAGGGCTGGGCAAGGGATCACTTTGGAAGAATCGTAGTATCAAATACATTGGTGGATGTGGTTGCGGATGAGAAATATGATTTTCCCGATTATGCGTATGAACCCTTTGAATGGAAGGGCTATACGCTATGGCTGGAAACATTTATGAGTAGATATAATGTAGAAAAGCAACGTGAACGTTCAGAACGTTTAGAGGCATTTGATAATTACATCGCATCGAAAATGGGAGATAGTTATAAGAAAGCATAGGAATCATTTTGGAGGAATATATGCATATAGAACATATCGCAATGTATGTAAATGACTTAGAAAAAGCAAGGGATTTTTTTGTTAAATATTTTAATGCTATATCTAATGAGGGATATCATAATAAAACAACGGATTTTCGTTCATACTTTTTGTCTTTTGATGATGGGGCAAGATTGGAGATAATGAATAAGCCGAATATGATTGATAGCGAAAAACAATTGACGAAAACAGGATATATACATATTGCTTTTAGCTTAGGGAGTAAAGAAGCAGTAAACGAACTTACAGATAAGCTGAGAAATGACGGATATAATGTTTTAAGTGGACCCAGAACAACCGGCGATGGGTATTACGAAAGTTGCATTATAGGAATTGAAGGAAACCAAATAGAAATTACAGTGTGACAAAGTGTGACAAATCGTGGTAAGGGGGTAAAGTATTTCAGTTAATGTGTCGATAAGAAAAATATCTTAATCCAATGCGGATAGAATGTTTTTGTTATGTTAATATCGGTAAAAGGATTTACCGATGCACCATAAGGAAAGGAGTCCTATATGAAAATATCAAACAGTTCTATTGCTATGACCTCGACACATCATGAGACATCATTTGTTTATAAGGAATCGATGACAATTGATTCAGCTAAATCCAAGGATGCTGCGGGGGCAATTCTTACCTTATCTGCGGAAGGTGTTGGAAAGAATATCAAAGAATCCATGATGGAGTATGAAAAACAACAAGAGGAAGAGGCAAAACAGAGAAAACAGGAAAACGAAGCCAGGTTTATGCAACAAATGGCAGAGCAGATGAAAGCACAAAAAACGGGTAATCAGTTTGAAGTATCAGATGAGTACGACTTGAAGATTAAACTGCTAAAGAGGATTCTTGCAGCACTAAGAGGCGAGAAAGTTCCTGAAGATTGTAAGATTAAGCCACAGAAAAATGATGGAGTTTTAGATCTGAGATCCGCTTCATATCGAAAATTTGAGGGTGCATCTTTTGAGCTTAACGCCAAGTCGTCTGTAAGTCTTGGGGCAATATCAATCGGAACAACAGCATTAGGAACAACCTGGCAGAAGATAACTGCGACAAGTGGTTTTACCAGTGAGACGGAGCGTACAACATTTGCATCAAAAGGCATTGTTCAGACTGCGGATGGAAGAAATATAGATTTTAATGTGGAAGTCTCCATGTCCAGAGCATTTATGAGCAAGATCGATACACTTGAAGTTAAGGACTATATTAAAACAGATCCGCTTATGATTAACCTTGATACAAATATTGGTTCAGTAAGTGATCAGAAATTCTTCTTCGATTTAGATTCTGATGGGAAAGAAGAACAGATATCCTTTGCCGGAAATGGTTCAGGATTTTTGGCATTAGATAAAAATGGAGATGGAAAAATAAATGATGGCTCAGAACTTTTTGGAACGAAAAGCGGAGATGGTTTTAAGGATCTGGCTGCTTATGATGAAGATGGTAACGGATGGATTGATGAGAATGACAGCATATTTTCTAAACTTAAGGTATGGACAAAGGATGAGAACGGAAACGATTACTTAATCGACCTGAAAAAGGCTGATGTAGGAGCAATATATCTGAGTAATGCAGATACACAGTTTAGCTTGAAAGATGACGAGAATAATTTAAATGCTGAAATAAAAAAGACAGGAATCTATTTAAAAGAAAGTACAGGGTCTGTAGGAACTCTTAACCATGTGGATCTTGTGATATAGGGGATACAGGAGAGATAAACAAAATGAAGATAGTAATGCTTAATGGACAGAATCATAAAGGAAGTTCATACCATATCGGCCGTATGATTGCTGACAAGGTTAGTGGGGATAACGAAATTAGAGAATTCTTTTTTCCAAAAGATTTGAATCACTTTTGTGCAGGCTGTTATAAATGTATCGAAGATGAAAAGGCCTGCCCATATTATGAGGAGAAGAAGGTTATTTTCGATGCCGTTGAAAACGCAGATTTACTTATTGTTACAACGCCGACTTATTGTATGCATGTTTCCGCTCCTCTTAAGTCCTTTTTGGATTTGACCTTCGATTATTGGATGGTACATAGACCGAAGAAATCAATGTTTAGTAAGCGTGCGGTAATAGTTTCTACTTCTGCGGGTTCTTCACCTAAGGCAGCAATGAAAGATGTAGAGGACGCATTATTTAATATGGGTGTGCCATCTATCACTAAGTATGGACTGGCAGTTCAAGCAATGAACTGGGATGGAGTCAAGGCATCAAAGAAGGAAAAAATTGATAGAGCTACTACAAAACTTGCCCGGAAATTAAGCATAACAAAGAAACCACATGTGGGAATTAAGACCAGATTCATGTTTAACATGATGGGGATGATGCAGAAAAAAGGATGGGGCTCCTCTCCGATGGAGAAAACATACTGGGAGCAAAACGGCTGGTTAGGTAAGGAACGCCCATGGAAGTAAATGATTAAAAAATAACTTGAAACGTTTATGATAAGACAGTTATTCTCTCGAAAATGCGACTCTTCACATAAATTTCTGTTTATCGCGCTCAAAGAAAAAGTAAGCACGAACGAAGTGAGTATTTACTTTTTCTGGCGCGATACCGACAAAATCATGAGTGCGAAGCATGACAGACATGAAGTGGCTGGATTTTGGAGGTACTTACTTGGGGTTCGAGCCATGCGTATTCATAGGTGCTTCGCACCTATTTCATAACGGCTGTCGCCGTATAAAGCTAGAAATAAAAGCCGCAAACGAAAGCAAGCTCTCGTTTGCGGCTTTTATTTCTAACTTTGCATGGCTCGATAAACATAAATTTATTTCCTTCGTGCGTTTATGTAGTCCACAAGCAGTTTTACTGTCTCATCAACTCCAAGCTTACTGCTGTTGATTGAAAGCTCGTAATTTCTTGAGTCACCCCATTTACCCGGACAAAGGCTGTTGTGATACTCTTTTCTTGCCTTATCCTTGTAGTCCATGTAATCAAGTGCCTCGTCTTTTGTCTTGTTGTATATTCTCATTACACGTTCAGCCTTTACATCTCTGTCACCGAGAATGAAAAGAGAAATCATGCCGTCGTAATCCTTGAGAATTGTCTCGGCACATCTTCCTACAACAACAAAAGAATCACCATTGTCAGCTTTTTTCTTGAGATAATCAAACTGCAGCTTCGCAACAGCGTGTTCAAGGGAACTGCTCATTCCGCGAACTGTTCTTGAAAAGAATCTCTTCTTTTTTACTTCATCATATTCCTCTAAGGAATTTACATCGATATTTTTTGTATCGGCTACTTCTTTCAAAAGGTTACGGTCATAAAGAGGCAGGTTGTAGATTTCAGAAAGCTTCTGGGCAATTTCGTGTCCGCCGCTGCCAAATTCACGACCAACTGAGATAATTAACTGATTCATAGTAAAACCCTCCTATTTTATAAGTATCTGGCAAAAATCATCAGAGTCGAAATAACTAATACTATTATAGTCGCAGGTACCATAAGTTTGCAATACCTTCCCCACTTAATTATGTGACCTTCTTTTGCTGCAGTGGCAATACCCACAACATTTGCAGAAGCACCAATAGGAGTTGCACTTCCGCCAATATCAGTACCGATGGCAAGAGTCCATGAAAGGACATCAAGATTAACCCCCTGTGTAGCCGCAAGGTTGCTGATTACAGGAATCATTGTAGCCGCAAAAGGAATATTATCAACAAATGCACTTGCTATGGCAGATACCCAGAGAATAATAGCCACCATAAGGTGAATGTTTCCGTTACATATCTTACCGATAAATCCGGCAAGAACCTTAAGTATACCTGTTTCCTCAAGACCTCCGACTACAACAAAAAGTCCTATAAAGAAAAGGAGAGTCTTGTAATCAACCTTTTTAATAAGAGACAAGGCAGCTTTTCCTGATGTAATAAGTGTTGCAATGGCAATAACTGTTCCGATAAATGCAACAGTCAGTCCTGTCTGTGCATGAGTTACAAGAAGCACAACTGCAATGAGGAAAATAATTGTACTTATTATAAATCCCTTTTTGCTTGTTATAGCCTCTTCAGGCTTTGGAAATGTAGAAGGGTCCGGAGCATTTTTTGAAGTAGCTTTCAGTTCCTTTCTGCATATCACATAAAAATATGTAAGTACGAAAAATAACGCAACGAATGCAATAATACCTGTATTCAGTACAAAGTCTGCAAATGAATATCCAAGTGATGTACCAATGATAATGTTTGGTGGATCACCGCACATAGTTGCCGAGCCACCAAGGTTAGCACAGAAAACTTCAGCCAGTATCATAGATACGGGATTGAACTTTAAGAGCTGTGAAAGCTCTATAGTTACTGCGGCTAAAAACAGAATAACCGTAATACTGTCAATAAACATTGCAAGTATGAATGAAAGTATCATGAATGTCATGAAGATAGCAGTAACCTTGTACTTAACCATCTTTGCAATTTTCATGCATAACCAGCGGAAGAAACCGACATGAGCCATACCTTCAACCATTACCATCATTCCTGCGATGAAAATAATTGTTGCCCAGTTGATACCGCTTGATGCTTCACTTGACTCACCGGCAGCATACCAGAAGTCCACGGTAAAGATACTCTTCACATTTAAAGTAGAAATAACTGCATCAAGGCTGTGCATACCTAAACCAAAGACAAGAAGTAAGGTAAGTGCCGCACACGCCAGAGTAATGATATGTCGTTCAAATATCTCTGTAACAATGAGAATAAACATTGCGACAAATATCACTACAGCTAAAATTTGTGGTAACATTTTTCATTCCTCTTTTCGTATATTTTTTCTCAAACGGTTACCATTATACTATGTTATTTTGAAATGTAAAGCATATTAATTAAAGAAATTTACATCTTAGTTTCGAAAAATTACCTGTTAGTATCAAAGTATTTACAAAGAATTTTTACATGCTATACTTGTCACATACAGCTGATAAACATAGAGCTGACGAGCTTTAGATAAATGAAAGGGGGCATGAGATGCGTGTAGTTATTGAGGTCAACGAAGAACTGACCGAGGAATGTATAGTCATTAAATGCCAAAAGTTAGATGAAAGAATTGTAAAGTTGCAGAGCCTTTTGTCAGAACATATAGACAGTGACAGAGATATACTCTTACATAAGGAAGGCAAAGAATATTATATGCCTCTTGAAAAGCTTCTGTTCTTCGAGACGGAAAACAGGCAGATATGGGCACATACATCAGACGAAATGTACGAGACGGACTACAAGCTGTACGAGCTTGAGGAAATGCTTCCCGGAAGTTTTATGAGAGTGTCTAAGTCAACAATAATCAATTTGAATCATATATATTCCATTACGAAAAATATTACAGCCGCCAGTGTTGTAGAGTTTAACGGTTCACGTAAGAAAGTATATGTTTCAAGAAATTATTATAAGGCTCTCATTGAGAGACTTGATGAAAAACGGAAAGTAAGAAGAAACAAATAAAAAGAAAATGAAAGGTATGGTGGATATTATGAAACTTGGAAAAAATATTTTTTGGGGAATTTTCTTCATAGCCGCAGCGGCGTTTGTGGTAGTGGGAAGTCTTGGACTTCTTGGAAATATAAGTGGGTGGACATTAGCATTTTCAATGGTACTTGTGGCATGGTTTATCAGAAGCATCATTAAGGTAAGCTTTGGCGGAATGTTATTTTCACTGGCATTCGGAGCAATTCTTTTTGATGAATTCCTCGGTATAGAAGCAATTACTCCATGGCCTGTACTTGGAGCAGCACTTCTTGGAACAATCGGCCTTAACATGATATTTAAAAAAAAGAGCCATTGGGATAACACAGTGAAGATACATTGCAATGGCAAGGAATATCACGGAACTAACATGGTGGATGAGCAGACAGGTGATGATGAGACATTTAAATGTGAGGTGGTATTCGGAAGCTCAGTAAAGTATGTAAACAGCATGTCTTTAAGAAGAGCAAACATCGAGAACACATTCGGAAGCCTTATGGTATATTTTGACAACGCCGGACTTTGTGATGGCAAGGCGACAGTTGTAATTGAGAATACATTTGGAAAGACAACACTCTATGTTCCGAGAGAATGGAGTACTGTTGTAAATGTCGACAAGACATTTGGAAGTATCTCAGAGGTAGGACGTTCTACAGGAGAGAGCGGAAACACACTCTATATTGAAGGTGAATCTACATTCGGTCAGTTAGAGATACAGTATATATAAAAATGAAGCGGCTGTGGCCGCTTCATTTTTATGATAATTACCTATTGACACAGTAGGTAATTGGTTTTATAATGCAATTACCTACGAAAAAGGTAGGAAATTATATTTACATAAAAAAATAGGAAGGAACGAGAGAATATGAGCGATACAGAAAAAAGAACATATAAATTTGAAACACTTCAGGTACATGTGGGACAGGAGAACCCTGACCCTGCGACAGATGCTAGAGCAGTACCTATCTATGCAACAACTTCTTATGTTTTTAAAGATTCAGACCAGGCAGCAGGCCGTTTCGGACTTACTGAGGGTGGAAATATATATACAAGATTAATGAACCCGACTTCGGATGTATTTGAGAAGAGAATAGCAGCACTGGAGGGTGGTGCGGCAGCTCTTGCAACAGCATCAGGTTCGGCAGCAATCACATATGCTGTTCAGAATATAGCGGTGGCAGGTGACCACATTGTATCATCAACAAATCTTTACGGAGGCACATACAATCTGTTTGCAAATACATTGAGGGAACAGGGCTTATCAGTGACATTTGTAGACCCTGAGGACCCTGAAAACTTCCGCAAGGCAATTCAGCCAAATACGAAGCTTATCTACGCGGAAACTTTGGGAAATCCAAACTCGGATGTAATTGACCTTGAGGCTATTGCTAAGGTAGCACATGAAAACGGAATACCGTTTATCGTAGACAGTACATTTGCCACACCTTATCTTTTAAGACCAATCGAGCATGGCGCCGATATTGTGGTTCATTCAGCTACAAAATTCATCGGAGGCCACGGCACCGTAATGGGCGGTGTGGTAATAGATTCAGGAAAGTTTGACTGGGCTCAGAATGACAAGTTCCCGGGACTTTCAAAGCCTAATCCTTCATACCACGGTGTTGTATTTACGCAGGATTGCGGAAATCTTGCATACATTTTAAAACTTAGGACAACCTTAATGAGAGACCAGGGAGCAACAATATCACCGTTTAACTCATTCCTTCTTCTTCAAGGACTTGAAACTCTGTCTTTAAGAGTTGAGAGATATGTGGAGAATGCACTTAAGGTTGTGGAATTTTTAAAGAATCATCCGCAGGTTGAGAAGGTAAATCATCCGTCACTTGAGACAGGAAAGAAGAAGGAGTTATATGACAGATACTTCCCGAATGGTGCAGGCTCAATATTCACATTTGAGATAAAGGGTACAGCAGATACGGCAAGAAAATTTACAGAGAGCCTTCAGTTATTCTCTCTTCTTGCAAATGTTGCGGATGTTAAATCACTTGTAATTCATCCTGCATCAACAACACATTCGCAGATGAATGAGGAGGAACTTTTGTCTGCGGGAATAAAGCCAAACACAATACGTCTTTCAATAGGTACAGAGCATATTGATGACATTATTGCGGATTTGGAACATGGATTTGAGGCGGTAAAATAATTAAGGAGACATAATATATGAGAGTTTATGCAGATAATGCGGCTACTACTAAAATGAATAAAGTGGCTATTGATGCCATGCTTCCGTATATGGATAAGGTTTACGGCAATCCGTCAAGTCTTCACAGTGTGGGACAGGAGGCTGCGGAGGCACTGTACGGAGCAAGACAGACTGTAGCTGAAGTTTTAGGCTGTGAGCCAAATGAGATTACATTTACATCGGGCGGCAGTGAGGCTGATAATCAGGCAATTATTTCTGCGGCAAGGCTTGGAGAGAAAAAGGGAAAGAAGCATATTATTTCCACGGCATTTGAACATCATGCGGTGCTTCATACCCTGAAAAAGCTTGAGAAAGAGGGCTTTGATATTACATTGCTTGATGTCGGTGAGGCAGGTCTTGTGACACCGGGGCAGGTTGCAGAAAATATACGTCCGGATACATGCCTTGTGACAATAATGTATGCAAACAACGAGATTGGAACGATTCAGCCGATAGGCGAGATTGGTGCCGTTTGCAGGGAACACGGTGTGTTGTTCCACACCGATGCGGTTCAGGCAGCCGGACACCTTCATATAAATGTTAAGGAGCAAAACATCGACATGCTTTCGCTTTCGGGACATAAGTTTCATGGTCCGAAGGGTGTGGGTGCCCTTTACAGCAGAAAGGGAATCCTTCTTACAAACATAATAGAAGGCGGCGCACAGGAGCGCGGAAAGAGAGCCGGCACGGAAAATATTCCTGCTATTGTGGGAATGGCTGCGGCACTTAAAGAGGCAGATAAAAATATTGATGCAAATAACATTAAGCTTGTGGCAATGCGAGACAGAATAATTGACGGTCTGTCTGAAATATCTCATTCGATTTTAAACGGTGACAGGAAGAAACGTCTTCCGGGCAATGTCAATCTGTGTTTTGAGGGAATCGAAGGTGAATCACTGCTGCTCCTTCTTGACGATAAGGGTGTGTGTGCATCATCAGGTTCTGCCTGTACATCAGGCTCACTTGACCCGAGCCATGTGCTTCTTGCCATTGGCAGACCTCATGAGGTGGCACATGGCTCGTTAAGATTGTCATTGTCAGAGGAAAACACGCTGGAAGAGGCTGAATATATCATAAAGGCAGTGAAGGAAGTTGTTGAATACCTGAGAACAATCTCACCGGTATGGAGAGATTTGCAGGAAGGAAAAAGGGAGTACGTTATTAAATAATTGATAGTTGAACAGGAGGTTAATATATGGCTTTATATAGTGAAAAAGTAATGGAACATTTCCGCAATCCGAGAAATGTAGGTGTTATTGAAAACGCTGACGGAGTAGGTGAGGTAGGTAATGCCAAGTGCGGAGATATCATGAAGATATATCTCAAAATTGAAAATGACATTATAGAGGATGTGAAGTTTGAGACATTCGGCTGCGGAAGCGCCATTGCATCAAGCTCAATGGCTACAGAACTTATAAAGGGCAAGCCTGTATCAGAGGCGTTGCAGCTTACAAACAAGGCGGTTACTGAGGCTCTTGACGGTCTTCCGACCCACAAGATTCACTGTTCCGTACTTGCGGAGGAAGCGATAAAATCAGCAGTGCAGGATTACTATGACAGGAATGGAATAGAGTATGATAAGGAAAAATTTGCAGAGTGTCATGGCGGTTGTCACTGCGGCGAATAGAAATGAAAGGCCGGGTATTGTATTATGAGGATTTCCACAAGAGGCCGTTATGCACTTCGTGTAATAATCGATTTGGCGGAGCATGGAAATGAGGGTTACACCCCTCTTAAGGATATAGCGGTACGTCAGAATCTTTCTCAGAAATATATGGAGAGTATAATGACTGTACTTTCAAAAAACAATCTGGTGGAAGGCGTTCACGGTAAAAACGGCGGATACCGCCTTAATCGTGAGCCGAAAGAATATAAGGTGGGAGAGATTCTTCGTGTGACAGAGGGTTCTCTCGCACCTGTTGCCTGTCTGGAATGTGGTGCCGAGCCTTGTGAGAAGGCACAGGACTGCAGGACACTTCCAATGTGGGATAAGCTTAACGGAATAATAAACGAGTATTTAGACAGCGTTACGGTGGCAGATTTGATGGATATTCATTGACTTTATGGACAACAGTATTTATAATGAAAAATGGAATTATGCAACCATAAAGAATTATTTGTGGGCATGTACGATAAAATGAAGAAAGAGGAAACGCACATGGATAAGGAAATGATTATCGTCGTAGACTTTGGCGGTCAGTACAATCAGCTTGTTGCCCGTCGTGTCCGCGAATGCAATGTTTACTGTGAGATTTATTCCTACAAGATAGATATTGAGAAAATCAAAGAAATGAATCCAAAGGGTATTATCCTTACAGGAGGTCCAAACAGCTGTTATGAAGAGAATTCTCCATCATATCAGAAGGAACTGTTTGAGTTAGGAATACCGGTACTTGGCATCTGTTATGGTGCACAGCTTATGATGCACAAACTGGGCGGAAAGGTTATCACTCCTGAAGTGGGAGAATACGGAAAGACTGAGATTGAATATTCACCAAACGGTGTAATGTTTAAGGATCTTCCGAAGTCATCAGTTTGCTGGATGAGCCATTTTGACAGAATTTCAGAGGCAGCTCCGGGATTTGAAATCGTAGCACACACAGCAGATTGCCCGATTGCAGCCACTCAGAATGTAGAAAAGAAGTTGTATGCAGTACAGTTCCATCCGGAAGTACTTCATACAATTAACGGAACACAGATGATTTACAACTTTGTCCGTGGCGTATGCGGATGCGCCGGAACATGGAAGATGGATTCATTTGTAGAGAATGCAATTGAAGAAGTTCGTGAGAAAGTAGGAGACGGAAAGGTGCTCCTTGCACTTTCAGGCGGAGTTGACTCTTCGGTACTTGCCGCACTTTTAGCAAAGGCAATCGGAAAACAGCTTACATGTGTATTTGTAGATCACGGTCTCCTTCGTAAAAATGAAGGTGATGAGGTTGAAAGTGTATTCGGTAAGAACGGCTCATTTGACATCAATTTCGTGAGAGTAAACGCACAGGAGCGTTACTATGCAAAGCTGGCAGGAGTAACAGAACCTGAGCAGAAAAGAAAAATAATCGGTGAGGAATTCATCAGAGTATTTGAAGAGGAAGCAAAGAAAATCGGTACTGTGGATTTCCTTGCACAGGGAACAATTTACCCTGATGTTGTGGAAAGCGGTCTTGGCGGTGAGTCGGCAGTTATCAAGTCTCATCACAATGTAGGCGGTCTTCCTGATTATGTAGATTTCAAGGAAATCATTGAGCCACTTCGTAACTTATTTAAGGATGAGGTAAGAAAAGCAGGTCTTGAACTTGGTCTTCCTGATTACCTTGTTTTCCGTCAGCCATTCCCGGGTCCGGGTCTTGGAATCCGTATCATCGGAGAAGTGACAGCGGAAAAGGTACGTATCGTACAGGATGCTGATTGGATTTACCGCAGTGAAGTTGAAAAAGCAGCAAAGGAATATAAGGATGCTCACGGTGAGGAGCCTTCGTGGATGCCAAACCAGTATTTCGCAGCTCTCACAAACATGCGCAGCGTTGGTGTAATGGGCGACGAGCGTACCTATGATTATGCTGTTGCAGTTCGTGCAGTGCGCACGGTGGATTTCATGACGGCTGAAGCTGCCGAAATCCCATTTGAAGTACTTCAGATAGTCATGAGCAGAATTATAAATGAAGTGAAGGGTGTAAACAGAGTATTCTATGATCTGACCAGCAAACCGCCGGGAACGATTGAGTTTGAATAGTAGCCACAAGTCTGGGAAACCTTATAAACAGGGCGTTCCCGGACTTTTCTTTTTGCTCTGCTACTATTTTGCTACTAACTGTAACTACTCTATTTCACATCGTTTTTGGTGCAAATTATAAGCTGGCAATTTTCCAGACGCTGCCCGGAAAATCAGATAGCTTTTCTTTGAGGCATCGGGATTACTTTTCCCGATGCTGTTTCTTTTGGCATAGGACCATATGGAAGTCCTGCATTGACATATGCTGTATCCGGAGTAACTGAACCGCCTGCTATATTACCATCATAGGAAGTTCCCATAGTTTCAAGCAGCGGATTTCCCATTGGAGGCTCCGGTGTCGGTGTAGCATCAACTGTAGCGGCAAGCTGTTCCAGATTGCTGACAAGCTCCTGCTGTTTGTGTGGAAACAGATGGGAGTAAGTATTCAGCGTTGTGGATACCTTTTCATGTCCAAGCCTGTCAGCGAGGATAAGTGCATCACAGCCCTGATTGATCAGTAAACTGGCGTGCGAGTGGCGGATGTCATGAATTCGTATCCGTTTTACACCGGTTGCCTTACAGCCTCGTTCCATCTCGTGGGAGAGAAAAGACTTTGTGATAGGAAATAACCTCTCGTTCGGAGCAAGCATATAGCGGGAATCCATATACTCCTGCAGTTCCTGACACAGGAAAGCTGGAATCGGAACTTTCCGCTTACTTTTTCTTGTCTTTGGAGTGGTAATGATATCCTCTCCGTGAAGACGCTGATAGGTTTTATTGATATCAATTTGTTTTGCGATAAGGTCGATATCAGTGGCAGTCAGTGCCAGAAGTTCTCCTTCACGCATCCCGGTCCAGTACAGTACCTGAAAGCAGATATAGGATAGAGGTTTGTTTTTGATACCTTCACGAAAAGCAACATACTCATCGTAAGTCCAGTAATCCATTTCCTCTGCCTTTGCCTGTCCGATGCTTCCAGCCTGACCACAGGGATTCGTGTTTAGATCGTAGAAGCGTTTTGCGTAGTTAATCATGCAGGTGAGCTGATTGTTGATGGTTTTCAGATACGTTTTTGAATATCCTTTTGGGGAATTCATCAACTGATTCTGCCATCTTCTCACATCGGAAGCCTTGATTTCATTGATGGGCTTCTTGCCAAAGAAAGGTAGGATGTGAGTCTCACAAATATGCTTCTTGGTAAGTATTGTTGACTGCTTCAGACGGGCGGTCATATCTTCCATATAAAGTTCGTAGAGATTCTGGAAAGTCATATCCGGGTTGGCAGACTGCTTTTCAAGAAAATCTCTTTCATAAGCCAAAGCTTCCTTTTTAGTGGCGAAGCCTCGTTTCCACTTCTGTCGGTTGTTGCCCTGCCAGTCCGTATAGTAAAACTTGCAGAACCATTTACCAGTCTTGTTATCTTTGTAAGCTGGCATAAACATCATCTCCTTTGTAAATTGTAAGTATCTTTAGAATTGTCCGAAAATCTTGTATCGAATATTGTTCTAAAGCAGAACCGCATAATGCGGTATGTATCGCACCAGCTTGAAAATCCAAGTTTTGGGTGCATTTTTCCAAAGGCTATGATATAATCTACATTTTTGCAAATATTATTGAGGTTTTTAGTTATCCTCTTCTTTGGTAGAAACAATCTGAATGGTTGAATAATCGGGTTTCTTTTTTGCTCCCTTGCTCTTTTTTGCTTTTTCTCTCTGTGAGCTGAAATCAGAGAAAAAGCTGTCAGAGTAATATTCTAAAGTTTCTCTTTTCCAAGTATCAAACTGTTCCTGACTTATGGAGCCGCTTTGTAAAGCGGCAAGTTTATTCATCCAGTTTTCCATAAAGAGACAGAAGTCTGCATTATAGGTTCCGCTTCCTTTGCCGTCAACCATGAGGGCTGAAGTCCACTCGGAATTTTCAGGCGGTTTGGTGCAGGAGAGCTGGAATGCAATATCTTTAATTTCCGTTATAGTAAATAAAGCATTGATAACGTCTGACAGGTTATGGAAGCGATAAGATGGAAAATCCTCTTCTGCGGATACAATACCAATCTTATCTGACTTTGCTTCCAAAAGCTCCTGCCACGGAATGTCCAGTTCATCAGCCACCTGCTTAATTAAGTCAATCTTCATGGTGATTTCGCCGGATTCGTATTTTTGAATGGTACGCTCCGACTTATCAAGTCTTTGGGCAAATTCTTTCTGCGTTATCTTTAACTGTCTGCGGCGTTTCTTAATTGCATTACCGATTTCCTCTGCGGTATACATGGCAAAACGCTGGTCATCTGATAAAGCCATATCATCACCTTCCTTTTATTACTGTTACTGTTCAGTTGTTTTGATTCGTGTTTTGCGTAAAAATGTGAAATCCGTATCAAAAAGTAACTGATTTATAACGTTTTAAATACTATATCATGAACGAATACGAATTGCAAGTGCGTATTTTTATAAAAATCCATTGACATGTTTTGAAAGATATATTATCATAAAGCACGAATTAAAAATACGGATTAAAACTTGTGTGGTTTATCAAAAGGTTTTAAATCCGTATCTGTAATGCAAATTTAATGGAAAGGAGGAGCCGTATGATAACTACAAAGGAAGCATTTATTGATGCAAAGGAAGTCAGTCAGATTCTTGGAGTGGGTATGACAAAGGCATACGCAGTCATTAAGGCATATAATGCCGAACTGGATGCTAGAGGGTACTACACCATGCGTGGGAAATGCCCCCGTAAATACTTCGAGCAGAAGATTTATGGATATGCAGATTACTACAATCCGGGTGATGACCTGACACAGAAAGCTTGTATGGTAGCAGAGGAAAGCAACTATCAGGCAAAAGAAAAAGTCCGATCCGATTAGGAAAGGACTTGGTTGCAAAGCCAAAGCTTCGCTATGTATCTCGCAAATACATTATAGCAAAAGCATTTGGCTACTGCAATCAAAAGATACCTGAAGTGTACGAATTGAAGCGTATGAATGGTAGAAAGCGGAAAGGAGGCAGTATGGCACATGGTGACAGTGTGACGGTTAGCTTCCGTCTGAACCTGAACAGGGAAGAGGATATGGAAATCTGGAGTTTTTTGACTGGGGATGCCATAGACCCCTGTTTTGGAGATAAGAGCAAGTTTATAAAAAGTGCGTTGATAAGGGTGGTTCAGGGCATAAAGCAGGATGAGAGTGAGAAGCGTCTTGCTTGTGAGTTGAATGCCCAGAGGGAGGCAGTCCAGAATACAATGACTGGAGAAGCAGACCGAATTATTAATGCAGTGAAGCTGATTGTCGAGGAGCAAGTGAAAGGTCTGGCTGTAATGCAGACTGATAATCTGATATCACATGAGATATCGCAGACAACACTGGGAGAAAGTGAAGAAACTTCCAAAGTTTCTGAAGAATCTTTGGAGATATTGGATGATGATATTGCGGATTATGCGATGTCGTTTTTGACGTAACTGTAGCAAGTAGGTCATAAGAAGTTAATACACCTGGTATTACAAAGGTTATAAAAAGTAATACCGGGTGTGATACAGGTTATTTTATGGTAATACCGACAGTAATACAGGTGGGAGCTAGTAGTACAGCTGATATTACAAATAATTGCCCCGAATGGGGCATATATGTAGAGGGTCTTAGGGGGATTTTGCTCCCCCTAACCAGATTTTGTAAAACGCATGGCGTTTTACGTATCTGGCAAATTCCATCTACACAAGTTTTGGAAACAGAGTAGCCTAAAGGGAACTTCCAATGACGGATAATGAAAAAGAAACGAAAGAAGGGATTGCTTATAGGAAGAAGAGGACAATTGATAGAACCAAGGAAGAATTTTACCATCCGATTGTCGGATGAGGAACGGGAGCAGGCAGAGTATGATGCCAAAGCCAACAACATGAAATTATCGGATTATGTAAGGTATTTGATTACTCATGGTGGAAGAGTAGATACAACGCTTGCTTACGACAGACGGAATCTAATCAGTCAGATTTCCGGTCTTTGTAACAATTACAACCAGATGACAAGAACTGCCAACGGATGTGGCTATGTTTTTGACAGCACCATGCGGACGGGAAATCATCTGCTTGAACAGATAAAGGATTTATTACAGGAGGTGGTGAACAGGTGGCAATAACCAAGATGATGCATATGAAGGCAAGTAGCAAGGCTCGAATAGACATTCATCTGGAGCATTCCATAAACTATATTTTACAACCGAAAAAGCTAGGGGAGGCAAATCTGGCAGGCGGTATCAACTGCCTGCCGGAGATGGCTTACCGGCAGATGAAGGCGACAAAGAGGATGTTTGGCAAAACCGGCGGAAGGCAGGGATATCATTTTGTCATATCCTTAAAACCGGGTGAAGGTACACCGGAGATTATGTATGATATTGCAATGCGGTTTGCCGAGGAGGCACTTGCAGGAGAATATGAGGCGGTGGTGGCTGTCCATACAGACAGGGAACATCTTCATGCCCACATCATAATAAACAGTGTAAATATGGTGACCGGCTATAAGTTTCAGTGCCGGGATGGTGACTGGAAATACAAATTCCAGCCCATTACCAATAGACTCTGTGAAGAATACGGACTGCATATCACTCCGGCTGAATACAGCAAGGAACCGAAGAATATGGCAAGACCACAGTGGGAGCGTGAGCAGTCATTTTCCGAATGGCTCAAGCAGGATGCCTTGTTTTGTGCCATCAGTGCAGAAAATATGGAGCATTTTATATTTCTTCTGGAGAAGCTGGGATTTGAAGTAAAACAGGGCAAGCATATTGCTGTGAAGGTTCCGGGGATGAAGCGGTTTAAGAGACTGGACACCATTTCAGAGGATTTGAGCAGGGAGAGTCTGGAAGCTATGTTTCGATATGGGGACGCAGGTCATGCATCTCCTGTAAATCGAACTGTTTCATTACTGCCGGTAAGAAAAGCTGTTCTTACACTGTACCAGAGAAAGTGTTATGCAAGGATGTATCGTTTGCGTCTGGCTGAGAAAAAGAGGTTTACTTATAAATCTGCTTATCTGTATGAGCAGATACGGAAAATGCATGAGCTTCAGGAAGAGTATTTGGTGGTGGTCAAGTATGATGTGAAGTCATATGGTGATTTGTTTCGTTTGAAGCTGCGATTACAGCGGGTGGATGAGGAACTGTGCAAAGCACAGAAGGAAATGTACCGTGACAGGACTTTACAGAAAAGGTCTTGCAAGACTGCACAAGATTTGGAATTCTTTGAAGCGTCCGAGGCTGATTATCGGGAACGTTTGGATCAGATAAAGCTTCAAAAGAAGGATAATCGAAAGAAGCTGAAAGCGGTGGAGCGGTGCTTTGAGAGGGATGGAAGTCTTACGGAGGCTGAATTGGAACTCCGGATACCTGTGGATGAGATGGAGGATATGGCGAATGTTGAGAATGATAAAGTGCCGGAGAATCCATATCGGGCGCAGGAAGATGTGGTGGATGAGAAACTGATTACAGAACCATTGGTAGAAGCGATTACAGATACTATTTTTGAGGATGAGATTATAGCAGAGGTTGAAGAGGTTGTGGAGACTGCCGCTGCGGATGTTAGTTCAGAGCCGGAAATCGTGGTTGTAGATGATGAGATTATTGGGGAAGCAGAACTCGATGAGACAGAGAATGTCGCACCTGATCTGGAGAATGATGAGATTCACAAGTCTGGTGAAACAATGAAATTACCATCTGATAAAACTGAATATATGCGAATGGACGTAGCTGAAAAAGTTCGTTGTTATCCGTTTGATGACAAGGGAACAGACGCAGCATTTGAGATGATTCAGGCTTATTTTGAAAAGATAGGTATGGATACAAGCTTTCATACTGTATATGAGGAATCAAAGCTTCTGACAGATTATTATGAGAAACAGAAGGCAGAAGAATTTCTTGAAGAGAGAGCAGAACAGGCAATAGAGACAATGAAACTGTTTGGAATTAATTCGAGTAGAATTACAGAGTATTCAGCAGATGTATTATCTGAAGTGTTCGGATTCGGAGATATGGAGTATTTTGCCGGGATTAAACTGTTTAATAATGTAATCGATAGACTGAGAGTCGATATAGATCTGCAGAAACGGTATGAAGTGTTTGATCGGATTTATGAGGAAGGAATGCGAGGTAAGAAGTTCGAGCAAAGTAGGAATAGCCGATAGAGTTAATAATTTGGGTGCTATGGCGTGGGATGTAGCACCTAAATTGTTTTGTGAAGACAGCGGTCAAATGAAAAAGTAAATTCCGCTTAGATTCGTTTTGAACTCGTATTTTCGATTTTGAGCAACTTTTTCAAAGTTACCCTATACAAAAGTACCCTGAAAAGTGCTATAATCCATGTTATGAAGTCTGTTTGTTTGCATGGCAAACAGACGACTGGAGCAGTTTGAGAAAAAATAAATTCCACCCGTCTAACATCAAAAATGAAGTTGGATTTGGGAGATTGGTCGTCGTCCCAGGTGGTTATCTGTCTGCTTCTTTTATGATTATACCGGCTGGCAAGGGTTAAAGTCTGGGGAGACAATTATCGACTTGCTGGACGGTATTTTTGTTTTATAAAGTTAATCTTGAGAATGGTAAATCTTCGTCATACTTTTCATATGCATTATTCTTAAAATACAGGAATTCTTCATTAAGATTTTTCCATTCTATAAAGGCTTCAAGATAGCGTAGATCATTTAGATAACGCTTATTATCATCTGTTATATCAAGCATGTGCTCATCAAGAAGCTTGTAGCATTCCTTCAATTGTTTATACTTCTTTTTGTATTTTTTAGCCATTGATATCACCACCTTCCATAGACGCCTTGTTTCTTTTGGAAACATTGTCTTCAATAAGAGAAGGTTTCAGGCAGACATCATCAGCTGGAATTCTAACCTGTCCAGCGAGTGAAGGAATTCTTTTGTCAAGAAGCAAGGCTGCTAAATCAAAAGGAGTTGCACCATTTAAACTGTCTCTTGCGGTAGAGTTAATGTGGCTGGTCATCAGATTGATGTCTTCTTGTGTGTATCGATACATGCTGCGACCTTTGGGAATAACATAGCGTATGTATTCATGATTCTTTTCCAAACGTCCCTTTTGATTGGAAACATAAGGGTCACAGTAGAATACATAGGTTCTGTGGGTACCACTTTCAGTCTTTTCAATATCCCATGGATTTTTGAATTCTGAGCCGTTGTCTGTCAGAATTACCGGGAAATACTTCTTGAAGGTTCTGATGCCAAGAGCTTCTGTGAGGTCATTTATGGCTTTAATTACGCTTTTCTGGGTGCAGTCCGGCATAAGTATTACAATCATAAAACTACAACTTCTAAACAGAAGAGTAAGTAGACATTTCCCTTTATCACGTCCACCTTTGACAGTATCCATTTCGACAACATCAAGGTCCGGATGTGCTTCCATAAAACGCTCAAAATCGACATAGGTACGTTTGTTACGGTATTCCTGCTGAAGATTTTTACTTTTTCTTGGTTCAGACTTTTTCTTGCGTTTTTTGTAACGGACACGGCGAGGTAAATCAATGTTTCTTGCCTGAAATACACGCTGGTCCAAATAGTTGTAAAGAGTTCTTCTGCATACAGGAATCTCATCGGAATGAACAGCAAAGATATGACTTAATGGCTGACCTTTCAGGATGAGAGGAGAGATTAAATCATTCAGTTCCTGCAATTCTTCAGGAGTCAGGTTGATACCTGCACGCGACTGACTCAGAAGCAATTCGTATTGCTTTTGAGCATGTCTGGCATCATAGATATAATGATTTAACCTGCATTCGGATTCACTGGGACAACTGTTACAAACATAAGGAAATTTGTTGATACAGTCACATTTTAAAGCAACATAGCCTTTGCAAAAATTGGCAGGATTGTATTTCCAACAACGTCTACATGATTTTGAACAAAAATCAGAACGTTCACAAAGAATTGTTTCATAATCACCACCATGTACAGTACAATCACGCCAATATTTGCATGATAAACATTTACCAGAATAATGCTTGCCAGCAACTGGTTTTCGTTTGTTTTGTATTTCTTTGGAAATGGTTGTCGGATCTTTGTGTAATGTTAGGGCTATTGTTTTGAAAGAAGTTTTTTGCAGTAACTCTTGTTCAATATAAAATCTGTCAGAAATTGTTAAATGTTTTTGCTTACTCATATGTTAATCCTTTCTGACAGACAGATAACCATATGAGATTGTAACAAAAACCATGTGCAAGAGTAAATTCCATATTTTATGTTTCCAGGTGTGAAAAAACGGAATTTAAAAATTCACATTACG
>JBGVOM010000039.1:0-5863 GCA_045126515.1 Lachnospiraceae bacterium
TTCTGATACACATTATTTACTAGTGATAATTCTTGCAATTTCGTCATAAGAAGCTCCTACTTGGATTTCAAATGTTCCCACTACAATTTTGTCTGCATACCCGTTTTGAATCAGATACTTATCAAAATCTGCTGCATTTTCTACCACACCCATTGCCTGTAATTCTCTTGCAACCCTATCAGACCACATTCCGGAAGTAATTGTAAGAACTTTCTTTTCTGTAGAAACCTCGGCCGGTGCTTTTGTTGGCTCTGGTGTTGGTTCTGGTGTTGGCTCCGGTGTTACTGTTGGTTCCTGCGTTGGTTCTGGTGTTGCTGTTGGTTCCTGCGTTGCTTCCGGTGTCATTGTTGGCTCCTGCGTTGCTTCTAGTGTCATTGTTGGTTCCTGCGTTGCTTCCGGTGTTACAGTAACTTCTTCCTTTGGTGTCTTGGTTACTTCCGGTGTCAAGGTTGCTTCTTCTGTAATTGCAACTTCCTGCTCTGATATATCATCCATTTTGTTTCTATATGAGATGGTAAGTATCAGTGTAGTAATCACGATTCCACTCGCCAACCCCCGCAAAAAGTATTTCAGCTTCATGTTTTTTCCTTTCTTTCCTTGAAAATGCCAAAAAACAATAGAAAGCTCTTTTAGAACCTTCTATTGCTTTGGTGTTATTCTGTTACGACAGTTTACCGTTCCATAAGCCCGATAATCAATCTGACTTCGCCTCTGCCAAT
The DNA here is from genome assembly GCA_045126515.1 of Lachnospiraceae bacterium. Lineage (GTDB taxonomy): Bacteria > Bacillota > Clostridia > Lachnospirales > Lachnospiraceae > RUG11237. Next base: position 720 of record JBGVOM010000039.1, read on the forward strand.
GGATAATTTCTGGGCTATCTCTACTTCTGACAAGCCCTCCCTGTACAATTCTCTTACCTGTTCATTTTTATTTCCTTCAGAGTTTTTAAAGAAATTAAAATGCTGCTTTTTCGGCTCTCTTTCTACAAAAACTCCCGGCTCATTACTTTCTTCTTCCTCTTTTTCTGACACAAATTCAGGGATCATTGTATGCAGAGTGTCAATCAAGCCTTTATCGAATTTTTCTTTTTCCTGTTCTTCTTCAGAAATAAACATTTTTTGAATGTCTTCTTCTTCCTCCGGAGCTTTCACCACGATTGGTTCCGGTATTACTAACGGTTCCTTCATAACTTCATCAATCTGAGCCTGTACTCCTTCAATCGTGTCTGAAGCACGTTCTTCAAAACTTTTTAATTCCTGATCAATCCGATCAAATTCCTGATCCACCTTATCTACAATGGAAACTGTCCTTTCAAAGAAATTCTGTGATTCCGTTTTTGCCTGATTAATTACTTTTAATGCATCTTTTACATCCTGCTCTTTTTCGTTAAGCATATTGTAAAGGAACATCACTTCTGTATGATTTTTCTGTATTTCTTCCATAACACTGTCGGAATATTCGTTTACTGCCATAATCTTCTCATTAGACAATTTTTCTAATTCCCGTTCAATTTTATCTACAGTTTCTTCTGCCTGTTCTTTTGCTTCTGTTTCAATCTTTTCTTTCGCAGACGGCATCTGCTCCTGAATCATTTTTTTTATTTCTTCCTGATCCAGCTCCAACCGTTCTTTGCCTTTGTTTTTTTCAGGTAAAATAAAGCTTGCCGCATATGCACTGACACCGATAAGTACCAGAACTACTTCTAATGCATTCATAATAATTCTCCTTATATACGAATATCAAAACTACTCTGACTTTTTAATGTGGTTTTATCCGTAGTTTTCTCTTTTTTATTACGCTTTTTTTGCTGGTTGCTTTCATACTCCCTGCCATTACCCTTATTCTTTGCATCATACTGTTCTTTCTTTTTTTCACTTTTTTGCGAATCCGTGACACTATCCATATGGTGCTTTATCTCTTTGCTAAACTGTTGGCCAAAGTTCTGATTATCCACAAACGCCTTATTATTTTCCTGATGTTTAATTTGAGATACTTCCTGAGAACGTTGAACAACTCCACTCATATCTATCGGTCTTATTATTGATGACATATAAATTCCTTCTTTCTCTACAGGATGCTCTCCCAATCATTATATTATAAAGTATATCCCTTAATCTCTCCCTTTTCGCGAACGAAACGACAGAAAGTCAGGTTTTCCCGGACATATAAGCTTGCATCTGATATTACAATCTTAACCCCCGGATAAACAAATCCTTGCGCTTTGATACATGCATTTGTTTCTGCCTTAATCAGGCCTTCTATTTCTTCCATTTCTTTTACATTTGAAATAATCCTCTGTTCATTTTCTGATACTGTTTTTTGAAGTTCCTGCAATTTCTGCAGCTGTTCTTTCGAAAACTTTTCTCCTAGTCCCATCTTTTTTCCAAATGCATTTAGCACCGGTTTGCTGGTATTCAGAATCTTTTCTGATTCCCTAATCTCAGTCTGTAAAGTCTGATAGCGCTCTTTCATCAAAGGATCCACACCAACCTCCAACACGGTATCTGTTCCCATAGGAGAACCAATATTTTTGGCAGAAATCATTTTTGCAGATCGCACCACTCCTCCGGTAACAAATCCTTTTTTACCACTGATTTCAATTTCTCCCTTCGCAGAAACTTTGCTGTGCATAATAGAATCTGTCTGTATAAATCCACCTACCACTACTCTTGCATTTTCAATGAATTTTGCAACCAGATTTCCTTCACACTCTACATCAGCTTTTCCCATCCCCTGAATTCCACGTTTTAACAGAATATCTCCATCAGCTCTTAACACTGCACCTTCGATGACACCGTTCACTTCAATGTTTCCTTTGGCTATAATCGTATAACCACTTCTGACATTACCTTTTACCATAACGTTACCATCGTAATTAATATCTCCGGTAGATGCATCCACATCCTGTACTTCATATATATTCGACACAAAAACCTTATCATCCACCAAAGAAGCATGACCGTTTACTTCTGTAATAATCTGTAACTTATCCTCTGTAATGCGAATATTACGTCCATATTTTAATTTTAGACGTTTTACCTCACGCGGCTTAATAACTTCACCGCACACGTTAATTCCTGGATGACCTAAGTTTTCTTTTGTCAAAGTTGCAAGCACATCACCTTCATTTACCCTGGCGATATTATTCAGATTATGAAAGTCTACCGTTCCGTCTTCATTTACTGTAGGTTTCAAACTGGTTTCCGTATTGAAATGATAAGTAATTTCTGCATCCTTACCTTGTACCGGTTCAATTCCTTTGGCAAGAACATAATTCTTGCAGTATTCTCTGTTCTTTAAGAACTCTTCAATGACCTTTTCATCTACTCCGGCTTTCACCCCGGCAAGGGCAAGATCTGCGATAATTCCATCCTTATCTAAGATTTTTCCATCCGTAGATGGCGGATAAAATCTTCCTGTAACCATCATTTTATCCTCAGAAATTTCCACTGCAAGACTTTCTGATGCCGGTATAATTTTACCAGATGTAACCAAAATGTCAACCGGCTTATCACTCATTTTTGAAATAGCAGCATTAATTGCTCTAATATCAAACCCGACAATCTTCTCTTTACTAAGATATGATGCAACTTCTGCCGCGTTTATTTTCTCTCCGTCTTCTACCGGAGGAATCAACCTTAGAAATGTTCCATGCTCCTGTATTACTAATTCAAAGTATCCATTTTTCATCCCCATAATCTCACCTCTTAACCTTCTGGGTATTATACCTCACCCAGTATTCCAATATAGTTTCCCATTTTTTGTTTCATTTTCTGTAATGCCCTTGTATGTAATTGCGAAACTCTGGACTCTGAAACTTCCAGAATCTCACTAATTTCTTTCAAAGTAAGTTCTTCGTAATAATACAGCACTGTTACCTTTTTTTCCTTCTCAGTAAGCAAATCCAGTGCTTCTGCCAGCATTTTTTTCATTTCATTATCTTCTAATACTTTTTCCGGCTGTGCAAATTGTCTTTTGTCCGGAATCTCCATACCATAACCGTTTTCGCTTTCTGTATCCATATATTCATTTAAAGATACCAAATTTGTCACCTTCATCTGTGACCGCCAGCTTAACAGTTCTTCTTCTGAAATACCCAAAGTCCCAGCTATTTCTGTTTCGGTTGCATTTCTTCCCTGTTCTGCTTCAATGGTTTTCACCGCAACGTCTATTTTTTTCTGTTTTTGACGCAACGTTCTTGGAATCCAATCCATTTTCCTGATATGATCCAAGATAGCTCCTCGTATTCTAAGAGATGCATACGTTTCAAACTTAACTGCCTTTTCATTATCAAATTTATCAATAGCATCAATTAACCCAAAGATTCCATACCCCACCAAATCATCATACTCTACCGTATAACCCAAATACATACTTAGGCGTCCTGCCACAAGTTTCACTAACGGAGCATACTCTATTATGATTTTTTCCCTAATCTCTGAACTTTTTGTTTTAGCATATAAATCCCACAACTCTTTTCTTCCTGCTTCGTCCATACTAGTTTCGCTCCTTAATTGGTTTTTCTAATTCCTATTGTCCCATAGGAATTCTTTTCACTTCTTTCTTACTCTTTTTTCCATTATTATACTTCTCATCGTATTCTTCTTCACGCTGAATCACTTCTTCAATATTTTCAAATACCTCCATTTCATCTCTGGATGGTGCCGGAGCTATTGTTTTTGCTATAATCTTCTCTACAATAACCCCCAAAATTCCAAATACTACCAAAGTTAAAAATACACTTTTTAAAAATACACCTGTAGATGCCCCGCTAACAAGACCTGCTATTGCTGCTACTGCACCAGCACTCAATGTTACCAGTGCCGAGATATACTTAGTTTTCATAAAACCCCTCCGATTTTCATGTTTTATCCGTTAAAGAATGTCCATAAACACGACATGCTATAAGCAAATCTGCCTATAGCCCTATTTTTTCTATTATTTTTATATGGTTTTTATCGGTTTACCTACTGATTTTATCACAAAATCCCCCGTTTCCGAATAGAATTCAACAGTGCGTCCATAATTCAGCCCGGTATCCTCCGAAAGAAGTCTTATATTCATCGTCTTAAGTACCTTTTTAGTGGACTCTACGTTTCTATCTCCCACCCGAACCATATCCGAATTATTTACATTCTGAAAGGCGAACATCTGTGCACCTCCAGCTATTTTAGCTACCAGCCTTGCCTTGTTTGCTCCTGCGCTTACCATCTGATTTACCAATTCCAAAATTCCGGTATCTGCAAATTTGGCTTTATTTTCGTTATTTCTGATTTGTGTACTATCCGGCAACATAATATGAGCCAGTCCCGCTATCTTGGTTACAGGATCATATAATGCAATTCCCACACATGAGCCAAGACCTAAGGTTGTAATAGCATTTGGATATGGGCATACTTTCAAATCCGCCATTCCCACTTTTATCATTTCAGCCATTCACTCCACCTCTTTATATACCTAATGATTTTAATATAACATCATATGACGGCATGTCAGGTATCAAAATAAAGTATCCGTTAATAGCAATATCATCCCCGAACTCTGTTTCAATTAACAATGCTTTATCCCCCAATTTTCCAAATTCAATCGCCGGAACGCTTAAAATCGCTGCTGCCATATCTACCGTAAGATATGGAACTGAAGCATTAATATAAAGCCCTGTAAGTCCTGCCAGTGAAGAAAGATATGCTCCCGTGATAATATTTCCGATTTCCTGTAATGCAGAACTATCCATTTCATTGAAAGAATCCATACAAGCCGGATCTCTGCCCATTAGATGATTTACCAATATATGAGCTGACTGTTCTTCTAACATAAACATCATACTTCCGCTAATATCGCCTTCCAAAAACAAATAGATACCAACAACAATTTCTTCCTCACCACAAATAGCCCCCACCAGTTTATTAAATTCCAACAATTCTACCTTAGGGACACGCATGTCCAGCTTCATATTCAGAAGCTGGGCAAGCGCTGTTGTTGCATTTCCTGCACCAATATTTCC
>JBGVOM010000040.1:0-9077 GCA_045126515.1 Lachnospiraceae bacterium
GGAGAAAAGAACCAATCCACAGCATCTTATATATCATAGTCGAACCTGCAGAAGAGGTAAAGAAAAGACTATGACTTAATAGTTATAAAGACCTTGGAGAGGGTCTCTAAAAACTACTACTATATAATACGAGGAGAAAAATTATGCAGGCAATTTTAGAAGCGAAACATTTATATAAAGAATACGAAGGAACAGAAATTCTGCGTGATATTCAACTTGCTATTCGGCAGGGGGAGTTTGTGGCAGTTATGGGACAGTCCGGTGGAGGAAAGTCTACTCTTTTATACAATATCAGTGGAATGGACAAGGCAACCAGGGGAGAAATTATTTTTGAAGGAAAAAATATGGAACATTTGCCGGAAAAGGAAATGAGCAGACTTCGGCTTGCACGGATGGGGTTTATTTTTCAGAAGGCGAATCTTTTAAAAAATCTATCTATTCGTGACAATATTATTTTTCCGGGACTTTCGTTAAAAGAAGTGTCAAAACATGAGTTGAGGGAGCAGGCAGAAGCTTTAATGGAGCGAACCGGTATTATGGAAATTGCAGACCACGATATTCGCAAGATTTCCGGCGGACAGCTCCAAAGGGCAGCAATCTGCCGGGCGCTCATGAACCAGCCGGATATTCTCTTTGGAGATGAGCCGACAGGAGCACTGAATTCTTCAGCAACAAAAGAGGTTCTGGATATTTTCGGGGAGATTCATAAAGAGGGAAAGACAATCTTTCTGGTAACTCATGATGCAAAAGTGGCGGCAAGGGCGGACCGGGTTATCTATTTAGAGGATGGCAGCATTAAGGATGAACTGGAATTAGGAACGTATACGGAAGATTTACAGTCTGTGAGAGAACAGAAGATGCAAACATGGCTTGCTGCTATGGGATTTTAGGACGCTTCCAATTCTTGACAAAATATGATGCTAATATGTATAGTAATAATATCGAAAGTTTTTTAAGGTTATGTTAAGGTAAAGAGGGAGTTTCTTTAAGGTTTTCTTTATAAAATAGTAGCATCAAAAAGATAGAGAGGTGCAATGATTATGAAGAAAAGAAAAATTTGTGTTATTATTGTTTTGGTGATAATTTTACTCGGAATTATATCCGTAAAAATGTATCATGAAGTACAGAGCGAAAAAGAGAAAGAAAAACTTACAGCCTATGGAGTTGGAAATTTGATAGAAGTAGATGACAAGGCAGTAAATGTTTTAATTAGAGGACAAGAAGATGTAACAGACACAATTGTTTTTATGCATGGACTTGGAATGGGAGATACCGTCATCTCAACAGAGCCAATGAGATCAAGGCTAGAAAAGAAATATCGGACTTGTACTATTGACCGTTATGGAAATGGAATGAGTGATGACACAAATCAGGCTCAGACTGTAGATGTGATTTTGCAAGAGTATCGGAATGTTTTAAAAAATAGTGGATTGAAAGGACCGTATATTTTGGTTGCACATTCCATAGCAGGGATGTATGCTACTTATTGGGCAGAAGAATATCCGGAAGAGGTAAAAGCTATTATTTATCTGGATGCCGATCCGGCAGAATGGTATGTAAATGCAGGGGAACCAGAGGGGATGCAGTTATTTCTAGGAAAACTACAACAGATGGCGGCATCCATTGGTGTGCAGCGTTTCTTAGTGTCTGATGAGATGTTAATCGGGCAAGATGAAAAAAATGTTTTTACGCAACAGCAGAATGAAATGAGGAGGTATCTGATGCTTCAGAATACTTATTCCAAAGCAACTCAGTCAGAGTTTGAAAATTATTATAAGAATGCCAGTCGGGTAGTTGAAAATGGTATATCACTTGCAATACCGCAGTTATACATACAGGCAGTGAGTGATGGCGCTAATTTGGATTATCTGGAGGAAAAAAAGAAGATAATGGAAGAGAGAGGAAACGTATCTGTGGTAAGGATTGAGGGCACACATTGCCTGTATGAAGTAGAGCCGGTGAAAACAGCAGATTTGATTTTGAATTTTTTAGGTGAGATGGATGAATAAAACGAAGACAATTTTAGTTGCTGATGATGAGAAAGAAATTAGAAGTCTTATAAAACTCTATCTGGAAAAGGATGGATTTAGAGTGATTGAGGCAGAAAATGGATTACAAGTGTTAGAAAGCATCGAACAAGGTGTGGATCTTTTGGTACTTGATGTTATGATGCCTCATTTAGATGGACTTCAGGTGTTACGACAAATTCGAGAAGAAAATAATATTCCGGTTATTATTTTATCAGCAAAAACAGGGAATTGCGATAGAATATTGGGGCTTGATATGGGAGCAGATGACTATATGGTAAAGCCGTTTGATCCTCTGGAACTGGTATCGAGAATTAAGGCGAATTTGCGCAGATACTATCAGCTTGGGGGGAGTGTGCAAGATGTGCCGGAGACAATTGTTGTGCGGGATATTATTTTAGATACGGTTTCTTGCACATTGATAAAAGATGATGAGCGAATACCACTTACTTCTGTGGAATATAGGATACTTTTCCTTATGATGAGTCAGCCGGGAAGAGTATTTACAAAGCAGCAGATATATGAGGCAGGCTGGGAAGAACATGTTGTGGTGGATGACAACAGTATTATGGTATGCATTAGTAAGATTCGCACAAAGCTTAAAGATGCAGATGGACATTACATTGCAACAATAAGGGGGCTGGGATATCGTTTTGAAAAATAAATTTCGCTATTATTTGGCAAGTCAGATACTGGTAATCTCTTTTTTACTGGTTTTGATGGCACTTATAGTGCAGAGTGGATTGTCATATCTTTTTGGCATATATGAGGATTCTGTTATTGTAAGAGGATATTTTGATATTTCAGCTCTGTTAGGGAAGAAACAAGGAGAATTTACAGTATACTATAGTGATATGATACGAATAGTAAGTTTTCTGCTTTTAATGATTCCCTATGTTTGGATAATGGAACAGACCGTTCATCGCTTGATGGAACGTTTAAAGGAGGCAGATGCGCAAAAAAAGAGGACAGAAGGGGAAAAAGAGCTTCTCATTATAGGGATGGCACACGATTTGAAGACACCAATTACGACCATAAGAGGCTATTCACAGGCACTTCGCGACGATGTTATACAGGATGAAATGCAAAAGAAAGAATATCTAGAAGCAATCAATCGTAAGGCGGTGCAACTTGATACGCTTATTAATCTGCTTTTTGAATATGTGAGCCTTGGCACTGCTGCATATGAATTTAAGTTGGAGCGAGTAGATATTGTGGAAATCATAAAAGAGAATATTGGGTTGTTTTACACGGATTTTGAGGAAAAAAAAATACATTTCACCTTTGAGTTGCCGGAGTCACCGGTATATATCATGGCAGATAGAAAGCAGCTAAGCCGCGTATTTGAAAACCTTTATGGTAATGCTTTAAAACACAATCACGATGGAGATACGATACATACGGAAGTGAAGTTGGGGAAAAAGCTTGTGATTTATGTGGAGGATACGGGCGATCCGATACCAGAAGACATTGCAGATAGTCTCTTTGAACCTTTTGTGACAGGGGAACATTCACGAAAACCGGGGAGCGGAAATGGGCTCGGACTGAGTATTGCCTCAAAAATTATGGAACTCCATAACGGCAGGCTTTTTCTAAGTCAGGAACGGGAAGGATACACGAAAAGTTTTGTAATATTGTTTGAAAATATAGAAGATTAAAGAAAAGAATGAGATAAGGCAACTGCCCTAATTGTAACATAAATACAATTAGGGCGTTTTTTTACGTAAAAATGCAAGTAATACTTTTGGAAAGTTGTACATATATTTGAGGTAAGAGGTGAGAACATGAAAGAGAAAAGAGAGTTTCGTACATTTCTTCCAAAAGAGGTATGTCAATTTATTGAAGATTTAAAGTTGAAGGAGGATAATATTCAGGAAATACGAATGAATGTAGGACAGCCATTGATACTGAAAGTACATGGAAAAGAAAAGCTTCTCCACAGGCAGGGAGGAATCACAGAAACATATGAGGAGGCATTTTATGTGTCGGAAGAAATGATGAAGGAAACCTTTTCATTTATCTGTAAACATTCCGTGTACGCATATGAGGAGGAAATACGTCAGGGTTTTATCACAATTGAAGGTGGGCATCGTATTGGGTTGGTAGGACAGGCAGTGACAGAACAGGACAAGGTGAAAAATATCAAATATATCTCAGGGCTTAATATTCGTCTAGCTTCCCAGAGAATCGGCTGTGGCGGAAAAGTAATAGAAAAAATCGCAGATAAACATAACATATTTAATACATTGATTGTGGCACCGCCCTGTGCAGGAAAGACCACCCTTCTTCGGGATTGTATCCGGCTGTTGTCTGACGGCAGAAAAGATGTGGCAGGAGTGAGAGTTGGAGTGGCAGACGAAAGAGGGGAGCTGGGTGCCTGCTATCATGGAATACCTCAAAATGATTTAGGGGCAAGAACAGATGTTTTGGACCGGGTTCCTAAAGCAGCCGGAATTCTTATGTTGATTCGCAGCATGGCACCAAGAGTTGTGGCTGTGGATGAAATTGGTTCAGAAAGTGATATGGAGGCGTTAAAAAATGCCTGTTTGTCCGGATGCAGTATTTTAGCCACCATACATGGTACTTCGCCCTATGATATTTATGAAAAAACAGTTTTTGAGCATCTGAAAGCAGGAAATATGTTTCAACGCTATATTGTGCTGCAGCCTAATGCAATAGGAAAGATTAAGGGAGTTTATGATGAAAATATGAAACGTATTGATTGAGAGAAACGGATTTTGAAGGAAAGGATACAGAAAATGGCAAAAATAACCGGTGCAGTAATGATTTTGCTGGCATCTTCGCTGCTGGGATTTCTATACAGCAGAGAGGTGGAACGAAAGCTGAATACCTTATATGAAATACAACGCATATTAATTATGCTGAAAGGAGAAATTACATATCACAAAGCCCCTGTAGCAGAGGCCTTTTGTGAAGTTTCAAAACATGTAAAGGAACCTTTCAGCATTTTTTTATACAATACCGGTATGGAGCTGGACAAGGGGTTTGGAAAAACTATAGAGCAAATCTGGCAGGAAAAATGTGATACAGAGTTAAGAGAACTTAGTATTGTAGCAGAAGACAGAAAGACTTTTCGGGAATTTGGTGCATGTATGGGATATCTGGATGCCAAAATGCAGTTATCCAGTATTGGGCTTTACAGTGAAAGACTGGATGTGAGAATAAAAGAAAGCGAAAGAGGTATTCGGGAAAAACAAAAAATTTTTAAATGTTTGGGAATTATGGGAGGAGTTTTTCTGATACTGTTAATCGCATAAACAGGAGGAAGTATGAGTGTAAATATTATTTTTAAAATAGCAGCAGTAGGAATTCTGGTATCCGTGTTAAGTCAGGTATTAAAGCATAGTGGAAGGGAAGAACAGGCATTTCTCACCAGCTTTGCCGGACTGATTCTGGTCTTATTCTGGGTGGTGCCCTACATATATGAGCTCTTTGAAACCATCAAAAAACTGTTTTTAATCTAATGGGGGAGTTATGGAAATATTGAAAATTGCTTTTATCGGCATGGGGGCAATGCTGTTAGCTTTGTACTGCAAAAGCCTTAAATCAGAATATTCGGTGCTGATATCCCTTGCTGCCTGCTCTGTGATTATGTTTTATGTGGTGACAAAGCTGCTGCAAATTTTTGAAATATTTCAGTACCTGCAGACAGTTCTTCCTATGGAAAAGGAATATTTATCGGTATTAATTAAGATGATAGGGATAACTTATGTAGCGGAATTTGCCTCAAGTGTGTGTAAAGATGGAGGATATCAGACTATTGCATCCCAGATAGAAATATTTGGAAAAATATCGGTGTTAGCAATAAGCATGCCGATTTTCAGTGCATTGTTAAAGCTGATACAGGAAATGCTTGGTTAGGAGGGTGTATGATTACAGTAATTGCCATATGTTTGCAGCTTGCCATGGTAACAAATATACCGGAAAATGTTCAGACACAGCCGGCGGTGGAAATGGCAGCAGATGTGGAAGCAGACAGCATGAACGCTTTGATGGAGGAAATTTCTTTTACAGAAATCAATGAAGTGTTAAAACAGATACTAGATGGTCAGGAAATAAATTTTCAAGGATTGGTGACAGAGTTGATTTCTGGTGAATTCCATTTGCAGGAGGCTTATGAAAAGATTAAGGAATACCTGACACAGCAGATTTCATTTAACAAGAAGGATATGACGTATCTTTTGATACTTTCCGTCAGTGCATCTGTATTTTCCGTATTTACAGAAATTTTAAAGGACAAGCAGATTGCAGATACAGGATTTTATATGCTATACATGATGATGTGCATTGTGGTATTTAGGGCTTTTCGTCAGGTGATAGATTGTGCACTGCAGGCGTCGGACAATCTTGTGGCATTTATAAAAGCACTGGTGCCGGCATACAGCTTAAGTGTTTCTCTGGCAACAGGTCCTTGTACTGGAGCTGGATTTTACCAGATTACTTTAATTTTGATTTCTCTGTTAAGTGATGCGATGAATGTACTGATTATTCCAATGGTACAGGCATATGTGATAGTTAAAATTATAAATTATATATCGGAAGAAGATATTTTATCAAGAATGGCAGGATTGTTCGAAAGTGCAGTGAAATGGATGCTAAAGACCTCGCTGGCAATACTGGTGGGATTTCAGGTGATACAGTCCATGCTGGCGCCTGCAATAGATTCTTTTAAAAATACTTCTTTGAGTAAAGTGTTGTCAGTAATTCCCGGAATTGGTGGTGCGGCGGGGGCAGTTACGGAAATTTTAGTGGGTTCTGCGGTTTTATTAAAAAATGGTATTGGAACTTCTGCTATTTTGATTATTTTAATGATTTGTATTCCCCCTGTTATTAAAATTGCAATTTTTACATTAAGTTATAAAGTGATGGCAGCGGCAATCCAGCCAGTAACGGACAAGCGCTTCACCGGATGCATGGTAGCAGCGGCAGATGGAGGCGCCTTAGTATTAAAAGCAAGCAGTATGGTGGCGGCAATGTTTATGCTTTCTATAGCTATTGTGGGGCTTAGGTAAGGAGGAAGGATGTTAGAAGCATTTTATGGATGGGTGGAAGATATTACAGTATATATGATTGTGATTACCCTGATTTATAAACTCAGTGCCAGTTCTGCTTATAAGCCATATATTAAATTATTTACCGGATTGCTGATGGTGATTATCATAATGACACCCATTGCAAAAATCTGGAATGGTGACTGGGAACTGGAGCTGAATCAGGAAAAATACAACTGGGAGCTGGAAAGCGCCAGAGTTTCAGAGGAAATTTATAGTGAAGAAAGTCGGAAAATTATGCTGGAAACCTACCGAGGGGAAATAGAACAGCAGACAAAGAGAAAACTTGCAGAGTATGATTTATATTTAGATGAGCTTCTGATTACTTTTGGCGAGGATAAGGAATATGGAGTGATAAAAAATATAGAAATGGTAGTTTCTTATGAAAATTATGACGAGAATAATAAAATATATATAGGAGATATTACATGTTCGGAGCAGGGAAAAGTAAGTAGTGCCACGGAATTGAAAATGAAAGAGTGGTTTCACGATACTTATGGAGTGGAGCAGGCAGATATTTACCTGAAAAAGTGATGGTGAGTTTATGAAAGATTGGAAAGAGATATTAAAATCATTAGAAAAATTGAAAAAGAAGGAGAATCTTTTTGTACTTATTCTGGTAGGTGTATTACTTATGGTAATTTCCCTTCCGGTGGATAAAAAGAAGACTACAATGGAGGAAATTGCAGTAGAAACTCCAAAGCAGGAAACAAATCAGGAACAGGTAGAACAATTAGAGTTACGTCTGGAGCAGATTTTAAGTAAGATGGACGGTGTTGGAAAGGTACAGGTTATGATTACTCTGAAATCGAAAGGAGAAAAAATTGTAGAAAAGGATATGGAAAGCAGTGAGAACACTACAGAAGAAATGGATTCTCAGGGGGGAGAACGAAAAACCACTGATTATAATAAGAAGGAATCTACAATATTTATAGAAAAGGAAAATGGTGGAAGCGAGCCTTATGTGACAAAGGAGATGGAGCCGGAAATAGAGGGAATTTTGGTGATTGCAGAAGGTGGAGGTAAGCCTTCTGTGGAAAAAAATATTTCCGAGGCAGTTTTGGCATTATTTCCCATAGATGCACATAAAATTAAAGTAATGAAGTCAGTAAATGAATAGTCAGGCAGAAAGAAAGGAGATTTTATGAAAGGGAAGTTAAAGAAAAACCAGATCGTAATTACCACTCTTGCACTAATGATTGCCATTGCGGGATACCTTGATTTTGCAGGAACAGAAATAGGAAAAGATGTTTCATTAACTGAGGGGATTGTAAATGATGAAGCAGAAGCCGTGGAAACGGCAGATATTGCAGCAGATATTTCCATGGAAGATATGTATGCAGAAAAGGAAGAGACGGAAATGGGGGAAGCAGAGGTTATTGGAGATTCCAGTGAAGAAGCGGAGGAGGAAACTGCACAGGTAAGCGCATCAGAGGATATTGAAAGCTATGATTTTGATTTGACAAGCAATGAGGCAGAAGAGGGGACACCTGGGGAAGCAGTGTTAACTAACAGTGGAGTGGCAAGTGCAGCAGACATTATTTCAGAGGCAAAGCTTACAAGAGAACAGGTACGTTCTAAAAACAAAGAGGCGTTGTTAGAGGTAATTAACAATACGAATATTACAGACACACAGAAGCAGGCAGCAATTGATAATATGATTTCTCTTACCAATATTGCTGAAAAGGAAGCAGCAGCAGAAATGCTTTTAGATGCCAAGGGATATACGGATGCGGTGGTAAGCATTACAGAGGACAGTGTGGATGTGGTGGTAAATATGGCTGAGGTAGATGAAGCGGGCAGGGCACAGATTGAGGATATTGTGAAACGAAAAACAGGTGTTTCTGCGGAGAAGATTGTGATTACACCGATACATACGGAGTAAAGTGAAAAATGTAACAATTCAGACTTATGGTTATCGGGACGCCCCCAAGAGTGCCATATTCTGCCCTGGAAGGCAAGGACATAGGGAAATTGC
>JBGVOM010000041.1:0-51900 GCA_045126515.1 Lachnospiraceae bacterium
TTGGTCTAGTTATTTCGAAAACGCTGTGCCAGGCGTGACAGCCTTCTGGAACGTCTTAGCCGCCCTTGACAGTTAGTTCACCTTCGCGTTGCCTCTGCCTTCCCAGGAAGAAGTTGCCCCACCTATGAGCGTCCTTTGTCACCCGGCAAATCTGAACTGTCACATCTCCCTTGTAATTTCCATACATATAAATTATAATGGAACAGTTAGCAAACATTCACCATACCATAAAGGAGTCGGAATATGGATTACAATGAATTACGGGAAACTTACAAGGAATTTATTTATAAATCATATAATATAGAAGAAACAGAAGAAAAAATCAGGGTAACTTATAAGTTTGAAATTGTAGGATTGTCTGAATTTACCCCTTACTGGGAATTTCCAAAGAAGCCTGGTATGGGACAGATAGCGGAGAACAATGCATTATTTGAAACTATGGTATTTTCTCTTGGAATGGTAGAACTGGTAAGCTACTGGAAAATTACCTGTGCGCCACTTGTGCGGGTGCAGGCAGGCGCATTAAATGAAGCTCAGATAGCATGGTGGAAAGAGCTGTATTTCCACGGCTTAGGCGAGTTTTATTATACCAATGGTATTGAAGTAAAACAAGATGATTTTATGGAGATGGTATCAGAGGGAAATGCACCGACCGGTTCCTATCTTACAAAGGAAAACTTAAAAGGCTGCATGGTGCCAATCGGCGGTGGTAAGGACTCGGCAGTAACCCTAAGTCTGTTAAAAGAACAGAAAGACAGCAATTACTGTTATATTATCAATCCTCGCGGTGCCACTTTAAACACCGTCAAATCCGGTGGTTACAGCCAAGATAAAATGATTGCGGTGAAGCGTACTCTGGATAAACGCATGATAGAGCTGAATCAACAGGGATTTTTGAACGGACATACACCATTTTCTGCCATTGTAGCATTTTCTGCTACTATTGCAGCTTATATGAACGATTTAAAATATATTGTGTTATCCAACGAATCCAGTGCCAACGAAAGCACTGTAGTAGGAAGTACGGTAAATCACCAGTATTCTAAAAGTTTTAAATTTGAAAAGGATTTCCATACATATGAAGAAACTTACATAAAGAGTGGAACTTATTATTTCAGTATGCTGCGACCTTTAAGCGAATTTCAGATTGCAAAGCAGTTTGCTACATGCGGTGAATACCATGATATTTTCAGAAGCTGTAATGTGGGAAGTAAAGAAGACATCTGGTGCGGACACTGCCCGAAATGTCTGTTTGTATTTTTTATTCTGTCACCATTTTTAAGTCAGGAGCGTTTGACGGAAATTTTTGGTGCAGACATGATGAATGATATAACCATGTTAGACACCATGAAACAGTTGATTGGTCTGTCACCGGAAAAGCCTTTTGAATGCGTGGGAAGCAGGGATGAAATTAACACGGCTATCTGTTTAACCATTGAAAAGTTAGAGGCACAAGGAAAAGAATTACCGGAATTATTGGAATATTATAAGTCAGAAGGTCTGTACGAACAAAATAAGGGCAGAGAACAGTATTACTTTACCTATTATGATAAAGAACATTTATTACCGGAAGAATTCGATAAAATATTAAAAGAAAAGTGTTACCAATAAAACGTTGCATGGGAGGCAGCAAAATGTTAGAAATTATGAAAAACTGTATAAAAGACAAAAAAGTGCTGATACTGGGTTTTGGACGGGAAGGTAAGTCTACTTACCGCCTGATACAGCAGGTAAAGGGCTATGAAAGCCTTGGTATTGCTGACTTGAATCCGGTGACAGAATCACTGGAAGAAAATGTCACATTGATTACCGGAGAAAATTATCAGAAATCACTGAATCTGTATGATGTGGTATTTAAAAGTCCCGGTATTGTGTTGGAACAGGATATCAGTGAATACACTTGCAAAATTATGTCCCAGACGGAACTGTTTTTCAGAAGATTTCGCAGTCAGATTATTGGAATCACAGGAACCAAAGGAAAAAGCACCACAACCACACTGCTGTACCATGTGCTGAAAGAAGCGGGAAAAAAATGCGTACTGGCAGGAAATATTGGAATTCCTGCCTTTGACATTGCAGGAGAAGTGGAAGATGATACTATAATCTGTTTTGAAATGTCCTCCCATCAGTTAGAATATATGACAGTATCTCCTCAAATCGGAGTATTGATGAATATTCATGAAGAACATTTGGATCATTATGGAACCATGGAAAAATATGTGGCAGCCAAGGAAAACATATACCGAAACCAGCAGCCGGGTGATATGCTGATTTGTAATGTGGATATTCTCCCAAAGGAAGGTACCTGCGCTTCCAATGTGATTTCCATTGGATATGAAGGCAGTGATAGTGACATTGTAGTAAAGCAAAATGCCATTTGCTATGGTGGAAAAACCTATGGCATACCTGTGGAAGAAATCAGTTTAATCGGCGTGCATAACTATTATGATATTGGCGTGGTTTACGGTCTGATTCAGAAGTTTGGTATAGATGATGAAATGTTTACCAAGGCACTGAAAACTTATGAGCCATTGCCACACAGATTACAGTATATCGGAATGGTAAATGGTATAAAATATTATGATGACTCCATTTCCACCATATGTGATACCACCATTCAGGCACTGACCAGTCTGAAAGATGCAGATACAGTGCTGATAGGAGGAATGGATAGAGGAATCGACTATCAGGAACTGATTTCATTTTTAAGCAATCATTCTATTCCGAATATTATTCTTATGGAAGCAACCGGAAAGAGAATTTTGTCTGAAATAGAATCTGATTATCCGGATTTTAAAGGGACAGAAAGAATTCAGTTAGTGGAACATTTAGAGGATGCAGTTGCCTTGGCAAAGCAGATAACCAGAGAGGGAAGGAGCTGTGTCATGTCGCCGGCAGCCGCAAGCTATGGAATATTTAAAAATTTTGAGGAACGCGGAGAAACCTTTGCCAGATTAGTACATAGTAAGTAGAAGGAGAAAACAGATGATGATATTAGCAGCAGCGGCAACTGCGTGGTTTATAGCGCAGGCAATTAAAATGGTACTATCTTTTATAGAAAATAAACGAATTGACTGGTCTTTAGCAACTGCTTCCGGCGGCATGCCAAGTTCTCATACGGCATTTGTAATTGCCGCCACCACCATGATTGGCAAGGCAGAAGGTGTGGAATCTTCCATCTTTGCTCTGGCAGTAGTACTTTCTATTGTGGTAATGTATGATGCCATGAACGTAAGACGTGCAGTAGGCCACATGGGACAAACCTTAAACCAGATGATCAATAAAATTAACAAAGCCGGAAAATTAGATGTAGAAAACGTAAAAGAAATTCTCGGCCATTCCCCCCTGCAAGTATTTGCAGGCTTGGTACTTGGACTTGTTGTGGGGATGCTCTTTTCACACTGACGATTCAGCCTTTATTGGTTGATAGGACGCCCATAATAAATACAGAACCTTTCGAAGCAGAATCAAACAGCTTCGAAAGGTTCTATATTTATTATGGGCTGTGTCAAGACAATATCTAAAGGATGAATTGTCAGTGGAAGTATGGCTTTCGTTTAATTTTACCGCTTATATGCGATTTCAATATCCTAATTTAGTTCATTCAACGTTATCGTCTTGAAAGCACAGCTCATAAACAGCATACAGTCTTTCCCCAAAGGCAGTGTAAAAAAAGCTCTGCCTTTGGGGAAAGACTGTATGCTGTTTATGAGCGTCCTTTCACCGAAAAAAAGAATTAAAAAAAATTAAAAAAGGTATTGACAAATCTCTTTAAATATTATAAACTAGACTAGTCGCTGGTGAGGCGAGAGGAAAATCCAAGATTTGCCCAGATAGCTCAGTTGGTAGAGCAGAGGACTGAAAATCCTCGTGTCACTGGTTCGATTCCGGTTCTGGGCATTTGTCCGGAATAATAGAATATGCGGGTGTAGTTCAATGGTAGAACACTAGCCTTCCAAGCTAGATACGTGGGTTCGATTCCCATCACCCGCTTTGCAATAAGTTTTATTTGATAATTTATAATATGCGATAGTGGCTCAGTTGGTGGAGTACAACCTTGCCAAGGTTGGGGTCGCGGGTTCGAGTCCCGTCTATCGCTCGCGAGGATTTCAATTACTGAAATCCTCTTTTTGTTTTACAAGTAAGAAACAGAAAGCAGGAGATGACACATGAACAAGCAGGAAACTGACTATTCATTGTATTTATGCACAGACCGGCATACAAATGGAACATTAACTTTTTTGGAAACTGTAGAACAGGCGGTACAGGGAGGATGTTCTGTGGTACAACTGCGTGAAAAGGAATGCAGCACCAGAGAATTTTTTCAACGGGCGGCAGACATAAAAGCAGTGACTGAGAAATATAATATTCCGCTAATCATTAATGACAGAATTGATGTATGTATGGCAGTAAATGCAGACGGGGTGCATTTAGGTCAGGAAGATTTACCAGTGGCAGAGGCAAGACGGATTTTAGGAGAAGAAAAAATTATAGGGGCATCAGCTCATAATTTAGAAGAGGCAGTTAAGGCATGGAAGGAAGGTGCCGATTATCTGGGGGTAGGTGCTATTTTTGGCACAAATACAAAACAAAATACAGTAGATACCTCTATAGAAACTTTAAGAGAAATATGTTTACAAGTACCCATTCCTGTAGTTGCCATTGGAGGTGTCTGTGCTGCTAATATAAATCAGTTGAAAGACAGTGGAATCAGCGGTGTTGCCGTAGTGTCTGCCATTATGGCAGCAGAAGATCCGAAAAAGGCGGCAGGTGAACTATTAATGAAAGTAAGGGAAATGTAAAATGAAGGAATTTAAAGGTGTAATTTTTGATTTAGATGGAACCCTATTGGATTCTATGTGGGTTTGGGAACAAGTAGATGTAAATTTTCTGGGAAAAAGGGGAATTCCCATACCGAGAGATTATGCAAAAGAGATTTCTGCCATGAATATAAAGACAGCGGCAGAGTATACCATAAAAAGATTTGGGCTGCAGGAAACAGTAGAACAGGTAGTAGCAGAATGGTTTGATATGGCCATGAAAGAATATGCGGAAGATGTTCAACTGAAAACAGGTGCTTATGAATATATGGCATACTTAAAAGCGAAAAACGTAAAGCTGGCGGTGGCAACTTCGTCGCCGAAAGAATTGTTTTTACCATGTTTGGAAAATAATGAGATTTACGAGTTTTTTGATGCTATTGTAACCACCATGGAAGTGCCGAGAGGAAAAGATTTTCCGGATGTATATGAGGAGGCGGCAAGAAGAATTTCTCTGAAACCATCGGAATGTATGGTGTTTGAAGATATTTTAAAGGGAATTAAGGCTGCAAAACAAGGTGGATTTTATGTGGTAGCAGTAGAGGAAGAACATGCTGTGGAAGACAGAGAGGAAATACGGCATATTTCTGACAAATACATACAAGATTTCGAAGAACTCATGTAAGATTATGATTTGCATAGGATGGGAAAAATAAAGTAAGACAAGGAAGGAATCCGGGATGAAAAGTGTACTTACCATTGCCGGGAGTGACTGTAGCGGTGGGGCAGGAATTCAGGCAGATATTAAAACATTGACAATGCATAAGGTATTTGCTACCAGTGTCATTACCGCGGTGACAGCACAGAATACCTGTGGTGTGGCAAAGGTGGAACCCCTTTCGCCGGAAATTATTGAAAGTCAGATAACAAGCGTTATGGAAGATATTTTTCCGGAAGCGGTGAAAATTGGAATGATTGACCGAAAAGAAAATGTGGAAATCATCGTAAAAATGTTGAAAAAGTACACACCCAAGAACATTGTTGTGGATACTGTCATGATTTCTTCCAGTGGAAAACGTCTGTTAGAGGAATCGGCAATGGAGGTATACACGAGAGAATTGCTGCCTCTTGCGCATGTGATTACGCCTAATATACCGGAAGCAGAGGTACTGACCGGAAGAAAGATTGTAAATGAAGAAAGCAGAAAGCTGGCATTAAAAGAACTGGCAGAACAATATCCGGGGGCGGTGCTTATGAAAGGCGGGCATGGAAGCGAAAATGCCGATGATTGGTTGGCTGTGGAAGGAAAGATAATCTGTTATCCTGGCAGACGGGTGGATAATCCAAATACTCATGGCACCGGTTGCACCCTTTCTTCCGCCATTGCTGCAAATTTGGCGCTGGGGTATACGGTGGAAGACAGCGTGGCAAGGGCAAAAGAATACATTACCGGAGCTATTGAGGCAAGGCTGGTATTGGGGCATGGCAATGGACCTTTAAATCATATGTGGCATGGTTAAAAATGCAAAAAGTGGATGGTTACAAAGGTACACTGCTGTGGTATGTTAAAAAAAATTAGAGAGATTGAGAGGCACGGATTATGATACGACAAAAAAGAATTGCGGTGATTAATGATGTGACAGGTTTTGGCAGATGTTCGGTTGCTGTTGCCTTGCCTATTATTTCTGCAATGAAGATACAGTGCTGCCCATTGCCGACAGCTATATTATCTGCCCATACGGCTTTTCCGAATTTTTTTCTAAAGGACTTTACTCCTTATATGGAGCGTTATATGGAACATTGGAAATCTCAGAATCTTGAATTTGACGGAATTGCAACCGGTTTTTTGGGTTCAAAAGAGCAGATTTCTCAGGTGATTCATTTTTTTGAGTTATTCAAATCAGAAGAAAATCTGGTACTGGTAGATCCGGTTATGGGAGATTACGGCAGACTATATAGTTCTTATACTGATGAAATGTGTAATGAAATGAAAAAGTTAGTTCCATATGCGGACATTTTAACACCGAATCTTACAGAAGCGTGCCGGTTGTTAGACATACCTTATCAGGATGCAGATTTATCTGATACAGGTTTGCTTAGTATTTGTGAACAGTTAAGTCAGATGGGACCGGATAAAATTGTAATTACGGGTCTGCAGTGGGACAATAAAATCACAAACTTTCTATATGAAAAGGGCAAAGAGCCAGAGAAGATTGTGGTGGACAAAATCGGAAAGGACCGTTCCGGCACAGGGGATGTGTTTACTTCGGTAGCCTTTGCAGATATTATTAATGGAAATGATTTTCACGGTGCCGTGCAGAAAGCGGTGGATTTTATTAATAAAACTATTCAGTTTACAGAAGATTTAGGTACACCGGAGTATTACGGATTATGTTTTGAAGAATTTCTAACAGAGCTTAAATAGGAGGAATCACAATGATTTTATATGCGGTAAAAAACGGAACATACTATAATATAGATACCTTTCAGCAGGATTTGTCAGATATGGAAGAGAAAGGATTTGCAAAAAAGATTTACATTAATATTACCAATAAATGTAACTGCGCCTGCACTTTCTGTCTGCGAAACACAAAGGAAATGAATGAACATAACAACCTGTGGATAAAAAAAGAGCCTACAGCAGAGGAAATTATTGCAGCTTTTGAAGCGTATGACTGGGGAAATCTGGATGAGATTGTTTTCTGTGGTTTTGGTGAGCCTACTATGTGTATTGATGTAGTATTAGAAGTGGCAAAATATCTGAAAGCAAAGCATAAAGAAGTTCCGTTGCGAATGAACACCAACGGTTCCGGAAACCGCCAGAATGGCAGAGACATCACAAAAGAATTGAAAGGTCTGATTGATACTATATCCATTAGCCTGAATGCCTCTAATGCAAAGAAGTATTACGAAATCACCAAAAGCAGATACGGCGAAGAAGCTTACGAAGATATGTTGGATTTTGCAGTTGAGTGTAAAGCATATGTACCGAATGTGGTACTTTCTGTAGTGGACTGCATAGGTGAAGAAGAAATTGCAGCATGTAAGAAAGTTTGTGAAGAAAGAGGTTTGAACTTGCGAGTTCGTCCATTCGAAAGTTAGAGAGAAGATGTAACAATTCAAACTTTATGGGTTAGCAGGACGCACATAGGCGGTGCAACTTTTTCTTTGGAAGGCAGAGGCAACGCCAATGCGAACTAACTGTCAAGAGCGAGTAAGACGCTCCGGAACGCCGTCGCGCCTAACTCGCTCTAGACAGTGGATTTTGCATTGGCTAAAAACGCCTCTTAAATTGCCTTCCAAAGAAGAAGTTGCACCGCCTATGTGCTGTTCTTCGAAACCGATAAGTTGAATTATAACAGTTCTTTTCTTAAGGTTTTACATGTGCAGTTATATCTTGAATTTTATCGTTCAATTCAAATCTTTATGCCGTTTGCCATGTACAGCCCATGAGAGGGACAAAATCTTCCCAGGCAGGCAATTAGGAAATGCTTTTAGTGTAAGTGAAATCCAATACTTAGGCAACACTTGGTGAAGAGCCCTAAGGCGATGAATCTAGTGTGCCTTAGAATTTAGTTCACTGGAACGCTATTTCCGCCTGTCTGGGAAGATTTTGTCCCTCTCATGGACGTCCTTTTAACATCAATGTTGCTGAACTGTTCTGAAAAACTTTATAAACTCTTTAGATTCTATTTACAAATTCCTGCGCGGGTAGTAAAATGATTTGAAAGGAAATATCCTATATAAAAAGCTACCGCAGAAAAGGAGTAGAACAATGGAAACATATCAGTATTTGTTTGATCTGGCATTAATATTGCTCAGTACAAAATTATTTGGGTTATTAACGAAAAGATTTAACATGCCTCAGGTTGTGGGAGCGCTGTTAGCAGGGGTGATTCTTGGTCCGGCTTGTCTGGGAATTATGGGAGAAACTGCATTTATTAAGGAAGTTGCAGAAATCGGGGTTATTGTTTTGATGTTCTGCGCGGGAATGGAAACAGATATACAGGAACTGAAAAACAGTGGTAAGGCATCCTTTGTCATTGCGTTGGCAGGTGTTTTGATACCAATTGCAGGTGGATTTGTTGTGGCATACTTTTTCAACAGACCGGGAATGATTGAATCCGATGCTGCCGGAAGCGTCTTTTTGCAGAATATGTTTATCGGTGTTATTTTGACAGCTACATCTGTTAGTATTACGGTAGAAACTTTGAAGGAAATCGGAAAACTAAAAACAAGTTCAGGAAATGCAATTCTTGGAGCAGCGATTATCGATGATATTCTTGGTATTATTGCACTGACCGTTATTACCAGTATGGCAGATCCTTCTGTAAATATTGCAGCAGTATTGTTAAAGATTGTGGCTTTTTTTGCATTTGCTGTAGTGGCAGGTTTTTTGTTTTACAAGTTTTATGCTACCTGGTTTGAAAAAAGTGGAAAAGGAATGCACAGGCATTCAATTGTAGTGTTTGTATTCTGTCTGTTGATGTCCTATGTGGCAGAGGAATGGTTTGGAGTTGCGGATATTACCGGAGCATTTATTGCAGGTTTGATTATTTCCTGTACTCAGAAGACAAAATATGTGGCACCAAAATTTGATACCTTGTCCTATCTTTTATTGTCACCGGTATTTTTTGCAAGTATTGGTTTGAAAGTTGTATTGCCCAACATGAATGGTACGTTGATTTGGTTTGCGGTGATTCTTACTGTGGTTGCAGTGCTTACAAAGATTGTTGGCTGTGGCCTGGGAGCAAAATTATGCAGATATAATGGAAAAGATAGTATACGAATTGGTGTGGGTATGATTTCCAGAGGTGAGGTTGCCCTTATTGTTGCAAGTAAAGGTGAGGCAGTGGGACTTTTAGGAACCAATTTCCTTGGACCGGTTGTAATTGTGGTATTGATTACCACAATTATCACACCAATTTTACTTAAGATTGTGTATAAAGATGCAGAAGATGAAAAAGGCATTTCGGAAGGAAACGGAGGCTTTGCAGAAAATTATGAGAAACTAGAGGAATATAGAAAAAATTAAAAACATCAAAATAGAATTACCAGCCAATCGGCATTGCTGATTGGCTGAAAATTTATAAAGGGGTTGAATATTTATGGTGTCAATGTTGTTGTTGGTTACTTCCGTTATATTGTTATGCATCGTGGCAAATCGTTTTTCCGGGAAGCTGGGTATGCCGGCATTGTTGTTGTTTATGGCACTGGGAATGATATTTGGCTCAGATGGAATATTTAAAATTTCTTTTGATGATTATCAGGTAACAGAGAAAATATGTCTTGTGGCACTGGTATTTATTATATTTTATGGTGGTTTTGGTACAAAGTGGGAGATGGCACGTCCCGTTGCCGGTAAATCTCTGGCATTGTCAACGGTGGGAACATTCCTGACTGCAATCATGACCTGCGGATTCTGTTATTTTTTCCTACATATTGATTTTGCAGAAAGCTTTCTTATTGGTGCAGTAATCAGTTCTACCGATGCCGCCTCGGTATTTTCCATTCTTCGTTCCCAGAATCTGGATTTGAAATATGGTTCTGCTTCTCTGCTGGAGCTAGAAAGTGGTAGCAATGATCCGATTGCCTATATGCTTACTATGATAGGTCTGGCTCTTTTAAGCGGAGAAAAAATATCTGTTCCATTAACATTATTTACACAGATTGCAGTGGGACTTCTAGTGGGAATCATAGCGGCGGTTCTTGGTTGTCTTGTGATTGAAAAGACAGATGTGTTGTCCGATGGATTTGATACTATATTCGTCATTGCCGTTGTACTGATGAGTTATGCAGGGGCAGAGATGCTTCATGGAAATGGGTTTTTAAGTGTGTATCTGACGGGAATACTTATGGGAAACCGTAAGTTGAAAAACAAAGTTTCTCTGGTACACTTCTTTGATGCATTGACTGGTATGGCACAGATGGCAATTTTCTTTTTGCTGGGACTTCTGGCATTTCCTCACAAGATACTTCCAGTGCTGCCGTTAGCTCTTGCCATTGCAGTGTTTTTGACATTTGTTGTCCGGCCTGTTGTTGTGACATTGATATTAAAGCCTTTTCAATGCAGTATGAAGCAGTGTATTCTGGTAGCCTGTGCGGGTCTTCGTGGTGCGGCATCTATTGTTTTTGCGATTATGGCAATGTCTAATGGTGCGCAACTACAGTATGATTTATATCATATTGTATTCTTTATTTCACTGTTTTCTGTACTTTTACAAGGCTCGTTTCTTCCAATGGTGGCAAAGAAACTTGATATGATAGAGGAAGAAGGAAATATTTTAAAAACCTTCAACGATTATCAGGAAGAATCAGCCATAACCATGATACGTTTCTTTATTCCAAAGGGACATAACTGGGAAAATAAGAAAATACAGGAAGTCACTTTTCCGTCAGGTTCTTTGGCGCTGATGATAAAAAGAGCAGATGAAACTATTATCCCCAAGGGAGATACAATAATAAAAGCAAATGACAGTGTGATTTTGAGCGTGCCGGAATATCAGGCAGCCGGAGATGTAAGTTTAAGAGAGATAGTAATCGATAAATTTCACGAGTGGAACGGAAAGAGTATTGAGGAATTAAAGCTTCCCGATGATATTTTAATTGCTATGCTGAAACGTGGTGAAGAAAATATCATTCCAAGTGGGAAAACCATTATTCAGGAGAATGATACAGTAGTTATTTATGATTAGAAAAGGAGTACAGTATGTTTAAAATAGGATGTCATTTATCTTCAGCAAAAGGTTATGTTGCCATGGGGAAGGAGGCGGCAAAAATCGGAGCCAACACCTTTCAGTTTTTTACCAGAAATCCCAGAGGTGGTGCGGCAAAGCCATTAGATGAAAAAGACATGGAGGCGTATGTAGAATTTGCTAAGGAGCATGAACTGGGAACTATTCTGGCTCATGCACCTTACACCCTGAATGCGGCAGCGGCAAAAGAGGATTTACGGCAGTTTGCCTTTGAAGTAATGAAGGATGATTTATATCGCCTTTCCTTTATTCCGGGAAGTATGTATAACTTCCATCCGGGTAGTCATGTAAAGCAGGGGGCAGAAGTGGGGATTCAGCTGATTTCAGACCATCTAAACAGGGTGTTGGAACATAATGTAAACACTACCGTCCTTTTGGAAACTATGGCAGGAAAAGGGAGTGAAGTAGGAAGAAGTTTTGAAGAAATTCAGGAAATCATAGAAAAAACAGAGCGTAAAGATATGGTGGGAGTATGTCTGGATACTTGCCATGTATATGACGCCGGTTATGACATTGTGGGTAATTTAGATGGAGTGTTAAAAGAATTTGACACAGTGATTGGTTTGGACAGACTGAAAGCAATTCATTTAAATGACAGTAAAAATCCTTTCGCAAGCCATAAAGACCGCCATGAGAAGATCGGCGAGGGAAGCATTGGGCTGGAAGCCACAGAGCGGATTATCAACCATCCGGTGCTTCGTGAACTGCCATTTTATCTGGAGACACCGAATGAACTGGATGGATATGCAAGGGAGATTGCCCTGTTGAAAGAATGTAGAAAAGATTGAACTGACGACACTTTTGGGGGTGAAGAAAGGCGGTAAATTAGTTGAATTTACCGCCCGATTTTTTATTTTTCCTGTGTAACTGAAATCTTATAATTCTGCAACACGGTTGCATCATTTTTGTTCAATTCAATAAAATATTCCTGATATGATATTTGGGTTATTAAGTGAACGTTTTTCGGCAATTTTTCATATATTACTTCCAACTGACCATACACATTCCCCTTAGCGTTCTGTTTTCTCGTGAATTTTCCCACTTTTGTCGGCTGACTACTGCTATATAACATATGCTCTGTAATGCATAAGGTTTTATGGGTAAAAAAAGATTTTTTGTAGTTGGATAATTTTTTGTAAAATTCTGTGTTTTTGCACTGTGCTTCTGTTCCAAGACCGGTTTCGACATATTTTTTACAAAAGTCTTTTTGCAGTTTGATTAATTCATTTTTTGAAGTAACAATATAATATTTTTTGTTTAGCAGATTTAAGTATCCTTTTGAAGAATTATTTATAAGTTTGATTTTAGCAGCAATCTGTTTTTCCTGAAATTTTTTAACGTTTACTTTATAGACAGCCAATACTTTTTTGTTGGCTTTATTTATTGCTTTAATAGTTGCTGTCCCTTTTTTTATTCCTGTCATTTTGCCTGTCTGAGTAATACGGACTACTTTTTTATTACTGGACGACCATTTTACTTTATTCTTGTTTGTTCCTTCTGGTAGAGCAACCTTGACGGTTTGATTTATAAATAATGTTTTCTTTTGAGTGTTGTTTGAAGCCTGGGCTGGTAGTGTGGCAAAGGTATGTACACATAGACACAGGCATATGGCTAATATAGCTCCTAAGATTTTAGATTTTTTAGTCATACTTTCAATCTCCCTTATTTTGTTTTTGCAGATTTTATAGTTGAATATTGGCAATATTTTTTGCCTTGATTATAGTTCATATATCCCCGAATTTTGTAATAATAGGTCTTTCCCGCTTTTATACTGGTTATCATATCTTGCTCATTTTTAAAAGACATATACTTTGTTTTCTGTATTGCCAGTCCACTATTAATTAATCCGGCTCCCAAGCCATTAATTCCGATATCTGTTGCGGTACTTTTGAGTATTTTTTCTATTTCCTCAAAGGAAACTTGACAACATGTATATGCTTTCATAATTGCTACTGTTCCTGCCACAATTGGAGCTGAAAAAGAAGTTCCATCATAGTACCAGTAGTCACTTCCTATATCGCATGTGTATATACATTCTCCAGGAGCTGAGATATCTACCCAGTCACCATAACTTGTAAAATAGGCTTTTCCCTCGTATTAATTATGCAGTTCTCTTATACTTGCAACTATGTGTTTGTTATTTTATAAAGAGTTTTCAATAAAAACAGTAAAATTATATCACTCAACACAATGCTTGTCAATTCCATTCTTATTGTTATAATACATTGTATAGTATTATAACTTGTGGGTACTGAAAAATATTTAATATCGGGATTATGTAACTTAAACAGCAGATTTCTGAATGTGAGGACCTTCGTCTTGACAGTAAGTATCATTTGTATTACAATTTATAATACAAACAATATTTATTACATTTCAAGTAAAGTTCAGAACACAAAAGTGGTTCTGCAAAAGTGAAAGGGGAGATTTTTATGCAGATGAATTCAGTTCCAACATTAAGCATTATAGGTATGGTGTTTTCGCTTATTCTTGCCATAGGTATTCCTATTATATTGTGTATTGTTGTGCGTTGTAAGACTAAGGCCAAGATTTCAAATTTCTTTTATGGATGTGCAGTCTTTTTTGTTTTTGCTCTGATATTAGAGCAGATTTTACATACCATTGTTTTCATGGTCTTTGGCACCGGCATTACAGAGAATATTCTTTTGTATGGATTATATGGAGGGGTGGCAGCAGCTCTGTTTGAGGAAACGGGACGTTTTGTGGCAATGAAATTTCTGATGAAAAAACAACTTACCAGAGAAAACGGTTTGATGTATGGCGTGGGACATGGCGGATTAGAAGCAATTTTGATTGTTGGGCTGGCTTATATTAGCAATATAGTCACAGCGTTTATGATTAACAGCAATCAGATGGAAGCTGCGCTTTCACCTTTAAGCGAAAGTCAGAGAGAAAGTACGATTCAAAGTCTTTCCGCACTTTGGAGCACTTCCAGTGACCAGTTTTTTGCAGCAGGAATTGAACGTATTTCTGCGATTATACTGCAGATTGCTCTTTCTATTCTTGTATATAAAGCAGTCAAGAGTGGACAAAAGAAGTTTTGGGCATTGGCAATGGGAGTCCATTTTTTGGTGGATTTTATTGCTGTAATCAGTTCACAAAAATTATCCATATGGTTCACAGAAGTATTGATTTTTATTATAACAATGATAGTGGCCGTTCTTGCGTTCCGGATTTATAAAGAAGATGGTGCAGATAACAAAGATTGTGCATAGCAGGGGGGCAAGTACCTGCACCTGCGTTTTAGGGAGGTGTCTTTCGTGATTTTTAGCTTAAATATGTCAAGTGAAACACCCATTTACGTTCAGCTTCGTAATCAAATTGTGCTGGGCATAGGAAGCGGAGAATTATTGCCTGGAGAGCAGTTGCCGACTGTCAGACAGTTAGCAGAAGATATTGGCGTCAACAATATGACAGTGAACAAGGCATACCAGATTTTAAAATCAGAAGGGTACATTGTTATAGACAGGCGCCATGGTGCAAAAGTAGCAGAGATACAAAAGAGTGATGCAGAGTATAAGAAAGATTTAAAGGAAAAAATGGAACTGGCAGCAGCAGAAGCGAAGGCACACGGTATGGATTTTGCAGAGTATATAAAATTTTGTGAAGCTGCATATGGGAAAGCATCGCCGGAAAGTTGACAGGAGGGATTATTATGATAGCAGTCATTATTTTGATTGCACTTACAAATGTTTTC
The DNA here is from genome assembly GCA_045126515.1 of Lachnospiraceae bacterium. Lineage (GTDB taxonomy): Bacteria > Bacillota > Clostridia > Lachnospirales > Lachnospiraceae > RUG11237. The sequence goes on from JBGVOM010000041.1 coordinate 15,234, forward strand.
GTTGTGGGATGTATGCATTTTGCCTATCGACAGGCAGGAAAATATAAAGAAAACATGATTTTAGGTGTCACTTTGAAGGAAGAACAATATGAAGATACAGAAGTGCAAAAACTGGTTGCTGCCTATAAATCAGCGTTTCTTAAGACGGTGATAGTAGGCTATATTACAGCAGTTCTTGTTATGATACCTATGGAATGGTATATGTCCATCTGGCTTATTTTGTATATGCTCTGGATATTTGGAATTATTGTAGTGATACAGTGGGTTTATATAAAGTATCATAAAGAATTGTACGCCTTAAAAAAATCCCGGGGCTGGGTCTGCGGTAAAGTGATTAATGAAATCACCATTGATACTAAGTTAAGTATAGCAAAGAGCAAGATGGCAGTTTCTGGCTGGTATTTTCTTCCCTCTGTTATTATTGCTGTGTTGCCATTGTTAAGCAGGGAATTTCGAAAATATATCTTTGAAGATATGGAAATGTGTGTAATTATATTTGGAACTATAGCACTGGTAAAGGCTGCTTATATTCTAATGTATTATCTGTTTGCAAAGCAAAGAAGTGTGGTATACAGCCAGAACAGTGAAGTAAATATAGCGTGCAACCGCGTTACGAAAAGAGGTTTTTCCATCTTGTTTACCACGGCATCTGCTTTTGATAGTATCAGTTATCTGGCTTTTTTCTGGGATTTAGTAAGCCTTGGATATATCAGCATGATATCTGTTATTATATTTATAGTGATACAGATGGGAATCGTGGCAGGGCTAATCATTACACTGTGTCAGATTAGAAAAAAGAGAGACGAAATAAGGAAAGCCCACAATACCGTCTGTGTGGTAGATGAGGATGAATACTGGGAAAAGGGATTTTATTACAATCCTAATGATAACCGGTTATTTGTAGAAGACAGAGATAACAGTATGCATATGGGATTAAACATGGCAAAAAAGTCAGCCTGGGTAATTACGGGAATTACCATACTGGGTATTGTTGGAATTTTCGTCTGGACATCTGTAATAACGCTGCGCCTTGATTTTGTAGAAACGAAATATAGTGTAGAAGATAATCTGCAGATTATAGCACCATCCTACCCTCTTACCATAGAATTTGACGATATTACAAGCGTAAAATTAATAGAAGAATTGCCGGATGTAAATATGTCAAAGGACGATGGAGCTGCCACCGACCAGTACTCTATAGGGAAATTCCGCATTAGAAATCAGGGAAGGTGCTGGCTGTATGTATATCATGGCTATTCTCCTATTGTAGAGGTAAAAACAAAAGAAGAAACAATTTACTTTAATAGTAAGACAGAAGATGTGACAGAGGAATGTTATCAGAAGCTGCAAGAAAAAACAGGACAATAATAAGAAAGGGTAGATACAACATATGAAGATAAAAATATGTGGTTTAACGGACAAAAAAGAAGCAGAATACTTAAACCGCAATCAGGTGGATTTTGCGGGCATGGTGCTGTTTTTCCCGAAAAGTAAGCGGAATATTACCATAGAGCAGGCAAAGGATATTATGGCAGTTCTGCAGCCCAACATTAAAAAGGTGGCAGTAGTAGTGGAGCCTGTTTTAGAGCAGGTGCAGGAAATAGAACAGGCAGGTTTTGATTATATCCAGATTCACGGGAAACTGCAGGAAGAAATATTAAAGCAGACAAAGATACCTGTGCTGAAGGCATTTAACATAAAAGATATGGACCAGTATGAAAATTATCATAAAAATCCCCGTATTGCAGGATACGTATTTGATGCCCAGGAACCAGGCAGCGGAAAGACCTTCGACTGGAGTCTGGTAAAAGCTATTCCAAGAGATGAAAAGCTGCTTCTTTTAGCAGGCGGTCTTCACCCAGATAATGTACAGGAAGCAATCTCTTATGTACAGCCGGATGGCGTAGATGTGTCTTCAGGGGTAGAATACCCAGACAAACCAGGAAAAGACGGAGAAAAAATCGATTTGTTCGTAAAACGTGCAAGAACGTAAGAATAAACAAAAATAAAAATAGAAAGAAAGCGTAGCAATAGTGTTTCCTCGTGTGGATATTGCCATGCACAGCCCATAACATAAGAAATACAGAAGCTTCCCGAGCTGTTTCGTCCTGCTCAGGAAGCTTCTGTATTTCTTATGTTATGGGCGTCCGTGTCACATCCAAAAGAGAAAACACTACTACTATGCCCTTTTTTCAGCTTTGATTACCTTCTGAAACTCTTTCATATCTCTTGCAATTTCACCACTTAGTGCCAGTAGGCAGATTAAGTTTGGAATTGCCATCAAAGCGTTTGCAATATCAGAAAAGTTCCAGACAATATCCAAAGTTGTAGTTGCACCTACATACACGATCAAAGAGAAGAAGATACGATAAATCATGTTATATTTTGGTGACTTAAAAATGTATTCGAAAGCTTTTTCCCCGTGGTATTCCCAGCCTAAAATAGTTGAGAAGGCAAACAGTGCAATGCCAATGCTGACTAGAATAGCTCCCACACGTCCCAGCACAGTTTCGAAAGCCAGAATAGTGAGTGCGGCACCTTTGATAACAGAATCATACTCATAAGAACCGTCTTCAGTGAAAATGTATTTGTTACCGGAAGCGTCTGTCCAAGTTCCTGCAAGAGTACCCGAAGTTTCTACTGCAGTGAGCACAAGGGTAGATTGCTTGGAATCCGTCAAAGTTAAGGTGTTTTCATTGTCGTTAATTTGATATGTATACTCAGCACTGGCATCTTTTCCGTCAGAAACGTTGGAAGCTTCTATGGAAATTGTAGTGCCTGTTGTCGTATAAGCACCGGCAACATTAGTTTCCGTGCTACCGAGAACTCCTGAACTGGCAATACAAAGACCTGTAATGGTGCACACTACAATGGTATCCCAGAAAGTACCCGTCATATTGATATATCCCTGGCGGACCGGATGGTCTGTATGTGCGGCAGCGGCTGTGATAGCAGCAGACCCCATACCTGCTTCATTAGAGAATACACCGCGGGCAACACCGAAACGCATGGCGTTCATCAAAGAGGCAGTAATGGTACCACATAAACCGCCGCCCACTGCCTGAATAGAAAATGCCATAGAAAAAATTTCCCTGATACCAGCTGGAACATTTCCAATGTTTCCAAAAATCACAATAACTCCGGCAATTACATAGAAAATTGCCATAAATGGTACCACAAAACTAGAAACTTTAGAGATGTACTTGATACCGCCTACAATAATAATTAAAGCCAGAATTGTAATTACCACACCGGTGATAATCGGTGAAAGGTTAAAGGTAGAGTGTAAGGCTTCTGAAATAGAATTTGCCTGTGTCATATTACCGATACCGAAGGAAGCGATGACAGCGAAGAATGCAAATAACCAGCCTAAGACACTTCCTAATTTTTTGTGCTTGAATGCTTTTTTCATGGTGTACATAGGACCACCACTCATTTCGCCCTTTTCATTTACCTCACGGTATTTGATAGCAAGCATACATTCTGAAAATTTAGAAGTCAGACCGAAAGCTGCGGAAATCCACATCCACACCAGAGCACCCGGTCCGCCGGCAACCATGGCTGTGGCAACACCTACGATATTACCCGTACCGATGGTGGCGGCAAGTGCTGTTGTTAAAGCGGAAAAAGGAGAAATATCACCTTTTCCTCCGTCCTTTTTTTGACGAGCTTCTTTACTCAAAGTGCTTTTAATGGCATAGCCTAAATTTCTCCAAGGTAGAAAACCTGTGCGGATGGTTAAGAAGATGCCGGTACCAACTAATAAGATAAGCATTACCGGACCCCATACAAAGTCATCCACTTTTGTTAAAATAGTTCCGAATGATTCCATAGTCATTCCCCTTTCCATAGTTTGGCATTTTCAAAAATGAAAAAGAGGACAACCAAAATAAAATTAGTTATCCTCTTTGACGCTAATGATTACAAATATTTTATAAATATTTAATAAAATTGTCAACTGCTTTTTTAGAAAAATTGGTTGACAAGTAACAGTTCAGCCTGGATGGTTGGAAGGACGCTCATAAGTACTGCAAATTCTTCCTTGGAAGGCAGAGGCAACGCGAATGCGAACTAACTGTCAAGGGCGGCTAAGACATTCCAGAAGGCTGTCATGCCTAAGCCGCCCTAGACAGTGGATTTTGCATTCTCTAAGAACGCCTCTTAAATTGCCTTTCAAGGAAGAATTTGCAGCACTTATGAGCTGTTCTTCAAAGACGATAGGTTTGAATGTTACAATTCAAACTTTATGCCGTTTGCCATGTCCCTCTCATGGGCGTCCTGCTAACCGTCAAGGCTGAATTGTTACTTGACAATTATCTAACAATAGTGTTAAAAAGGAATAAAAATCAGAAACTTGTTAAGTCAGACAAAGGAGGCAAAATATGCAGAATTTTTTTTATTCTATTCCAACAAAAGTTGAATTTGGTAAAGGTGCAGTGGCAAAACTTCCGGAATTCATCAAAGAATTTGGCAATCGTGTGTTGATTGTGTATGGTGGTGGCAGTATTAAGAGAAGCGGACTTTATGATACGGTGGTAAAGCTTTTGGATGATAATGGAATTTACCACGCAGAGTTGTCTGGTGTGGAGCCAAATCCCCGGGTGACTACGGCAAATAAAGGGGCAAAAATCTGTAAAGATGAAAAGATTGAAGTAGTACTTCCTATCGGTGGAGGAAGTACCATTGACTGTGCAAAGGCTATTGCAGCAGGGACATTTTACGATGGCGATATTTGGGATATGGTAAAGGATAATTCCTTAATAACAAAGGCATTACCTATAATTACTATTTTGACATTGGCAGCCACCGGTTCGGAAATGGATGTATTTTCTGTCATTTCTAATATGGAAACAAATGAAAAGATGGAGTTAGACAGTTATATTTTGTATCCGAAATATTCTATTATGGATCCGGAATATACCTATTCTGTACCGAAATATCAGACCGCATCAGGGACAGCGGATATTATGAATCACATTATGGAGGTCTACTTTAACGGTGTGGAAGGAACCTATATGCAGGACCGAATTATGGAAGGACTTTTAAAAACCTGCGTTCATTATGGTCCCATTGCCTGTGAAACACCGGAAGATTATGATGCAAGAGCAAATCTTATGTGGACTTCAAGTTGGGCAATTAATGGATTTATTTCTTGTGGCAAGGCAGGTCCTTGGCCATGCCATGCTATGGAACATCAGCTGAGTGCATATTATGATGTAACCCATGGCCATGGACTTGCAATACTTACTCCTGTTTGGATGGAGTATATTTTAAGTGAAAAAACCCTGGATATGTTTGTGAACTACGGCGTAGGAGTCTTTGGCATTTCCGCAGAATTAGAGAAGTATGAGATTGCTAAGCAGGCCATTCAGAAAACCCGGGAAGTATTCGAGATTATGGGACTGACTATGACACTTCGTTCTATCGGTATTGAAGATAAATCCAAATTCGAGGTCATGGCAGAACAGGCGGTAGCAGCAGGAACTGAAAACTGTTTTGTTCCGCTGTATAAAGAGGATATTGTTGAGATTTTTAATCGTTGCTTTTGAAGTGAAAGAAAAAATGTGATATATTTTCCTTAGTACAATTTAGAAGAGGAAGTAGAAACATGGAAAATATACTTAGTTACCTTATGGAGCTGCTGGATGTCAGTGGGAAAGAACTGGCGGTACAGATTGGTGTAGATACAGCAATGATAAGTAAATGGAAAAACGGAAAAAGGAAAATACCAAAAAATGCAGATTACGGAAAGCATATTGCAGAATATTTTTTTCAGGAGGATTTTCTGCCCTTTCGTCAGAAAATTTTGCAGGTAATGAAAGAGGCCGTTCCTAATATAGAAGAATTACAGGAAGAAAAACAGAAAAAAATGCTGGCCGGAATGTTGGAAAATCCTGTTTATACATCAATAATCTCCGGTGGGCGGAAAGAAGAAGTACAATATGTTACCACAGTGCAGGTATTTGATGGGAAGGAAACGGGGTGGTATCAGGCATTGGATACGTTTTTTCAGGAAATGCAAAATGTGAATCCCCAGGAAAATATTATAATGGCGGATTTTGGTGAAATTGACTGGGAAAATGTTGATAAGGTTTATTATGACAAGATATATCAAAGAGTGAAAGAGGTTTGCAAAAACGGAAGAAAGTTCATTATTATGGATTTGTTAAAGGATTCTTACCGTTCTTACAGAGCAATTTTCAGATGGCTGCCAATGTATATGCTGCCGGAAGTGGAAGTTTACTATGTTCATGAGAGGGATGTGGCCCAGAAGCAGTGTGTTATTCTTTCCGGGGGAACCCAGGTAGCATTGCTTGGAAAACGTACGGAGGGAGAAGAAACAGAACGAATTTATAATTTATATAAAGATTATCATAACACCACATTTTTGAAAAAGCAGGTGGAATACTTTTTTTCAAAGGCTCAGAGAATGATACATCTAAATCCGGTGAAAGATACTTTGTATATTATAAAACTGATGGATGAAAATATACGAAGCGGCGTGTTGACCTATATGCTGAATCCCATGCCCACATTTTTAAATATGCCTCCTGAACTGGTAAAAGAAATTCTTGAAGAAAATGGAATTGAAGGTGAGGAAGCAGAACGCATTGTGGAAGTGAATAAAACAAGAAGTGCTCTGCGTGCCAAATGCCGTTATTGCCAGATTTATGACATTGATAAAATTGAATGGGGGCTGGAGCAGAAGGAATTTGTAAGCCCATTGCTGTCAAAGATTCTGGGGCAGGATATTGTGATAAAGAGAGAGCAGTTTAGGAAGCAGTTGAAGTATATTTTAAAACAGATGGAGCGGGAAAACTATACGGTACTATTACCATCCTTTCAAACGGACGTCATATCAGTTCCGGATAATATATCTTTTACGGTGCAGGAAGATGGACTGGTTATGTGCTGGGATGACAAACACTTTGATTATACCATATACAGTACAGAAACAACTATGGTGGGAGGGTTCTCCGATTACATGAAAGAGGTACTTGTTCATATACCATCCGTAAAAAAGAAAAAAGAATGGACAGAAAACAGAATAGATTCACTTGTCAATGAATTGTCAATATTTTGAATCAAAAACAATATTGACAACTAATTGAATTGTGCTATACTTGTGCCTAGAAAGAAGACAAGGCAACAAAGGAGTTGTAATTCCTTTGTTGTCTTTTTTTATTCTTTCGACTGTGTAACTAATGTGGTTTGACGGAATACAACATGGTCAGGCAAAGGCGTTTGATTACGTGAATTCAGAAAACCTTACCAAAACGTATTATTTTATTTATACGGGAATGGAGGCAAATATGAATGGCAAAAAGATTGGATTAGGAAGTGCGGTAGCTGTTTGTGTAGGTTTGATCGTGGCAACCAGTTGTCTGGTTTCGCTGGGAACCGGTATTGGAATGGCGGGGCGATGGTTTATTATCCCACTGTTTCTGGTAATGTTTTTGAATGCGTTTGTTGGATTTTCCTTTTCAGAACTTCATGGCATGATGCCGAATGTTGACGGAGGTACCGGACAGTATCTTTTAGTAGGTGTTGGTCCGCTGTTGTCCATGATGGGAAATCTTGCAGTTTATGTGGTTACTATGATGCTTGCAGCCTGTGGAGAAATTGCAATGAGCGGTATCGTAATTACGGATTTGTTTTTCCCTAATGTAGATTACCGTGTGGTATCCATAGTGATTCTGGTTGTATTTTTCATAGTAAATTATTTTGGCGTAGATGTTTTTTCAAAGGTACAGAACGTGGTGGTTGTTCTTTTGGTAGGCTCTATGTTTTTGTTAGGAATTCTTGGTGTAGTCAAAGGTGGGACTGGTACTCCTGTGACTTATGCAAATCCAAGTCTGGAAGACATTGGAGGAATTGGCGGATTAATGGGATGTGCGGCAATTGCATTCTGGCTGTATATCGGTGTAGAATTTGTCATTCCGGTAGCAAAAGATATGAAAAATCCAAAGAGAGATGTACTGTTGGCAATTATTATTGGACTTTTGTTACTGTTTGGGGTACAGGCATTGTTAGGATGGGGAATGACAAACTATGTAGATATTACAGTTTTGTTAAACGATCCTACAGGAATGCCGCATATGACATACGCTTATAACCTGTTAGGAAATGCAGGAAGATACTGGATGGGCGGTATTACGATTCTGGCAGCTATATCTACCATGAACACAGTATTTGCTTCCACTTCCAAGGTAATGCAGGGAATGGGAGAAGAAGGAATGCTTCCAAAAATTTTTGGAAAGACAAATAAATATAATGCAGCGGTACCGGGAATGATTTTGATGGCAGCTGGTGTTGGCATTTTGGTTATGACAAATCTGGCAGCTTCTGAAGGAATTACATTTATTATTCTGGCAGCCTCTTGTTTCTGGCTGACTACATATTGCCTGATTCATATTTCCGTGCTCCGTCTTCGCAAGAAATATCCGGATGCACCTAGAAGAAAATGGCTTACTTTAGGAGGAATTCCTCAGATTGTTGGTATTTTGGGAAATTTATATATGATATGGAATATTGATTCCGGAGAAACAAGAATAAAAATCTTTATTTTATTTGGTGGTATTATCGCAATCTTAGCAGTATATTCGGTTATCTGGATTTGCGGTGTGCTGAAGGCAAAACCTTTTGAAACAGTTCCTATGGAAGTAATTAATGAAGGAACCATAAAGTTTAATGAACTGGTGAAAAAGCAGAATTCATAAGTTTCTGCAAATTTTATAAATAATACAAACTAAAATTAAGAAAGCGAGGAATACAACATGAAAGATGCATATACAAAAAATGAAATTATGACAAAAGAGGAGATTAAAAAAATCTGTCAGGAGAAAGGTATTGAAATGATTCGTCTGGAATACATTGATGTTTTGGGCATTAACCGTGGGAAACTGGTACCGGTAACCATGCTGGACGAAATGATTGATTCGGGAATTCCGTTTTGTGCCACCATTTTTTCTATTGCATACGATAATGAAGTTATCAGTTCAGATTGTATGGCAGAAACTTGTGATGACCTGGTGGTAGTACCGGATTTATCTACATTTACTCTTCTTCCATTTGAACCTACGACGGCTTTGATTCTTGCAGATATACATTATTTGGGACAGCCATTTAAGATTTCTCCAAGATGCTTTTTGAAGAAAATGGTGGATCAGTATCATGAACTTGGATATGAACCGGTGGCTGCAAGTGAACTGGAGTTTTATGTATACAATAAGACAGCAGATGGAGGATTAGAACCATACACTTGTCAGGCAAGTAACTGTTACACTGTGAATGACCGTACAGACCCTAAGAAATTTTTATATAAACTGACGCAGACTTTTAATAAAATGGATTTTAATGTGTTGTACATGAATCATGAGTATTATCCGGGACAGTACGAATACAACTGGAAACATGCCAGCGCACTCAGGGCAGCAGACGAAAGCGCCTTATTTAAAGGAATAGCAAAAGACATTGCCAACAGAGAAGATATGTCAGTTTCCTTTATGGCAAAACCAAAAGGAGCTGCCGGCGGAAGCGGATGTCATTTCCATTTGTCATTAAATGATATAGAAACCGGTGAAAATATCTGCTACGACCCAAATGGCCAGGATGAGATTTCAGATACCCTTCGCTACATGATTGGTGGAATTATCAAACATGCCAATGCATTGACTGCATTTTTAGCACCAACGGTAAACTGCTATAAACGTTATCAGCCGGATTCCTTTGCACCGATTTTTGTGGGCTGGGGTCATGACAACAGAACTACATATATCCGTATTCCTAAGGAACGTGGGAAAGCAAGCCGTTTAGAAATCAGAGCAGGTTCTGCAGCCTGCAATCCGTACCTGGCACTGGGAGCTATTCTGGCAGCGGGGCTGGATGGAATTAAAAATAAAATTGTTCCGCCGGAAGCTGTTGTTACAGACTTGTATCATGATGAAGTGGCACAGAGCAAATTAGAAAAAGTACCTCGCAGTCTGTATCGTGCATTAAATCTGTTAAAAGAAGACACTGTTTTGACAGAAGCCATTGGACCGGAACTGGCAGAGGTGTTTACAAATATGAAAGAACATGAAGTGGATGAGTTTAACAAATATGTGACTGACTGGGAAGACACCACTTATTCATACCATGTATAAACAAAAAATAAGTTTATGAAAAAGGAGAGATAAGACATGTGTGGAATTGCCGGAGTACTATGTAAAAATCAGTCAATTGATATGTCTGAAAAATTAATTGAAATGCTGACTCTGATTCAGCACAGAGGTCCGGATGCTGCCGGAATTGCAGTATTCGAAAAGAGTGAAAAAATTGTATTGCGTGTTACGTTGCAGAAGGAAAAAGCATTGGCAAGGTTGCGGGAATTTATCGAAAAATTCGGTGAAATTATCGACGAAAAAAGTACACGTAATGTAGGGAAAAAATTATGTGAGGAATTTGTTGTAGATATGCCCAAGGATAAAATCAAGCAGCTGCATACCATGATAAACAGTGATTCTGATATGGCAGTTCACTCCTTTAGCGATAACCTGAGAGTTTATAAGGAGGGAGGGGCAATTACAAACCTTACCGGAAATTATAACCTGGAAGGCATGATGGGGATGCATGGTATTGGTCATGTGAGAATGGCAACAGAAAGCGCAGAAGATGTAAATGCAGCTCATCCTTTTGTTTCGCCGTTCTATCCGGAACTGGCCATTGTACATAACGGTCAGTTTACCAACTATTTTAATATGAGAAGATTCCTAGAATCAAAGGGAGCAAAATTTAAGACCTTAAATGATTCCGAAGCGGCAAGTCATTTAATTGCATATTTTATGCAGGAAAATGGTGGGAATTTAAAGGAAGCCCTTGAAAAAGCCGGTGATTATATGGATGGAATTTTTTGTATTATTGCAGCCACACCGACTCAGTTGGGTTTTGTAAAAGACAAATTAGGAATCAAGCCGTTGTTAGTAGCGGAAAACGATAATATGGTAATGCTTGGTTCAGAACAGATAGAGTTTAGTGCAATCGATGATGAATTATTTGCAGATGAAATGGAGCCAGGGGAGGTGCGTGTATGGAACGTATAGATGCAGCAACAATCGAAAATGAAAAATTTAATCAGACGATAGGAGAAGTTCTGGCAAAGGGTGTAACAGAATTACAGATTGCTAACGTGCATTCCATGCATAATGTTTGTGCAGGACTGGATAAAAAGGTGTCTATTCATATTGAAGACAGTACCGGATTGTATACCTGTAGTTTTATGGAAAATGCCACGGTTACGGTAAATGGAAATGTGGGTTGGTACGCCGGGGATAATATGGTCAGTGGAGAGCTGATTGTAAAAAAGAACACAGGATGCAATGTAGGTGCCTATATCTGTGGAGGGAATATTGTCATATATGGAAATGCCGGAAGCCGTATCGGTTACGGTATGCGTGGAGGAAACATCATTGTAGGAGGAAATGCAGGCCGGTGGGCCGGAGAAATGGCAATGGGAGGTTCTCTGATTGTATTGGGAGAAATAGGAAAAGAAACCGGTGAGTCTATGTTTTGCGGAAATATTTATACCAGAGATAAAGAGGCTGAGCAGAAGCTGGGTGGAAATGTTATTTATACGGACATTACTCCGGAAGAAATATCCATGCTGGACGAACTTTTTGCAAAATATGGCTTGAAAGCAAAAGGGGAAGAATTCCATGTAATCCGTCCTATTTTAGATTCCAATGGAAAACAGCAGTATAAATTATTTAAGCCGGTATTAAAACCTGAGCTGGCAAATAAATTTAGAAAGGTGGATTAATATGTCGAAAATTGTAAATCCGGAAAAAGGTACCTGGACAAATCAGGTATTGTCTGAAATAGATTATAAGGCAGAAAACGGAAAATACCGTATTCGAGGCTGTGCTTCCCCAAGAAAGGTTCCAAATTTTGATGATTTAATGATTCTGCCGGGACAGCTGACACGTCTGCCTATTGATACATATCGTGAAGAGTGCGAAACAAGAACCGTTTTGGGTGGACGTTTTGCAAAGAAACCTATTGTGCTGGAAACCCCTATTATGATAGCCGGGATGTCCTTTGGCGCTTTAAGTAAAAATGCAAAAATTGCACTGGCAAAGGCAACTGCTATGACGGGAACGTTAATCAGCAATGGGGAAGGTGGATGCCTTCCGGAAGAAATGGAGAATTCCTACCGCCAGTCCATACAGATTCTTGCCAGTCGTATGGGATTTAAAAAAGAGTATTTAGAGGAAGCGGATATGCTGGAAATTCTTTTTGGTATTGGTGCTAAGCCAGGGCTGGCAGGACATTTAATGGGAGAAAAAATTACAGAAGAAATTTCAAAGATTAGGCAGATTCCGGCAGGTATTGATTTGCATTCCCATCCGAGGGCAGGGGACAGTTTTGGAGCAGATGACTTAGTGGTTAAGATGCAGCAGTACCGGGAAATGACCAATTGGGAAACACCGATTTTTGCCAAAATAGCGGCAGCACGTGTTCATGAAGATGTGAAAATGGCAGCAAAAGTAGGATTTGATGGTGTGATTTTGGATGGCTGTACCGCAGGTACCGGTGCAGCTCCGGTGATGGCGGCAGATCATTTGGGTATCCCGACCATGCCGGCGTTGGTGGAAGCGGTAAGGACTCTGGATGAATTAGGATTAAAGGATGAAATGAGCATTATTATTTCCGGTGGTATCAAAGACGGAGCAGACATGGCAAAGGCGTTGGCAATTGGGGCAGATGCAGTTGCCATCGGTACTGCAGCAATGGTGGCAATGGGATGTCGTGTATGCATGAATTGCCAGGCGGGAAAATGTGCTTTCGGTATTGGTACACAGGAACCGGAACTGGTAGAAAAATTAGATGTTGATGTGGCGGCAAAGAGAGTGGCAAATTACATAGAAGGAATGACGGCAGAAGCGGTGTTATTAGCAAAGGCAGCCGGAAAGACAAAACTTAAAAATTTAGAGCGTGAGGATTTGAGAAGTTTAAGTCTGGAGGCTTGTGCAATGACCGGAATTCCTTTGGTGGGAAGCAATCTTGTTATCGGAGAAGGCTTCGGATTTACGGCACAAAACAATATCTGCCGTTGTAAGTAGGCTTTAAAGGAGAGAGGAAAATGAGAATAGAAGAACATCCGATTTTAGGGGAAGTGAAAAAAGGAAAAAAGGTTTCATTTACTTTTGACGGAACAGAGTATATGGGATACGAGGGAGAGCCCATTGCGGCGGCCTTAAAAGCGGCTGGTGTCATGGTACACCGTTACACAAAAAAAGAGCATAAACCACGCGGCATTTTTTGTGCTATTGGGAGATGTACGGACTGTGTTATGGTGGTAAATGGAAAGCCAAATATCCGTACTTGCGTTACCCCACTGGAAGAAGGCATGGTAGTACAGACGCAATATGGTACATCAGCAAAGCAGTAGAAAGCGAGGACTGTTATGGAAAGATATGATTTAATTGTAATAGGTGCCGGTCCGGCAGGACTTTCAGCCGCAATTGAGGCTTCGAAAAGAGGCTTAAAAACCATTGTATTTGACGAAAACAAAAAACCGGGCGGTCAGCTGTTTAAACAGATTCACAAGTTTTTTGGCTCCAAAGAACACCGGGCCAAAGTAAGAGGTTACCGTATCGGAGAAGAATTACTGAAAGAGGCTGCGGATGCCGGTGTGGAAGTTAAACTGGATTCCATTGTAATAGGGCTGTTTCTGGATAAAGAAGTGACAGTGAAAACAGGCGATGAGATTATTCATGCCAAGGCGGATTCTGTAATTATTGCCACCGGTGCTTCCGAGAATATGATTGTTTTTGATGGCTGGACTTTACCGGGGGTAATTGGAGCAGGGGCGGCTCAGACCATGATGAATTTGCATGGAGTTATGCCGGGAAAAAAAGTGCTTATGCTGGGAAGTGGTAATGTAGGTCTGGTAGTCAGTTTCCAGTTGAAGCAGGCAGGTTGTGATGTGGTAGCTGTGGTAGATGCGGCACCGCGGGTTGGAGGATATGGTGTTCATGCATCTAAGGTGGCAAGATTAGGAGTACCTTTTTATTTATCCCATACCATTGTAAAGGCAGAAGGAGATGAAAAAGTAACCGGTGTGACCATTGCCCAGGTAGATGATAAATTTCAGTTTATAGAAGGAACGGAAAAACATTTTGATGTGGACACCATATGTCTTGCAGTAGGATTATCGCCAATGTCGAATATGGCAAAAATGGCAGGCTGCCGCATGATAGAAGACGGGAAAAAGGGTGGTACGGTTCCGGAATGTGACGAATATGGAGAAACTTCAATTCCGGGAATTTTCGTGGCAGGTGATGTTTCAGGAATTGAAGAAGCCAGCTCTGCTATGATCGAAGGACGTATTGCAGGAATTGCAGCAGCATCTTATTTAGGATATATTTCCAAGGAAGAATTAAAGGAAACGGCGGTACAGTTAGAAAAGGCATTAGATAGTTTGCGGCAGGGTATGTTTGCCCCGAAAAACAGAGGAAAATTGCTTACGGAGACAGAGGAAGGAAAACCGGTTTCCATGAATCTTTTAACAAAAGGATATGTAAGCGAGGAAGAAATTGAAGCTTATCCTGGTGTGGTACATATGTCAGGAATTCATCCTGTTATGGAGTGTACACAGAATATTCCATGTAATCCATGTCAGGATGCCTGTCCTAAGGGATGTATCAGCATTGGAGAAAATATTACCTCGCTCCCGGTAGTGGTGAAAGAATCCCAATGTATCGGGTGTGGTATGTGTGTTGCGGCATGCTCAGGTCAGGCAATTTTCCTGGTAAATGAAAATTATGATGAACAATCAGCTACGGTTACAATGCCCTATGAATTTTTGCCACTTCCAAATGTGGGAGATACGGGAAATGCATTAAGCCGTAGTGGAGAAATTGTATGTGAGGCAGAAGTTATGGAAGTAAAACAGTCACCTGCTTATGACCACACAAGCCTGGTAACCATTAAGGTTCCAAAGGATATGGTAATGAAGGCAAGGTTTTATCAGGCATTGTAGGATAATAGACAGTAAAGAATTATCGGATGATTTACCTGAGAAAAATGGAGGTATCGTATGAACAAATTAAGTGACAGATTTCTTGATATCGGCGAATATGTTCCGGCTCCGGATGACCATATTTTGATTTGCCGTTGTGAGGAAATTACCAAAGGAGAAATTCGAAGGGCTGTGCATGATGGCATCTTTACTATTACAGAGATGCGAAGATATTTACGTGCAGGTATGGGACTTTGTCAGGGACAGACTTGTACGAAATTAGTGAAGGGAATTATGGCGAGAGAATTAGGAGTTTCCCCGGATGACATAGAAACGGCAACCGCCAGAGCACCGATGCGCCCTATTGAAATGGAAATTCTGGCAAATGAAAAGGGAGGAGGAAATCCAAGATGAGTAAGAATGCAGATGTTATCATTATTGGCGGCGGCATTATTGGATGTGCTACGGCCTATTATCTGGCAAAAGGCGGAAATAATAATGTAATTGTACTGGAAGGCAGTCCTTATATAGGAAATGGTGGTTCTTCCAGAAATGGTGGTGGTGTCAGACAGTCTGGACGTGATAAGAGAGAACTTCCCATTGCCATGTGGGGAATCCAAAATCTCTGGCCAACCTTATCGGAAGAATTAGAGTATAACTGTGAATATCATCAGGAAGGAAATCTCCGCCTTGGAAAAACACCGGAGCAAATTAAGATTCTCACCGGACTGGCGGAGAAAGCAAAGTCCTGCGGACTGGATGTGCGTATGATTTCGGGAGATGAAGCCAGAGAAATATGCCCTTATTTATCCAAGGAAGTGATTGGTGCCAGTTGGTGCCCTACAGATGGACATGCCAATCCAATGACAACTACTTTGGCATTTTATCGTAAGGCAAGGCAGTTGGGGGTACGTTTTTATACCAGTCAGAAAGTTACAAAAATTGAAAAGATAAAGGGAAAGGCAAGAAAGGTTTACACGTTGGATGGGGAGGTATACGAAGGGGAAACCATTCTTTTGGCAGCAGGATATGACAGCAGAAAAATTATGGCAACGGTGGGACTGGATGTTCCAATGGTTACCCAGAAAGCAGAATGTATTGTAACGGAGGCTCAACCACCAATGTTCTGGCAGATGCTGGGAACAGCGGCAGCAGACTTTTATGGACATCAGTCGGAGCATGGCTCCTTTGTATTTGGAGGATTTTCCGGACTGGAAATGTATGATAAAGACAATGGAACACCGGTAAATACCAGTCTGTCCTTATCTTGCAGCAGCCGCGCTATTTTAGGATATTTTCCAGCATTAAAGGACGCAAAAGTTGTGCGTAATTGGGCTGGCTGGATAGACATGTGTGCAGATGGTGTTCCGGTATTAAGTAAAGTAGAGGAAGTGCCAGGACTGGTTCTTGCCTGTGCTTTTACAGGTCATGGCTTTGGTATCGGACCGGCAGTAGGACTTCTTTTGTCAGAGATGATTACCGGAAAGGAACTTTCAGTAGATTTAAGTGAATTCAGATATGACCGCTTTAAGGCAAAAGTGTAAAAACGTTTTAGACGTTTGAGAAAATGATAGATGTTGAGATAGGAAAGGAGAAATTATTATGGAAATGAAACGCGTGAATTACTCATCAGGAGCACCTTTGGAGGAAAAAGTAGGATACAGCCGTATGGTTAAAGTAGGACCTTTTGTTTATGTGGGGGGAACCACATCTGTTCAGCCGGATGGAACTGTATATGGAGAAAATGCATATGAGCAGACCAAGTATGTGTTAGAAAAGCAGATTAAGCTTTTAGAGCAGGCGGGAAGTAAAAAAGAGGAGGTAGTAAGAGTGAAAGTATATGCTACCGACATGAAAATGGGTTCTGATATCTGTAAGGCATATTCGGAATTTTTCCATGATATTAAGCCACTTTGCACCGTGGTGGGAACTCCTGCATTAAATCGCCCTACACAGTTTGTAGAAATTGAAATGGATGCAGTGATTGGTGCGGTATTATAAAAATAGAAAAAATTTAGGGCTGATAAGTTTGAATATAACAATTTTCATTTTGGAATAGTCGAACAACACATAGCAGATACAATTCTTCCCAGAAAGGCTGTTAAATTTTCTGCCTTTCTGGGAAGAATTGTATCTGCTATGTGCGTCCTGATAACTATCAAAACTGAATTATTAAGTATTAAAAAAGAAGCTCCCTATTTCTATTTTCTATACCCGTTCAAATCGGTTTGTTTCATTCTGTAATTCTTTGGAAATTTCCTGGCTCTGTTCCGTTGCCTGCTGAATCTTAGAAATTGCATTCACAAGGCTGACAGCATTTTCTGCAACACTGGCAACGCCTTTTGCACTTTCATCTACAGCAATGGAAATATCGCCAAGACCGTTATTCATGGTAGTCATGGTGGTTTCCATTGCCGAAGATTTTCCGGCAAATTCGGTTAGAATATTGTTCATATTATCGGCATCTGCCTGATATTGGTTGGCAACATCCACAAAACCGTCATAGTCTTTAATTATTTTTTCATCTACGAATTTGACCATATCCTCTGCATTTTTTGCAAGCTTTTCTACGGCGTTAGTTACTAAATTACTGATATTTTGGATGTTGTTGGCGGCATCACGGCTGCTGTCAGCAAGCACTCTGATTTCATCTGCCACAACAGCAAAGCCCTTTCCGGCTTCGCCGGCTCTGGCGGCTTCTATGGAAGCATTTAATGCAAGGAGATTGGTCTGGCTTGTAATGCTTAAAATATCGTCGGTCAGTTCGTTGATTTTTTCTACACTCTTACTTTCTTCTACAGCAGCTTCCAGCATTGTTCGGATGTCACTGATAACACTGGCGGCAGCTTCTTTGCTTTTTACGGTTTCATCATACATATTTGTGGCACGGTCTTTAATGTCCTTTACCATTTCGGCACCATTTCCAGCTGTGCCGTTAATATTGCGTACTTCTTCTAGAATTCCCTTGCTTCCTGCGGCGATTTCGTCCAAAGTGGCTGAAATTTCCTGCATGCTGGCGGAAAGTTCTTCGGTAGCGGCGGATACATTTACTGCATTTTCGCTGGAAGCACTTACCTGATGTTCAATATTGTCCGTAGCATCCAGTATTTTGCCGGTATTGATTTGAAGAATCTGCATAACGCCCTGTAAATGTTCGATAAAGCCATTGATACCGCTCACAAGATGTCCTATTTCATCATGGGATTCCACCGGGATACGTTCTGTCAAATCACCTTTGTCCTGTTTCATTTTATCCAAAACGCCGTCTAAGCGATGATGAGCTCTTTTGGCAGGAAGTGCAATAGTTCTCATTGCCATCAAAACAATAACTGCCGCAATAATGATTACAAGTACAATTAATACAATATCAAAAGAATAAGTTCCCTCGATTCGCTTATTACTGTGAATAAGAGTGGAAGTTAATTCTTCCTCCAATGTATGTAGTTTTTCAATATCCCCACTGTCAGTAGCTGCAAAACATTGTTCGATAGTGCTGTTAAGTTGTCTGTTGAAATTGTTAATGATAGATAGTGCTGACAGATTTGCAAGAACCACTCCCACTAGCAGAAGTTCTAAAACACTAATCATTAACAGTACCTTTTTTCCGATTGTTCTCTTCATGTCGGCCCTCCCCAAAATTGTTGAAAATTGATAAATTCTAACTAAAATTTTACTATTATTTGGGGAAAATGTCAATGTTTGATAGGGCGATATAGGGAAAAGTTATAGCAGTTCAACCTTATTGGTTGAAAGGACGCACATAGACGGCGCAACTTCTTCCTTGAAAGGCAGAGGCTGTTCCTATCATGGGCGTCCGTGACACCGCCAAAGGCTGATCTGTTACTAAAAGACCGAACTTATTCTACAAAACTATTGTGATGAATCCGAAAGTATTATATAATCATAGTACATGAGCTTAAAAGTGGAACAGCAAAATATTAAGAATGGGAGTGGTAAAATGAAAAGAATCGGAATGTTAACCAGCGGCGGAGATTGTCAGGCATTAAATGCAACCATGCGTGGAGTGGTAAAAGCGCTGTATCACAATCTGAAAGAGATTGAAATTTATGGTTTTGAAGAAGGGTACAAGGGATTGATACATGGGAATTACCGTGTAATGAAGCCACAGGATTTTTCGGGGATACTTACGAAAGGGGGAACCATTCTTGGTACTTCAAGGCAGCCATTTAAGTTAATGCGGGTGATTGGAGAGGACGGCATTGACAAAGTAAAGGCGATGAAAGACACCTATAAAAAATTAAAGTTGGATTGTCTGGTTGTTTTAGGTGGAAACGGAACACAGAAGACTGCCAATCTGTTAAGCGAGGAAGGACTTAACATAGTATCACTTCCTAAGACCATCGATAATGATATTTATGGGACAGAGATGACTTTTGGATTCCAGAGTGCAGTAGATATCGCAACCAATGCCATTGACTGTATCCACACTACAGCTGATTCCCACAGCCGTGTCTTTATTGTGGAAGTTATGGGGCATAAGGTAGGCTGGCTTACTTTATATGCCGGAATAGCAGGTGGTGCGGACGTGATACTGCTTCCGGAGATTCCATACGATATTGATAATGTGATTGCGGCCATAGAGAAGCGAAAAAAGGCCGGAAAGAGATTTACTATTCTGGCAGTGGCAGAGGGAGCGATTTCTAAGGAAGATGCTGCTTTAAGCAAGAAAGCATACAAAGAAAAAGTAAAAAACAGAAAGCACCCGACCGTATCTTATGAAATTGCGGATCAGATTTTGGAAAAAACAGGACAGGAAGTACGAGTTACCGTTCCGGGGCATACCCAGAGAGGTGGAAATCCTTGTCCATATGACAGAGTATTATCTACAAGACTGGGAGCTGTGGCAGCTCAGATGATTCTTGACAATGAGTATGGATATATGGCCTCTGTAGTCAACGGAGAAATTTCAAAAACAAAGCTTTCGGATGTGGCAGGAACCTTAAAGATGGTAGATCCGGAGTCACCTATTATTAAAGAAACCAGACTGTTAGGAATCAGCTTTGGAGATGAAAAAATATAAGAAATTAAAGAACAGGAAGTGAGAAACATGGCATATACTGCCCTTTACAGAAAGTTCCGTCCCGATAATTTTGAGGATGTGAAAGGACAGAGTCATATTGTTACAACCTTACAGAATCAGATAAAAGCGGAAAGAATGGGACATGCCTATCTGTTTTGTGGTACCAGAGGAACCGGAAAGACTTCCATTGCAAAGATTTTTGCAAGGGCAGTTAATTGTGAGCATCCGGTCAATGGAAGTCCATGCAATGAGTGTGCCATGTGTCGCTCTATCAATGCAGGAACTTCCATGAATGTGATTGAAATTGATGCAGCATCTAACAATGGTGTGGATAACATCAGGGAAATTGTAGATGAAGTTCAGTTTTCACCGGCAGAAGGAAAATATAAGGTATATATTATTGACGAAGTTCATATGCTGTCCATAGGAGCGTTTAATGCGCTCCTAAAAACATTAGAGGAACCACCCTCTTATGTGATTTTTATTCTGGCAACCACAGAGGTTCATAAAATCCCCATTACGATTTTATCCAGATGTCAGAGGTATGATTTTAAGAGAATTACCATAGATACTATAGCTTCAAGACTGGATGAATTAATGAAGTCAGAGCAGATTGAAGTTGAAGAAAAGGCAATCCGCTATATTGCAAAGGCAGCGGATGGTTCTATGCGAGATGCACTGAGTCTCTTAGACCAGTGTATTGCTTTCTATCTTGGAGAAAAACTTACTTATGACAATGTTCTAGAGGTACTAGGGGCAGTGGACACGGAAGTGTTCAGCCGTTTTTTACGGAAAATTCTGGAAGAAGATGTAGTAGGTCTTATGAAAATGTTAGAAGAACTGGTCATGCAGGGACGGGAATTAGGACAGTTTGTCATCGATTTTACCTGGTATTTGCGAAATCTGCTGTTAATCAGTACATCGGATAATATGGAGGATGTACTGGATATTTCCAGTGAAAATCTTGCCAGATTAAAAGAGGAATCTGCCATGGTGGATCAAGACAGACTGATGCGTTATATCCGGGTATTTTCTGAATTATCAGGACAGATAAAATATGCGGTTCAAAAGCGTATTTTTGTTGAAATTGCATTGATTAAGTTGTGTAAGCCTGCCATGGAAAACAATTTAGAGTCTGTGATAGACCGGATTGCAAAGTTAGAAGAAAAGTTAGAAAAAGGTGATTTTGTATCTGCTAAAACGGTTAGTTATCAGGAATCAATATCTCAGCCGGACAGCAGTATACCGGATATTCCGCTTCCGAAAGCAGTTCCCGATGAAGTGAAGCAGGCAGTGGAGAATTGGCATGCCATTGTACGAAATCTGTCTATGCCGGTGCAGACATATTTAAAAACAGCAAAATTAAGTCTTGCAGGAGACAACCGACTTCTGATAGTATTTAAAGATGAGGTCGGATTCGGATTTGTGGGAAATGAAAAACACAAAGAAGAATTACAGAAGCAGATTTCTGACTATATAGGAAAAGAAATTGAAATTGAAATGAAATTGCTCGATGAGGGCAGTCGGTTCGAGGAAAATTATGTAAACCTAGAACAGGCAATTAATATGGAAATAACCATAGAAGACGATAACAAGGAGGAATTTTAACATGGCAAAAAGAGGAGGATTCCCAGGTGGTATGCCGGGAAATATGAACAATTTAATGAAACAGGCACAGCGTATGCAGCGCCAGATGGAAGAAAGTCAGAAAGAATTAGAAGAAAAAGAATTTACAGCAACTGCAGGTGGTGGTGCTGTGGAAGTTACCATTTCAGGTAAAAAGGAAGTTACCAAAGTAAAATTAAAAGAAGAAGTAGTAGATCCAGACGATGTGGAAATGTTAGAAGATTTAATTATGGCTGCCACCAATGAAGCTCTGCGTAAGGTGGAAGAAGAAACCACCGAAGCTATGTCTAAATTAACCGGAGGATTGGGCGGTCTTGGAGGCTTACCATTTTAATGGAAACATATAGCAGTCAGATACAGAAATTAATAGAAGAACTGGCAGCCTTGCCGGGAATTGGTGCCAAGTCTGCACAGCGTCTGGCATTCTACATTATTAATATGCCAAAGGAAAATGTGGCAAAGCTTGCAGACACTTTGGTTACAGTGAGAAATAATATTCAGTATTGTAAATATTGTTATAACTTAACAGACAGCGAAGTATGTCCGATTTGTGGAAATGAAAAACGTAATCACCGCATAATTATGGTAGTAGAAAATCCAAGAGATTTGGCTGCCTATGAAAAAACGGGGAAATTTGAAGGTGTGTACCATGTGTTGCATGGTGCAATTTCCCCCATGCTTGGCATAGGGCCGGCGGATATTAAATTAAAGGAGCTGATGGTGCGTCTTCAGGAAGATGTAGATGAAGTAATTATTGCTACAAATTCCAGTCTGGAGGGAGAAACTACAGCTATGTATATCAGTAAATTGATTAAGCCTACGGGAATCAAGGTAAGCCGTATTGCCAGTGGTGTTCCGGTGGGCGGTGACTTGGAGTATATAGATGAGGTAACGCTTTTAAGAGCTTTGGAAGGAAGAGTAGAACTTTAAGCTTAAGCGGAGAATAAAATTAGTGCAGGTAAGGGTTAGAAGTACGAGATGAGGGTAGAAATATGAAAAAACACATAGCGGTCATGCTGTGTATCGTTCTGTTTTCTGTTTTGTGTATTTCCTGTGGGGGTTATGAAGTGACGGAAATACCTTCAACTGCAGAAGAAGAGACTGTTGTAGTGAATAAAAAAGTAGGGGTGCTTATGCCAACGAAAGCAGATGAACGATGGGAGTATGATGCAGAAAATATTCAAAAAGCATTGGAGCAGGATGGCTATCAGGTGGAGGTGCGTTTTGCAGAAAATAATCCCTACACCCAAATAAATCAGATAGCAGAACTGCTGGAAGAAAATGTGGATTGTCTTGTGGTTTCCTCTGTGGAATCCGAAAAGCTTCAGGAGGTCTTGGAAAAAGCCAAAGAGAAAAAGGTGGCAGTGATTGCCTATGACAGAATGTTGATGGGGACGGATGCCGTATCTTATTATGCCACATTTGATAATAAAAATATAGGAATTTCCATAGGAACCTATATTAAAGAAAAAGAAAATTTAGAGCAGCTTAGAAAAGAAGGAAAACATCGGACCATAGAATTTTTCATGGGCTCTCCTGATGATAATAATGCAAAGCTTGTATATCAGGGAGTAATGGAGGTTCTTGACGAATATTTAGAGGACGGAACTTTAGTGTGCGTTTCCGGAAAAACAAAATTTGAAGATACGTATATTATGCGGTGGTCAAAAACTTTAGCGGAAAAGAATGCAAGCCAGATTCTGAATAATGATTATAAGGAGCAGAAACTGGATATTGCCTGCTGTGCCAACGATGCCATTTGTAGCGGTGTCATTGCTTCTATGGAAAAAGAAGGATATTCCAAAGAAGACTGGCCGCTTATTACCGGACAGGATGCAGGTGTGGAGGCAGTAAAAAATATTATCAGCGGAAAGCAAAGTATGTCTGTGTATAAGGATACCAGAGTACTGGCAGATAAATGCACTACAATGGTAAAGGCGGTCTTAGAAGGAATTGTTCCGGAAATTAACAATGCGGAAGGGTACGATAACGGCGAGATGATGGTACCATCCTATTTGTGTACTTCTGTGGTGGTAGATAAGGAAAATTATAAAGAAATTCTGGTAGATGGTGGGTATTATACAGAAAGTCAGTTAGAATAAAGGAGTAAATCGTATGTCATACACTACGCAGATGGATGCCGCAAGACAAGGCATTCTCACCAAGGAAATGAAAAAAGTGGCAGAAAAAGAGCATATGGATGAAAAAGAGCTGTTAGAATATATAGCGAAAGGTCAGATTATCATTCCATGTAATAAAAAGCATACCTGCATTGATCCAAACGGCATTGGCTCTATGTTGAAGACAAAAATCAATGTAAACCTCGGCGTATCCAGGGACAGCAAGGATTTGAATGTGGAAATGCAGAAAGTGAATTCTGCTGTGGAAATGGGAGCAGAGGCAATCATGGATTTAAGTTCCTGCGGAGATACCAGAGTGTTTCGCAGAAAGCTGACCAGTGAATGTAAGGCAATCATCGGAACAGTTCCAATTTATGATGCTGTGGTATATTATCATAAACCTTTAAAAGAGATTACTGCAAAAGAGTGGATTGATGTAGTTCGTATGCACGCAGAAGACGGTGTAGACTTTATGACCATTCACTGTGGTATCAATAGGGCTACAGCCAGCCGTTTTAAAAATAATAAGCGTCTTATGAACATTGTTTCCAGAGGCGGCTCCATTATATTTGCATGGATGGAAATGACAGGTGAGGAAAATCCTTTTTATGAATATTATGATGAAATTCTTGATATATGCAGAGAATATGATGTAACCATGAGCCTTGGGGATGCCTGCAGACCGGGATGTATTGAGGATGCTACGGATACTTCGCAGATTGAAGAATTGATTACTTTAGGTGAACTGACCAAACGGGCATGGGAAAAGGATGTACAGGTAATGGTGGAAGGCCCCGGACATATGCCACTGAATCAGATTGAGGCAAATATGACAATCCAGAAAACCCTTTGCCATGGAGCACCATTTTATGTCTTAGGACCGCTGGTAACGGATGTGGCACCGGGCTATGACCATATTACCTCGGCAATCGGTGGCGCTATTGCGGCTACCTATGGAGCAGCCTTCTTGTGTTACGTGACACCGGCAGAACATTTACGCCTTCCAAATGTAGATGATGTAAAAGAAGGTATTATTGCTTCTAAGATTGCAGCACATGCAGCAGATATTGCCAAAGGTGTTAAGGGAGCAAAGGACTGGGATTACGAAATGAGTAAAGCAAGGAAAGCTTTGGACTGGGAAAGAATGTTTGATTTAAGCATGGATCCGGAAAAAGCCAGAAGGTATCGTGCAGAGTCCAAGCCGGAAAAAGAGGACACCTGTAGTATGTGCGGTAATTTTTGCGCAGTAAAAAATGTAAATCGTATTCTGGATGGGGAAATCGTATCCATATATGATGAATAAATAACTTGCAAGAGTTTCTTAATAATGGTAAGCTATAAAAGTGAGAAATGAACTAAGAACGTAAATTAAGGAGGCGTTTTCATGAATAAATTAGAACTTCAAAAGACAGCTAATGAGATTCGTAAGGGTATCATTACTGCGGTACACAGCGCAAAATCAGGACATCCGGGCGGTTCTTTGTCAGCCGCAGA
The DNA here is from genome assembly GCA_045126515.1 of Lachnospiraceae bacterium. Classification (GTDB taxonomy): domain Bacteria; phylum Bacillota; class Clostridia; order Lachnospirales; family Lachnospiraceae; genus RUG11237. The sequence continues at coordinate 40,516 of JBGVOM010000041.1, forward strand.
TATTTTTACTTATCTGTATTTTGAAGAAATGAATGTGGATCCAAAGAATCCGGAAAAACCGGATCGTGACCGTTTTGTATTATCCAAAGGCCATGTTGCACCGGGACTTTATGCAACACTTGCACACAAAGGATTCTTCCCGGTAGAGGATTTAAAAACTTTAAGACATGTAGGTTCTTATCTTCAGGGACATCCGGATAAAAAGCATATTCCGGGCGTGGACATGTCTAGTGGATCTTTAGGACAGGGAATCTCAGCAGCTGTGGGTATGGCATTGTCTGCAAAACTTTCCGGTGATTCTTACCGCACATATACTTTACTTGGTGATGGTGAAATTCAGGAAGGGCAGGTATGGGAGGCAGCCATGTTTGCAGGTGCAAGAAAGTTAGATAATCTGGTAGTGATTGTGGATAACAACGGACTTCAGATTGACGGAGCCATTGAAGACGTTTGTTCCCCATATCCGATAGATAAGAAATTTGAAGCATTTAATTTTAATGTAATTAATGTAAACGCCCATGATTTTGATGAACTGGATGCAGCATTTAAAGCAGCCAGAGAATGTAAAGGTATGCCGACAGCCATTATTGCCAAGAGTATCAAAGGAAAAGGTGTATCTTTCATGGAAAATCAGGCTTCCTGGCATGGTTCTGCTCCAAATGATGAGCAGTTTGAAATAGCAATGGCAGATTTAGAGAAAGTAGGTGAAGCATTATGTCAGAAGTAAAGAAAATTGCAACAAGAGAAAGTTATGGTAATGCTTTAGCAGAATTAGGTGCTCAGTATCCAGATTTAATCGTATTGGATGCTGACCTTGCAGCTGCCACAAAAACAGGCATTTTCAAGAAAGCATTTCCGGAAAGACATATTGACTGTGGTATTGCAGAATGTAATATGGTAGGTATTGCAGCAGGACTTGCAGCAACCGGAAAGATTCCGTTTGTAAGTTCTTTTGCCATGTTTGCAGCAGGACGAGCTTTTGAACAGATTCGTAATTCTGTAGGTTACCCAAAATTAAATGTAAAAATCGGTGCCACTCATGCAGGTATTTCTGTAGGTGAAGATGGTGCAACTCACCAGTGTAATGAAGACATTGCATTGATGCGAACTATTCCGGGCATGGTAGTGCTTAATCCTGCTGATGATGTGGAAGCAAAAGCGGCAGTAAAGGCAGCTATTGAACATGTGGGACCTGTATATATCCGTTTTGGACGTCTGGCAGTGCCTGTAATTAACGATACACCGGATTATAAGTTTGAAATCGGAAAAGGTGTAGTATTAAGAGAAGGAAAAGATATCACAATTATAGCAACAGGTCTTTGTGTCAGTGAGTCTTTGGCAGCGGCAGAACTTCTCAGTAAAGATGGAATTGATGCGAAAGTTATAAATATTCATACAATTAAGCCATTAGATGAAGATTTGATTGTAAAAGCAGCAAAAGAAACAGGAAAAGTATTTACCGTGGAAGAACACTCTGTAATTGGTGGTCTTGGAAGTGCAGTCTGCGACTGCTTATCCGAAAAGGCACCGACAAAAGTAGTGAAAATCGGTATTAACGATGTATATGGTGAATCAGGTCCGGCTGTGGAACTTGTAAAGAAGTATGGACTGGATTCAGAAGGAATATATAAGAAAATCAAAGAGAATTTGTAATTGTAATTATTCAGAAAGATTGATTTCACGGACGCTCATAGCCGATACAAATTCATCCCGGAAAGGCAGAGGCAACACTGCTGAAAACTAACTGTTAACTATGACTAAGACGCTCCCGAACGCCGTCGCGCCTAAGTCTTCGTAAACAGTGGATTTTTCATCCGTTAAGGACGCCTCTTGAAATGCCTTTCTGGGATGAATTTGTATCGGCTATGGGCGTCCTGTTAACCGTCAAGGCTGAACTGTCCCCCTTATGAGCGTCCCTCTGCCCTGAAATGTAAAATCAATCTTATTTTCTGTCGAAAATATCTCATATTTACAGACACCATCTGATAAAATACGCAATTCATATATGCTATCATATTTTGGAAAAAGACCGGTAAATGGTCCGGGGTAGGACAGGCCTAAGGTCTTAAGTCGTTCTGTGAAAGGTGGAAGAATATGATAGAAGTTATCTACAATGAGAACCCAGAAGATAAGAGCAAAGGAAAAACTTCCCTTCGTTTGCCAAAGAACATACGGCAGATAGGAAATACAGAAGAAGACTTTAAAATATATATTGAAGATTATGTAGTAACTTTTTTGAATCAATTGACAGAAAAGGATTTGAGCAAGATACGAGTGGCCATTTTGATGGGGGATGCAGTAGAAAGTGATGCCAGATATCTGTTTATCAGTGGGGCAATTTATGTGGAAGAGGTTGTGGTAGATGGCGAGGGAGTACATTTTACCGACAATATCTGGAGCAGAATTTATGAAAATGTCAAGGAATATTTTGATACTTTGGAGATTGTAGGCTGGTATCTGTCGGTGCCGGGATTCCCAATCGAAATGAATGAAAACATTAAAAAGGTTCATATCAATCAGTTTGCCGGTAACATGAAAGTTCTTATGATGCATGAGCCCATAGAAAAGGATGAAGCTTTTTTCCGATGTGAAAATGGAATCATGAAAACAATAAGCGGCTATTACATATATTATGAAAAGAATAACCTGATGCAGACGTACATGATTGACCATCGAAATGAAGATTTGGAGGAAATCAGAGAAGAAGAGAAGAACGATGCGGCTACAAAGCATTTTCGGAGTCTGGTTCAGGAAAGACAGGAAGAAGTTCATAAACGAAAAATTATGGCATTTATGTACTCTGTCAGTTCAGTCTTGGTGATGATTGTTTTGGTGATAGGTATTACTATGTTAAATAATTATGATAAGATGAGCAATATGGAAAAATCTCTGGCTATTTTAACAAAGAGTGCAATTACGGAAGAAGTGGAGCAGAAACAGCAGGATGCACAAAATCAGAAAACTGAGGATGGGGTGCAAGAGATGGCCAAAACGGAAGAACAGATAGAGGAAACAAAAGAGGTGGCGGTAAGTGCAGGTAGTGGAAAGTTGCATACCATAGCAGTGGAAACTGTTTCCGGAAACGTAGAGCCTATTGCTACAGACAGTCCCCAGCCTGCGGCTGACTCCGTGGAGACGGAAGCTCCGGTAGCAACAGAAACTCCGGAAGATACAGAAGTGCCGGTAGTCGTAGAGGAACCAGCTGCGGCAGAAATATCCACAGAAGCAGAATCTGTAGCATCTACTGAGCCGCCGAAGGAAGCAGAACAGCCAGAGGAAACTGCTCCGGCAAGTACAGAACCTCAGTACTATGTGATACAAAAGGGAGATACACTGGCGAAAATCAGCATAAGAGTCTATAACACAAAAGATATGGTGTCAAAAATCTGTGAAGCCAATGGAATCGAAGATATAGACAAAATTTTTATCGGGCAAAAAATCTTGTTACCTTGATGTAAGTATGGTATGATTAGCACATACAGCAAAGGGGTAAGATTATGAATATCAGAGAATATACAAAATATAAAGAACGAAAAGCAGGTAAAAGTTTAGAAAACTTTTCCGGTGACAGCGGGGATGTGGAAGATACCCCGGATATACAAAGAGAATACGAGAGAAAGATAAGAAAACACAGAATAAATCTGGCTATGCTGATAGGCCTGCTACTAGTTATCTGTGTTGCTGGAGTAGGGGTGTGCTATACTTACAGTGCCGGAGCAACATACACGGGGTATGAGGTGGTAAACAGCGTAAAACGTGCAGATGCAGATACTGCAAAATATGTTCCTTATAATGGAGGAATGTTAAAATACAGCAACGATGGAGCGGCTTTTATTGGAGCAGATTTAAAAGAGAAATGGAACCAGACTTATCAGATGCAGGAACCATTGTATGCTATCTGTGATTCGGCAGTGGCACTGGCGGACAAGAACGGCACAACAGTTTATATTTTAAATGAAAGTGGTCTGCGGGCAGAAGTAAATACGCTGCTTCCTGTCAAAAAGCTGGATATATCTGCCCAGGGAGTGACTGCGGCATCCTTAGAGGACAGTGGAAAGTCATGGATAAAATTATACTCTCCGGCAACTCCCGATGAAGAATTGGCAGCAACCAAAATCCTTATGGAAGAAAGCGGCTATCCTGTGGATTTGTGCCTTTCTAATGATGGGATTAAATTTGGAATTTCCCATTTGAGCATAGAAAACGGTGAAGCACGAACCACCCTTGCGTTCCACAATCTTGGCTCTGTGGGAGAAAATGAAATTGATAATTTTGTAGGAAGCAATTCTTATGCGGGAAGTGTATTTCCTGTGTTTGATTATATAAACAGTGATACGGCTGTGGCGTTTGGCAATGATAAAGTGGAAGTATTTACAGGAAAGCAGATACCGGAGCTTTCCTTTGAATTGTCCTTGGAAGAAGAAGTAGAAAAAGTATTTTATAATGAATCTTATATTGGCATGGTGTTAAAGAATACTCAGGATACCGGAAAATATCGTATGGATATCTATGATTTGAAAGGAAAAAGGATTTTTTCGGAAGGTTTTGACAAAGAGTATACGAATGTTGAGATTTCTGGTGAAACCATACTTATGTATAGTGAAAGTGAGTGCTGCGTCTACAGTATTAAGGGAGTATGCAAGCTTGATAAAAGCTTTGATAAGACGATACTTGCCATGGCGATTACCGGAAAAAACCGATATATGCTCATAACTGAAGAAAATATAGAAACCATTAAACTGGTGCGATAGGAGAAAAATCATGACAATTGACTGGCTGTTAATTTTAGTAATAGCGATTCTTGTAACGCTTACATACTGTTCTTACCGGCGTGGATTTGTGAAAAGTGCATTATCCATGACCATGTTTATTATTACCATAATTTTAGTAAACTTTATAAATCCTTTTGTTACGGAATTTATCATGGAACAGACGCCGATTTATGAAAATATTAAAAACAGTTGCATGGAAATTTATACTCCGGAAAATCATGGGGAAATTGCGAGTGTGGGAACAGATGAAGAAATAATAAATTCATATCCTATTGCAGAATCATTAAAAGAAAAAATTATCAAGGACAACAATCCTCAAAATTACCAGCTTTTTGATGTGACGGCGATTCAGGAATATGTGGCAGCCTACATAGCAAAAACAATCATTAGTTCCGCATCGTATATCATTAGTTTTATTATAGTTTGGATTGCGTTGAAAATGTTAATGACAACGCTGGATATTTTAACACGTTTACCGGTATTAAAAGAAATTAATCAAACAGTAGGAGCGGTACTGGGCTTTGCAGAAGGTCTGATTATTGTATGGCTTCTCTTTGTTGCGGCGGAAATTTTCAGCACTACAGCATTTGGTGTCAGTGTACAGACACAGATTGATGGAAATCCAATTTTAAAATTTATTTCAGATTATAATATTATTTGGCAGCTGATGATGTAATATGGGCTCACAATAGGAAAAGGAGAAGGATATGTATAAAAAGAAGTTGATACAAAAACTCATCGGAGCAACTTTGTGTTTGTGCCTGTTGGGCAATGAAGCGGTTCCTGTATTGGCACAGGAAGGGAAGGTTATTGTGCAGGAAACAGAAGAAGCCGGGGAAGTGGTCAGTCAATTGACACCGGAAGTTCCTGTGCAGAGAGTGCAAAGAGATGCTGTTTCACGTTATCCGGTAGGTGGCGTGGAAAAGACAGAGCATTTGGAATTGCCGGAAGAAGCAGAGGGAGTAGAAGTTTTTTTTGAGGAAACAGACAGTGATGAACTCTTATCAATAGAAGAACAGGAAGAAGTAAACGCAGGATTATTTTCTACCTATGGTTACAGTACACTCAATGCATCGGAAAAAGCGGTGTATAATCTTTTGAAAGCCAGATTGTTTGCATTTGACGCATCATCTAAAAATGCTGTCTGCGTGGAGCGGACAGCCAATGGTTCTTATTATGCAGCAGAATTGGTTAATCTCAGTTCCTATCAGATGACCCTGACTCAGATGGAGCGAATCTATTTTGCACTGGAAGCAGATTATCCAATGCTGTTCTGGATTGATGATACGGTGGGTTATTTTATGGATGCGAATAAAAAGTTTGTGGTTTCATGGTATATTATGGTTGAGCCGGATTATTATCAGTCTTCCACAAGAAAATCAGCATCACAGAGCATTCAGAAGGGAATGTTACCGTTTTTAGAGGAAATTGATAATGCGAAGGCCAACGGTGCAGATGATATGGAACTTGAGCTGCTGATTCATGACATGATAATCAATGAAGTGGATTATGCCTATAACAGCAGTAATCAACCGGAAACAGCAACTTTTGCCCATAGCGTTGTGGGAGTTTTAGATGGAAACAGCAGTACGGATGTGGTTTGTGAAGGATATGCAAAGACATTTCAGCTTCTTGCAACATATGCAGGACTAGAAAGTATTTATGCTGTGGGAATGAGTGGCACCGGTTTCAATCGAGGTGGTCATGCATGGAATCTGGTAAAAATAGATGGCAGTTGGTACAATATTGATTTAACATGGGACGATGCCAATGATACAGAATACGATGGTTATTTTTATGATTTTTTCAATTTGGCAACCAGTGTCTTTAATGCCAACAAAGAACATGATTATAGTCCAAACATATTTGCCGGAATGTATTCGGTACCAAACGCCACAGCAACAAAGGCGGAATACTACAATTATTTTGGGCTTCGTGTAACAGAGGCAAATATTAAAACGGAGGACCAGTTCCTTGGTGTTATGAAAAATGCCATTTCAAGTAATGAAAAAAGACGCGATAATCTGCTTCGTTTCCAATGTGACAGCGAAGAAACCATGGAAGTGCTGGAAGCTTATCTTTCAGATAGCAGTACTTGTAGTAAATTATATAAACAGTTAAATAGCAATGGTGTTAAGTATGAGAAAACGGCAATCTTAGAATATTATAATTATAAACAGCTTTTGGTTTCAATCAGTAAAGTGTATGTAGAAAATATGTGTGACGGCTATGTGTTTGGTAATCCGAAGACAGATGCAGCGGTTTATGACTGGACAAATCGTGTGGTAACAAATGTGACGGAGGATTATGATTTCAATTGGAGCGGAAATAATAAACTAACTATTAAAAAAGATGCAGAAACACTAGGTTCCTATCAATATACTACAGTGACTCCGGTGATTGGAAATATAGCGGCAGTTTCTTATACAGGAAATGGAATATGTCCGAAAGTCAGTGTGACAGTCAATGGAACTTCATTACAGAATCAAAAAGATTTTGTCGTAGCGTATAGTAACAATGTGAATCCGGGTACTGCGAAAGTGACCATAAAAGGAATTGGAAAATATTCAGGTACCGCAGAAAAGACATTTACCATTCAAAAAGGAAATCTGGTCAATATGTCAGCAACATTGTCAGTTATCCAGTGTGCATATGACGGAACGGCGAAAACACCGGAAGTCATTGTCAACAATGCCGGAAATACATTGGTAGCCGGAAAGGACTTTACGGTTACTTACAGAAACAATACCAATCCGGGACAGGCAACAGCAGTAATTAATGGCATTGGAAATTATCAGGGAAGCAAAACGTTAAATTTCATTATAGTTCCGGGTAAGCCTGGCAGCTTAAAATTAAGCAAAGGTACAGGCAAGATCTTATCCTTTAGCTGGAAGAAGCAGACGGGAGCTAGTGGTTATGAGGTGTCTTTGTACAAGGGAAACAGTAAAGTTAAAGTTACCACAACTACAAAGAACACATATCAGTTTAGTAAACTGAAAACGAATACACAGTATACTTTCAGGGTGAGAGCATATAAAACCATAAATGGAAGTAAAAAATATGGAGCTGTTTCTAATCAATTGGTAGTGAAAACAGCCTCCAATACACCGACTGGTCTGAAGATTACTGCCGGAAACAGGTCGGCTTCTCTAAAGTGGAAGAAGATAAGCGGCGTTACCGGATATGAGATTTATATGTCTACGAACAAAAAATCAGGATTTAAAAAAGTGGCAACGGTAAAGAGTGCTTCCAAAGTAAAGTACACCAAAAAGAAATTAGCATCAAAGAAAACATATTATTTTAAGATTCGTTCCTATACAACGAAGAACGGTCAGAAGGCTTATAGTAGTTATACGGCTGTGAAAAAAGTGAATATAAAATAGGTTGGTAAAGCTACACATTTGTAGAAAATCATTCTATGAATGGTATCGAGACGCTCATGATAAATTTGAAAGCTTCCGGAGCAGACGCAAACAGCTCTGGAAGCTTTCAAATTTATTATAGGCTGTAAACAATAGTATCTGTGAAGTAAATTGTTGCCTCATGATTTGCTGTCTGCGTAATCAATAAGTCTGAACTGTATGTTTTAATAAGACCACAGAATGAAAAAAGGTATTGACAAATAAGACTGTAGCATGTATGATATGAAACAAGAACAAGCCATAGTAATCCTATAGAAAAAGTAGGAAAGAGAAGGAGGAAAAAATTATGAGAAAAATAGTATATTTGTTATTAACATTATCATTGGCAGTGTCTGCATTGACAGCATGCGGCTCAAAGGATGAGGGTGTTGCTGAGGAGAATGCAACAGAAGAAACTTCCACAGAAAGCAAAGGTGTCATTAAGGTAGCAGCATCTGCCACACCTCATGCAGAAATCTTAGAGCAGGCAAAAGCAATTCTTGCAGAGCAGGGATGGGATTTACAGGTAACAGTTTTTGATGATTATGTACAGCCAAACTTAGTAGTGGAAAATGGAGAATTTGATGCGAATTACTTCCAGCATATTCCTTATCTGGATGATTTCAACGCAGAACAGGGGACACATTTAGTGAATGCAGGCGGTATTCACTATGAACCATTTGGTATTTATCCTGGAACAAAAAGCAACTTAGATGAGTTGGCAGAAGGAGATACCATTGCAGTACCAAACGATACCACAAATGAAGCAAGAGCTTTACTTTTATTAGAGGCCAACGGAATCATTAAGTTGAAGGAAGGTGCAGGTCTTGCAGCTACTGTAAACGATATTGAAGAGAATGCAAAAAATATCAAGATTCAGGAATTGGAAGCAGCACAGGTTTCAAGAGTAAAAGATGAAGTAGCTTTTGTAGTGTTAAATGGTAATTACGCCTTAGAAGCAGGTCTTTCCGCAGCAAAAGATGCCATTTCCTATGAAACAGCCGATTCAGAAGCAGCAAAAACATATGTGAATATCATTGCTGTAAAAGAGGGAAACGAAAACAACGAAGGAATTAAGGCGTTGGTTGATGTACTTACTTCCGATGGGATTAAGACTTACATTAATGATAACTATGATGGAGCTGTTATTCCTTTTGAATAAGAATATATAAAGCAAATATGAGCCAACGAAATTCGGAAATGGTATTTGTTGGAAAAACATATATCCGTGGGAAATTCCTACGGATATATGTTATAATGGGGAAAATTATGAAAGTAGTTTAAGGAAAGTGAAATGACAATCAGGAGGTAAGACATATGGAGCCAATCATCCGGGTAGAAAACCTAAGCAAAGTGTTTGATGCAAAAACCGGCAAAGTGGATGCAGTCAGAAATATAAATTTTGAAATTGAAAAGGGAGATATTTTTGGTATTATCGGTCTTTCCGGTGCAGGAAAAAGTACGTTGGTACGCTGCCTGAATTTATTAGAAAAGCCTACCTCCGGAAAGGTGTATATCAAAGGAAAGAATCTTATGGATATGTCGGGAAAAGAGTTGCGAAAAACAAGACAGAACATAGGAATGATATTCCAGCATTTTAATCTCCTGATGCAGAGAAACGTATTGGACAATGTATGCTTTCCTATGGAAATAGCCGGAGTGAAACGGAAAGAGGCAAAAGAGCGGGCTATGGAACTGTTAAAGAAAGTGGGTTTAAGTGATAAAGCAGAAGCTTTTCCGGCACAGTTGTCCGGAGGGCAAAAGCAGCGTGTTGCCATTGCCAGAGTATTGGCAAATAATCCTGAAATCTTACTGTGTGATGAGGCTACGAGTGCATTAGATCCTCAGACAACAAAATCTATTCTGAATTTATTGAAAAGTATCAATGAAGAATACGGAATCACCATTGTAGTTATTACCCATGAAATGAAAGTAGTAAAAAATATCTGCAGTCATGTGGCTGTGTTGAATCATGGTAATTTAGCAGAAACAGGAACGGTGAAGGAAGTGTTTACAAATCCAAAAACATCAGCAGCAAAAATCCTGATTTTAAATGATGAAGAACAGGGGACATTTAGCGGGGAGGTGTATGAAAACTATGTGGGATAACACAATTGTGACAATGCTGTTAGAAGGCACGAGAGATACCTTATACATGACGTTAATGTCTACTTTGTTCGGGTATATTCTGGGGCTTCCTATGGGAATTATACTTGCTATTACAGATAAAGAGGGAGTTTCTCCCAATACATTTGTATACAAAATACTGGATTTTGTGGCAAACGTAATCCGAAGTATTCCATTTCTTATTCTGCTTATTTTAGTGATTCCGTTTACAAAGCTTGTGGTAGGGAAAAGTTATGGCTCTACAGCCACCATTGTTCCACTGGTAATTGCAGCAGCACCTTTTATTGCTCGTATGGTGGAATCTTCTCTAAAAGAAGTGGACAAAGGTGTCATTGAAGCAGCACTTAGTATGGGAGCCGGTATTCCTACAATTATATGGAAAGTTCTTCTTGCAGAGGCACGTACATCCCTGCTAGTGGGCGTAACTATAGCCATAGGAACGATTCTTGGCTATTCTGCCATGGCAGGAGTAGTAGGCGGTGGTGGTCTGGGTGATATTGCTATCCGCTACGGATATTACCGTTATCAGACGGATATTATGCTGGTTACCATTGTAATTTTAGTTGCTTTAGTGCAAATCATGCAGGGACTTGGAATGCTATTGTCAAAGAAATTGGATCGGAGACGTCGGTAAAGAAATTTTGTTGTGAAAAAAATAAAAAAAATTAAAAAAACATGTTGACAGGTCGAAAAGGATATGATATATTAATATATGCCGCTGAGGAAACGGCGGCAAAAACCTTGAATCTGCAAGGGTTTCCAGTGTTGACTCCAAGAGCTCCTGAGAAATAGCCTTGAAAAAAAGATTCAAAAAAATAAAAAAAGTTGTTGACAAACTTCTTTAAAAGTGATAAGATATAGAAGTTGTCGCTGATAAAACGAATCAGAAAAACAACAAAGAACAATGATAACTAAACAGTGAACCAAACCCCGAAAATTCTTTATAATAATAAGAAGTTTCGGAAAATAGAAACGAACCTAAAACAGTAAAACGGGAAGAACAGCCAAGTGTTGTTCTGAACAAGGAAAAAACTTTAACATGAGAGTTTGATCCTGGCTCAGGATGAACGCTGGCGGCGTGCCTA
>JBGVOM010000042.1:0-21608 GCA_045126515.1 Lachnospiraceae bacterium
TATCAGAATAACTCCTTTCTTGGGCGGTGGATTTTAGTTTTTGGCAACTCTATTATACCATATCCGGTGAGGAGTTATTTGTTTTTTAGTAACAAAAAATGCCGTATTTATGCGGCTCGTGGCGTTTCACAAACGCCTAAAGTAATAATAAAGTAAAGGGGTGGAGATATATGGATAATCTTGAAAATATGCTTTCTGGAGTGAAAACGGTAGCAATCGGAGGTCATGTAAGACCGGATGGGGACTGTGTAGGTTCTTGTCTTGGATTGTACAATTACATAAAGGAAAATTTTCAGGACATTCAGGTAACCGTTTATTTAGAGCAGCCATCAAAAGTGTTCTCGTTTTTACAGGGAGCAGATGAAATCTGCAGCGAAGACACAAAAGATGCCACATACGATTTGTTCTTTGCCTTGGATTGTGGGGACAAGGAAAGGCTGGGAAAATTTGCAAAATATTTTGATACAGCGGCTCGTACTATCTGTATTGACCATCATATCAGTAATGTGGGATTTGCAGATAAAAATTATATTAAAGGTGAACTGAGCTCTACTTGCGAATTTTTATGTGAATTTATGGAAACAGAAAAAATTAGTGTAGAAGCAGCAAAATGTCTGTACACAGGAATTGCTCATGATACGGGAGTGTTTCAGTACTCTAATACCACATCAAAAACACTGCATACAGTAGGAATGTTGATTGATAAAGGTTTTGATTTTACAAAAATAATCGATGAAACTTTTTATGAAAAGACTTATAAGCAAAAGCAGATTACAGGTCGAGCTCTGTTAGAAAGTATTATGGTGTTAGGCGGAAAGGTTATTTTTAGTGTAGTACATGAAAAAGACATGGACTTTTACGGTGTAACACCACAGGACTTAGACGGTATTGTAAGTCAGCTTCGAACAACGGAGGGCGTAGAGGTTGCCATTTTCCTGTATGAATTATCACCACAGGTATACAAAGTAAGCATGCGCTCGAAACAGTATGTAAATGTCAGTGAAATTGCCGGATTCTTTGGCGGTGGAGGACACATAAGAGCAGCTGGCTGTACCATGCAGGGAAGTATGTATGATGTGATTAATAACCTGACAGAACATATTGAGAAGCAGCTTCCGACAGAAAATTAAGATAAAGAGGAAAAGAATGTGTACAACGGAATCATAAATGTATATAAAGAAAAAGGCTATACCTCCCATGATGTAGTGGCGAAACTGCGAGGTATTTTAAAACAGAAAAAAATAGGTCATACAGGAACACTGGATCCTGAGGCGGAAGGGGTTTTGCCGGTATGTTTGGGAAAGGCAACAAAGCTTTGCGATTTACTGACAGATAAAGACAAAACATATGAAGCCTGTCTGAGATTGGGAATTCAGACAGATACCCAGGATATGACAGGAAAAGTGTTAAAGGAAGCAGAAGTGTCTGTTTCCGAAGAAGAAGTAAGGGAAGAAATTCTCTCTTTTTTAGGAGAGTATGACCAGATTCCGCCAATGTACTCAGCCTTAAAAGTAAATGGAAAAAAGCTGTATGAATATGCAAGGGAAGGTATTGAAGTGGAAAGAAAGCCCAGAAGGGTAGCTATTTATTCCATAGAGATAAAGAAAATAGAACTTCCAAGAGTATGGTTCAGTGTATCCTGTTCAAAAGGAACTTATATCCGTACTTTGTGTAATGATATAGGAGAGAAGCTGGGGTGTTTAGGATGCATGGAAACGTTGGTACGTACTCGGGCAAGTGTGTTTGAAATGAAAGACAGCCTGAAACTGTCTGAAATCGAAAAACTACGGGATGAAGACAAAATTGAAACCGTGTTGTTTCCTTTAGATGCCATGTTTCAGAATGTGGCATGTGCTACAGTAAAAAGAAAATTTAATAAGTTATTATACAATGGAAATCCCCTGGCGTTAGGATTCTTAGAGGAAGAATGTATAAAAGAAAGCGAAATCCGGGTATATGACAAAGAAAATCACTTTATCGGAATTTATAGCTGGAATGAAAAAAATAAGCAGTATCAGCCGGTAAAACTGTTTTTGCCGGTGGAAGACTAAATATGGCGGACAAAAGGAATTAGAAGATGGAATATATCAGAGGTACAACGGAATTTAATATGGAAAGGGAAAGTGTAGTAACCCTTGGAAAATTTGATGGTATCCATAAGGGGCATGAGAAATTGTTAAGAACGGTAAAGACATTAGCAGGAACAGACTATAAGACAGTTGTCTTTACCTTTGCAGTGCATCCCATGGCGTATCTAAAGGGAGATAAACCCCAGACTTTGATGACCAACCGAGAAAGATATGAGTACCTTTCCAAAGGCGGGTACGATTATCTGATTGAATGCCCTTTTGTAGAGAAAATTGCTTCTATGGAGCCGGAAGACTTTGTGGAAGAAGTACTGATAAAACAGTTGAAAGCTGCACATGTAGTAGTGGGAACGGATTTCCGTTTTGGTCATGGACGACGAGGAAATACGGACACATTAAGAAAATATGAACGTCACGGTTGCTTTCAGGTTCATATTGTAACAAAAGAAACTTATGAAGGGCAGGACATCAGTTCTACGTTAGTGCGCAGTGAAGTGGAGATGGGAAGGATGGAAGAGGTAACAGAATTATTGGGACATCCTTTTACCATTGTAGGAGAAGTGGAATATGGCAGACAACTTGGCAGAACTTTAGGAATTCCTACCACCAATATTATGCCGCCGGACAATAAATTACTGCCACCGTATGGAGTGTATTTTACCAGAACTATAATTGATGGCATATCATATAAAGGTATTACTAATATAGGATGTAAACCTACTATTGCAGATGAATTAAAAAGAGGTGTAGAAACGTTTCTCTTTGATTATTCCGGAAATTTGTATGGAAGAGAACTTACAGTAGAATTATATAAGTATCATCGTCCGGAAAAGAAATTCAAGGATGTAGAAGCTCTGAAAGAGCAGATGGAAAAAGATATAGAAAAGGCTAAGAATTACGAATATTAATTCTTAGCCTTTCTTTTCGGGGTTATTCCCAGTTTACGGAAAGCACTTGTGCAGTGTTATTATAACGAAGCAGAAGTTTATACTGATATTGTGAAGAAAGAGAAATGGATTCCGGGAGCTGAAAAGTTATCTGGTTCGTTTCTGGCAAAGCGTTATTATAGCGAAGACTGTAAAGACCATGGGCGTTGGTCTGTTCAAAACGTCCTGCATAAGTAGTCGTTACATTAGCAGTGGAATCTGTTATTTCTAAATAAACAGTGGCACCGTGCAATTCTTCCGGTGTAAGTTTGATTTCACCAAAAATCTGATGATATCCGTTTTCGGAAGAAACAAATCGTAGAACAGCATCAGAAGTACTTTCGTTGCGCACGCCGGTGTAGTTGTCTGAAAATTTATATATAGGATAGCCATATAAATCCTGAATTTTACTATATCTTGCGGTAGGGCTGTAATTTTCTGTAAGATAAATCTGCTTTTGCAGGATTGCTTCCCGGTCTAATACCACATAATCTTCTTTATATAGAATATCCCGATAAATATTTTCAATGCCGGCTTGTTTTTTTGTATAATTTTCCTGCGGTGAACAACTGAACCAGGCACCGGAAAAGAAAATATTAGAAAAGAAGTGTTCCGGTGTTTTATCAAAAATTCGATAATCCCTGGACATATCGTAAATGCTGGTCACATCACAAAAGAAGTTCAATTCTTTGCTGCTGCTGAGGGAGTTCATGCATTGATATAATTCTGTGTGCATGGGTTGGCTGGTTAAAGCTCTGGACAATATAATGTCTGAGTTAAAAAGAACGCTTCCACATAGACAGCAGACAGTGGCTTGTAAAAGCTTTTTTTTCGTGCGGATATAATCTGGAAAATGAGCACATACCACAGCTATCATGGCAAGAAGATAAGTAATCCAAAGACTGTTGATTACCCATTCTGTGATGCGTCCGATATAATGCAGATAAAACAGCACGAAGAAAAAGGCAAAGTGAGGATATAACATCTGTCCGTAGTGTTTCCTTTTGGCTAAAAACAGACAGCAAAAGGTTAGGATAACGCACAGCTTAAAAATTGTGTGGGTAATAATGTTGTCACGGATATATTTAAAAAACTCCTTTGCTGAGAAATGACTGTTTTCATTCATAGATGCAATCTGCTTTAAAACCTCCAAAGAAAATTTGTCAGAATCTGCAAAACACCAACGCTTTAAATTGTCAATGTCGTTGCCGGATAACCCCATTGCCTGATATTCGGACTGGTGTGCCTGATAATCAGGGATTTCATAATCTACCAGTTCGGTGCGTACCTGATTGTATTCCTGAAAATAGGAAAGTTCTTCTGTGGAAATATCCCAGATTTTTTCTTCAAAGTAAGAAAATCCTAAAATAAAGGCGAAAATTACAACAAAAGGATAGAAAAAGTAGCGAAAGAATTGTTTGTATTCCTTTTGTCGTGAAGCATTCCAGAATTTTAATATCCATATGCCGAAGCCGAACACACATACCATAAAAAATGGCTGTAGGCGGATTAAACTTCCTGTAAAGAGAAAAAGTGTGCCTAACAGATATTTCAAGGTTCTTTTTCTTATTGAATCGTGAGTTTCATCCAGCCAGTACAATAAAATAAAGAATCCGGCGAGGGTTAAAAGTGACGCCACCTTGGTATATTGGAATACCACATAAAAGTAGTGGGAGAATCCAATGGAAAAAAAGACGGACAATAGGATGCCGGAGGTTTTGTATTTTATGATGAGTATGTATTCTATTATGGAAACAGATAGTAACAGGAAACAATAGCAAAAGAAAATATACCAGTTTACGCCGGGAAACAGACTGTACCATAATTTAAGAAAGTATCCGTAAAAAGTACTGACGTAAATTAAAAAGGAAGTATCCGTTCCGAATCCGTTTCCGGCAATAATGCCCAGAAAAAAGTCATCGTTTGAGCTGGAAACAGGGTTTAGAAAAAGTACACAATAGAGCAACAGTAACAGATTGCCTAAGGCAATGATTCCGAAAACCTTTAAATTTTTGGTATATTTTGCAAATAGTTGTTTCATAAAATAATTCCTTTCAATAACATTCTTAACGTTCTCAATTATAGTGTAAAAAGAAGAGGTGGTCAAATGGAAGTTTGAAGGATAAGAGGGGCAGACATTGACTTCCCTGACAAAATATGAGAAGATATAAAATAGCTAAGATTTAAGAATTAAGATGAGAAAAGGGGAATATATATGAAGGTTACATATGTTTATCATAGCTGTTTTATTGTAGAACTGGACAATACAATTCTGGTGTTTGATTATTTTATGGGGAAACTGCCGGAATTTGATAAAAACAAAAAGATTTACTTTTTTGCCAGTCATAAGCATCAGGATCATTTTTCTATGGATGTATTTAAAGTTGCAGAAAAATATCCTGATATTAAATATGTATTTTCAAACGATATCCGGATTTCGGAAAAGTATTTAGAGCAGAATGGCTATTCGAAAGAACTGAAAAATAAAATCATTAGAGTGGGGAAACGTGACGAAAAGCTTGTGGATGGAGTTAAAGTGGAAACAATAAAATCAAATGATGCTGGAGTTGCATTTATTGTTACGGCAGAGGATAAGTGCATTTATCATGCCGGAGATTTAAACTGGTGGTATTGGGAAGGAGAGCCGGAAAGCAATAATGCTTCTTTAGAATTTAAGTATACCATGGAAATTGATAAATTAAAGGATCGTAAGATTGATGTGGCATTTGTGCCATTAGATTCCAGATTGAATACTTCCTTTTATAAGGGAATAGATTATTTTGCAAGAACTACGAAAGCAGATTTGATTTTTCCTATGCATATGTGGAGAAAGTATGAAATTATAGAAAAATTAAAACGAAGTGAGATTACGAAAAGTTATCGCCAGAGAATTATTACCATAGAAAAAGAAAACGAAAGTTGGGTGATTGAATAGTGAGTGACTGGTGGTTTTATATTGCTGCCTTTGGTGTGGGAATTGTTATTGTAATTGTCAATATGTATCAGGCAGAAAAGTCACGAAAGAAACGTTTTTTAAAAAAACTGGAAGAAGAATGGGGGAATTTCTCCGAGCGTGAATACAGCTATGAAGAATATGAGTGTATTTCCCATTATTACAGATCAAAAAAATATAAAAATTATATTGATGATATTACCTGGAACGATTTGGATATGGACAGCATTTTTAAGGCAATAAATATCACACAGTCCTCTCTTGGGGCGGAGGTTTTGTATGAGATGCTTCGAGTTCCTGCTCTGGAAAATGATACATTGCAGGAACGTGAACGGATGATTTGTTATTTTGCAGAACATCCGGAACAGAGAACAAGACTGCAGATAATTTTTGCAGGAATTGGGAGAACAAGAAATTACGCTGTAACTGATTATATTGCCGCACTGGATCAGGTGAAGTTAGGAAGCAGTAGAAAACATATAGTGATAGCCATTATCGCATTGTTATCAATTGTCAGTATATTTGTCAACCCCATATATGGACTTGTATTTGTGATTTTTGCTTTTAGTTTAAGTGCCGCAACTTATTATCAGGAAAAGGGGCAGGTAGAGCCATATCTTATTTCTTTTGCCTATGTGCTTCGAATGTTAAAGGCAGCTGAATTGATACAGAAAGAAAATATAACCCAGTTAAAGAGTTGCTGTGAAGAGTTGAATGTGTTAAACAAACGCTTTACAGCTTTTCGTAAGAATGCAGGACTGGTGATGGGAATGAAGAACAGTGGCAGTCCTATGGATATGCTGTTTGATTATGTGCGTATGTTTTTCCATGTTGATTTGCTGAAATTTAATCAGATGGTTGGCATACTAAGAAAAGAGAAGGAAAGCTGTAACCGAATGATTGAACTTTTGGGAAATCTTGAGGCGACTATTGCCATTGCATCTTTTCGACAGGCATTGCCGGTGTATTCACTGCCGGAATTGGTGAACACGCAAGAATGCTTTTTAGAGGCAGAAGAATTATATCACCCAATGATTCGCGATGCAGTAAGAAATGGAATTTCCATAAAAAAAGGAGCGTTGATTACCGGTTCTAATGCATCGGGAAAATCGACATTCTTAAAGACCGTGGCAATCAATGCTATTTTGTCCCAGTCCATCCATACCAGTGTGGCAAAAGAATATAAAGCACCGTTTTTCAGAGTGTATTCCTCTATGTCTCTGCGGGATAATCTGGCAGGAAATGAAAGTTATTATATGGTGGAAATCAAGGCTTTGCAGAGAATTTTAGAGGCATCAAAAGAAGAAATACCAATGTTAAGCTTTGTGGATGAAGTGTTAAGGGGAACTAACACAGTAGAGCGAATTGCGGCATCCTCCCATATTTTAAAAGAATTAACCAAAAGAAATGTGTTGAGCTTTGCGGCAACACATGATATTGAACTGACATATTTGCTGGAAGACGACTATGACAATTTCCATTTTACGGAGGAAATAAAGGAAGGCGATATTTTGTTCAGCTATCGGCTGTTTTCTGGAAGGGCGCAGAGTAGAAATGCAATTAAGCTGTTAGAGTTAATGGGTTACGATAAGGAAATCGTGGGCAGTGCTTTGAACTGTGCAAATTACTTTTTAGAAACAGGTCAGTGGAAAATGTAAGGAGAGTGTTATGGCATCAAAATTTTATGCAGTAAGAAAAGGAAAGAAGACAGGTGTTTTTCTCACATGGGATGAGTGTAAACGTCAGGTGGACGGTTTTTCAGGCGCAGAATACAAGAGCTTTAAGACGAGAGCAGAGGCGGAAGAATACTGTGCTGGAGGAAAGCAGACAAAAGATATTTCCTGTGAGGCGGAGTGCTATACTGATGGAAGCTTTGATTTGTCCACAAAACGCTATTCTTACGGAGTTGTGATTTTTCATCAGGGAAAGGAATATGAACTGAGTGAAGCTTTTGCAGATGAAGAAATGGCTGCTATGCGGAATGTGGCAGGAGAAATTGAGGGAGCTATGGCGGCCATGAGATTCTGCGTGGAGCATGGCATTAAAAGTTTGTTACTTCATTACGATTATGAGGGCGTGGAAAAATGGTGCACAGGAGCATGGAAGTGTAATAAAAAGGGAACCATTGCTTATAAAGCATATTATGATACCATTAAAAATGATTTGCAGGTAGTATTTCATCATGTGAAGGGACATTCTGGTGTGGAAGGCAATGAACGGGTGGATAAACTGGCAAAGTCAGCACTGGGGCTGTAAATTGTACAAGGAAACTCTTGAAATCAATACTTTCATATGATAAGATGAAGTTTAGGTTACAAACAAATGACTAGGAGGAACAAAGATGTCACAGAATGTATATGATATTCTTGTAGAACGTGGATACATTAAGCAGATGACTCATGAAAAAGAGATTAAAGAGTTATTAGAAAAGGAAAAAATTACTTTCTATATAGGGTTTGATCCAACAGCGGACAGTCTGCATGTGGGACACTTTATCGCTATGATGTTCATGCGTTACATGCAGCAGGCAGGTCACAGACCAATCGCATTGATTGGCGGCGGTACTGCCATGGTTGGGGATCCTACCGGTAAGACAGACATGAGAAAGATGCTTACCAAAGAACAGATTCAGCATAATGTGGATTCCATAAAAAAGCAGATGGAACGTTTTATTGATTTCAGCGATGGAAAGGCATTGTTAGTCAACAATGCAGATTGGCTGTTAGAACAGAATTATGTAGAATTTCTGCGCGAAGTAGGTGTACACTTTACCGTAAACAGAATGTTAACAGCAGAGTGTTTTAAACAGAGAATGGAAAAAGGCTTGTCTTTCTTAGAGTTTAACTATATGCTGATGCAGGGCTTTGATTTCTATGTGCTGAACCAGAAATATGGCTGTAAAATGGAACTTGGCGGGGATGATCAGTGGTCTAACATGATTGCCGGTGTAGAACTTGTCAGAAGAAAAGCCCAGGGAGAAGCCTATGCTATGACCTGTACGTTGCTGACCAACAGTCAGGGACAGAAGATGGGAAAAACAGTAGGCGGTGCTTTATGGCTGGATGCAGAGAAAACATCTCCATATGATTTCTACCAGTATTGGAGAAATGTAGATGACGCGGATGTGGAGAAATGTCTTTCCCTGTTAACTTTCCTGCCAATGGAAGAAGTAAAAAGATTAAGTGCATTAGAAGGTGCAGAAATCAACAAAGCAAAAGAAGTACTTGCTTATGAAGTTACTAAAATTGTTCATGGAGAAGAAGAAGCTGCAAAAGCCCAGGAGGCTGCAAGAGCTTTGTTTGCAAATGGTGGTGCCAGCGGAGATATACCGACTTTAACTTATCCGAAAGCTGAGTTAGAGGAAGGAAAGGACATTCTTACTCTGTTAGTGGACACAAAACTTGCAGCAACACGTTCTGAGGCAAGACGTCTGGTACAGCAGGGTGGTGTTTTGGTGAATGGCGAAAAGGTAACAGATTTTTCAACAGTATTTACAAACAGCAATTATAATGAGGATGGAGCTTTATTAATTAAAAAAGGTAAAAAGGGATATTACCAGGTAAAAGAAGGATAGGTGATAAGTATGGTATTCTGGTCAACATTATTAACATACGTTGTAATTTTCTTGGGATCTTTGATTCTGGCATTTGCAGCAGTTATGATTGGAAAAAAACTGCGCAATAAGAAAGATGCAAAGACTCCGGTAAAGACACTGGAAGAAGAAAATAAATAAAACAGACGGAGGAACCGAAAGTGAAAAAGTATGGTGTAAATGAACTGAGAAAAATGTTTCTTGAATTTTTTGAAAGTAAGGAACATCTGGCAATGAAAAGCTTTTCTCTTGTTCCGCATAACGACAACAGTTTATTATTAATCAATTCAGGTATGGCACCATTAAAGCCATATTTTACAGGTCAGGAAATTCCACCAAGAAGAAGGGTGACAACCTGCCAGAAATGTATTCGTACCGGCGATATTGAAAATGTAGGAAAAACAGCAAGACATGGTACTTTTTTCGAAATGCTTGGTAACTTTTCCTTTGGAGATTACTTTAAGGAAGAAGCAATCAGCTGGTCTTGGGAATTTTTGACAGAAGTAGTTGGACTGGATCCGGACAGACTTTATCCGTCTGTTTATTTAGACGATGATGAAGCCTTTGAATTATGGAATGAGAAAATTGGCGTTCCGGCAGAAAAAATCACAAGACTGGGAAAAGAAGACAATTTCTGGGAGCATGGCGCAGGTCCTTGTGGTCCGTGTTCTGAAATTTACTATGACAGAGGTGTGAAATACGGCTGCGGAAAACCGGATTGTAAAGTAGGCTGTGATTGTGACCGTTTTATGGAAATCTGGAACAATGTATTTACACAGTTTGAAAATGATGGAAATGGAAATTATACAGAGTTAGTACAGAAAAATATTGATACAGGTATGGGATTGGAGCGTCTTGCTGTGGTAGTACAGGATGTGGATTCTATTTTTGATGTGGACACTCTTCAGGCATTGCGTAATAAAGTGTGCGAATTTGCAGGAACAGAGTATCAGAAAGATGAAAATAAAGACGTATCCATTCGCCTGATTACAGATCATATTCGGTCTGCAACATTTATGATTTCTGATGGTATTATGCCAGACAATGAAGGCAGAGGATATGTGCTTCGCCGTTTGATTCGTCGTGCTGCAAGACATGGAAGACTTCTTGGAATTGAAGGGAAGTTTTTAGCAAAACTTAGTGAAACTGTAATCAATGGTTCTAAGGATGGATATCCGGAATTGGAAGAAAAGAAAGAATTTATCTTTAAGGTGCTGACCCAGGAAGAAGATAAGTTTGACAAGACCATTGACCAGGGGCTTACAATATTAGGAGAAATGGCAGAGGAACTGAAAAAGACAGGTAAAAAGACATTGGCAGGTGCAGACGCGTTTAAATTGTATGACACTTATGGTTTTCCTCTGGATTTAACTATGGAAATCTTAGAAGAAAAAGGATTTTCAGTTGATGAGGCAGGCTTTAAAGCTGAGATGGAAGAACAGCGTGTAAAAGCAAGAACAGCCCGTAAGGTGACAAATTACATGGGAGCAGATGCTACAGTTTATGATAATATTGATGCAGCTGTTACCAGTACATTTACAGGATATGATAAATTAGAGGATTCTTCTAAAGTATCTGTAATTACTACTACAGAAGAAATTGTAGAAGCGATTGCAGATGGTGAGGAAGGAACTATTTTTGTGGACAATACACCATTTTATGCTACTATGGGTGGTCAGCAGGGAGATACTGGTGTCATTGTAACAAAGGATGCAGAGTTTGAAGTGTATGACACAATTAAGTTGTTAGGTGGTAAAATTGGTCATGTAGGTAAAGTAACCAAAGGAATGTTTAAAGTTGGCGATGAGGTAACTTTGAAGGTTGATGCAATGGGACGAAACAATACTTGCAAAAACCATTCTGCAACACATCTATTACAGAAAGCATTGAAAGAAGTTTTGGGTGCTCATGTAGAACAGAAAGGTTCTTTGGTAACGCCGGACAGACTACGTTTCGACTTTTCTCATTTCTCAGCAATGACTGCAGAGGAAATTGCTAAGGTTGAAAAAATAGTAAACGAAAAAATTGCTGGTGCATTGCCGGTAGTTACTCAGGTGATGGGAATTGAAGAAGCAAAGAAAAGCGGCGCTATGGCATTGTTTGGAGAAAAATATGGCGAAACTGTCCGCGTGGTTTCTATGGGTGAATTTTCAAAAGAATTGTGCGGAGGTACTCACGTATCAAATACTGCTGTTATCAGTGTGTTTAAGATTGTGTCAGAATCCGGTGTAGCAGCCAATGTGCGAAGAATTGAAGCGTTAACCGGAGAAGGTGTACTTGCATATTACAAACAGTTAGAAGAAAAGATGGAAGAAGCTGCTAAAATTGTGAAAACATCACCGGCAGAACTAACAGATAAACTGACTCATATGATGGCGGAATTAAAAGCATTGCAGAGTGAAAACGAATCTTTGAAGAGCAAGGCTGCAAAAGATGCTTTAGGTGATGTTATGAATCAGGTAAAAGAAGTAAAAGGTGTGAAATTCCTTGCAGCAAAGGTTGATGGCGTGGACATGAACCAGCTTCGCGACTTAGGTGACGAATTAAAGGCAAAATTAGGCGAAGGTGTTATTGTGTTAGTATCTTCTAAGGATGGCAAGGTAAACTTGATTTCCATGGCAACAGACGCCGCAATGAAAGCAGGTGCTCATGCGGGTAATTTGATTAAAGGAATTGCTTCTGAAGTCGGCGGTGGCGGTGGCGGCCGTCCAAATATGGCTCAGGCAGGTGGCAAAAATCCGGCTGGAATTGATAAAGCATTGACAAAAGCAGAGGAAGTTTTGGCAGAACAGATAAAATAATTTAAGATTCTTGCAAAAAGTACTTGACGAATGGATAGAATATGCTATAATCTTTAATAGTGCAAAAAAAATACCCAAACAGTTGTATTTAGCACAATACGCAACTGGAGGGAGGTTAGGTGTGATACTATGTCAAATGTAATCGTAAAAGATAACGAGACTTTAGATAGCGCTTTACGCAGATTCAAAAGAAATTGTGCAAAAGCTGGAATCCAGCAGGAAATTCGTAAAAGAGAACATTACGAAAAGCCAAGCGTAAAACGTAAGAAAAAATCTGAAGCAGCAAGAAAACGTAAATATAATTAGTGCTATGAAATTCCCCGGTTATGCCGGGGGATTTTTTTGGTAAAAATTGTGTTTATGAAATATTAAGATTATGGAAATTTTTCTTTTATACTTGTCAATCGATTTTTTATAAAGTATAATCTCATATGAGAATACATATAGGGAGGATTATAATGTTTTGGTCATATGAAGTATTTGGTATGGATTTGTACCATGTAATTGCCTGTTTTTGGGTGTATAGCATTCTGGGATGGTTTGTGGAATCAATTTATATGTCTATTTGCTTCAAAAAGATAACCAACAGAGGTATTATTAAAGGACCGATTTGTCCTATTTATGGTTTTGGTGCTTTGTTTGTATATTTTATGTTGAAGCCACTGGAAGGGCATTATATTCTGCTTTATATTATAGGTGCCATTATGGCGACAGCAGTTGAATTTATTGCAGCGAAGTTGATGATACGTTATACCGGCTGTGTATGGTGGGATTATAGCGAGAAACCATTTAACTACAAGGGAATTTTATGTCTGGAAAGTACGCTTGCATGGGGCTTGTATACCATTGTGATGTTTGGCTTTTTACATAAAGCGGTAATTGCATTTACCAATAAAATTGAAATTGGAGCAGGGAAGATATTGGTAAGCCTGCTTGCAACATATTATATTATTGCCTTTGCGCGTGCTATTATGAACTCTAAAAATCTGGGAGAAGTTCCTGGGATACAGATGGTGAAGGCAGAAGAAAAGTAAAAAAACACTAACACCCCAAAAACTATAAATAAAACATTTCTGGGGTGTTGGTGTTTTTTACAATTATTCGGCCAAGCCATACCTTTGAAAAATTTTTAACAGACAATCCGAAAATTGCATTTTCCTGACGGAATCTGCATATAAAATATTTACATTTCCGATTTCTTTTCCGTTTAGAGAGTAAACAGCTCTGCCGGCAATTTTACCTTGGACGATAGGAGCCTGATGGGTTTCTTTCATCTGAATTTCTTTTTTGATTCCAGTGATATTAGAACCGCTGATATCCAGATAGTTAAAAGGTCCTTCGTACCGACAGGACACCGTATCCTCAACGCCAAAGGTGACAGGTACCGGCGGCAGAGCATCCGAATTCTCATCTGTATATAATTTACATTTACTGTATCCATAATTCATCAAGGTGACTGCTTCCTGAAATCTCACTTTTGGATCAGGAGCCCCCATAATAACAGCGATTAGATTAATTCCGTCACGGTTTGCAGTAGTGGAGACACAATACTTGGCAAGTGAGGTAGAGCCGGTTTTCAGACCGGTGGCATATTGGTACATTTTAAGAAACTTATTTGTGTTAGCTAAGCCAAACTCGCTGTCGCCCCGTTTTGTGCTGTGGACAATGGTATCCATCCAAATAGTGGTATATTTGGTGATTTCAGGATGCTTTGTGATAAGTTCTCTGGACATTAAAGCTACATCCAAAGCGCTGGATACATGCCCATCTGTGTCGAGTCCGTTACAATTTATAAAATGGGTAGAGTTCATGCCCAGGCCTTTGGCACGCTCATTCATTTTAGCAACGAAGGCTTCTTCGCTTCCGTAAATATGTTCGCTCATTGCAACACAGGCATCATTGGCACTGGAAACGGCAATACATTTTATCATGGTATCTACAGTTTGTGTTTCTCCAGGCTCTAGAAATACCTGTGAACCACCCATGGAGGCAGCATATTCTGAAACGGTAACAGAATCTTCTAAATGAATCTGTTCTGCCTCTAAAGCATCAAAAATCAAAAGCAGTGTCATAATTTTTGTGATACTGGCAGGTGGAAGAACCGCAGAGGCATTCTTTTCATACAATACCGTGCCGGTGGAAGCTTCCATCAAAATTGCGCTGGCAGCACTTAGATTGAAAGAATCATTGCTCTCAACTGCAGGTGTGTTATCTTCTGTGGCATAAATAGGTAAAGTATTCTGAAAAAGAATACAGAAACATAGGAAAAAAGCAATAAAATGGCTTGAGAAACGTTTCAACATAATTCTTTCCCTTAAAAAGAACCTTAGTAATTATATGAATATACGCCGGTTGGTATGAAAAAAATCTTGAGCATTGTAAGGAAAAATAGTATAATAGTTCTGCAATAGGGAAGGAGAAGTCCATGAACTGGTTAATGGTAATTATGGCAGCAGTCCTGGTGACAGTAATACTTGTTATGCTAGAGATATATCGGGAAAGCAGAAGTTTTGTGATAAAAACATATGATATAGAGTCTGAGGTATTTCAATTTGAAAAATCACATAGCGTTGTATTTATATCAGATTTGCATAATCATAAATATGGAAAAGACAATGAACGGTTATTAAAAGCTATAAAAGAACAGAAGCCTGAATTTGTTCTTGTAGGTGGTGATATTCCGGTAGCGAAAAAAGGATATGAACTGAATACGGCAATCAATTTTATTGAGAACCTTGCAAGAGACTGTAAAGTATTTTATTCCAATGGAAATCATGAACATAGAATGCGACTTTACCCTGAAAATTATGGAGATATGTATGAAGTGTATACAGATGCCATAAAAAAAGCAGGTGTTGATTATCTGATTAATGAAACCAGAAGTCTTAGGATTGAAAATGTGAAGGTGGATATTGTGGGGCTGGAAATAGAGCGGGAGTTCTACAAACGTTTTTTTCACAAAATATTACAAAAAGAGGACATTACTCAACTTGTTGGTGAGAAAGAGAAAGATGCTTTTACAATTCTTCTGGCGCACAATCCAGAGTATTTTAGGGCATATGCCCAGTGGGGGGCAGAACTTACCCTGGCCGGTCATGTACATGGAGGCGTTATGCGGCTTCCGGGGTTGGGCGGCGTGATTTCTCCAAGTCTGACTTTATTTCCAAAATATGATGGTGGCAGGAAGAGAGAGTATGGAAAAGAGATGATTATCAGCAGAGGGTTAGGTGTTCATACGATACCGATTCGTCTGTTTAATCCGGCAGAGTTGGTAGTATTAAGATTGCAACCTTTGAAAAAGTAGCAGGAAAGGATAAGATATGGAGTTAACGGTAAAATTACAGGCGTTTGAGGGACCACTTGATCTTCTGCTGCATTTGATAGAAAAGAATAAGGTAAATATATACGACATACCAATCGTGGAAATTACAGAGCAATATTTAGATTATATTCGCGAGATGGAACGCCAGGATTTAAATGTAGTGAGTGAATTTCTGGTTATGGCGGCAACCCTGATTGATATTAAATGTAAGATGCTTCTGCCAAAAGAAGTGGACGAAGAAGGCGAAGAAATCGATCCAAGAGCAGAACTGGTTGAGCAGCTGTTGGAACATAAAATGTATAAATTTATGGCAGAAGAATTAAAAGAACGTCAGGTAGATGCGGGAAGATTTTTATATAAAAATCCTACCATACCTGAGGAAGTGCTAAATTATGTGCCACCGGTAGATATCAATGAATTATTGTCAGAGGTTACTTTGAAAAAGCTGAATTCTATTTTTAAGAATGTGATGAAGCGTCAGGAAGACAGAATTGATCCAATCCGAAGTCAGTATGGTAACATTGAAAAAGAAGATGTGAGTATTGAAGATAAGTTTATTGATGTAGAACAGTTTATATTAGAGAACAAAGAGTTTACATTCCGGGAATTACTGAATAAGCAATCTACAAAAATGGAAATTGTAGTAACTTTCATGGTGGTTTTGGAAATGATGAAGGCGGGCAGAATTAGGATTCTTCAGGAAGAAACCTTCGGCGAAATATATATAACAGTAATGGACGAGGAAAAAGAAAATGGAAATTAAGAAATATGAAGCAATTATAGAGGCGTTGCTTTTTACCATGGGTGATTCCGTAGAAATTGGAAGACTGGCAGCAACCATTGGTCATGATGAAGAAACAACAAGAAGGATTATACATAATCTCATGGATAAATACGCAGAGGAAGACCGGGGAATCCAGATTATTGAATTAGAGGATTCCTATCAAATGTGTACCAAAAAAGAAATGTATGAATACTTGATTTTATTGGCAGCACAGCCTAAAAAGCATGTACTGACAGATGTATTGCTGGAAACGCTGTCGATTATAGCATATAAGCAGCCTATTACAAAAATTGAAATCGAAAAAATACGTGGTGTAAAATCAGACCATGCGGTAAACAAATTAGTAGAGTATAATCTGGTGTGCGAACTGGGAAGAAAGGATGCACCGGGAAGACCATTATTGTTCGGAACTACAGAAGAATTTCTGAGGTGTTTTGGAGTTCAGTCCATTGAAGATTTGCCGACACTTTCACAGGATAAAATGGAAGAATTTAAAACGGAGGCTGAGCAGGAAGCTCAGTTAACACTAAAGGTTTAAGGGAAAAAATAAAAGGCTGTGTTGTGGTCAACACGGCCTTTTGATTTACAAAGAAGCAATGAGATTCGGCAATTCGGCGAAAGAATTGATAGAGTACTTGTATTCATCTACAGAACCAAACCCATATTTTGCAAAGATGAAGGGAATTCCAGCATAGGCAGCGGCATCAGCATCCCCCTGTGTATCTCCAAGGTAAACGGGGGATTTTAAATGATTACGCGTTATTATAAGTTTATTATTGTCGCCTTTTAAAAGTCCGCTATTGCCGGGGCACTCGAAATCTGTAAAGTAGGAAGAGAGACCGCTTGTCTTTAAAAATGTTTCAATGTATCCATCTTCACAATTGCTGACAATAAAGAGCTTATATTTTTCCTGTAAGATTTTGAGAGTGTTTTCCAGTTCAGGGAACAGGGTACCGCATTTTTGTGACAGGGCGATATGTTCCTGATGGCAGCAACGGTCCATTAAATCTAACTGTTCTTGTTCTGGTAAGTCGGGGAATAGTTTATTTGCAATTGCCGGAAGGGGAAGACCAAAAAGCTTTTTTAAATCTTCTGCTGTTAAAGTCATATCCACTTTAGGCTCTTTTGCCAGAGCTTCATTCCAGGCTTCTGCAACAA
Organism: Lachnospiraceae bacterium; assembly: GCA_045126515.1. Lineage (GTDB taxonomy): Bacteria > Bacillota > Clostridia > Lachnospirales > Lachnospiraceae > RUG11237. Next base: position 17,624 of record JBGVOM010000042.1, read on the forward strand.
TTTCGGTGGAATCCCAAAGGGTTCCGTCTAAATCAAAAAGAATGCTGTCTATCATGTAGTTTAACCTCCTTGTAAGTAGACACTAGAATATTAAGAGTATATCATATAGGAGAAAGAGAGTCCAGTATTTGTTGACAATTGGGAAGGTGAGGGATAAAATGGTGTGTGGCAAAGTCTGGCTATAATATTGCCAAGAAAGTGAACTTTAAAGGAGAAGGGGAGCAAAATGAGAGAAAAATTAACACAGAGTGATATTGAAAAAATACAAGAAGAAATAGAATACCGTAAGCTTGTGGTACGTAAAGAAGCCTTGGAAGCGGTAAAGGAAGCCAGGGCACATGGTGATTTGAGCGAAAATTTTGAATATCATGCAGCAAAAAAGGATAAAAATAAGAACGAAAGCAGAATACGCTATTTAGAAAGAATGATAAAGACGGCAGAAGTGATTAAGGATACTTCGAAGGAGGATGAAGTAGGACTAAATAATACAGTTACTGTATATTTTGAGGACGATGATATGGAGGAAACTTATCGCATAGTAACTTCTGTTCGAGGGAATTCTTTAGGCGGCTTGATTAGTATAGAATCTCCCATGGGAAAGGCTTTGATTGGGAAAAAAGAAGGAGAACGTGTAGAGGTACAAGTCAACGATAGCACTAGTTACTTTGTTGTGGTAAAGAAAATTGAAAAGACTTCTGATGATTCACAAGATAAATTGCGTGGGTATTAATTTTAAATTTAGAATAATTTATGCTAAGATGTGGAAAAATATCTTGAAAAACCTATTTGCCTATGTTAGAATGTATATGTTTGACTGAAAGGTTGGACAGTGAAAATCAGTGTACAAACAAGTATTTATGTTTTTAATACTATGATTTCTGACATTAGGAGGTGAAGTCAATGCTTAGAACAATATTAACAATTATTTTCATATTAGTATGTGTTGCTTTAGCAGCAGTTGTATTATTACAAGAAGGTAAATCAGCAGGTTTAGGCGCTATTAGTGGTGCAGCCGATACTTATTGGGGCAAGAACAAAGGCCGTTCTATGGAAGGAGCCCTTGTTAAGATTACAAGATATTTAGGAATTGCATTTATTGTATTAGCGGCTGTATTAAATATTAGCAAGTTTTAAATAAACATGCAATGTACGTGGATGATAAGCACTCTTGTAGGGAGTGCTTATTTTCATATACAAAGATAGAAGTAGAAGGAGAAAAGATGGATAAAACAACTTTGGAAAAGCGGAAAAAAGTTATATATGACATGATTTGTGATGATTTATATGTGCCCATGAAAATAAAAGAAATTGCCATCATTTTGCAAGTTCCCAGAGAACAGAGAGAAGAATTGAAAGAAGTACTGGATGCACTGATTCTGGAAGGAAAAATAGAATTATCTAAGCGTGGAAAATATATCAAAGCGACCAAAAAAGTTTATACCGGTACTTTTGTGGCACATGCGAAGGGTTTTGGTTTTGTGGAACTAGAGGATTCAGATGAGGATATTTATATACCGGAATCGGAGATTAACGGAGCTTTTCACAAAGACACGGTAGAAGTAGAATTATTGAAGAAAGAAACCTCAGGAAAACGTAAGGAAGGAAAAATTGTAAAAATTCTTGCGAGAGGAATCGAGAGAGTTGTGGGAACCTATGAAGAAAGTAAAAATTTCGGTTTTGTGTGTCCGGATAATTTGAAATTTACTCAGGATATTTTTATCCCCCTCCGGGATAGCAAAGGTGCCGTAGATGGACATAAAGTTGTGGTCGAGATTACGGATTATGGTGACAGAAGACGGAATCCGGAAGGAAAAGTAGTAGAGATTATAGGACATATTAATGATCCTGGAACAGATATTCTTTCTATTGTAAAGGCCTATGAAATTCCATATGAATTTTCAGAAAAAGTTATGAATCAGGCGGAACGTGTTGGAAAAGAGGTCAGCGAAGCAGACAGAGCAGGAAGAATGGATTTACGTGAATGGCAGACGGTTACCATTGATGGGGAAGATGCAAAAGATTTAGATGATGCTATTACCCTTTCTATGGACGGTGATAGATACAAACTTGGGGTGCATATTGCAGATGTGACAAATTATGTGCAGGAACGCAGTGCATTGGATGTAGAAGCAATGAAGCGGGGCACTAGTGTTTATCTGGTAGACAGAGTGATTCCTATGCTGCCTCATGTGCTTTCTAATGGAATCTGTTCTTTGAATGCTGGAAAAGATCGATTAACTTTGTCCTGTATTATGTGGATTGATAAAAAAGGGACTATTGTAGATCACAAAATTACAGAATCTGTAATAAATGTAGACCGAAGAATGAGTTATACCAGTGTCCGCAAAATTCTAGCTGATAAAGATGAAGTGGAGATTGCGGAATATAGGGAATTAGTGCCTATGTTTGAACTGATGGAAGAACTGGCAGCACTCCTTAGAGAAAAACGCCGCAAGAGGGGATCCATTGATTTTGACTTCCCGGAAAGTAAGATAATTCTGGATAAAAATGGAAAGCCATTGGAAATCAAACCATATGAGCGTAATGTGGCGACCAGAATCATTGAAGACTTTATGCTGGCAGCCAATGAAACTGTGGCAGAGGATTTCTTTTGGCAGGAGATACCATTTGTATATCGATCTCATGAAAATCCCGATCCTGATAAATTAGTAAAACTTGGAACCTTTATCAACAATTTTGGATATTCTATCCATATTGGGCGCGATGAAGTACACCCAAAGGAATTACAGAAACTGTTGGAAAAAATCGAAGGAAGCGAAGAAGAAGACTTGATAGCAAGGCTAACACTGCGTTCTATGAAACAGGCAAAATATACGGTTGGTTGTGAAGGGCACTTCGGTCTGGCAACAAAATATTATTGTCATTTTACATCTCCTATCAGACGTTACCCGGATTTGCAGATTCATAGAATCATTAAGGAAACGCTACGAGGCAGAATGAACGAAGACAGAAGAAGCCATTATGAAAAAAAACTGCCAGAAGTGGCAAAGCAATCCAGTGAAATGGAACGCCGTGCAGATGAAGCAGAACGGGAAACCAATAAGTTGAAAAAAGTAGAATATATGGAAGAACGTACCGGTGAAATCTTTGAAGGTGTCATATCCAGCATCACTGCGTGGGGGATGTATGTGGAACTGCCTAATACGGTGGAAGGACTGGTGCATATTGCTTCTTTAGATGATGACTACTATTTCTTTCAGGAAAGCACTTATGAGCTTATTGGAGAACACACAAATAAGCATTATAAGTTAGGAGAACGGGTTTATGTTACAGTAAGCGGAACAGACCGCATACAGAGGACGGTAGATTTTAAATTAGTGCATAAGGAGAGGATGGAAGATGGCGAAGCAGAAGAAAGATGATAAGCTGATTGCAAATAACAAGAAAGCGTATCATGATTATTTTATAGAAGATACTTACGAGGCAGGAATAGCACTTCATGGAACAGAAGTAAAATCTTTGCGAATGGGAAAGTGTAGTATTAAAGAAGCTTTTGTGCGAATCGAAAACGGAGAAGTGATTATTTATGGCATGCATGTGAGCCCTTACGAAAAAGGAAATATTTTCAATAAAGATCCGTTGCGTGTTAAGAAATTGCTCCTTCATAAAAGTGAAATAAATAAATTGTCAGGAAAAATCAGTGCACAGGGGTATACCATCGTACCATTAAAGGTATACTTTAAAGGAAGTCTTGTGAAAGTGCAAATTGGACTTGCGAAAGGTAAAAAACTTTACGACAAGCGTCAGGATATAGCTAAGAAAGACCAGCGTAGAGAGGCAGAACGTGAATTTAAGGTAAGGAATCTTTAATAACAATAAAAAAGGGGCTGTCGCTTTAACGAATGAGAATTCGTGAAGCGGCAGCTTCATTTTTTCTGTTTTTTGATTAATTTCAAGAAAAGATTCCGATTTATTCTACCATTCTATAAAAGAAGCGTACTTTAATAAGCCATTGTCCATGGCT
>JBGVOM010000043.1:0-2225 GCA_045126515.1 Lachnospiraceae bacterium
TGCTGTTTTATATCAGTTCGAAGTGGAATTTGTGATTTGTTAGCTATGCTCGGAGTCAAAATGATTGTTTTGTATCCAGAGGAGAGTTCGGTCTATAAGAAATATAATTTTAAGGAGTTTCATTTATTTAATGATATAGATGAATATATTGTTGATCTTCAGAACATGAATATGGTTTTAGAACAAATTTCAATAACAATTAAGAAAAAAATGGCTCAATCACAAATTCTGTGTGATGCCGGATTCCTGTCATAGCTTCCCCTACTCATGTCAAAGAGTTTGAGGAAGAAATATTCATCATCAGGATATCCGTAGCCATGACGACGAAGGGTCTTAATCTTCTGATTAATTCCCTCGATTTTACCTGATGATATTTTATAAGTTGCATGTGCTATGATTCCCTCAAAGTGTGAATCAAGCAGTTTACCAAACCACATTAAATGGCTGTTTTTGCTTGCCTGACACATATCCATAATGTCAATGACCTTTTCTGCCATAAGGGCTTCATCAATAGTCTTATAGGCATCAGCAAGCTTTTCCTTGATAAGGTCAAGGGTAAAGAGCAGGGAGTTCTGTTGCAGAAGTTCATCGTACTTGGCTTCGTAGCCTGTTTTACGGACGATGTTTTCTGTACCGAACAGCTGACTGCCCTTATGGATAATGCGGCCGTTTTTGGCAGCCTTATCCTTTGCCTGTAGGGTTTCCCTTCTGGACATAAGGATGTAGCGGGTGCGTTTCAAGGCTTTGGCTGCCTCTACGTTGCCTTCGGCATAAAGACGGCGTTGCTCATCCTTGCGGACTTCGCTGACTACCTTATCATTGAAGTTTTTGACGATATGAAAGTAGTCATAAACAGGCTGGATATGAGGACACATTTCCTCAAATGCTTCCTGAAAGCCAGAGTTCATGTCGCAGGCAACAGCTTCCACACCGTCCATCCAGTCCAAGCCAACATGGTCAATGAAGTCATATACAACCTGCTTCTTTTTGCCGTTGGCAATCCAGAGAATGTGACCGGTCTCAAGGTCAATGATGTGTGTGGCATAACGTCTGCCATTGTGAAGCTTAAACTCATCAATGCCCAGGTATTTAGCCTGTCGCTCTGGTTTTATGAGCTTGCCGTTGATGGTATAGAGTTCCTCAAGGCGTGTTTTATCAATCTCCTTAACGGTATTCTTGCCAAGACCGGTAATCTCGGCAACCTGCTTGTTGGTATAAGTACCGATGGCAAGAAGGTCTCTGGTATACTGATAAAGTTCCTCGGTAATCCGATGTTTTGGTGCTTTGAATGAAATGTACTGTTGCTTTGTGGCATTGCATTTTGGACAACGAAGTTGTAAATGTGGAAAGATAACACGACTGAGCTTTCCACCAATGCAAAGGTGACGAAGCTCAATGTCAGGACTGTTGTTCTTATGCATACGACAGCCACAGATGCAGATGCGTTCTTCCTCTGGGAGTTCCATCTCTCCGTGAAAGCACACAACAGTTCTGCCTGATTCTGCAACAGCTGTAGTGGTTTCGGTATTATGAAATCCATACAGACAGGAAGGAATTGATAAAAAATCTGTCGATTGTGAAAGAATTAGTTGTCCATTTGCTTCGGTTCGTATATAATCCATAGTAGAGGCTCCTTTATGATTGGGTTTGTACATCCGGCGAAAGATGCAACACAATCATAAAGGAAGAACCTCTTTTATGCAACTTTTAAAATATAGTGGGCGTGAACCGGGTCATTACCCCACAGAAAAAATGATTGACCCAAAAATATGATAAAGAAAATATGGAAATATATACTATCTCCTAGATGAGTACCTATAGAGACTGGAAAACTAATAGTATAACAATTTCATAGTAACTCACTCTCAAGACTACAGAAAACACATCATCACAGCAGAATATAGAAAGAAAAGAATCTACAGACCGCCCAAAGAAAAAAGGCAAACATTTTTTCTTTCTATATTTCACCTTCGTTCGATATCAATCCTATAGTTCGTTTTATCAGATATTGTTTTCAAAAATACTCAGATAATACTCAATTTGTTTCATGTGAAACATTAGACAATATAATGTAAGATAAAGAAAGTAAGAAAAAATAGTATTTCTCAAAATGTATATCTATAGGAGATGGAAAACTAATAGTATAACAAGTATTTATAGTAACTTACTATTAAGATCACAGAAAACACATCATCACAGCGAAATATAGAAAGAAAAAAATGTGC
>JBGVOM010000044.1:0-6152 GCA_045126515.1 Lachnospiraceae bacterium
GTACCACAACATTAAGTTGTCTTTAACCGATAAATCGGGGAAAACCGGATTGTCCTGTGGTATGTATCCTATATACTGTGCGGCATGTTTCGGAGCCTTTAAGATATCCTTCCCACATATCTCGGCTGTTCCGCAGTCGGCTTTCCTGATACCCGCTATTATGGACAGCAGTGTGGATTTGCCGGAGCCGTTAATGCCTACAATACCGATACATTCGCCCATATCTGCTGAGAAAGAACACCCTCTCAGCACCTGCTTTCTGCCGAATGATTTTCGGATATTTTCTATTCTAACCATGCTACAATTTTATCATATATGATAGTTTTGTCAATTATTCCGACAAAATTCCTTGAAATACACACTTTCTTGTGTTATATTCCCATCTTTGACACTTGGAAAAGAATAAAACAGTCACAACCCTACTATTTTCAAGGGTTGCGGCTGTTTTTTTGTTCGTAGCGATATGTGCTATTTTTTTGATTATGCTATTTAATCTGTTTTGTTTGTTTTATGATGGTTCGCATGAAAGCTTTTGAGAGAAATTCAAAGTCTGTCCTAAATCCGAATGCATTGTGTAAAGCATCGGTAAGTTTTGTGCGTTTATACGATGGTATATATCCACCGTCTTTTGACAACAGTGTCACATTCATATTTCTTAAGATTTCCAATATCTGGCTGCAGGTGAATTCTGATTCAAGTTTTTTCTCAAGCAGACGATAGAGAAGCAGGCTGATATAACATGTCATAAAATGAGCCTTGATACGGTCATCTCTTCTAACGTACACAGGCCGTGCTTCGAATTCCGTCTTCATAATACGGAAGTTTTCTTCAATCTCCCAGCGTTGTTTGTTGATTTTTATAATCTCATTGATATCTCCTTCAAGATTTGTGATAACAGCATAGAAGCCATCATATAACTCTTCTTTTCGAATCAACTCTTCATCAAGCCCATAGACCTGATTTTCAGCAATCTCGCCATCAGTAGTGACTAATGTCTTTTTGACAAAGCGCATAGGGTCGTTTTGATTTTTTCCTTTTCGCTTTGAACCCGGAGAGGCAATAAGCTTTTCTGCACGTTCAATCTGACGGGCACGTACTTTTCTCTGATATGCCTTATATTTAGGAGAGTAGGTGACAATGAGGGTCTCATCCATGTCTCCTGTAACAACGGGAACTTCCTTGTAATAGATAGAGTTGAAAACCTCTTCATCTGTTTCATCCAAAGTGCGAAGATCAACAAATGAAGTTGTTCCTGTTTTTCGGAACTGTGTTGGATTCATGGCAATATCACGATCCTCTTTTTTCATTTTTTTCAAAGAGTGCGTGATGATGTATGAACGATTTCCAATGCTGTTAAAACGTCGGTTGTCTGCACTGCCGAGACCCGCATCGGAACAAAATATAAAATCGCTGCAGTTAAAATCCTGAAGAATTTTTTTCTCTAATGGTTTTAATGTTGTCTGCTCATTCTGATTTCCGGGAAAAATGTCAAAGGCTAAAGGAATGCCATCTGCATCCATAAACAAGCCCATAGTAACAATCGGGTTTGGACGGTTCTCTTTGCTTTTTCCATACTTTTTGATGCTGTCTTCTTCTTCAATTTCAAAGTAGTAATTCGTGCAGTCATAATAGAGGATACGTTGATTTCTTGGATGTATGAAGTTAGAGTTCTTGTAAAGCTCTTCTTGTATGAAATCGGATTCCTGTGCAATAACAGAGAGTGCGCGATACAGATTTTGAAGAGAATATTTTGGTGGTTCCAAGAGAGACTGGCAATAAGAATAGCTGCTCAGTTTACTGGATGGGGAAAGAATTCTGGCATAAATCAAATCTGTAAAGATGGCATGAAAATCATAATTGAATTTATGGCGGGTACGAATGTTTCTGCAGATGTTATCCAGTCTTAATTCGCTACAGAGCTGCTGTAAAAACAGATATCCGACATTAAAAAATCTATCTTCCTCCAATGGAATGCGTGAAAGAGGTGAAAAAGAAACGGATACTTTCTCTTTTCTCTGGTTAAAAAGATTTGTTTCTTTTTCGGCTTCCTTTTTAGCCCATGCCATCATTTCTTTTTCGTCTCCGGAAAACTGTTCTAAAAGATCGATGTATTTTCCGAGTTTCTTATAGATGCGGGAAGAAGTCTTTCCGTTATCTTTGCGGTAAGATTGTTTGATATAAACATCTTTGTTATTTTTGCTGCCAGTAATACATATATACATAAGAATTATCCTCCAATATGGCTTTTCTTATATTATACCACAAAGAGTACAAAAGAGCACGTATAAAATCATAAAATTTGACAAAAAAATAAGCCCAGAATGGCTTAAATAAAGGATTTGTATTAAAATGTAAAAAAATCAAGTGTCAAAGACCCGTGTATGAATATTTTACTTGAATACAGCCACTGTAATGTAGTATAATTTTGTTATAAAATTATATATTGGAGGGTTTACAATGAATTTAAAAGGAAAGACTATTGTAGTCACAGGTGGTAACTCAGGTGTAGGCGCTGCGACAGCACTTCTTCTTGCAAAAGATGGTGCAAATGTTGTTATAAGTGCCCGCAGACAGGCGGCTCTTGATGAGGTTGCAAAGAAGATTGAAGAGGCAGGCGGAAATGTCCTTACAGTTCCAACTGATATCTCAAAGGATGAAGATTGTAAGAACCTTATGAAAGCAGCTGTAGACAAGTTTGGAGGTATTGATGTTCTTGTGAATAATGCAGGTGTCCTTGATACAGGACTTGCTCCTGTTGACAAGTTCGATGATGTAGAGATTCAGAAAATCATATCTATCAATCAGGTCGGTACTATGCAGTGTATACGTGCAGCACTTGAGTATATGAAGGAAGGGGCTTCTATTGTGAATGTAGCTTCCGTAGCCGGTGTGAACGGCGGTGGCGGTGCAGCTTATGTATCAACTAAATCTGCTATCATCGGAATCACAAAGCACACTGCTCTTCTTATGGCTGACAAATACATACGTTGTAATGCTATTTGTCCTGGTACAATTGTTACACCTATGACAGCAGGTATGAAGCCGGAAGCACTTGATATGCGTATGATGGGTGCTATGAATAAGCATGGCGACCTCAAGCTTAAGCCTTGTATGGCAGAAGATGTAGCAAACATTATCGAATTCTTCGCATCAGATAATTCAAGAGCTCTTACAGGTCAGATTGTAGTGAGTGATTTTGGTGCATCGTTATAGTTGCAATTTAAAAGTGGGATATCTCATTAACTTAGTGCGATATCCCACTTTTTCTATATCCTCAAAAACTGTGATAAATATTTTGCCACACCGTCATTTTCATTGTCAGGAATAATCGTAGTAGCAACATCTTTTACTTCTTTTAAGGCATTTTCCACAGCACAAGACTCATCTGCAATACCAAACATCGAAAGGTCGTTCATCGAATCTCCAAACACCACAACTCTCTCACATCCAAACCTTTCTTTTAACTCAAGCACTGCTTTGGCTTTTGTGGCGTTCTTTGGACATATCTCCAACCAATACTCATCGCCATAAATATCTTTTTGAAAAACAGTCTCCAGATCATCTGCATCCTTAATTAGGTCATAGACAGGCTGCAACACATTCTTTTCTTCAATCAATGTCACATAAGTCACATCCCCATGAAACAGATTGTCACCTTCACTAAGTGCCCTCATTCTCTTATCAGAAGCATGTTCATCAATATACTTTCTTAATCCTTTGCCCATATCTCCATCATGATATGACTTGGTCATCTGTCCATTACTATATGCACTGACAAAACCTATTCTGTCAATTATCCCTGATAAGATATTTGCAAGTCTAACTACCTGATCTTTTGAAAAAAAAGAAATCTCTGTCTCTTTCTTTAGTATCTGATTTGCAAACACTGTTCCGTTTCTAGTGATGACAGGCATATTAAAATGTATATCCTTAGTAATTTCCCACGCACTCTGAAATGTTCTTGCCGTTGCATACGTTATCAGCATCCCCTGATCAATCAACTGATTCAAGGTATCAATTGTAAAAGTCGATAAAGTTTTGTCATTATGCATCAACGTTCCATCCAGATCAGTAACATATAATGTTTTTCCCATATATACCTTTTACCCTTTCTCTATAACACACCTTCATTATATAACACATGATTCTTACATCAAAGGAGCTAACGCTTTCAGCAGAAAGCCTATCAGTTTTCGGCTGAGTTTCACTTTTTTGTATGACTCATAAGTTATCTGTGTACATTTTGAAAGAGTGTTCTGATAATCCTTTTCTATCTCACCTATACATTGTGTCTCATACATATACACAGTTTCTCTAAAGTGTCGACTGTAATTCCTTTATTATGTTTTAAATTGTAAATCGTTTTTGAACTAAAGCCATATTTATAAATCAATGTATATGTAGTCACATTAATTTTTTTCATATGTTCCCATAAAGGTTCATAACATACCATAATCACACCACCAAAATCTATAAACAAATCCATTATAAATTATGGTATGTTTATGATAAAAATAATATACTGAAATTTTTCAGTATATTATTAAATTACCATTTTTTCGTTTTTTTTCGCTGTACTGTTTGTTTTTCTACCACCCAGGTACAAAACAGTAAAACTGTAATACTCATATTGTTCTAAAATTCATACTTTTCATTTATATCATTCATCAATTTATAGAATTAACTGATTTCTCATAAAAACTTATTTTGATTAGTAACACCACTTTTCTACATTATACACTGTATATTATATTTATATAATCTGCAATTGTTCAGAACTTCATAGCCTTTTGTTACATTTACTTTAACCACGCTCGTTCTGCTGTGAAAACAACATATCCAACTACAAGCAAAAAGTCAGCTAAAAAACTAAATCCTATTTGTAAGCATTATTTATTATTTAGGAATATTTTTATTTGATTCCATTTCAAAGTTAACCTTGAATTTGTTGTATTTCTTTATAAGTACATCAATATTTTTTTCCAACCAATCTTCATCCATATCCTTCAAATGTCTAAACATTTCTTTATGTAATACATCTATTTGACATAACATTTTATTTGCCTCTGCAATATTAAAAAGTTTTGTCCTTAATATAAAATAACACTCATTTGCTTCGATTCTATTACCTTCATGTGAATTTCTTTCTTTTTCTTTTAATTGTTCGTTATACTTTCTTTCGAAAATTACCTTTTTATCTAATAAATGTTCTCTTTCAAACTCCAACTGAAGAAATTAATCAGCATCATGTTCTACTTTATCCATTTTTTTATTTTCTAGCAAAAGTTCTCTCTCAACATCACATAATTTGTCTTTTGCCTGTCTAAAACTTTCATCTATCATTTCAGTAAACTTGGATGCATAATAGTATTTTGAAATATGTGCTATATACTTACCAACATACTCTGCAATATCATCAGCAAATTTTCTTCTTTCTCTTTGCCCCTGCAATTTCTTATCTTCTTTTCGTTCCGCTTCCCTATCAGTTTTATCATCAGAAATCTTTTTGTCTGTATCTTTCTTATTTTCTATCTGCATATCCCGACTCTCTTTTACCGTTATGTACACATGAGTATTCCGGGCTAGTTTGAGCCAGTAGTCCGGAGTTTGAGAGCCACCATTCCGGGTTCTCAGAGCCACCTTATTAATTATCCTTTATACTGTATTTATGCACCTTTGGTGCAAATACAGATGAAGGAGGTCAAAACAATGACCAAATATCGTGAAATCATCCGCCTGCAAAGTCTGATGATTAGTGAACGGACCATCGCTGAAAGTTGCGGTGTGTCCAGAAACACCGTGTCAAAGGTTCTAAGGAAAGCCAAAGAATCAAAAATCTCTTGGCCACTTGAACCAGAAATGACCGATGCTCGTCTTGAGGAATTACTTTTTCCTAAGACTAAAACGACAGCCAATAAAAGGTTGCCGGACTATGATTACATCCGAAAGGAACTGCTCCGTAACGGAGTAAACAAAAAGCTCCTTTGGGTGGAATACTGTGAAGAATGCCGAATGAATGGCGATGAGCCACTTATGTATTCCCAGTTCTGCTATCACATCCAGATGAATGAAGAAAAGCGACGTGCTACAATGCATATCCCACGTAAGCCGGGGGAACAGATTGAAGTAGATTGGGCAGGTGATCCTGCACA
>JBGVOM010000045.1:0-11055 GCA_045126515.1 Lachnospiraceae bacterium
TGAAGTGAAGTTTCTCCTTCATCTCCTTTACTTGACGCAATACTCTTGCAGATTCGTTTATCATATCTTCAAAATCTACAGCATTATTTTCCTTCAAATACCTCTGGTATTCCAAGTAACAATCTTGGCAAATATTCAAAAACAATCTTGATCTTACATTGGTTGTAGAATGATACATTCGATCGAACTCGTCTGCATCGAAGCCATTGGTTTTAAAGTTAGTTATAAACCTGCAAATCAAATTGACAAGCTTACGTACATACCTAGATTCCTCCGAAGAAATAAGCTTATCCATGATTTCCTTATTTGACCTTGGAGTTAATTCAAATCCAGCAGCTTCAAGCTTTTCTTGCAAATGCTTTAGTAGATTTCTTTTGTCTTTAAACTCTGAAAATGTATATATTAAAGTTGTTCCGTGGTCTCTATGAAGCTTTACTTTATCATTTACACTATGCTTGTATCTTTCTAATTCTTCCTCTGAGAATCTGTTATTATGTCCATCTTCAGTTACCCCGAAGTGCTCAATATAAGCAATCTTATCCCCCTGCCTAATCACAAAGTCAGGAGTATATGGTTTCCTTGAAAAAGTAATATTATATGGATAAATTGGTTCATACTCATAATCAATATTATTGAGATACAAAAAGTTCGCTATTTGAACTTCCTGATAGGACCGTAATACTTCATTTTGAATTGTAATCTTTTTCTTTGTTCTAGCGTCAACTACCTCTCTACGGAATTCATCCAATTCACTTCGCATAGTTGTATAGTTAGCCTTTGCAGTTTTATTAAAGAATTCATTCAAATCAGTCCCTTCGTAAGGAGCCTCAAAATAAGATGCAAAGAACATAATGAGGTTATTAACTAATGCCTCATTTGTAAGAATTGATTGTTTAAAATAATCTTGTAAAAGAAAATACAGTTTTGAACCGTCAAAGATGTTTAATGGCTCGGGGTCATTTATTCTTAAAATCGCATTTCCGGTTGAATGGAATGTTGCAATAGGACAATCTATATGTAGATCCTTGTTTATTTTATCGCGCAGTTCTCCTACAGCTTTATTTGTAAAAGATATTACCAAAATATCTCTTGGCTCTATTCCCTTCTTTTCAACCAAATATTTAACTTTCGCTGCTACTGTTGTTGTCTTTCCAGCCCCGGCTCCTGCAATTACCAAGCAATAATCCTCGTCTGTAAGAATTACTTTTCTTTGATCCGCATCAAGCATAATTACCGGATCAACATCCTTCAAAATATTATCGAGATATTCTTTCTCAACTAGCATCTGGTTGTTAATAAATAACTCGTTTGCATCATCAATTTTCTCTTCGAGGTGGTCGTACAATTCTATTACATGCAGAACCGTTTTCTCCTCATATCCATTCTGGGCACAATAACGCTTCAGCATCTTGCTGTTTTGCAAAACCCTGAAGAATTCAACAGTTTCTTTATATTCAGGAATTAAATAAGAATACTCACTTCTAGCCACATAATTCTTTCCTTCTAATAAAGAATCCAGTTTTTCCTGAAACTCGCGCAATTTTCTACATTCCGAACTTGGCTCTAAGTTAATCTTCTTTTGTCCCAGTTTTTCACCCAAGCTCAGTATTCGTGATAAAAAATCCATCTCTGTATAGAGGACTTTCGCCCTTTCCTCCAATACTACTTTGTCGCCATCGCTAAATACCAAATATCGTATTAATTATATTCTCTTATCCGAATATTTTCAACCGAAATTGTAGGAATAATTCCCAGTTTGTCGCGATTGTTCCAATATGTTGACAGCATGAACCCGCAGCTGTCTTCGTTCCACTTCGGTCGTCGCTAAACAAGTGCCACCGGCACTTAGGGACCTGCTGTAAACATATTTAATTTTCAAATCAGTACCACCAGCTTAGCTGGTGGTACTGATTAATCATAAATGTAACTGACATATTGTAAACAACTTAGTCACTATAGCTTTGCGTAAGCAGGCTTTCACCTATTTTGCCTTTTATTTTATGAAATTTACTGTATTGGCTTTTATCTTAATGAATACTGTTGTCTTGTAAGAAAAATAATGTATATTTCTCCTTTGTTATTATAGCGTACAGTTAAAGTTGTATAATCTGCTACAGAAATTTTAAAGAAGTCATCTCCACCGTCTTCTATTAGGTTAGCATCGTTTTTAAGGGTTTCAACTTCATTAAGAGGTATTCCGTTGATAAGAACTTTTGAAAAGTCAATTCGACTTGGAGTAAAGGCCACACCCATTAATTCCTCATCAGTGATAGTTATTTCACTAATCTCACCCACTGGAGTATAAATAGAGTCTACATATTTAGGGTCCTCAATTGTATAGCCATAAAATTATGCACCAAATTGTTATGTATGACATATTTTAATGCATTTATTTCTATATTGTTATTAATAACATGTTTTTAAGATTTATGCAACAAAATTGTCACGCGTGACATATTTTAATTCATTAATCTAATTTCCTTAAAATCTTCATCCTTGCAATCTCACGGAAGGTATTTATTCCCATAGAATACAGTTCCGCTCCCTCCTGATACCGTACATACTTCTTTTTTCTCTCGACTACTCGTTGCTCTAAATCTGTTACTGTTTTACGCTTGTGGAACTGAATGAGAATTACAAAAGCTTGTTTTTGGTTTGCCACATAAAATGCAAGTCGTAGGTTTTGATTCATTTCTTGCAACTGACAACATCCTATTCATTTTCTTTTTTACATCAATAATATCAGTACCTTCTGGTATATCTATTAATTTTGACACGTATACCACCCTCTCTTCATCATTAACAAATTTTATATGTCTTTCAAATACTCCTCAAACGAATACACAACCTCTTCCACTTCATCACCCAGCAGCCTTACCGCAGCAGCCACATAAGCATAGCTTTTCAGATTAACCTTTCTCAAATAATTAATCCCTCTTGCCCCTTTGAAGCTGAGCTTATCATTTATGTATTCTTCTGGATTATCAATAACCACATACTCAGCATCAGAATACATGCAAGCTGCTAAATACAACACTTCACAAGCAATATATGCTGCAAGCTCACCATTGAATCTTTCACTATAAATATGACCGCCTATCCTACGGATTCCATCTGCAAAATATGTATATTCTGCCTTATCAATGCCACCCTTTGCAATAATGCAGAAACAACTGCTGATTGTATCTCTAAGAACAATATTAACACTATAGTCCATTCCTCTATAACCCAGCTCTGTCACTGCCACGGACTTATATACTTCACGCACTTCAACATAATTCGTCATTTCTCTAGAAAGGGTATAACAGTCATATAATTGCTTTATGATTTCAAGCTCTTTATCTACACCAAATCGTATTCCGGTAGTATGTGGTGCAAAAGCTGTAAGTTTGTCTCCAAGAATACTATTCACATCAGGAATTCTCACTGTCAAATCTTCACCATCAGTCAAAAGCAAATCATGTTTAATTGGCTTTTCCAAAAGAGTTTGATAATGATTCTCTTCAAACAGAATATCCAATAATATAACTAAAGGTTTGTCATTAATTGGCGAGTCATATGTAAATTCATAATGTCTCTTTTCAATGTTATTTCTGCCTTTTCTGATATCCTCTTCCTGGCTTTTGAATGGAAATATCTGACCTGCTTTCTGAATAAAAGACTCCACATCTGTTCCTGGCTCAACAATGATATCAATATCCGTAGAAAGTCTTCTTGGCTTATCAAGCAAAAGCATCAAACAGGTACCACCTTTAAATATAAATGGCATTCCTACCTTTGATATTGCCTCCAACAATCCAAATGCATATACTGTTTTTTCCAATAATGACGGATCATTTCCGCTTATCTTTTGTAATCTCTCTATATTCTCTTTTGTAAAATTATCTTGTGTAAGCACCCTCATACCCTCCAATGTATTTTTTTACTTCATCTGCTTTGCCTCTTCTTCTCGCATAGCGCAAAAGCCTTACATAATCTATCAAATAGGATTTGTCAGCATTTTTAAAAATATATGGCAATTCGCTTCTGCTATACAGATACTGAAAGTTTTTTTCAGCAACAATATCTACCAATAACTGTTCAATACACATCCCGTGATACTCATCTATGCTCTTTGGCGATTCACTAACTAAATTAAGCATTACAATGTTATCTCCGGTACAATATGCATCCCATTCCTTTTCACTTGGTTTTAATAAAATATTCAAGGTAGTTTCTTCCTGCAGGAAACGAAAAACAAAGTCAAGGGCATACTTTTCAACCATAACAAAAATTGTATTTCTTCCAATCAAATGATTCAAAAATTCATTTAACTGAATACTTGCAAAGCATACAAAATTCACATGTGGAAATCTCGCTTCTATCTTTTCAATAATCTCCTGAAGTTGCTCATTCATTAATGGCTTATAAATTTGTTTCTCTGAAATTGGATTACTCTGTAAAACATATTCTCCACGTTGCTTTCTGGAAATAATTCCATTATCAACCATTTTTGAAATAATCCATTTAAAAGAATTATATGTTAGCTCGGGTTTTTCATTAACTAATGCTTCATATATCTGTTGCCTTGTATATACTTGTTCTTTATTCAATTGGCAAACGACATCTTCATACCACATTTTATCGCCTCCACATCTTTCTGCATTTTTTAATTCTTTTGCCGTTAGATATATTGTAATCAAAAAAGCAAAAATTATCAACATATCTTTTGGCAATTTTTTATTATTTTGCTAAAAGATATGCCTTGATAAAATTTGACGATAAAAAAGGAATCTTTTCAAATCCCCCATGAAATATGTGTATTATACACAAAGGTATCATTTTTCAAAATTTAAAATGAAAACACGCTCGAAGTGGTATCATGCCCCCGGACGCTCATACAAAAAAACCTACGGACATCAGGATTTCTCCTAATACCCGCAGGCTCACTCACATTTTCTTATTTGCTTACACACTTTTACAATAATCCAGACTGATCCATCCAGCACCTCACCAAATACCTTTACCTCTGGTGCTACTAACTCAAACAAGGTCATAGATGAGCATAACTTAAGATTATCTGGAAAACCCATAATATCCTCTATATCATCATTACCACATTCAAGTAATGCCTTGCTTATCTCTACAAGATTATTTCTAAGATAAGCATTTTCCATATACGCCTTTGCTTCACCCAAATCAACAATTTCATATTTCTTTGCTATCGGGCTATGTCCTAAGCCAGATATCTGTGGAAATATATACCACATCCAATGAGAACGCTTACATCCACTCTTAATTTCTTTTAACGCAGTCGCATAATCTCTTTCTTGTGCGACTATAAATCTTTCCAACTCGTAAGCCATGCGACCTCCTTCTGCAGATTTATTGTTCCTTTCGGATACTCTCAGCAATTCTTAAAATCAAACCAATCATTACTTCACCACAATTTCTGCACTTGAGCAACTCTTTCCTCGTCACATTTAGAATCGCTTCGTCTGAATTAAGCTTGTTTCTCTCAAGCACAGTAATTGTTCTTGTAATCATTTCCTCGTTATCAGTCAGAGACATTAATATATTAAAATATTTATGTTGCTTAAGTTCTTCTTTCTTCTTCTCACGTTCATATATGGTCTTTATGCAGCTACTTGTAACACCATATTCGCGCCCTAATTCACTAAAAGAAGCACCTCTTTCTCTTGCTTCATAAATCTCTCTGTTTCGTTCTAACTTTGCCTCTGCCATATCTTATGCCTCCCCAAGCTGATACTTCAATTATACTACCAAAGTCCCAATTTTCATAGAAGAATAATAGGCTTGAAAAACTCCAAGCCTATCTCTTTTACTCATATGAATTTCTCTCAATACTTGTATGGAACCACGTAAGCATACTTTGTTGGCTTACAAGTTTTTTTTGTGGTATTTCCTGCAAAATCCTTTACCACGATCAGATAATACAACACATCTTTTTCACTCTCTGACATTTTATAATACATATCAAAATAAGAATTGGTATCTGATGTTGTAAATGTCTTTTTGACTGTGTCACCATACCGCCAATATTACCTTGGTCTGTACTGCCCGTATCTCCTAAATCATCTGCAAGCACTGAAACTGACATACCAAAGAATAAACACAACACCATTACCATATAAAATGCAATTCTCTTGATTTTACTCATCAGCCTCATCCTCCCATTCGTTCACTGCAACCTGCAGATACAATGTCTTTGTTACAATCTCATTGCCACTTCTAAACTTTACCGTTACAAGAAAACTCGAGATTGCGTTATACCCATTATACCCAACACAAATTTAAGTCGTGGGTATAATGGGTATAACAATTATTCTATAGCAGTTTCCTTCTCCTGCATTTCGCTTTCCAAACAAATCGGTAGATTCGTATATCTCTCTATTGAACGCATATCCTTTTCTATGAACTCCCAGGAATCCTTGAAATCACCTTTTACAGAAAAGGCAGATTCACACATGTAATTCATAAACGCAACCACGTCATTCTTGTACTTCTTCGCAAATGCATATGCATCATTTTCCTTTTCTTCATCTGTACTGTTTCGCTTATCATACAGCACATGATCCAAATTGCAGGACATATAATACACACGGTATGGAACACCCCAGATATTTCCACAGCTTCTCAAGCGGTACAAATTATCGGTCTTCTGTTTATTTCTGGCAATCACTTTGCTCACATCATTCGTATGAATGCCGTCATCCTGATAAGACAATTCAACGCATGCAGAATCCTCCAAGACCTTATCCTCTGCAAGATAAGCCGCATCCGTATCGACGATATGAATTATCTGCTTAAAGTCAGTCGGTTTATAGTGATTCGATGTTGCATACGCTTTTACTTCATTACCAACCTTAGCCACAATATTTTGTGAATTGACACCGACTCTGGTTGTAATGTCCCCATGCATAATATGAACATGCACGGATTCTCTATCAAATACCTGATTCAACGCAATACCTAATGCGGTTTCATCAGATGCTCCTTCTACAATAACAAAAACAACTTTTCTACGAGCCAAATGCTTCACCTGCCTCTCTAAACGCCAAAGCGATTTCAAAATTGTTGGTAGGGTTATACACTTGTTCGCTCTGCTCTCCTAACACAATGTCTCTGTAATAGAAATCACGAAGGTTATTCGTACCTTTAACGTTAGTAAGACGAATATATCTCATCTTTGGATTCGTTGTTGTAAAAGCAATAAATCCCTTATCGATGGTTTCTAATGGTCTAAGGTTGTGAGATGTAAAAATCAATTGACCTTTTCCTTTTTCAGAAATAATATTCAACATCTCGCCAAGCAAATACTCAAACACACCACCGTCCAACTCATCGATTGCAACAGTGACAGATGGATTATTGTAAACTACAATCAAAAGTTGCAACACAGACACTATTTTCTTAATGCCCTCTGACTCATAACAGAATGGAATCTGCTTGTTGTTTTTTAAAGACATAAGCTGAATCTGCTTAGCAATCTTTCCGTCCTTGGTCATTGTCGATCCTAAATCCACTACACCAATTCTAAGTCCAGGGACCAATTGTTCCAGAACAATATTCATATTCTCTATTACATTCTCTACAACACCATACATATCTTCCGGAATCAGCGTAGGACCATTCAGAGAAAGAAGTAAACTTCCATATGTTTCAGACACACCGTGTCTATATTTAAAAGTCAAAGGAAGAGTGTTCAAACTAATCAATCCGATACTTTCTGTATCAATGATAAATAACTCTCTATTTCCAAAAGTATACAAGCCTTCAATCAATTTCATATAAAGTTCGTTTTTACAATTCTTGCGATACTGATTAATCAACTCTCTAGAAAAGATAAAGCTTCTGGAAGTTGCCTTGGTTAATCTCTTTGTAACAAGTAAATCCATGTACTTCTCTTTATCAACGCCAACCAATTCCAGCATCTTTGCCTTTGGTGCAAAAAGCTCATCTGTACGTGTATCAATCAATGGTGCTTTACGCATCTTATCCGTCTTAGACTCATAAGAGAATGATAAAACCTCATCAAACATTTCCACTTTTGTGGTTACATTCGAATTTGTATTTTCATCAGGGTTTACTGCACTTTCATCTATAACTTTTCTCATAGAAAACTGATACCATGCGCTATAGACGATTTCTGCATACCGAACCACAAACTCATACTTTAACGTTGCATATTCTGCATCGACATTAATATAGTCGGCGTATTTATTAGGAATTACCTTGCCACATAATGCGAACTTAAGCAACTGTATCGCATCAATCAATGCCGTCTTGCCGGAACCATTCTGACCATAAAGTCCCAATACACTTGCCTTATAATCCTTACGCTTATTCTCAAAATCAAGTGTTCCCTGTGTAACATTCTTAAAATTTTCAATTGTTATACTTTCTATTCTCACGATACGATTTGCCATAGTTCATTCCTCCTAGTACACATATATTATCATTAATTTTACAGAAAATCAACATCCAATTGTGATTTCGATATATTTTATGTCGTTTTTTTAGTTCATTCTCGGATTTTCTTTTTATGAATAGTATATGCCATACATTTTATCCCTATTACAATCGTTCATGTTCTTCTTTAAGTTTCTTCCGCATCGTTGCACCATCAATCGTAATCCTATGTATGCTTGGGATATCAGACAATACTCCATCTTTTATAATTTTTCCTAAGTTCAAAGGCGTATATCCACAAACATTAGCTGCCAGATTGATATGCTTACAACCTTCCCTATATGACTCTACACCATTAGGCAAATGCCACCTTACCCTTTGGGTCATGCTCATAAATACTGTTTCCACGATAACTCGTCTCACTGGCACGCACCGAAGACGGAATCTCAATATCAAACACCTTGATTCTGGATGCATAAGTGTCATACACCAAAAGCGAAATCTCTTTTGCCAGATTGGTCCTGCTATCCACCATCGTCAGCAAGATGCCCTCTATTGTGAGTTTCTGATTAATACGACGCTTTACACTCATAATGGTCTTAATCAGTTCCTGCAAACCTTTGACCGGTAAATACGCCGCTTGTACCGGTATCAGCACCGAATCTGCACAAGTCAGTGCATTGATAGTCAGCATTCCATGTGACGGCATACAGTCAATCAACACAAAGTCATAATTGTCCTTTACCTTATCCACATATCCTTTAAGCACTCGTTCTCTACTCATCACATGAACCATCGTATTTTCCATACCGGATAATTCAATATTGGCAGCTATCAAATCCACATTCTTTTTGTGATGGATGATGCAAGCCTCCACATCATAATCTTCATCACTAATTTCATTTATCAGTGCATTTGTTATGGTCTGCTCCAATGCATCCGGTTCATGATAGCCAAGACTTATCGTCAAGCTTCCCTGAGGGTCCGCATCAATAAGAAGCACTTTCTTACCTTCTGCCGCTAGACCCATTCCCAAATTTACTGTTGTGGTGGTCTTTCCCACGCCACCCTTTTGATTTGCTATTGCGATTACTTTACCCATTTAAAAACCCTCCTTAAATAATTCTAAATATTCTTCAAAAATCTCAATGTTTACCAGTACAATACCCTTAATGCGGACCGTCGCCTTTGCATCTCTGGCAATTTCACGGAAGGTATTTATTCCCATGGAATACAGTTCCGCTCCCTCCTGATACCGTACATACTTCTTTTTCCTCTCAACTACTCGTTGCTCCAAATCTGTTACTGTTTTACGCTTGTGCGCCATTTCTTTGTCCTCCTTTTTGAAATCATGTAAAACGCCTGTGATAAGCAAGTGTCAGATGCTTCGCATCCGCCACTGTCGCGTTGCGCGCCAAACAGAAAACCTCACAGCCAATTTGTTTCAAGCAACATCGTCTGCTCGTTTTCTGTTTTTCTTGCTTATCACGCAAAAAGAGACATTTCACATTAGTCTGACGACTAAATACGAAATGTCTCTCTATCTTTTCGAGGGTTGTTCCTCGAGGTTATTCTATTAACTTTTGCTTTGCATATGATTCCAAATGAATCCGACAAAACTCCATATTCCTTCGTATTCCGTTATCCATCGCCAATTTCTTGAAGTCTGTCGGAATACATTCTAACTTTTCGGAATACTTACTTATCAAGTGACTTCATCGTCGGGAAGACTGATAGATAGGTCTTCACAACTCTGTATATCGCATTATTACTGCGTTTTTAACGTTTTTGCTAGTCTTCATATTACCCCATATCTCTACATATTACAAGTGCTATTTGTTGCACCTTGCGTTGTACCTGGGGTATTTTTGTTGTAGTTCCTCTACTATGGAATGAGAACTTTTTCTTCCCATCCTTTACCTTAGATGAAATTGATTCTCTTTGATAATTCATCCAAAGCATTCTGCTGTCTTTCAAATGAAACTTCTGTGTAAATGTCCAATGTGGTTTCTACATTCTTGTGTCCCATGATTTGCTGAATGATTTTCACATTCAATTCCGCTTCACACAATCTTGAGCAGAATGTATGTCTCAAATGATGTGCTGAAAACTTGGGAATAATCACAGGCTCTCTGTGCTCTCGTTTCGCTTCAACGATTTCTCTTGCATTGTGACTCTCCGTCACTCGTCTAAGTGCCGAATTGATACAATGTGGATTATGAAGAGAACCAAGTTTATTGCTAAAAATGAATCCGGTCATACCATCTAGTTCCACTGTACAAAATCCGTCTCGCTTCTGTCTGTCATATTCATTCTGCAAGGCTTCATATACAGGGTCAATCAATGGAATATTTCTTACACCAGCTTCTGTCTTTGGCAACGATACTCCGAAACAAGCTGTTCCTTTTCTTGTGTAGTAAGTAACCGCATGGTTTACACTAATACTACGATTCTTGAAATCAACGTCTTTCCATCTGATTCCAATGCATTCTCCGATTCTCATTCCGGTTCCAAGAAGTGTTACGAACAATGGATACCAGTGGCTATACTCCGGCGAGTATTTTACTTCATCAATAAAGGCTTTCTGCTGTTCTAATGTCAATGCATGTCTAATACCTTTATTCTTACCACTGTTCTTCTTAA
>JBGVOM010000046.1:0-11130 GCA_045126515.1 Lachnospiraceae bacterium
GACAGACTGGATGAGAATGAACGTAACCTGTATCGTCAGGGAATGGCTGCTTTCGGCGGAGTTGCACCTACCTACCGCATTGAGCTACGGGAACGCCCTACCATTGTCTGGGACTTCAATTCCTTATTGTTATGTGTACAGATGATGTTTTCCTTTATGCTGACGGATGAGAAATCCAGCATGAAGGTATGTAAGCACTGTGGCAAAGCTTTTGTTGCCACCAGACCAAATATGGAATTCTGCTCACCACAGTGTAAGAACCAGTACAATGTGTATAAGAGCAGAGCGAAGAAAAATGATACACCAACATAGGAGGACTCCGTATATGAACCATTCCAATATTATTATGTACACAACCGAAGACGGTTTGACGAAAATAGAAACCACCTTTGAGGATGATACTGTGTGGTTATCCATCGACCAGATGGCGGAACTGTTTCAGCGTGACAAATCAACGATATCACGTCACATCAAAAATATTTTTGAAGAGGGAGAATTACAGCGCATTTCAGTTGTTGCAAATTTTGCAACAACTGCCGCCGACGGAAAAACCTACCATGTCGATTACTACAATCTTGATGTAATCATCTCCGTAGGCTACCGTGTAAAATCCCACCGTGGTACACAGTTCCGTATCTGGGCAATGGGAATATTAAAGGAATATATGAAAAAGGGGTTTGCATTGGATGATGACCGCTTAAAGAGACTTGGCGGAGGCAATTATTTTGATGAATTGCTTGCCCGTATCAGAGACATCCGTTCCTCTGAAAAAGTATTTTGGAGAAAAGTTTTGGAAATCTATGCTACCAGCATTGATTACGATCCTAGTGCAGAAAGCTCCATCCTATTCTTCAAGCAGGTGCAGAATAAGATGCACTGGGCAGCACACAAGCACACAGCCGCAGAAGTTATTTACCAGCGTGCCGATGCTGAAAAAGATAATATGGGACTTACCTCATGGGCTAGTGACACCATCCGTCGCTCCGATGTAGAAATTGCAAAAAACTACCTTACCCAGCAGGAACTTGATGCTTTAAATAAAATAGTTACCGCCTACCTTGATATCGCCGAGGTACACGCTCTCAATCAGGAACCAATGTATATGAAGGACTGGCTGGAAACCATTGACGATTACCTGAAAATGACCCGCCGTGATATTCTTACCAGTAGCGGTCACATCAGCCACAAACAGGCACTTGATAAGGCTCATGCCGAATACACCAAGTACAAGAACCGCTTTGAAAACACCATTTCCCCGGTTGAACAGGACTTTATTAAAAGCATTGGTACATTGGAAGAGATTGCGGATTCCGGCAAGAAATAATCTGCCTCCATTCACATTTCATTTGACCGCTGTTATCTGTTCTCTTATAATAACAATTAGCAATATTGTTGTTTGGGTTGGTCGAAAGCCCCTGGTCCTTCTGTTGACAAGGAAGTTCCCTATCATATACTGAAAAGCTGAGAGGTTTGCACCATATTGTTGGGCAAACCTCTTTCCATATAACTCTTCATTCCACCGCCTTTCAGTTGGCGACACAATTAGTAATCAAAGTATTTCGCAACTAATTAATCTTAGTTATCATGAATTCTATTCCCACAGGCACAGGAATAACGAAATTCCTCATTCAGAAGAAGAAACAACGTCTCATCATATTATTCTGTAAAATAATTTCATTTAACTTTCCTTTTTCAAAAGTCTCTTTTTACCTGAATAGATAATGAGTCCGAATCCACT
The DNA here is from genome assembly GCA_045126515.1 of Lachnospiraceae bacterium. Classification (GTDB taxonomy): domain Bacteria; phylum Bacillota; class Clostridia; order Lachnospirales; family Lachnospiraceae; genus RUG11237. The sequence goes on from JBGVOM010000046.1 coordinate 1,739, forward strand.
CAATAACATAAGAATGAATACAGTGTAGTATTACTATCTCCGTTTTTTTGGTACTTCATCTTTTTGTCATCCTCTGGTTTGACTACATCAGTATCTCCTAATGTTGAATTATCATCGTCATCATTCACCGGCACATCTTTATAAACAATTCTACTGTAACTCCAAGCACTTCCGCAATTTCTGCCTTATCAATATTCATGTTTCTTCTTGCTTCTCTTAATCTTTTCCCAATCTGAATATTGGTATCTTTTCTGTCTGTATCCATGATTTACACCTCTTTTCCATATAAATCATATCAACGGACTTCTTAATATCATAGTCCAGAAAATAACCCAACACACATTATTTTCTGCTCGTTCATCGGGCAATTTTTGCTTTTTCCCTAAAACGCAGAAAACGAATGGTAATCTACTTACCACTCGTTTTCTTGCCTTATCTGTTTGTATACTATGTCTTATAGCAACCACTATATATAATATCGTTCTTCTTCGGTGCTTTAATTTATGGCATATAACTTCGATACATTTCTATTATCATCCCATCCTCAATTACAATGCTGGTATTGCCCGGTACAAAATGATACACAATACCTGCTTTGTCGGTCAGAAAATCGCCCGGATAATACATAACCTCTCCCTTATCCAAATCAGAGCTGTCATAAAAATTCATATCTGCTGATACTCGGATTGTGACCTCACCCAACTCATAATAAGACTTTGCATCGTTATAGCCGCATTCGTACCAGACTGTAGTATCATCTGTTCCAAATTCGTAACCTCCATTATCCAGTCCTCCATTAATAAGAAGTCCTTTTTCATTTCTTTCTAACGAAGTAATCTTTACCTCCTGCTCCCGAATTACAATAACATCTCCTTCCTTTAAAGAAGCAATGTCTACCATGTCATACAAATCATAGGTGTAAACTATTACATCCATTTGCATAGCACCTGTATCATCCACATAGGCATCTCCTTGTTCCAAAGATACCGCCACCGTACAATTATCTAAATTGTTAATGTCAATAGTAACCGGAAGTGGCGAAATGATAGTATTGGTTTCAGTTACCTCTTCTATACTGTTGTCTTCTATTACACTTTGTATACTGTTATTTTCTTTCTCTTTTGACGCCCCACACCCAATGATGGAAATACATAAAATAACACTACATACAACTAACAACATCTTCTTTCTCATAACACTTTAATCCTCCTATCTAAATAGCGTTTACTTCACCTTGTATGCCATCCGATAAATCACGAATTGTATCACTCTGAGCTGATATTTCTTCTGTCGTTGCTGCAATATTTACTACCCGTGCATTCATTGAGTAAATGCTATCCAAAAGAGCCTTTATCATCTCAATGCTTTCTTTAATTTTAGGCAATGTATTCTCTGCTTGTTTATCATTAGCTTCAATCAATTCCTTGGTAGATGATGCCAGACTTCTAATTTCACCAGCAACCACTGCAAAGCCTTTTCCCATTTCTCCTGCTCTTGCGGCTTCTATACTCGCATTCAAACTCAATAAATTAGTTTTGTTCGCGATTCCGGCAATATCCTGATTACCTTTGACATAAAGATCCGAAAACTCTGCAAATAGTTCCAATGCTTTGGTAATACTCTCACATTGCTGCATCATTTCACTCACTATCTCTGCCACATTTGCAGCGTCCTCTGCGGTAATATTATTTACTTTGGACAATTCAACTATCCCTTCATTTAAGAAACCAAAGTTTGCAATAATATGGTTTATCTTTTCATTCCGGGCTGCCTGTGCTTCAATATTCTCATCATGCATCTTTTCTATTTCTTCTCGTTCTATTTCTGCTAATGCCTTGATGTAATGGATACAGTTTTCTTTCTTATTGACACCATTATAAATGGCAGCTGCCATCAGTTCACAAGTGGAATACCCACAGCAGGAACAGTCTATATGACGGGAAGCTTCTGTCTCTTTATGCATATCCATAAAAATTGCATCCAACTCCTGCTTACCCGGAACTAATACTTTTACTCTTTTATCCGTGTAATTTCTTTTAAAATCATTAATATCTAAAAAACGAAATTGTTTGCAAAAATAGTCCCAACGTTTTTCCAATGACAATGCACTATTCCAAGGATTGTATTTGTTATGTTTGTTCGGTTTTGCTTCATTTACTACTAGCTTATTCATTTCATTTATAGCCAGTTCCACATCAATATCGTCAATCTTATCATCCGTAGCTGTTCCACGAATACAACCCTTTTGACAATTCAAAATATCGACCATAAAAGGCATGTTTTCCTTACGCTTTGCATACTCTTGTAAGAAATGATAAGCTTCTTCTTCACCTTCAATCTGCAATACAGCAGTCTGATTACCCAAAAAGAAATGTACGCATTCTTTAAGTCCACCCGGCTTAGGATACCTAGCTCCAAGTCCGTAACTGCTTTCTTCATCCACTTCTTCTGCCATCATATAAGAATTGCCGATTGCTTCTAACAATTTTTTAAACGTTACATTATATTTTACATATCCACCTGTATTTTTATCATTTATCTCTAAACGTTTCGCAATACAAGGACTTAAAAATACCAAATCTTCTGTAACATTCTTGTATTTCTTTAAATATACAGCCTCTGCCATCATCGGACTATGTAATGGAACCAACATAGGAATAAGTTCCGGCTGATATTTCTCAATGTAATTAACAACTGCCGGACATGGTTGACTGATTAATCCTGTTTTCCCTGTTTCTTTTAAATAACTAATATAAGCCCATGTAGTAATATCTGCACCAAAGCTTACGCTATAAATATGAGCCACTCCTAAGGATTTTAAATAGCCATATATCTTTTTGTACTCTTTGGGATAGTTGGCAATAAATGCCGGTGCCACAATAACAGAAAACTTCTTTCCGCCTTTTAAGTCTTTTAAAAAGGCTTTCGTATCATCATCAAAATCTCTTGCACCATGCCTACAGTTATCAAAACATGCTCCACATTGAATACACATATCTTCATTTACATTGATTTTCTCATCCTCTGCAACATTTGCAGTAAGCACCGGACAAGAACGGATACATTTATTACAGCCTACACATTTTTCATTAGTAAATACCATAACTATCCATCTCCCATTCCTATTTTGATTTCATCTTTTTCTGTTTTTTATCTTCATACATGGCACCATCTGCTCTACGAAACACCGCCATATAACCATCATCTGTTTCAGGATTATATACTGCCATTCCAATTGCCATTTGCAAATTTAACTCTTCACAATTATTCTGACGATTATAGTCTTCTACTGCTTCTTCATATAATAGTATCCTCTTCTTCGCACATTCTATTTTCATATCTGAACACACAATCGCAAATTCGTCGCCGCCTATCCGGTAAGTGTAATCACTTCCCCATACTTTTTTCAGGATGGCAGCTCCACTTTGTATCAGTTTATCTCCATATTCATGTCCATATGTGTCATTCACTTTTTTCAAGTCATTAATATCTGCAACTACAATCAGAAAATGAATTTGTTCCCCTTCTCTTATCCGCTTGCATAACAAATCAACGCACTCGTTATATGCAGTTTTATTTCCCACTTGTGTCATTGTGTCTGTATATATCAGTCTTACTATTGCTTTTGTAAGGAAAACTGTCACTGCAACAAATCCTGACATTATAAGTAATATTACCAAAAAAGAGTCTATTAACGTTTTCTGCTGGGGCTGTTTAATCTCCTGCTCTGTAACGCACACTGTAAAAATCATCCCATTGCGCAGTTTCTGTGCAGTCAATTTTTTATCTGTATCATTCCACCGATAGACTTCTACAGTCTGATTCTCTACTGACAATAAACTTTTCTCATAAAGATATGTATGTTGCATATTAAACTCTTCCGAAATTGTATGTCCTTTCATCTCCGGATGATATACAAACTCACCTTCATTGTCCATTAAAAAAGCATAACCGGTATCATACACTGTAACAGTCTTGGTATTTTCATATAAGAGATTTGTAGCGATATCCATACCCACTACACCAATCGTTTTCTCATTCAAAATAATAGGAATAACATAGGAAATGATTTCTTCATCCATATTTTTGTTATAATATGGATTGATCCATGTCTCTTTTCCATTCGTTATTGGAATGTAATACCACCCAACATGTTCTATATCGTCCTCATCATATAGAGAAATATCCGTCATTTCATGCTCTAAATAATCGCCATTTTCATCCTGTACCAGCCATACTCCCTGCTTTGGTCCTTTTATCGCAGAATCCAAACGATAATAAACGGATACTGCACCATCTGTATATTTGACGGTTGTCTCCATAAGTTCCCTCATCCTGCTGATATGCTCCAAAAATTGTTCTTCGTCTTGCCAAAGATTATCTGTATCAATATGCTGTTCTGTTGCAAAATGATATATCGTATGAACACTTTGCTCAATGTTTAGTAGTTTTTCATCTATTACCTGTCTTTTTTCGGAACACATCAGCTGCATAATCTGACCCGAATTATTTTCTACAATGCGACCATAGTTAGAAAATGAAATCGCCATAACTACCAACGCCGGAATCAAAGTACTACTAACAATGAGTATCAGTAATTTATTCTGTAAATCTTTCATCACATGCGCTCCTCATTTATATAAATATCCACCTTCATTTTACCCCCCTGCCAAGACAAAATGTAGGACAAAAGACCTATTCAAAGAAAATTTTTTATAAAAAAAGAGTAGAAAGATTAACTCCAATCTTCCTACTCTTTTTACTTTGTTCTCTTTCCTACAACAACAAACCTTCCATCTTTCACATGATACGCACAGCATGAAAGAGTTATAAACTCATCTCCATATGCTGCAGTTACCCCGGTATCATACAGAGACATTTCTTTTATATTATTGTACCAATCATCAAATTCTTCCTGCGTATCTGCCTGAAAGAACGTGTAATATATGAATGTATCTTCACTTTGATAATATACCTGTGAATAAAAAACCGCTATCAGCTCATACTCTCTTTTCTCATAAAGAGAATCAAAACAGATAATATTATGAGACAGACCATATTCCTTGTCCTGATATAATTTCAATTTACCAAACATCCGTCCTGATCTCGTAGTATGTCCATGAATAATAAGATTGGTAGAGGGGATACAGCCATTTGCATATTCCTGTTCTATTGTACCAATCCCCGCATTTGAATCATTATCCAAAATCAAACAGCCATTTTTATTTTCTTCCCCATAAAAATCATGGGATAAATAGTAATTTTCATCCTCCGCACATTGCATTACCGGATAATCAATGATTGTGTCTTCAATCCTAAGCCAACCTATAAAATCTTCATTTTGTTGCCACAACACTTCATATTCCGGCAACATCGTAGGCTTAACCTCCTCAACCGGATTTATACTTATTGCCGGAACCGTAGTAACATCAGGTGCTGTTTCATCCATCTCCGCTGCTATCTGCATGTTTTCTCGTAATATAGCTTGTTGATTTTCTAATGCTCTATCATCTTCTAATCCCGAAAGGTAGCTTATCGCAAAACATACCGTTGATAAAGCAAATATAATAATAAAAACTATCTGAACTTTCTGTTGCACAAAAAGCCTGAAAGGCAGGTGGTACCCACCACCTGCCTTCTGCTCATTATCAACAGTTTTCTCTCTGTAAAATAATGTCATTTAACTTTCCTTGTTTGAATTCTTCTTAATTCTCGAACAGATAACAACACCTGCTCCACTCAGTAACATAAGAATGAAGAAATACAGTGTAACATTACTTTCCCCAGTCTTTGGTACTTCGTCCAGTTTGTTCTCCCCTGAGTTTACTACATCATTGTTGCTCGGTGCAGGAGTGGGATTCTCGCCACCGCCGGGTGCCGGTGTTGGATTAGGATTATCATTCACCGGTACATCCTTATATACTATCGCATAAGTTGAGAACTTATCTGACTCAAATGTAAATTCACCTGTTGCAGAATCAAAAGTTCCACTGATTACATCTACCTGACCCTCATGTAATCTGATAATCTGATACTCACGAGAAATCGTTCCATCACTATTTAATAATTCATCCGGAATTGTAATTGTAATCTTTATTGCAATACCCGGCTCCGGAACAGGCGTTCTTTCATTAGTTCCTACCTGTTTAAACAAATCAGCGTCAAAATAAGTAATCACCAGATTATCACCCATAATTTGGGTTGCTTCCTGCTCAATCTTAGCCTTATCAGTTGACGCAATAGCACTTTCGTCTGTCTTAGTGACTTCAAGCCAGACTCTTGCATCTGTTCCGTTTTCAATCTGCGCTTTTTCTGCGTCTTCAAAGATATTACCGGCTCCTAATAATTCCTCTTTGGAATTATTAAGTGTTGCTTCATCAATCGGTGCTTCCGGCTCTACCTCTGCATCTTTTTCAAGGTTAGCATTATCGTCTGTTGTTCCAGTTATAGGAATAATTACTACCTTTTTCTGGCCACAATCATCTCTTTCACAAAGAGTTTCTTTCTTTCCTTCTTCTGTTGCGGTTGCTTCTTTGGTAATTGTCCATTCTCCGGTCCAGTCATGTCCTAACGCTGCAATCTTTACAGCCTCTGCTGTTGTAGTAGTAGTTCCGTTTGCATCTGTAAATAAACTATCACAGCCTGAACATGTATAATATGCTTTGTTACCATCTGTAGTACATGTTGCTGCTTTTGCTGGTACTAATGTTAAAGAATGTGTATGAACAGGTGCATTCTGTCTTGGATTTACTACTACTGTAGTATCTCCTGTGAAGTTTGTGATTTCATAATAGTATCCTTCTTCACCTGCATTCAGCATTTCACCAACTGTTGCGCCTTCTGCTGTTACTGTAAACGCGGAACCTGCAAATACTCTTACTTTTCCACCTTCTGGCATCGCGATTGTAGCATTATTTTCTTGAGTAACAGCTACATTAGTTCCCTCGCTATTATATGTATAGAGTTCAACATATCCGTCTGCATAATTTGTTCTGTCAAGGGTAATATCATATGTAACTTCTGGTGCAGCATCTTTTGGCAATGGTAAAACTGCTACTTCGCTAGGAAAACCATTCTCGTTTAATTTCACGATTTCTATGTAATCATAGTTATCAATAGATTCAGGAGCTCGTCCTGGGAATGTATAGGTCGTAATTTCATATGATTCGTCAAAAGAATTTGCTATTTCATTCTGCCATGGTCCATCTGTAAGATGTTCGTTAAGCTTTGCTGTAACAGCTCCATCCAAATCCTCACCTTCACGTAATGTATATGGACAATATCCCCATCTATAGCCCTCTTCTACAGCTCCAAGACCGGTTACTTTATAGCCATCCGCAGTTTTGGCAATTGATACACCTGGTATCTCCGTTGGTGGTTCAGCACCTATTAAAGTCAGTGTGGCCACATCTGATGTCACACTATTTCCATTTTCATCTGTTATGATACATCTGTATCGATATCCGTTAAAATCTTTGTCTGTTCCATCTGTTGTGAAAGTTGCCGTACCGTTTCCATTACCGTAAGCATCACCAAATTCTTTATCACTGCCATAGGCAACCTGCCACTTATAAGTCAAATTATCACCAGTTGCTGTTACGCTAAATGTTACTTTTGCTCCTATATTAACAGTTACTGACTCTGGCTGTTGGGTAATAGATATTGGAGTTGTTTCTTCCCCAACTAAGCCATTTGAAACTGTTCCGCCCTTAGAAACATCAAACATTGCCACCTTGTTATAATAATAACGGTAACCTGAATCGCTAACATCTATAGGATAATCGTAAATCTGCACAATGTAAAGCAATCCATATCCATCTCCACTTACAGGTATCTGCCCGTTCGAAGGGATTTCATTTATTAACTGATTATACTTTTCCCGGTGAGCAGCCTTACAATTACTCATTGTTGTCACTCCAATTGTTTCCTGTACGCTAGCTATCAACCCAAGAACACATTCTTCATATCCCTCCATATTAGAAGGAGCTGGATAATAGAAATATGCCCATTTATAATTTTCACTTGTAACCTCAGGTAATTGCGAACATTGAATGTATTGCGCTCCAACCTCAAGTGTTACATCAACTGTAGTTAATATACAATTTAACTCTTCCTCCTTAGGCTCTTGCGTAGCAGCCGCATGCACATCCATCGGTGCCATACCTGCAAAAAGTGCTACTACCATCACCAAGGTAAGCACTATGCTAAATATCCTTTCTTTCATTTTCTTCATAGATAATCACTCTCCATTTCTCTATTTTTTGGCTCTATGTATTTTTTAACACAACGTCTATGTATCATTTTACCCACCTCGCTAGGACAAAACGTAGGACAAAAGGCCCATTCAAAGAAATTTTTTATAAAAAAAAGCAGAAAGATCAACTCCAATCTTCCTACTCTTTTTACTTTGTTCTTTTTCCTACGACAACGAACCTTATGTTTGTATGATTCGTTTTTTCCTCATGTGCTTTCTAAGCCACAAAAAACGCTAATACTATTGTCCTATACTTGCTAGGACAAAACATAGGCCTTTTTTATTTCATAAGCTCTTTTTCCCAATATAATTTTGCCAGTGTTACTTCTGCCCAACTGTATTGTTTCATGTATTCTCCCTGAAACCGATTCAATTCCTCAGGCGTCGCATTTTCTTTTTCGTACTCATAATAGTCACAGTAAAAAGCATCCACATCCACAGCATAGCTGTTTAATCCACGTTTCAATATTTTTTCTGCCCCGACACGTTCCAAAACATCCACTAATTCTTTCACTATCTTTGACAGGTAATCCTGTGTAGCTCTGGAGTAATCTTCCCGTTCAAACAATACTGTTGCAAGTTCTTTCCTTGTTGCAGTTTTTCCTTTCTTATCCACCAGATAAGCAAGCATCTCTTTCGACTTTGCTCTGCCAAAAGAAACTTCTTCTCCGTTCACTATCAGTTCAAAATTTCCAAAGGTATTCACCAAAATCCCCGTATCCTTCCACTTAACCGGATTACGCAGGTTTTCCATTTCATTTACGATTTTGTCGGCTGTTACCGGTTTATACACATAACCGCTTGCATGTAGGGCAAATGCTTCATTCGCGTATTGTGAATACCCTGTCACAAATACGATATTTACCTTTGGATATATTTCTTTTAATTTCCTCGCAAGTACAATACCACTCATTTCACGCATCTGTATATCCAAAAAAGCAATCTCACATTTTGTTTCTTTCATAAGTTCCAGTGCTTCCAACGGATTGCGAAAGCCATGTACCGTAGCAAGGGGAACCGCTTCGCTAATAGCTCCCATTAATACATTCAATGCACTTTGTTCATCATCTGTTGCTATGATATGCATGTTTCATCTCTCCTTTTGGGGATAAAGATACAAGCCTTTGTCCCGATTCCT
>JBGVOM010000047.1:0-7612 GCA_045126515.1 Lachnospiraceae bacterium
GCAATAAACCCAGCCACCGAAAGCCCTGCTTTCGGCTATGCCCTTGATGGCACGCAAAAGAACTGCTACACTGCTGTATTCGACGGAAGAATTTTTAACTGTTCTTGAGTTCTTCGCCCGTCGGTGATTCACCTACAGCAGTTCTTTTGCGTGCTGTCAAGGGTGGCGACAGCTTACCTCAGACTAAAATATCTGCAATTTCCAAGGTTCATCTGAGCCTTTTTCTTTATGCTCAGTTTTTCATAGGTCACTTGACACTATCTTTAAATCTTCAGTATTTCATAAATTCCATAAGCTACACCGTCTTCATTATGATGTTTCGTAACCACATCTGCTACACTTTTACACTGATTAGAAGCGTTTTCCACCGCAATACCGGTACCTACAAATTTTAACATTTCAATGTCATTGTCACCATCACCGAAAGCTGCTATTTCTTCCCGTTCCAGTCCAAGCAATTCCATAATAAATTTCACACCGGAATGCTTTCCTGCTTGTGCATTAGATATTTCAATAAGTTGCTCAATAGAGGAGGTAACATATATTCCCTCCACATTGTTCCTAAGCTGCTCCATTAATGAGCTCTTTAACTCATTATCTTTTGTTATAATGTCCATGCAGTCCATTTCTTCTATATGGTCATTCATAAATTGCTCAATATTTTTTACCATATGTCTGGTTTCCTTAATATAGGCAATAGCCTGTTTATTGGCACCAAATATTTCCGGATGATCTATATAAGTGCTGTCTGCATAAGCTTTTCCATCAATAAATGTTTCATATGTAACTTTTTCATTCTTTGATAACCGAATGATTTCTTCTATACTGTCCCTGCTTAATTTGTACTGATGAAGACATTCTCCTGTCGGAATATGATAAATAGCAGTTCCGTTGGATGTAATGGCATACTCAATTCCCTCTATTTCCACCACATCCTTAGGCAATGTATGAAAAGCCCTGCCACTGGCAACTACAATATGCACGCCTTTTTGAATGGCATATTCTATTGCTTCTCTATTTCCTTGTGATAATGTTCCATTTGCATTTAGCGTAGTCCTGTCTAAATCAAGTGCAATACATTTTACTGCCATTTACTTTTCCTTTCCTTAGAATTTCTTCATTAAATTAACCATTTCAATTGCAGTACAAGCTACATCATATCCCTTATTTCCTGCCTTTGTACCTGCTCTTTCGATTGCCTGTTCAATGTTATCTGTAGTTAATACACCGAAGATAACCGGAATTTCTGTTTCTAAAGATACACTGGCAACTCCCTTGCTTACTTCTGCACATACATAATCATAATGAGAAGTAGAACCTTTAATAACTGCACCAAGACAGATAACTGCATCATATTTTCCTGACTTTGCCATCTTCTTTGCCACCAAAGGAATTTCAAATGCACCAGGTACCCATGCCAGTTCAATGTCATCTGTATTTACACCATGACGAACACAGGCATCCTCTGCTCCACTGACTAATTTAGAAACAATAAATTCGTTAAATCTTGCTGCCACAATACCTACTTTAATTCCACTTGCTACTACATTTCCTTCTAATACTTTCATTTTCTAATCTCCTTTTCATTTAATAGTTTGTCATATGTTCCATTTTGTTCTGTTTTGTTTTCAGATAAAATTCATCGTATTTCTGAGGTGCAATCTGAATTGGAACACGCTTTTCAATGGTAATTCCATATCCTTTTAATCCTGTAATCTTCTTCGGATTATTTGTTAAAAGATTTAATCTTTTTGCTCCTAAATCGTAAAGAATCTGTGCACCGATTCCATAATCTCTCATGTCTGCCGGGAATCCAAGCTTAATATTTGCTTCCACAGTATCCAGTCCCTGTTCCTGAAGTTCATAAGCCTTTAACTTATTTATCAGACCAATTCCTCTTCCTTCCTGACGCATATAAAGTAAAATTCCTCTGCCTTCTTTTGCAATAGCTTTCATGGCTGAATCTAACTGCTCTCCACAGTCACAGCGTTTAGAGCCAAACACATCTCCTGTGAGACATTCTGAGTGAACTCTGCAAAGTACCGGTTCTCCATCTGCCACATCACCCATGGTAAGTGCCACATGATGTTCTCCGTTTAATTTATTTACATATCCGTGAATCATGAATTCTCCGTATTTTGTAGGAAGCTTCGCTGTAGATACACGCTCTACCAAAGATTCTCTTTCAATTCTGTATTTGATTAAATCTTCAATAGTAATCATAGTTAAATTATGTTCTTTGGAAAATTCTTTTAATTCCGTGGTACGCATCATGGTACCGTCATCTCTCATAATTTCACAGCAGAGACCACATTCACCGAGTCCAGCCAGTTTTACTAAATCAACGGTTGCTTCTGTATGTCCTGTTCTTTTTAAAACACCGCCTTCTCTTGCCTGCAGTGGAAACATATGTCCCGGTCTTCTGAAATCTTCCGGTTTTGCATTTGGGTCTTCTACTTTTAGTGCTGTGATAGAACGCTCATAAGCAGAAATTCCGGTGGTAGTATCTACATGATCGATGGAAACTGTAAATGCAGTTTCATGATTATCTGTATTTTTTTCTACCATCTGATTTAATTCTAACCGCTCACAAAGTTCTTTTGTCATGGGCATACAAATAAGCCCTTTTGCATAGCTGGCCATAAAATTCACATTTTCCTGTGTGGCAAACTTAGATGCACAGATTAAATCACCTTCGTTTTCTCTGTCTGGATCATCGGTTACTACAATGATTTTTCCATTTCTCAAATCTTCCAATGCCTGTTCAATAGTTGCAAATTCACTCATGATAATTTCCTCCTTATCCATGGCTTTTATCTAAATTAAAATCCATATTTTCTCAAAAATTCTTCTGTGATATTGCTTTGCTTTTCTTCTTTTGCTTCTACCGGAGCCGGGGTCAGCAGTTTTTCTACATATTTTCCAATAATATCACATTCTAAATTTACTTTATCTCCAATTCCTTTTGAGGAAAGATTGGTTTCCTGCCTTGTATGAGGTATGATGGATACTTTAAAGCAGCAGTCATCCACATAGGCTACCGTCAGGCTGATTCCGTCTATGGTAATCGAACCTTTTTCTACAATGTAATGTAATGTTTTTACATCTGCATTTATGGTATACCAAACAGCATTATCTTCCGGTTGAATCGCTGCTATGGTACCCATGGAATCCACATGCCCGGATACGATATGTCCTCCAAATCTTCCATCCGCTGCCATGGCGCGCTCTAAATTCACAGGACTTCCGTTTTTCAAAGTCCCTAGTGAACTTCTTCTTATGGTTTCCGCCATGACATCTGCTGTAAAATAATTACTTCCAAGTTTTGTAACTGTCAGGCAGACACCGTTTACAGCAATACTGTCACCTAACTTGGTATTCTCTAATACTTTAGAAGCCCCAACAGTCAGTACTGCTGAACTGCTTCCCATGGAAATTGATTTAATTTTTCCAACTTCTTCTACAATTCCCGTAAACATGATTTCACTTCCTTTTATCAGTTATCATTTAAATATCCCTTTACCAAAATATCTTCTCCAAGCTGTTCTATCTGAACATCCTGTAGCTTTCTGGCATCCGCCATCTTTTCAAATCCCCTGCCACCTACCGGTGTCTTGGCAGTATCTCCACCTACCAGCTTTGGTGCAATGTAAGCATACACCTTATTGACCAGACCTTCTTCTAAAAAGGAGCCGTGAATTTTTCCTCCACCTTCCACTAAAATACTGTCGATTCCCATCTCTCCAAGGCGTTTTAATAATAGCTTTAAATCAATTCTTTCTTTGCTTCCTGCCTGTAGCAAAACAACTCCGGCATCTTCCAATGCTTTCTTTTTTGCTTCTTCTGCCTGCACATAGGCAACGATTGTCTTAATATTCTTCGCAGTTTTTACAATATTACACTCCATATGGTCTGCAATAGAAAGCCTGGAATCACAAATAATTCGTACCGGGTCTACGCCTTCCTCTATCCTACAGTTTAACATAGGATTATCTTCTAAAACAGTTCCTATTCCTACCAGAATTCCACTGTATTTTTTTCGAAGAAGCTGCACATGATTTCTTGCTTCTTCACCGGTCACCCATTTAGAATCTCCTGTATAGGCTGCAATCTTACCATCTAATGTCATTGCGTATTTCATTACCACAAAAGGAGTTTTCTTCTCAATGTAATGGAAAAATACTTCATTTAGTTTATCGCATTCTTCTTTTAAAATTCCGCACTCTACTTCTATGCCTGCCTCTTCTAAAATTCTTACACCCTTACCGCCTACCAACGGATTGGAGTCCATGCTTCCCACATATACTTTCTTAATTCCACGCTCTATAATAATATCCGTACATGGCGGTGTTTTTCCGTGATGGCAACATGGCTCTAGAGTTACATAAGCTTCTGCCCCAGTAACATCTTCTTTGCATCGCAAAAGTGCATTGCGCTCTGCATGGTATTCGCCGCATCTTTCATGATAACCTTCTGCTACGATTTTTCCATTCTTTACAATAACACAGCCTACCATTGGATTTGGCGAAGTGTGTCCCATTCCCTTCTTTGCCAGTTCCAATGCTTTTCTCATATAAAATTCTTTCTCACTTTTTTTATTTTCCATACCAGATATTCCCCTTTTTATGAAAAAAGAAATTTTTATAACAAAAAAGCTCCAAGCATTACACTCAGAGCAAAATTACTTTACACTTTTACATTTTCCTTACCTTTACATTTTACCTGCCATTTCAGCTCTATCCATCTGAAACAACAAGTAAATGCATCATAAGCAATCTGTTATTTGTTACCTTCTTTCATCCAGACTTTAACTGTCGGCTTTGGAATTACACCAAATCTGCACATTACTGCTCGCGGGCTTTACCGCCGGTAGGGACTTACACCCTGCCCTGAAGTTACTATTAATTATATACCTATCTATGGTGTTTTTCAAGTACCCTGCTGCAAATTCTTCCTTGAAAGGTAACAGTTCAACCTTGATGGTTAGCAAGACGCCCATAGTGACAAACGGCATAAAGGTTGAATTGTTACGATTTAGCGAAAACATTCTTCAAAATATTAATATTACTTGACATATACCGTAAAAATTACTTTTTCACACTCTCCCGCGTCATTCAGCCAGATAGAAATAAACTCGCCGTCTTCCGACTCAGTTAAGTTATTCTGCACAGACTGTACGTCTGCTTTCACATAGGATATATCCATTTTCTGAATATTGCCATTTGGAGAATATGTATAGGATTTTTCTTCGCAAATAATTGTTGCATCCTTGGCAAGAGGATAACTTTTTACCCCCACGGGTGTTCCTTCCGTATCATTCTTTATAACAGAACCTTCACTCAAATATATGGTAGTATCGTCAAGCCCGGTACATACTGCATCAACATCAAAAGAATCCCTTGTTGTCTCACCTAACACCTCCTCATTATTATAGACAATCTGCATTGGTACCATGTTTGGCTGGTACAACCATAATGCAAGAACTCCACAACAACCAAATACTGAAAGGAACAGAGCAGATACTAATAAAGACCATTTTTTAGCTTTATGAAACAGTCCAAAGTATAAAACCGCTCCAAGCAAAGCTCCCAGTGTATTCAAAATCAGGTCGTCAATATCGGTACAACCAACTCCAACAATATACTGCAGCACTTCAACACCCAGACTGATTCCTGCCCCAAGTAAAACCGTTTTTCCAAAAGTTATTTTTTTGAAAAAACAAGGAATTAAAATAGAAAGTGGCACAAACATTGCAATATTTCCTGCAACATTCTTAATCCATACATCTATCATAGCCCCCTCAGCCCCAAAATCTCTTATAAACTGAAATGGAACTAACTGTAAATATCGAAGGTCTGTAGACCAGCCATTTTTTAAGATAATAATCTTCAAAAATGCGAGAGCATATATAAATGCAATCCCTCCAAGAACAACTTGTAACAATAAATTTGTCTTACTTTTTTTCATATGATAAATCTCCTTTTCTTATGTTTCTAACCTACTAACTATTAAGACACCACTTTGTTACAAGATATTTCAAAAAAAATTATTTTTTTTAGAAATGATTATTCCTCTACTGAAAACCATACATATTGACAAATATTATCATTCGAATCATAAAATATAAAATCATATAAACCACTTTCCATCTCTTCCAGATTATCTAAACAATATGTGGCATATCTCGCATCGCTTATGGAAACGACTTTATCTTCCAGTTTTTGTCCATCTTTCACTAACTCTATATGACACTGTTCCATCTTTTTATTATTCACCGGCATAGAAATGTATACCTTACCCATAGACTTACAAATTTCAAGACTATTAGGTGTATTTTGCAACACCTTTAAAGGGGTTCCATCAGGAGTAAGCTCTTCCGATGCAATCTTTTCATTTCCATTCAAATCCGGTCTAGTCATATTCAAATATAGTTTCATTCCACCAAAAGGCATTGTTTTTTAATATGCTTAAAAGCTGTGAGTCATATTCAAATATAGTTTCATTCCACCTAATGTCATTACAACCGCAGCTACAATGGCAAATGTTGCAATCACAATCTGCTTTTTCCTGATTTTCTTTTTTAAAGAACGAATCACATTTTCATCTACATAATCTTCCACAAGCTTAATATCATTTTCTCTCACTGCTTTGAGCATGTCCAACTCCTGACGACATGCCTCGCACTCTCTCACATGTTCTTCCACCAATTCTTTCGTTTCATCACTTACAATATCATCCATGTATAGTGGCAAAAGATCCTGAGTTACTTTACAACCAACTTTACTCATCTTAAATGTCCTCCATTTTTGCTAAAATTTGCTTTTTCGCACGATAAAATATAATTCTCGCCCATCCGGATGATTTACTATACATATTTGCAATCTCATCATAAGATAATTCACCATAGTGTCTCAACTGAAATACTCTCTTATAAGGTTCTGCTAACTTCTCTAATATTTTTTCTATTCTAGATGCAGTATCCTTGTTTACTACGGTTTCTAAAACGTCCATCGAATCTTCAACATCCGTTTTTTCCTCATAAGATACATATATTTTCTCGCGCTTATAATGGGTATAAAGTGTGTTCTTTGCAATCGTAAAAAGCCTTGCTCGAATGTCTTTTGAACCATCAAATTTATCAATATTTTTTAATGCTTTCAAAAATGTATCCTGAGTAATATCCTCTGCAAGGCTTTGATTCTTGGTCAGCGAATAGACATAACGAAACACATCTTTAAAATATAGATTATATACTTTTTCAATTTCCACGACTAACCTCCTTCACCTTATTAACCGTCGAAAATTCATTTTGTTACACAATTTTTTATCTTTTCAATCATAGAATTATTTCCTACCCCAATTTTGTTTCATTCATAATAATATGAATTTAATATTTTTTCATTATAACCTAAAATGGAGCTCAAGTACATACTCAAACTCCATAGATAAAAATATTAAAGTTACAGTTCAGCCTTGACGGTTGAAGGGACGCCCATAGCCGATACAATTCTTTTCAGAAAGGCCGGCAATTTAACAGCCTTTCTGAAACGAATTGTATCGGCTATTGGCTGTTCTTTCAAAAAGGCAAGGTTGACTGTGACTATTCCAGGTG
>JBGVOM010000048.1:0-144576 GCA_045126515.1 Lachnospiraceae bacterium
CCAAATGCTCCCCAGAGGATACCACAACATTTCTTCTGTACATTGACACAGCCACACAACAAGATTCCTACGGAGATGCAAAATGTACGTTATTGGTTACTAACTTTCGGTTGCGACTACCGAAGAAATTTGTTAAGGCGTGCCAAGATGTGATAAGGAACTGTCGGTTTCTCTTTGGGGAGATTTTAGCGGTAGGCACCGGAGAATCCGTCCCGAAGCTGTTAGAGCGTGAGGTGAGAGCCCCGTTCGGCGATACGCCTCACGCTCTTACAGCTACGTGGACTAGTCGCAGGTGCCGAGAGAGACTCCCCAAAGAGAAACCGACAGTTCCTTCGCCCCTCTTGTCACACCTCCACAAAGTCCAATTTATTTTGTCAAGTTAGCAAGTCTTTCTTTCACCTGTTCCATCATCTGTGTATATTTTGTAAGCTTATCTTTTTCTTCCTGAATCTTTGCTTCCGGTGCCTTGCTTACAAACTTTTCGTTGCTTAACATACCATTTACTCTGGCAAGTTCTTTTGTCAGACGTTCTTCTTCCTTTTTCAGGCGTTCGATTTCTTTTTCAATGTCTACAAGTTCTGCAAATGGCATATAGATAACTGCTTCCGGAATTACAGCTGATACTGCATCTTCTCCGATACCGTCTTTGTTATCCTGGGTAACTACCTCAGATGCATAAGCCAGTGTCTGGAAGAATACTTTGCTGTGTTCAAAGATTCCTAGCACTTTTTCATTGGCTGAAACTACAAATACTTTCGCTTTCTTTGATGGAGGTACATTCATTTCAGTACGCACATTTCGTATTCCACGAACCGCTTCCTTAATGGTTTCTACTGCTTCTTCTGCCTCTTTAAAGTTCCATTCTTCTGTATATTCCGGCCACTTAGAAATCATAATGGATTCTTCTTCATCCTGCAAAGTACAGAAAATTTCTTCTGTGACAAATGGCATATATGGGTGAAGTAATTTCAATCCATTGATTAATACTGTCTTTAAAGTCCAAAGAGCCGCATTCTGTGAAACGCTGTCTTCTGTATTATATAATCTTGGTTTTACCATTTCGATATACCAGTCACAGAATTCATCCCAGATAAAGTCATATACTTTCTGAACTGCAATACCAAGTTCAAAGTTATCCAGATTATAAGTCATATCTTTTGTCACTGTATTAATCTTAGATAAAATCCATTTATCTGCATCCATTAATTCATTTTCTGCAGGCTTGGTGATGGTCTTTCCTTCCATGTTCATCATGATAAATCTTGCTGCATTCCATACCTTGTTGGCAAAGTTACGGCTTGCCTCTACTCTTTCATAGTAGAAACGCATATCATTTCCCGGTGCATTTCCTGTAATCAGGGTAATTCTTAATGCATCAGCACCATATTTATCAATTACTTCTAATGGGTCAATACCATTTCCAAGAGATTTACTCATCTTTCTTCCCTGGGAGTCACGAACCAGACCATGGAATAATACAGTGTGGAATGGTGCTTTACCCATCTGCTCATAACCGGAAAATACCATACGGATAACCCAGAAGAAAATAATATCATATCCTGTCACCAGTACATCTGTAGGATAGAAGTATTCCAATTCTTCTGTTTTTTCCGGCCATCCAAGGGTAGAGAACGGCCACAATGCAGAAGAGAACCAAGTATCCAGAGTATCCGGATCCTGTGTCATATGCTCACATCCACATTTTGGACACTTTCCAGGATTTTCTCTTGCAACTACTACTTCACCACAATCCTCACAATAATATGCCGGAATTCTGTGTCCCCACCATAACTGTCTGGAAATACACCAGTCACGGATATTATCTGTCCAGTTAAAGTACGTTCTGTCCATGCTAGATGGAATTAATTTGATTTCACCGCTCTTAATTGCTTCCACTGCCGGCTTAATCATCTCATCCATTCTTACAAACCACTGCTGTTTTACCATTGGTTCTACGGTTGCCTTGCATCTGTCATGAGTACCAACATTGTGTGTATGTGATTCTACTTTTACTAAAAGACCTAATTCTTCTAAATCTGCCACAATCTGTTTTCTGGCTTCGTATCTGTCCATGCCGGCATATTTTCCACCATTCTTATTGATGGTAGCATCGTCATTCATAATATTAATTTCTTCTAAATTATGTCTTTTTCCTACTTCAAAGTCATTCGGATCATGTGCCGGGGTAATCTTTACACAGCCGGTACCAAATTCTTTATCTACGTAAGCATCTGCTACCACTGGAATTTCTCTTCCTACCAACGGAAGTATCAAAGTCTTACCAATTAAGTGTTTATATCTTTCATCCTCCGGATTTACAGCTACTGCTGTATCACCAAGCAGTGTTTCCGGTCTTGTGGTTGCAATTTCTACCATTTCGTCACTGTCTTTTACCGGATAATTGATATGCCAGAAATGTCCTTCCTGTTCTTCATGAACTACTTCTGCATCTGAGATGGAAGTCTTACATACAGGACACCAGTTTACAATTCGGGAACCCTTATAAATATAGTCTTTTTCATATAATTTAATAAATACTTCTTCTACTGCTTTGGAACAGCCCTCGTCCATGGTAAAACGTTCTCTGTCCCAGTCTGCGGAAGAACCAAGTTTCTTTAACTGTTTAATAATTCGTCCACCGTATTCTTCTTTCCACTCCCATGCCTTTTCAAGGAATCCTTCTCTTCCTAAATCTTCTTTTGCAATTCCCTGCTCTTTTAAGGAATTAATCACTTTTACTTCTGTTGCAATACTTGCATGGTCCGTTCCCGGCTGCCATAACGCATTATATCCCTGCATTCTCTTATAACGGATTAAAATATCTTGCATAGTGTTGTCTAAAGCGTGTCCCATATGCAGCTGCCCGGTAATGTTTGGAGGTGGCATAATGATGGTGAATGGTTTTTTGCTCTTATCCACTTCTGCGTGGAAATACTTTTTATCTAGCCATTTGTTGTATAATCTTTCTTCTATGTCTTTTGGGTCATAGGTTTTGCTTAATTCTTTGCTCATAATATCTTCCTTTCTTTCATGTATATGAAAAAGAGTTTCGCTTGCGAAACTCTAGCGCCGCTTTTGCGTCGCTCTGGCGACAAGACTCATCTGCAAAAGTGTGCGCATCCTAGCGGAGCGTTATTACTGTATAGGAAATTTCTGAAGGAATTTCCTATACAGTAATAAAAAGCCCTTTACACATATGCGTAAAGGGCGAAGTTCTCGCGGTACCACCTTTATTAATGATTGCTCATTATCTCAACTGGTTAAAACCAAATCCTGTAACGGGGATGAGCCGTGAATATGTACTCTCCGCTAGTATTCTCTAACTATAATTTCCACATTCCGATTCCAAAGCTACCTTCCACATTTCCTTCTTAAAAATTCCTTTCAGCCATGGGAATCTCTCTCTGATAAGGGTAAATGCGTACTCCTCTTTTTCACTATCTTTGTCCTATTTCATAGGTTTGTTTCACTAAAATTATATTAGTTGGAATTTTTCGGTTTGTCAACTGTTTTTTATTTCTCTCCACTGCTCTATCAATCTTTCCAAGCTGTAAGAGGCATTTGCCGGGCTGGTACTTGGCAATTTCATTGCTTTCCTTCCAAGCACCGGCTCACAATATTTGCAAAATAAACGATAAGAAGTCACACCATTGCAATAAATCTGCCTGATGTCTGCTGCCTGCAAAATACAGCTTAAATCATTAGGAACTACATCTTTAATACTGCTGTCAGAGGAACCCTCAATGGTACAGCTGGCAATCACATCCCATACCGCAACATGTGTTTTTAGAAGAAACTCTTTCTTTCCCTCCACGGATACTGGAATTTCCGTCTCCATAACCGCTGCCATTACTTTCCAAAAACGGTTTTGAGGATGACCATAAAAAAACTTATTCTCTCTGGATTTGACTGATGGAAAAGAACCTAAAATCAGTATTTTAGAATTTTCGTCATACACTGGTGAAATCTCATGAATTACACGTTCCATAATCCGCCTTCCACATATGCTCTGAGTATCTCACCCACACTCCATGCCTGTGCATAGCATCCTCGGGAAATATTCGGCTCATTTCCATCAAAAATCTCTGCAATACTTCCAATACATCCATCCATCAGATGATCTTCTAAGGGTGCGATTAGCTTCTTTGCAAATGTTCTGCCATCAGCAGTATCCCCATATACTTTCAAATATGCTGTAACTAATCCGCCAAGAGGAAAGCCCCAGCAAGTGCCCTGATGATAAGCAGCATCCCGATCATGAAGTTTTCCCACATAAACTCCTTTGTATTCCTTATCCTCCGTTGAAAGAGAACGCAGTCCATAAGTTGCATACAAATGAGAAACCACGGTATCTACCACCGCTTTTTCCTGTTCCTTTGATAACATGGTATGAGGCAGGGAAACTGCCCAAATCTGATTCGGACGAATTTTATCGTCATTTTCCTTATCATCTACTACATCATATAAACAATTCTTTTCCGGATTCCAGAACTTTTTCACAAAAGAATCCTTAACTTTATCTGCCAACTCTTTGTACTGGACGCTTTCCTCATCCCCAAAACGTTCTGCCAGCTGTTCCATCACCTTGAGGGCATTATACCAAAGAGCACTGATTTCCACCGGTTTTCCATGACGTGGTGTCACTACCCATTCACCCACGCGCACATCCATCCAGGTAACCTGGTCAAAACCACCTCCGGCATGAATCAGATAATCTTCATCCATGTAGATGGAAAAATCAGTTCCTTCTTTGTAATAATGAATAATTTCCTTCAATTTTGGATAAATCTCTTTCTTAATAAACTGATAATCTTCCTCTGCTCCTGTATATTCTAAGTACTTGTCCACAGAATAAAAATACCACATAGAAGCATCTACCGTATTATATAAAGGCTCTAAACCTTCATCAGGGAACATATTCGGTACCAGACCTTTTTTCACATACTGGGCAAATGTTTTCAGTATCTGCCTTGCATCTTCAAATCGTTTTGTTACCAGTGTAAGACCTTGCAATGCAATCATTGTATCTCTACCCCAGTCGGTAAACCATGGAAGACCTGCTAACACCGTTTTTCCTCCAGTGGATTCCCGTTCTACAATAAACTGATCTGCTGCATGAACCAGTGTATTTGCAAAATCATCCTGAAGTCCTGCCTGTTGTTCCAACTGTTCACAACGTTTTCTTTCTGCCTCTACGATGACAAAGCCATCCTTTGGAAGTTCCCCATCTTCTATGGAACAAATTACGGATACTTTCTTATGTTCTCCCGGATTTATAGTTACTTTAATTTCATACGGTGTATAATTATTCTCAATACAAGTCATTCCCGTAGATATTTCCGTCTGTAGTTCCATATCCACATCAAAAATTTCTTCTCGCTCTGATATTTCTCCTTCGCTGACAAACATACGGATAGCAATATTTCTATTTTTTTCAGGAGTTAAAGTCATAGTCTGTCCCTCATAAGCTGTATCAAACTTTAATTCCGCCCGCTCACTTCTCTCGTGATGATCCCTATAATTAAATAGTGGCACCAGAGTAAGCACTGCTTTTTCACTGCCCCCTAAAATATCATACGTACAGACAGCAGTGTTTTTTCCATGTTGCAGAGCAATGGTCTTAGTAACAAAAATCCCTCCGGCAAAATAAGTAAATTCCGGCACATAATCATAGCAGAATCTCTGCAGATATTTTTGCCCTTCCTCATTATTTCCACCCGGTCTTTGATTGGTAAAAAAAGAATACTCTCTTTCTCCCACTTCCAACTTTTCATTTATTTTGGACAAAACCATATAACGCTCTACCGGTGCATGGAGACTTGCGATTAACATACCATTATGCTTTCTGGTATGTGCTCCAATAATAGAACTCCCCGCATAACCACCAATACCATTTGTTATTACCCATTCTCTTTGTATTCCCTCTGAAAATGTTTTCCAATATCCTTTTCCAAATTTTTTAGTATTCACTCTAATATACCTTTCCTTCTATTTTTTACTAAAGTATATCAATGATTCTTTCCATTTGCAAGGTCTTATATTCTCTCATGCTTTCCCTACTATATGGAACCCCAAACACATTGCACAGCCAAATGAAATAGTCACATTCAGACTTGCCTTTTCCCAAGAACAGCACATAGCCGATACACTTCTTCCCAGAAAGGCTGTTAAATCCTCAGCCTTTCTGGAAAGAAGTGTATCGGCTATGTGCGTCCTGTTAATCACCAAGTCTAAACTGTTACTTTAAGAATCCATTAATAATCTGCGCTTCCGCTTCTTCTTCCGTAAGCCCTAAGGTCATTAATTTAATAATCTGCTCTCCTGCAATTTTACCGATAGCAGCCTCATGAATCAGACTTGCATCAATATGATTTGCTGTAATCTCCGGCACAGCACTGACACTGGCATGATCCATAATAATGGCATCACATTCCGTATGACCGCTGCATCTATTGTTTCCATTGATTTTAGACAAAAACAGCTGATGGGAATTATCCTTTGCCACAGAACGGGAAATTACATTCGTACCTGAATTTTC
The DNA here is from genome assembly GCA_045126515.1 of Lachnospiraceae bacterium. Classification (GTDB taxonomy): domain Bacteria; phylum Bacillota; class Clostridia; order Lachnospirales; family Lachnospiraceae; genus RUG11237. Next base: position 6,539 of record JBGVOM010000048.1, read on the forward strand.
ACCGTCTAAGTCTACTTCAAAATTGGTTTCCGCAGTCTGATTTCCATGGGTCATAATTTTTTCTTTAATTACTAAAGTAGCATCATTTTTTAATTTTGCCTTAGTCACTCTTTTCGTGGAGTCTACACCCTTAATCTGAACGGTGTCCATCTCCATATACCCACCGTCTTCAATTTCTACGATTGTAGTAGGATTCATTACACGGCTTCCTTTTCCTTCGCCTGCACCATAATGCTTTTCCACATATTTCACTTTGGAATTTTTTCCCACAAAAAAGCTGTGGATTCCATCATGTTGCGAATCACTGTCACCGCTGTTGTGAATTCCACAGCCTGCAATAATAGTCACATCACAGTTTTCTCCAATAAAAAAATCGTTATATACCATTTCTTTTAAACCACTCTGGCTTAAAAGCACCGGAATATGAACACTTTCATTCTTTGTTCCATCTTTAATGATAATGTCAATTCCCGGCTTGTCTGTCTTTGTAACAATGTCTATATTCGCCGTTGTATTTCTTCCGGCAGCTTCTCCGTTTGCCCTGATATTATAAGCACCTTCCGGCACCTCATGCAATCCGGCAACCTGCTCTAATAAATTCATTTGTATTGCATCCATGTTAGCACTCTCCTTTATAGAATCTGCAGCTTCCTCCGCCATTCAGCAGTTCCGGCAAAATTTCATCCTTACTTCCCGTCTTTGTCACTTCTCCGTTTGCCAGCACAATCACTCTGTCTGCAATATTTAAAATACGCTCCTGATGGGAAATAATTAAAATAGAACCGTTAATATCTTCATGCATTTTTTCAAATACGCGGATTAAATTATTAAAGCTCCAAAGGTCAATTCCTGCCTCCGGTTCATCAAAGATAGAGAGCTTAGTTCCTCTGGCAATAATCATTGCAATCTCAATTCTCTTTAATTCTCCACCGGAAAGACTTGCATTTACTTCTCTGTCAATGTAATCTCTTGCACATAATCCCACTTCCGATAAATAAGCGCAGGCTTGGGATGTGGTCAGATTTTCGCCAGCTGCTAAACGAATCAGATCTTTCACCGTGACTCCTTTAAACCTTACCGGCTGCTGAAACGCAAAACTAATTCCCTGCTTTGCTCTGTCCGTAATGCTCATATCGGTAATATCTACACCATCTAAAAGGATTTTTCCACTGGTGGGCTTACGAATACCTGCAATCACCTTTGCAAGAGTAGATTTTCCTCCTCCGTTCGGTCCTGTGATGGCAACGAAACGATCTTCTATTTTCAAGTTAATATTTTTTAAAATATCTTTGGTTCCTTCCTGTTCATCCGAAACCCTCAAGCATATATTTTGTAATTCTAACATATTCTGCCTCCACAATATATTTTTACTAAAGTATATCAACGTTTCTTATCATTTGCAAGTTCTTATCCTACGAAAGCAGAAGAAGCTTTTCTTTTCCTATCTGCTTTCTTGGTTTAGCTTCTTTTTTCTTTGATTTACCATTCCTCCGATTTTTCCGGTTTCTTTTGAAGATAAGCTTTTCCAGCCTTCTTCCAACACTCTTGGCAGTAGTCCCAATTCCTCAGCCACTTCATACTTTAGCTGCTCCTCAGGTGTTAGCTCACTCAATTTAATTTCTTTCTTCTTTTTAGACATAATAAGGTCATACCCCTTTCTTATTTTAGAGTATGACCTTGTTTTCTTTTTCTATTCAAATTTTAGATTACACTTACTGCTGATACGGAACAATAATCGCTGCAACGATATATGCCACTATACCACTTCCGCCCATACAGCAGAAGATTACCCATAATAATCTGACCACGACCGGATCTACATTTAAATATTCACCGATTCCTCCACAAATGCCAAGCAACACTTTATTAGTATTAGAACGATATAATCTTTTTTCTCCCATTTTCTTTTCCTCCTACTTGTCAAACTCGATTTCTACAGAACCTACATTACATTCTATCACAAATTCCTTATCTGCGCCATTGTCAGTTTCTTTGCTAAAATCCAATCCACTGTGAGATTTTCCATCCAGCTTAATACTTCCTACAGAACAATCTAAATCGTAATTATAACTGTCTTTTTCACCATTCAAATTTAAGTATGCATAGCCGGCATCACAACTCAAATTAATATCCGATGTTGTAGTCACTTTTTCAGCATAGCATCTTCCGGCTTCACATTTTATCTCTAGATCTTTAGCCTCTAAATTGTCGATTTCAGCATTTCCTGCACCAACGGAAATCTCCATTGTCTTTTTCGCCTTCAATTCTTTCAGCTGCAAATTTCCCGCACCAATCTCGATATCTAATACTTCAGAGCTAAGAGAATCACCGGTACAGGAACCTGCTCCTATAGAAAACTCAATTTCTTTCAATTCTGTCTTCTTTGGAATCACCAGGGTAATCTTGTTGGCTTTTTTCTTTCCAAAATTCACACCCCTGTAATCAAAATTACTTTCAATGTTAAGGACTCCGTTCTCTACGAAACATTTACTGTAACCATATTTTTCATTATTTTTTATTCGTATCTGGTATTCTTCCACATCTTCGCACTTAATTTCCATCACACTGGCACCGATATCTAAATCCAGACTCTTTACCTCATCCACGGAAAATGTATACTCATTCTCTCCATAATTTTCATTATCCCAGTCACCAAAATCTTCCGGCGAAAAAGCAAACTCATTATCGTCACACATATTTAAAAATAACTGTACGCCTCCCTGCGCTGCACCCACTGCTAACAGACCAAAGCCCAATACGATGCAAATCAAGGCAATACATAAAACAATCTTATAAAACTTTTTCATTGACACCCCTCTCCCTTCTTCCAAAAATACGTTGAATCAGCCACTGAATTCCTTTGAATACAGCCGGAATCATTACAGCAAAACTCCATACTACCAAAAGAAGCAGCAAAAGTCCAATTCCAAACATAAGAGTCCCTACTCCCATGGCTGTAACTCCTGCAACCGGTGATACCACAAGTTTAACTGCGCCGACTACTGCAACCACAACACCTGCAAACAGAAAACTGACCATAACAGCTACAATGGCAATTACAATTCCAAACAAAGTACATATAATTCCCACCAAAACACCAAATAGGCCCAGTAGCACGCCACCCCACACTGGTGATGTAAAGACTGCAATAATAATCAGCAGAATTATTTTAGAACTATCCATTTTACTCTTAGCTTGTACCGTCTGCACTTTATTTTCCACTTTTTTAAAATATTCTTCCTCGGGCACAGCTTCGTTTTCCAAACCGGCACGTATATCTTCTGCAATTACCTCAGGGATTTCCATATCTTCCGGTATATTTTCATACTCACCAATGCCGGCATCTTCAAAATATTCTTCATAATACTGTATCGCGCTGTCCCGCTCCGTCTTTGGAATATCCCTTAAAAGATTATTTAATTTTTCCAAAAACTCCTGCTTAGTCATCTTTTAACCCTCCTTCAAACATCATGGTTATTTTCCCTGAATATCGAATCCATTCTTTTTTGTATTCCTTAAGCATGATTCTTCCCTTTTCTGTAAGTTTATAATATCTCCTGTTTCTTCCACCATGCTGTTCATCATATACCTCTAAGCAGTCGTCTTTCTGCAACCTACGCAGCACAGGGTATAATGTTGACTCCGATATTTCAAGCACTGATCTGACTTCCTGGGTAATATTATACCCATAAGCTCCTTTCTCTGTTCTTGAAACAACCGAAAGCACAATGGCATCCAGAAGTGTGGAACCTGTATTAAATACCATATCCTTATCCTTTCTGAAATACAATCGCTTTTTTTGGTTAAATAATATTATTTCTTATAATATTATATGTTGTATAATATATATTATATGATATATAATATCATATTCCCCATACATGTCAAGAGTTTTTCTTGAAAATGATAAGAATTTTGATAAACCTCCCGCAAATCGTTATCTTCTTTTTTTGTTGCCTTACGACATCTTTTATACACACTACGCAAAAAAGCACGAACCTAACTTTCTGTTAGATTCGCACTTTTGGTACACATTATTTTATTTTTCTTTCTGTAATTCATATATTTCTTCTGAAATTTCCGCGTTGTTTAATATATTCTCTAATGCTTTTCGGTTTTCTTGTCTCTGATACCACTGGGAATCTTTTTCCAGAGTATCCAAGTATTCTTTGCTGATAAATCTCACAGACTGTTTACGTTTATCATTTTCTCCACAGCTATCATGCTCACTGTCAATAATATGCAGTTTATTATTTTTCGTTACCCTTTTACCAAAAATATCAGTATATCGCACAATATATTCCAGTGTTTTTCCCTCTGCTTTTTCCTGCAAATTCCAATTTTCTTCCTGATTTGTCGCCTTCTTCCAGATATCTGATAATTGCACTATTTCTATTTTAGCCTCTTCATACCAACGTCCTAAATACAAATCATTTTGTCTATCTTTTTCATATTCCGTATCTTCTTTATCCCCCATTCTTATATGTCTTGACAGCACAGTTTCTAATTCTTTTTCGTCCATTTCTTTTATCTCTTGAAGATATAAATACCTCTCATGAAAAATTCCATCTTCATTGCAAGGCTCTATCACTGGCTCATTATTATAATAAATTTTTCCGAAATAAACTGCTTCCTTCTGCGACTGTTCTCCCATATAATTTTTCACCTGATGCTTATCTACAGTTTCAAAAGTAATGGAATAAGTTTTATACTTGCCATCTTCCCACATCGTTTTAGGTAAAGTTGTATCCAACATATAGTTATCCTTTGGAAAATCCACGGATTCTGTCCTACTGCCATTTACATAATAACTGATATTTTTAATCTTTATTTCCAGTTCTTCTCCTTCCTCTAAGTCATAAGTTTTTACCAATTTTTTCATATCTGTTCCACTAAGATGAGCTCCCTGATAACGATCAAAATGCGTCTCTTCTGATTTTGTTGTAATATTCGGAATTCCATCCCAAAATGCATACAATACAATCCTGCCTTTATCTATATCTGTAAAATTCCACACTTCTTCTGCTTCTATATCTGCCTGTGATATAATCTCACTTTTATCTGGCTCTTCATCTTTTCCTTCTGTCACACGCTTTCTACACCAACCCAGCCAGTAATATTTAAAGGAGTCTACAGCTTTTTCATTATGTTTTGTATTGTAGGAATTTTCTGGTATTTTTTCGTCATCATGGTACTGGTAGGTTTCATCATGCTTTTTGTAAGCATTTTCTTTTAATTTTTCTGCTTTATCATATGTTAAGGTCTGCGGTTCCACAATTCCTTGTACTCTTCCCCTGCCTCCTGACTGCACTCCATTTCCATCGTATTCTATTGTATATGTATTTGCCTCCCATTGAGCATAAAATACTTTATTTCCCGGTGCTCCAAGTGTTTCGTAACCTAATTTTGTACCATCTTTAATGGCAGTTCCCGGCACGTTATATGTATTTCCAGTATACCACAAACTGTCTGAAAATCTCTGGTGCCAACCTTTTAATGTTGCCAACGGGATATTCAAATACTCAATTCTATTATTAGTTATCACATTGTCCCAAACATATTCCATGGTGGCTGCACCGTTTAATACCGGTGCATTACTGGATGCATGTGTGTTGTTAGATGTGGATGGGCGATTAACATCAAACGTAATGGTGTAAGATTTTGCTTTCCACTGGGCATACAGATGAATCACTGCTCCATTTTCATTTACATCTGCCTCGGCTTTATTTAAAAACTGCTTTACTGTGTTGCTTTCCTTGTCAGAAAAATTCACCCCTGTTCCGTCTGATTTGGTATTCCATCCGGCAAAAGTATAGCCCGGTAGCTCACTTCCTGCAATATCTTTTAAAGTCATGCTCTCTCCATAAGCAATCTTCTGATCTGTCATTTTATTCCAATCCTGAAGATGTTTTGTGGAAGCTACATTATTGTTTGCAACGTATTTTATGGTATATATGTTTGCTTCCTCTGCTGCCTTTAATATTACACTTCGATTTACCATTGCTGTTACTCCCTGCTTGTAGCTATTGGAATAATTTTTTCCAGGATAATTGGAAGCATCTGCATATTTATATCGTTCGCTGTTATCTGCTGTCACCTGCCAAAGCTTTTCTGATGTGTAGTGGTGTCCTTCCGTGTTGCCGTCGGTTGGATAGACCACATCAGAGATAATGGTATTACTCTCGTACATTTTATCAAACTTATCATATTTTCCATTCTTTATAATGCTTCCATCAGCCTTTTGGTACTGAATGTAATACCTATAAGTTGCATAAAGAATCTTGTCGTTTCCAAAGCCTTCATTAACTGTATCGCCTTTTTCAAATACTCTATCATTTGTATTTAGTTGTACAGCACTTTCTAACGCCAGCATATCCATCGTTTTCCCGGTTTCCGCAAAGGATTTTCCAGCATTATTAATTGCCTGCTGTGTCGGATCAATCCATTGTACAAATTCATTCCCCATGAGACTTGGTGCTTCATTTACCAATGTAAATGTTTTATCCGGTGCAATCCCATGCTGTCCTGCTGTTAATGCAGCTGTATTGGTTCCATCCTCGGCATCATAGTCTACATCAATTGTCCACATTCCAACCAGGGTAAGTACTTCTCTATCGTTATCTACATATGGTACAAATTCCTGCACACTGGCCAGATTTTGGAATACTTTTCCAGTATAACCGTCTGTATCAAACCTCTTTTCATCCTTTTCTTTTTCTGTGCCATCAAAGGTACCGTCTGATTTCAGCCACCGGACACTGGTTAACTCTCCCGTGTTTTCATTCCAGTTTCCTATTGCCAGACACCAGCCTATAAATTTTGCATTTTCATAAGAACCCACATCATAAATGCTGTCCTGACTTTCAATATTCAATTCAACCTGTGGTTGCATAGGCAATTTTTCAATGCCACTGGATTCATTTCTGGCATACTTTATTGTGAAACCAAATGCTTTCCACTGTGCCGTAATATAATCCGTAACCCCGGCATTTGGTCCAAATTTATATGTTGTATTATCATCTGACATAGAACCATTCGTTATCTGTTGCTTCCATCCACCGAATTTATATTTGTCCCTTTCCCGTTCCGGTTCCGGTATCTCCAAAGTAGTTCCATAGCCCTGCGTAAAGCTCTGTACTTCCGTGCTTCCATTCCAGGTACCGCCATTTGGATCCACCTGAAGCGTTGACTGGTTTGGCATGAAGATTACATTTACTTCTGTATTCTTTGATAGTTTAAAGGAAGTATCTTCTGTACCTGTGTCCTTTGGGTAAGACGTGCGGTTTTCTGTTACATTATGAATACCCCAATAGAAATACCCTATAGGACATTTCGAATTTATATATAGCGGGACATTTGTACCTGATGCATATTCCCCCTTATTAGGGGTTGTTTCAAAAATCGTTCCTGTTGTTGTATCATTATAAGGACACTTATAATAATTTACCGTCGCTTTGTATTTAGGTATTGGCGTTGCTGTCGGTTTCAGGGTTGGGGTTGGGGTGTTTGTTGCACCAACCTTTTTCCATGTTGCTTTTAAAGTCGTTGTCCCGGTTCCTGCTGTCGTACAGTGGGTATATTTTTTTGTGCTGCTGTTATAGCTTCCATTTCCTCCCGTTCCATGAGTTACGGTCCAGCCATCAAATGTATAACCATTTCTTTTTGGCGTATTGATTGCTGTCGTTTCTCCGCATGTTTTTGTAGTCAGTTTTTCTGCCTTTGTACCGGTTATCGTTTCTCCGTTATTTTTTGTGTAGGTTCCATGATTCGGATTAATTTTCAGGGTTTCTTTACCTTTATTGAAATTAATGGTAAGTTCACCGAAAGAATAATTTCCATCTTCATTAAAATCCGCGAGACCACAATTATAAGAATTACATTGAAGGTAACCCGTAATTCCTGTAGCACCGTTATGCTCATTTAACTTATTATTAATATTTTCACATGATTCTTCCGCTTCCGTATTGTTTTCTTCCTTCATCTGGCTTACTAGACTCATATCCTTTGGATCACTGGATGAAATCAAACACAAACGTCCGTTTTCCACTGTATTTTTCTCAACTTCCTGACTTATCTGATATACATGCTTATCCATGTTAAATTTAATTTTAACCTGAGCACCGCTCCATCCTTGTGAATAACTGGTGGGGCCATCACGCCGAAGAATCAGTTCTTCAAAGGAAAGGTCAAAATAGGCTTTAGCATCCGAACCATTATTGTCAAGCCTTACCACCTTCCATTGGGGTTCGGTAGCAGACGGGGTATCTTTACTTCCAATTTTTGTTATACTGACAGTACCACCTACTGCCGGCTCCAGATTTTTTACATTATACAGGTAAATCATATAAGACACTGTATGACCACTCCCGTTTAAAGTAACAGTAAAATGTCCTGCTCCCTGGCTGTATGCATTTACTTCCGGCTCTAATACTTCTGCTTCTTGTTCTTCCGGAACAGAAGGTGTCAATTCTGTAACCTCTTTTTCTTTTGATTTTTGTTTTTCTTCATCCTGTATTACCATTTCCTGCGTATGCTGTATCGCCTGTGCTGTACTTCCGGGCAATACGGAATCCATGGTATTGACTACCATAAGTGCTGCAAGCATTGCAGCTACAGTTTTCTTAAATCCTGCTCTTCTCATTGTCTTTTCTCCTCTCTCTGGTTGTTCTTCTGTTCTTTTCCCTTTTTTTGCATGGGAAAAGGAGCCTGAATAATCAAGCTCCTTATAAAATCAACGGTTATTTTATCTTTATTTTCTTTACACCACTGTAGCTGCCATATACTTTCTGTCCGTTCGCCTTACGGTAAGCTCTTATCTTGAAGTAATAAGTCCTGCCCTTCTTAAGGTTCTTCTTGGTATAGCTTACAGTCTTTCCATTGGTAATGGTCTTTACTGCTTTATATTTTCCTGTTCCGGATTTCATGTATATGACATAACCATCTGCGTATTTTGCTTTTTTCCAGCTAAGTTTTACCTCTTTTTTATATGCTTTCTTACCCTGTTTTTTAACAACAGTCTGTTTTGCACTTTTAATACTTGTTTTTGCTGGTTTCACAACTTTAACGCCTGGTGTTGGTGTTACTTTTTTTGTGATTGCAGGTTTACTTGTTGGTGCTGCTGTTACTGTCGGTATCTCTGCGGTAATTTTTTCCGGCTCAGGTGTTACCGTAGCAGTTGGTGTCACTGCTTTTGTTGGCATTGCTGTTGGTGTCGATGTTAATACGGTTGTATCAATTGCCGGTGTGAGCAATTCCCACTCTGCATCCTCACAGTCCCATTGTCCGGATTTCAGAATTTCTATCTGCACTCTTTTTTCTTCAAAGGACTTCTTTGTCAACGTAACCTTAAAATATTTCTCGTCAACCAATTCATCTTCGAAATCTTTACCTTGAGAATAACACTTCATTTTAAAATATTCTACTGTCGGCATATAATTAAATTCTGGATAGTAGCCATCTTCCCATTCACCGTCCATTTTAATTACAATTCTTTCCTGCAAAGAATAATAATTTACTCCATCTGGCTTAAACGTACGGTATATATAGTCATACTCATCTATAGGACTATCTTCTCTTGCACTTCCAAAAGTATTGTATGTCAATCTCTCAACACTTACATAGCTGCTACTAGTTCTTGGATAAATATCAAAATCAAAATATACAAGATATTTATTATATCCATATTTATGCCAGTTTTCATGTGTTTCCCATTCTGGATTCTCCAAAATTTTTCCATCACAACTATACTCTACTCGTTCAAAATCAGGATAATCATATTTTACTTTAAAATACCTGTAATACCTTGCATACTCTACAATGGCTGAATCCAGTGGGGCTTCCAGAACCATGTCAGAACAGCCAATTCCAAAACATCCTAATGTAAAATTATACAAGTCATAATATTCTTCGCCCTGTTCAAAATTAACTACATTATAGCCCGCTTTAACCAACTTTAAATTTTCACATCCAATAAAAACACCATAATTCATCGTCGTAACACAATCAGGTATAATAAGCTCCTCTAACGGACATCCACCAAACATTCCACTGCCTAAAGTAGTCATTCCTTCCTCTGGTAGTGTTATATTTTTTATATTACAATTATAAAAAGCACATTCTGTATTCCATTCTTTTACAGATTTAGGCAAAATAACAGTTTCAAGATTGTCACATCCACGAAATAATGCACGTCCCAATCTCTCCACTCCATCTTCAATGACTACTTTTTTCAAATTATTACACGCCCAAAAAGCATCATCCCCAATTTCCTTTACATTACCCGGAATGACGATTTCTTCTAAGTGTTCCCATTGCTGGTATGCATTATCTCCAATATATTCCACTGTAGATGGGAGTACAATCTTCTTTACCTCCACATCACCACAGTTAAAATCTATTTCATTCTCTGCAATACCTTTCGCCTGCATCCTAGCAATCTCACTATCATATTCTTCCGCACTTATTACACCATTTAAAACTGCCTTGATACCTTCTGGCACATATAACACACCGTCAATGATTCTCCATTCCATATCCCCATAATCTGGTGCATCTAATGCTACAGTGCTTACTTCTTCTCCTTTTTCATTGCCGGCTGCCCTTATTTCTAGTCCGGCAAAATTACTTGCCAATACTGCTACCGCTACCATCATGCTTACCATTCTTTTTTTCATACTTACACCTTCTTGTTTCACTAAGATTATTATAGTTATTTATTCATGATATTATTATACTATCTCATTTCTTATTTTTCAATGGACGCGGATAGCTTTTTAGAAATTTTATAAGTCACTTTTATTGATTTTTCAATTTTCAAGGAACATTGTATGAATTTTGATATTGAGTTACGATACCGGTTTTCCGATATGAGATATGTCCTATTTTTCCATTGCTATATGAAAATTCTGCTTCTGAAAAAACATCCAGAATTCCACTTTTATAATCTGCCTTTTGAATAGTTACTTTTATTTTCGAATCGCTTTTAATCAATGTGTTCAATGAACTCAAAAAACATTCTTTCATCTTTTCATTCAATTCATCCTCTCTCTCACTGCTGATATTATTTTCCAAAAACTCCGGCTCTGTAATAGACATTTCAAGTGCGGTATATACCGCACTTGTCACTGCCTGTCTTAATTCCTCTTCACGAATAGACTTTGTTTCTACAGACTGCACAATTTCAATCGTAAATAAAAATAGCAAAATACCTATTCCAAAATTGACCACACTTTTCATTTTTTAATCCTTATTTTTCAGCATTTCCATTTTCGCCATTCATACTTCCCGAAATTGCTGACTGTGAGGATGCTGCAAAATTATCCACAGTACTTGTAATATAATTTTTAATGGAATTTCCAAACGGACTTGCAAATGAAATAAATAGTCCAATAATAATTGCTGCCACCACTACTAATCCATATTCTTCTAAAAAACTTTTCATATTGAATTCCTCCTTTTATCTTGCATACCCTTCAATTTTACTTTCCCGCTTTATTCCTAAAAACGGAACGCTATATTCATACATTAATTTCACATAGTAATATTTCTTATCCTCATAAAGACAAGTTGGCGATATCTGCAGTGTATAACCTTTTGCTTTTGCTTCTTCCATGCTTTCTAAAATCACTTTTTCGCTTCCTGCACTGGCCTCTATTTTCGCTACCGTAGTTGAATGAAAATTTCTTGCCTGCGCATTCCTCATGCTGGAAGAAATAAAGAAAACACAACAAGTCACAATCATAACCATAATAATGGAATCAACATATAACTCAACTGCCGCTTTCATTTGCAACACCTGCACTTTCTTTATACTCCACTCCATCCGGTAAAATATCCACTAATACCAACATAGTCATATCCGCTTTTAAGCCACTTGCTCCTTCTACAGAGTAACGTACCGAATACTTTCCTGTCTTATTCACATTGACAAGCTCACGAATACTTTGATTTTCATCGTCAAAAGGATATACTTTTATCCTATTTTTATCAATTTTTTCTATTACTTCCTGCGATGCATCTGTTTTGTACTCATAAGCTTCCACAAAAGAAAGGGCATCTTCCCTGCTAAATCCTTCACTTCCGTCTATTCCACGATATCCCAGTGTCAATGTAATATATCTGCTTCCACTAAAAAACGGATACTTCCTTTGCTCTCCTAACAACCTCATACTCTCGTCCACATTTTCTGCGTTTTCTGGCTGCTGGTAATAATTTTTCTGGTATAGTTTCATACCCATACTTTCAAAAGCAAGAAAAACAACTGCTGCTGCAATGCAGATTACTGCTACACGCCCATATTTTTCTACTAACCGATTCATTTAACCTCCTATAGAATTTAGAAATAATTCTCCTGCCATTTCGTAAATAAACGTTAACCTTGGCAAATATCCTATTAATACGCCTACTGCCACTGCCGCAATCACAATTCCTCCGTATTCTTCTAATATTTCCTTCATCAGACACCTCCTGTGACCATATTTAGTAACTCCGCTAATATCTTAAGCACTATCCCGCCTACCATCAGCAGCATTACTGTTCCACCATATTCTGATACCATTTCATCCATAATACTGCTCCTTAAATCACATTAGAATAGAAATACAAAAACTGTTGTACAAAAACCCACATATCCAAAAGCATCTTTCCCGCTGCAATTACCATAGGAAGCAGCATATAAATACCAAAAATCCCCAGTTTTTCTTCATTTATTAAGCGTTCTGACTGCTCTGCCAGTTTATTGTTTCTCTGAATCATCGCGTTTAACTGATTTTGCGCTTCTTTTGTTCCAAATTCATTCAAAGAATAAAACATCAGAAATACTGTTTTTACCTGTTTCACTTGAAAGTTCTTTAAGAACTGCTGATATGCCTGCATACTTCCCGGTGCTCTCTCTATCTCATGTAATGTTTTCATCAATTCGCTTTTCAATGGATAGGAAATATCCTCTACCGCTTTCTGCATAGCAACAAACACATTTTCTGTCTGCATATTTAAAATTACATTTCTAATCCACATAGGAAACTCTTTCGTTATACTTCTTATTACCTTTTTCTGCATAAATCGGTAATGCCTTCCCTTTTTGTTTTGTGCGTTATTACAATAATCATATGCTTTTTTTACATCCTCGCTGTCATCTTCTGTTCTAAGCCATGAACGTATCAAACTCTTTCTAGACAAAGCATACACCGCCATACCAAGCAGAAGAAAAACGACAGAACTGACTTGATACATGGGATTTTCTGCAATATCGCCAATTTCTTTTGGAAGAAGACCAACCATAGTAACTGCAACAGCCACAGACAGTAAAATGGAAATACCTGCCTTTCGTTGTAGCTCCTTTCGTTCTTTTTGTAGCAAGTATACCATCTCTGCCCATTGTCTGATATCTTCTAACAACACCTCCAAAGATTGGGCATAATCACCGCCCTGCTGTTCTATACGTGCCAAAAAGTGATGCAGAGCCCTCATACGCTCATTTCCATACTCCTGTTCAATATGGTAAAAAGCATCTTCATAAATATCCTTATAGTCGTCTGCATATTGTATCCTATCTACTGTTTTTTCAATACATCGCTTCATTCTTCCATGACATAATTTCTTTGCCTCCTCCAAAGCATTCATGATTTTTGGCATTCTAAGAAAACTATAGATAACATACTCCATATAGTCCACAGCATCAGAAAAACGTTTTTCCTCATATAAAACCATATCATGGTATTTTGCAATGATAGAAATCAACAAAACAATTCCACCAACCACAATGCATACCCCTGCAGGTTTTATACGCATTAGAAAACATAACAACATCCCTATAACAATACCAGTTCCTGTCAACAACACATTTCTATTCCATGAATAATCAAATCCACCGGACTTTATTGCTCTTTGTATTTTCCAAAAATCCTGTTCTCTTATGGAATATTTTCTTTTATCCATAAAAGACCTCCCGTTCTAACTGTGGAATTTCTACATTATATAATTCAAATTTTTTTCGTTTACTTTCCGGAATATTATCTGAAATTATATAACCATTATCTACTACCATTGTAGTTATATTCCGTTCCTCCTTTCGCTCAAAAAAACACACTTGTGCAATATGCCTTGCAATTTCTCCTTGCTCTTTTATCTCCTTTCTTATGTATACGCCAACATCAATATGGCGAAATGCTTCTTCCTCCCAATCACGGCTACTGTCACCTGCCATATTTTTCAGTCTGTTTGGTATCATCTCAACACATTCTGCATGAATCGTAGAGATACAATGAGTTCCGGTGGAGATTGCTTCTAAAAGATACTTTACCTCCGTTGACCTTATTTCAGACACTAACAGCCATGTTGGCAGAAGTCTTAAACTTGCTTTAATAGCTGCCTGATAGGAAAATATTTCATTGACCTTAAACTCTACACAATCTTTTTCCGGATAAACTGCCGGAAAATGAAGTTCTAAATTATCTTCCAACGTAATTATGCGCTCCTTATCGTCGATATACCCGCCCAGATACTTTAGTAATTCCGTCTTTCCTACTCCCGGCAAACCGCAAATGATAATATTCATTTTTGCTTTCACACAAGCTGCCAGCAACTGCTCTATCTGTTCACTGCAATACCCATCATCTATCATAGTTTCCCTAATCATCCGTATTTCCCGCGGAATTTTTCGTATAGATAATACAGTTCCCGTATTGGCAACCTCCTGATGAATGACACTGATGCGAAGTTCCGCTGTTTCCGCCTCAAGAATAGGACTATATTTATTAAACTGTCTGCTTACAACATTGGATAATTTTGCGGAAAAACGCTGCAGATATTCATCACTTAATACAATGCCGGACTTATATCTTCCTTTGTATAAATCATCAATCCAAAGTGCTGTTCCATTCCAATTAATATCAGTCACACTACTCTTTTTTATGTACTCCATAAGAACACCAAAGTCTGACTCCTGTAAACTCTGTAAATGCAGAACTCCTGATCTGACTCCATATTCAATTTCTTCCATTAACTTTTTGTATCCTCCCTTTGTTTATTTTCTTTGGAATTTGTGTGTGCACACCGTGCAAGAATTTTAGATAGCGAAAAACATCGAATATTCTTCGTACGATAAAAAGCTCCTGTAAGAGGAACCTTTACTAAGATTTCTTACAAGAGCATTTTATCAAATATAAAGAAATAAATCCATTCCAAATATTTTACAAGAATATCCTTTTCTTATTTTGATATTTTTGTGTATTTTTTTGCAATTTTTTCAAAAATACAAAATTATACACAAACAATTTCACCCAAATGAAAGGAATATAGTATTTTTTCTTTAACTTTCCTATTTTTTAGGGCTTCCAAGGCTTGTGCATATTGCACAATCTGTTCTTTATACCGTAATACAAGCTCCTCCCCACTCGCTACACGGTCTGTTTTATAATCCACCAAAACTATGCCGTCCTCTTCTTCAAAAAATGCATCTATAATTCCCTGAACCAACACAATTTCTTTTTCCTGATAAGACTTATTATATACTTCTGAAACATCTTTTCCCATCAAAAACGGTTGTTCTCTGTATAATTCCCCCCGCTCTTCTGCCTGCTTCATACGTTCTGCCAAGGGAGACTCAAAAAATGTCATAAGTTTAGAAAATGACAATAATTCCAACTGTTCTTTCATCATTTTCCCATTTTTCACTACATTTTCCAACACTTTCCTTAATTCTTCCTCTCCCTCTATCTTTTTACCGGCTGTCAGCTCCATCACTTTATGATACGCATTTCCTCGTTTTGTTCCACCTATTCTTTCCTCTGTTTTTCTTATAAAAGAAGGAATATATGGTTCTCTGCTGTGAGTTTCAAATATTCTCTCTATGGCCTCTTCTTCCACGTTCTTTTTCAATGCAGACTCTTTTAGCTCCGAAACACTGATTTTTGAATGAATATTTTCATGCTTTTCATGCCGGTATCCTGCAGCAAATTTCTGCGAAATCTCTTCTTTTTCCTTTGCAAAAATCTCCTCATCCTGCATAGAAAGGATAATCTCTTTACTTTTCACTTCATTTTCTACATGATGATATTTTAATTTTTCCACAATATCTCCAAAACTGTAAACTTGTACTCCCAGCAAAACATCATCATTATATAAAGGAGCCCCACTATAAACCGAAAGTTCATAAGCTTCTTCCATTTCCTTCATAGCACTATGACGGTACACTGCCTGCAAAATCCATTCAAGATAATTGCTTGTGTTGCTTAACATACGATAAGAGATATAGTTTTCCTGCACACCTGCCAGCATTTCGCATTCTTTCAATTTTTTCTCCATATCTTCCAACACACCGGTAATCACCAATTTTTCCTCTGCTCTGGTCAATGCCACATAGAAAACCCGAAGTTCCTCTGCAACCGTTTCCAATTTTTGCTTTCTTGCAATCACCTTTTTTAACAATGTCGGATTCTTCACACGCTGTCCTAAATCATAACTATCTACACCAATTCCAAAATCTAAATCCAGACACACCTTCGCTCTGGTATCCTGCAAATTAAAATTTTTACTGGTAGCAGATACAAATACAATAGGAAATTCCAAACCTTTACTTTTATGAATACTCATAATTTTTACAGAATTATCGGCATTTTCTTTGGAAACTGCTTCTCCAAAATCCACATCATATTTTTTCAGTTGTTCCATATAACGTATAAAATGAAACAAACCACTGTAACTGGTTTTCTCATAGGCAACTGCCTTTTCCACCAGCATTTCTAAATTTCCCCGTCGTTGCTTCCCTCCCGGCATGGCAGTCACATAATTAAGATAACCGCTCAATTCCAGCACCGTTTCAATGATGGTATGAATTGGCGTATACGGAACCATTTTTCTTATTTTTTGCAACAATTCAAAAAATACATTCAATTTCTTTTTTATTTCTTCCCTGCTTCCTTCTTCTGCGTAGGCAGACACCGCCTGTTCAAAGGAAAGCTCCCGATAACTGCTTTTTATTTCTGCCATTTCAAAAGCAGACAGATTTCCAATAGGTGAACTTAACACTGCTGCCAGAGGAATATCCTGCTTTGGATTGTCGATAACTGCAAGCATATTTAATATAGTCTGCACTTCAATGGCTGCAAAATACCCGGTTCTTGAGGTAATCATCACCGGAATATCGTATTCCTTTAAAACTTCACTGATATTTTCTGCATATCCACGCATGGTTCGCAACAAAATAACAATATCACCATAAGAAGCCTTCCGAAAACTTTTTTCCTTCTTATCATAAACATATTCCTCTGCCACAAATTTTTTGATACGTTCTGCAATCATTCTGGCTTCTAACTCCACCTTCGTGTATTCTTCTTCCTCTGCAAGGTTTAGTTCCTCTTCCCCAGCCGTATCCACAAGCAAAAGCTCTGTTTCGTAATTCATCCCCTCTTTTTCTTCGTACTGGGCACCCAAAAACAATGCTTCCGTATCGTCATAAGCAATATTTCCAAATTCTTTCCTCATCAGCTGTGCAAACATAAAGTTAACCGTTTTGATTACATTGTCACGACTTCGAAAATTTTTATGTAAATCAATCCGTACGGAATCTTCTACTTCCTCTTTGCAATACTTGTCATGCTTTTCCATAAAAAGTTCCGGTCTTGCCAGACGGAAACGGTAAATTCCCTGCTTCACATCTCCTACCATAAACATGTTGCTTCCACCGCAAGGCTGCTTAGAAACTCCTGTCAGGATAATTTCCTGCACCAGATTACTGTCCTGATACTCATCCGTCATTATTTCATAAAAATGGTCCTGGAGTTCTTTTGCCACACTGGTATACTCTTTATTTTCATCCATTAAAATATTGATGGCAAAATGTTCTAAGTCATTAAAATCCACCAGTGTTTTTTCCCGCTTCGCCTGCCCATACCGCTCCATAAAATTTTCGGTAAATTCAATTAGCATAGCAGCAAGTTTTCCTGCATTTTCCATTTGTGCAACCAGTACTTCTTCACTTTCATAAAAATACTGTTCTTTCATCTCTTTTAAGTTCTTTTTCACCTTGTCGCGGATGGCTTTTACCTGGTCTTTTTTATCTTCTGACACAGAGCTGTCTTTCTTTCTTGACAATGCAGTAAAGGCAAGCTGCTGAAATTTCTCCTGTTTTTCACCGTAACTCTCTGCATTTTCCAATGCTGTAAGTAGCTTCAAATCGCTCTCTAACGCTTCTCCATACATATATGGACCATCCGGAAGACTGGTAATTTTGATGGCACGCAGTGTTTCCTGTTTTATGTCGGAAAGGGTTTTGTCTACCTCCTCCAATAAAAACTGAATCCATTCTAAATTGTTAAAATCTTCACATTTATACTGATTTTTCGCTTTTTTCAGCCATTCCTTAGGCCAGGGATAACTCATGGCAAATTCATAAATACTCAGAATATATTCTTTGATGGCATCATCTTTTCTTTGAGAAGTCATTGCTTCTATCATTTCCAGAAATTCTTCCCTACCCTCGCTATAATATTCCTCCAACATTTCATCCAGTGTGTCGTTTTTTAAAAGCTTCATTTCTCCTTCATCCCCAAGACGAAAGGATGGATCTATATCCACCATTTCAAAATGATTTCTTACCAGGTAAAGGCAGAAACTGTGTATTGTGGTAATCTGAGCGTTCATTAACAGCACCAGCTGCCGCTGTAAATGTTCATTTTCAGGTTCTTCTTCCATACGCTCTGTCAACGCATTATGAATACGCTCACGCATTTCCGCCGCTGCCGCATTGGTAAAGGTCACAATTAATAGACGGTCAATATCCACACCTTCCTCGCACACCTTTTTCATAATTCTTGCCACAAGAACTGCCGTTTTTCCGGAACCTGCAGACGCTGATACCAGAATATTTTTCCCGGTAGTATCAATTACCTTTTGCTGATCCTCTGTAAAGTTCATCGCCATTTTCTTCACCTCTTATCTTTTCTAATACTTCCTCCTCAGAAAACTTCTGAAGTTTCTTATACTGATATCCCGGCAATTTTTTATCAAATCCACAAACACCCTTAAATTTACAATAATCGCAGGCTGTTTTATTATCCATTTCGTATGGACGAATACTCACATCACCGGATAAAATTCCCTGTCCCAGAGTCACAATTTTCTTATTGACAAAATCCATTAACATGGAAAAGTCCTGCTCTCCCAAAACTTTAGACGCTTTCGATAAACTTCCATCCTTATTTTTCGTTACCGGTATAACCTCTGATTTTTTTTCAAACTCTGCATCCAAGAGACCAATCACTTCTTCACTGTCATTGACCAGACCATTCATACGAAGCTTTTCCCGTATTTTTTTATCTATGTCCTCTACGGTATCTCCCGGTTCGCCGTCCACCAGGGGATTATCAATGTTATAATAGAAAATTCCTGCCGGCGTTACTTTTTTGTCCGTTCCCTTCTGAATACTTTTCATTGCCGCATCCATATAAAGCACCAGCTGTAACTGCAATCCGTGATACAACGCTGCGATATTAAAGCTTGTATTTCCCGATTTGTAGTCAATTATTTTTACATATACCTGATTCTCATTTTCATAAGTATCCACACGGTCAATTCTTCCCTTTAATTTCAGCTTTTCTTCCTTAGACAATGCAATGGTAACATCCTCCATATTTGTGGCAACGGAAAATCCAAGTTCATAATTCTTTGGTGTAAATTTACCCTTTCGAAGTTGCTTACTTAATGTGGCTACAGTAGTCTGCATCAGCTGTTTTGCCCTATGCATCTTGTATTTATCCCGCTCAGTCTGAAACAACACTGTATTTCCATACTGAATCACACTTTCCTCTATAGTTTTGTCCGCCCATTCTTCCATCACCTCTGCCGGAATATCAAACCAATTGTAACTGCTTTCTTCCATCCGCTTTGAAAACAGCTCTAAAGCTAAATGCAACACATTTCCCAAATCCACCTCAGCAAATTTGTATTCTTCTCTTTCTTTTAACTGTAAACCATATAAAAGAAAATGAGCATAGGAGCACTGGGCATATTTCTCCAGTCTGGTTACACTATTACTCAAAGTGGTTCCATATAGAGCATGGGCTGCCGCTTTTCCAAATTCTGTTTCATAGTTTCCATAAAAACACGCCTGATTAAAGCGTTCCACCACTTCTTTGTAATCTTCCTGCTCCATGTACCACTGATATAACGCCTGCCAGGTAACATCTGCTTCTCCTTCCCGGTAATCTGTATATCCTTCTGCTAAATAACCCAGTCCATTTTTCGGAGTAAATAAATAATTTTTAAGCTGCTGGTTATTTTCCTCCACTACACACATGTCGGAATACATTTTTAAAAACGTCTGAATCAAATAGGAAGGCCGGATACTTTCTCCCTTCTGGTTCATTTTGGCATAAGAAAGATAAAGATAATCCTTTGGCTTTGTTAACTGCATATACAGATAAAAACGCTGCATAAAAGACTGCTCCTTTACCGTAGGTGCCAGCACAATATCATTCCGGTACATTTCTTCCCGCTCTAACTCGGAAAAAACACCTTTATTTGTAGCTTTTTTCGGTATTTTTCCGTCATTGACTCCCACAACAAAAAGTACCTTCACATGCTCTAAACGGCTTCGCTCCAGTTCTCCGATAGTAACGACATCTGTGCCCGCCGGAATAACCCCGATTCTTACTTCTCCAACACCTGCCTCTAAAATATCCCGGTAATCTTCTATACTTATATGTTCCTCTCCAAGAAGTTCTACCATTTCCTCTAACACCTGCATGACTTTTTCGTAAACCTGATGATATTCTTTTGCCAAAGAGGGGTTTCCCTGTTTATCAAAAAATGTTTCATATTCCTCCAGCTGTTTTATAACTTCAAACTGCTCTAAAAAATGATAAAGACATACTGTTTTTTCTGTTACAGATGTTTTCTTGCTGCGCATAGATTTATAGAAATCTTCATAATTAAAGTAAAAAAGCAGTTTTTCCCTAAGACCATTTACCACCTCTAATTGCTCTGCATCCATATTGTGCAATGGACGTACCCATTTCTCCCGATATTTTT
The DNA here is from genome assembly GCA_045126515.1 of Lachnospiraceae bacterium. Taxonomy (GTDB): domain Bacteria; phylum Bacillota; class Clostridia; order Lachnospirales; family Lachnospiraceae; genus RUG11237. The sequence continues at coordinate 27,566 of JBGVOM010000048.1, forward strand.
TGATGCCACGGATTCCATTTGCCCGCACATAGTTTTCTAAAATATCAACTTCTTCCCATGTGAGAGAATGAAATCCTGTTTTTAAGAAACGGAAAACGCTTTCGTATTTAAAATCCTGCAATACTACTTCTATAGCGGCACGAATAAATTCTATCAGCACATTATTCATTAGCGGTCTTTTGGCATCCACAAATACAGGAATACTATATTTTGCAAATATTCTCTCAATATATCCCATATATTCTTCCGTATCACCAGCGATAATCGCCATATCCTTATAACAATATCCCTTTCTGGTAAGTTTCACAATCTCTCTGGCACAAAATTCCAATTCTTCGCATGGATTCACCGCCACATGAATGCTGACTGCCTCCTGAGGCTGCTCATAAGTCTTCTTCTGATATCGGAAAAAATTCTGCTCCAAAAATGCCATAGGAGGATTTTTTTCATATCGTTTTACTTGTTTTTCCTTCAGCCGGATATCCTCTTCCTTTTTTATTCCCCGTTCCTTTGCCAGCTTGCAAATATTCTGCACCATAACCTTACTCATATAAAACAGTTCATAAGGTTTCGGCTCTTTTTCTAAATTTTCTCCATAACCTAACGTTACCGAAACCATAACTTTTCTGGCATACAGCAGCAGTTTATCTAACACTTCCATCTGTACCGGTGTAAACCCTGTATAGCCGTCCAGCACAATGGTACTGTTTTTGATTTTTTCCGATTTTTCTATGATTCTTGCTAATACCTTAAGCAATTCCTCGGAAGTAATATATTTCTCCTTACGATATGCTTCAAAGCTCTGATATACTTTCTTAATGTCCTGTAATTTATATTGCAGCAATTTTCTATTTTCAAACATGCCTTCCATCTTTTCTACATTTTCCGGCATAATTCCATATTGCATGAATTCTGAAATCACTGATTTTACTTCATTGATATATCCTGTCTTTTTTAATTCATTTCCAATTACTTTAAATTCATTTTTGCTGTCATTTACCACCTTCCGAATCAGAAGGCTTTTACCTAAATCATCCAAGGTTGGCAGATTTAAAGTTCCTGTTTCCTCCATTATATTGTACGCCAGTCTTGCAAAACTTAACACTTCAATATTCATGATTCCACCGTTTGGATGGCGCTTCACCAGTTCCATTTCTGTCTGTAGTGTTGACTGCTCTGGTACAATAAAAATAAAGTTTTCCTTTTGGTTTTCTATTGATTTTTGTATTATTTCTTCATATAAATAATGTGACTTTCCTGCGCCAGACTGTCCTATCACAAATTGTAAACCCATATTTCACTCCTTCTCTTATTCTCTGTGTTTTCTATGCAAAAATAACGGTAGATAAACTACCGTTATTTTTATTTTTCTATTCTCCTGATTCTTCTGCTTCCTTTACACCATCTCCATAGACAGCTTCCTTAAATGCTTCAATATTTGCATCAAAATCTAACTGTAGCACGGACATACCGCTGATGGTTGCATTTTTCCATGTGCCATCTGCCGGAAGATGAATCTGTTCCATATCATACCCCACAAACATCAATGACTTCATGGCAAGTAACGTCAATTCTGAATGTTTCATATTAGTTTTTACATTAGGAAGAACAGAATCCATCAGCTTTGTTATAGCAGTCGGCCCCATAGTCTTAGCTTTATTGGCAACTGCCGTGATAATCTCACGCTGTCTTTCTGTTCTCTGGAAATCCGTTCCGATATATCGGATTCGTGCGTAACTTAACGCCTGCTTTCCGGTTAAAGTCTGAACGCCTGCTGAGGTTAAATAACCATCACCAAATTCCTTGCCCAGTAACTCATTTGTTTCATTTAAATAAGCATTTACCCACTCTTTTTCTTCTTCGGACACATCAATTTCTACTCCGCCTACTGCATCTACGATATCAATAAATGAGAAGAAATCCACTTTCACATAGGCATCAATCGGTATCTTAAAGTTCTGCTCAATAGTCTGTATCAGCAAATCTTCCTGCCCATAAGAATAAGCGGCATTAATACGATTAGAACCGTGTCCCGGTATTTCCACATAACTGTCGCGAAGAATAGAAGTCATAACAATTCTGTTTTTCTTACTGTTGATGGATAATACAATCATACTGTCTGAACGTCCATCCTCATCACTGCTTCTGGCATCCGTACCTATCAGAAGAATGTTCTTTACTCCGCTTACTTTTTCCACGTCATCCGGACGCACATAATCTGTTTCCATAGTTTCATAATCTACCTTACCAACCATGGCATAAACAGCTCCATAAAGCAATCCGAAAAGTACAGCAATTACAATTAGAATTTTTATAATTTTTCGTTTTAATTTTTTTTCTGCCTTAGACGGCTTTCTCTTTCCTTTTCTTTTATCTGACATTTCATCCTCTCCTGCCATTCTACGGGAATCTCTGCGTCTTTCTTCCTGCTCATGCTGCTGCCTTGCCATTTCTCGGTGTTTTTGCTGTTCCTGCCTCTGTCTTGCTGCTTCCCGAGCCTTTTGCTGTTCCTGCCTCTGTCTTGCCGCTTCCCATTCTTCTTGCTGTTCACTTTCGTATTGCTCTGGGCGTCGCTCCCGCTTCTCATATATATCCGTTTTCAGTTCACGATTTCGCCGTTCAACATACATATCCGTTTTTAATTCTGACTTTTCGCTTTTTGATTCTGTCTTTACTTCCCGAATCAATTCTTCTGTATTTTTTTCAAGATTCTCTGTTAGGTCAATTATATTAAAATCATCTTTTCTGCTCATATGAATCACCTTTTACTTTAATGTGCCTGCAAGTTTCCCTTTCATTCTCTGTAAAGCATTGTCAATGGACTTTTCACTTTTCCCTAATATCCTGGCAATCTCTTTATATGAAATTCCGGAAATATACAAATCCAAAACTTCTTTTTCCATAACACTTAATTTCTGTTCTATAATCTCTGCAATCTGCTGCAAATTTTCTCTTCCAATCACCAATTCTTCCGGCGTTTTCATGGCAGATTTTAACACGTCTTTCAATTCTCCTTCTTCCTCCCCACTACCTACTACTGTGTGAAAAGAAATATAAGTATTTAATGGTGCGTGTTTTTGTCTTCCTGCCGCCTTCATAGCAGAATACATCTGCCTTGCAATACAAATCTCTGCAAAAGCATAAAAGCTGTAATCCCGTTCACAATCAAAGTCTCTGATTGCCTTAAACAGTCCAATCATACCTTCCTGGATTAAATCATCATTATCTCCACCAAGAATATACATGGCTTTTGCTTTCTTTTTTACCAGATGCTTGTATTTTTCCATAATGTAATCCGTCAGTTCCTGATTTCCCGCTTGAATCTGGCGAATAATTTCTTCATCTTCTTTTTCTATTCTCCCCATGCCTTGTCCTCTATTTTTTCTGATTAAGCCGCTGCCTTACAATTTCAAAGGCAAGAACTCCTGCTGCCACAGATGCATTTAAGGAATCAATATCTCCTTTCATTGGAATGGAGGTAATATAATCACATTTTTCTTTTACCAGACGGCTGACTCCTTCCCCTTCATTTCCAATTACCAAACCAATCGGTCCAGTCAGATTTGTACGGTACATTACTTCGCCACCCATATCTGCACAGGCAAACCAAATCCCCTGTTCTTTTAATTCATCAATGGTCTTACCCAGATTGGTTACCTTAGCAACAGGTGTATAATTTAATGCCCCTGCCGATGTTCTGGCAACAGTAGCAGTAAGTCCGGCTGCCCTGTGCTTTGGAATAATGACTCCGTGGGCACCTGCTAAATTAGCCGTTCGAATAATCGCACCTAAATTATGTGGATCTTCAATGCCATCCAATAAAAAGATAAATGGCGGCTCATTCTTTGCTCTGGCGTTCTCTAAAATATCTTCCACCGAAGCGTAATCATAGGCTGCCGCGAAGGCAATCACTCCCTGATGCTTTCCTGTTTCTGACATTTGGTCTAAACGCTCTTTTTTCACATATTGAATGAACGTATCTTGTTTCTTAGCCTCTCTGACAATGGAAAGAATCGGTCCGTCCTTACAGCCGTCTAAAATAAACAGCTTATCTATGGTTTTCCCGGAACGAAATGCTTCCATACAGGCATTTCTTCCTTCAATTGTAAATTCCTCATATCTCATGTTCTGTGTTACCTTTCTATATACAGAGGTCTGCCCGCTGCAAACCTTCCTTTATTAAATAAACCATACGCTCCCATTGATTATCTAAATACAAATATCCCATCAATGCCTCAAATCCTGTTGCCTTGCGGTAATCCGCCATCGTAGCATTTTTTGCCATGGTAGCTGATTTGGCGTTTCTGCCCCGCTTGTACACTGACATTTCTTCCTCTGTAAGAAGTTCCAATAAGCCGTCTATCATGGCAGACTGGGAAGCCGCCTTTACCAGACTGCTGGTTTTCTTATGAAGCTTATTTGCCTGCGTATTCCCACGATTTACCACAACCGTGCGAATCACCAAATCGTATATGCCATCTCCTATATAAGCAAGCACCAGCGGTGAATAGCTTTTGGCACTTGCTTCTTTCATCTGAAAATTTTCCTTTAGTAATTCATCTAAGCTCTTTTCCATTGAACTCCCTCGCGTGTATCCTTTAAGATAATTCCTTTTTCCAGTAAAATATCTCTGATTTCATCCGCTCTTGCAAAATTCTTTTCTTTTCTTGCCGCCTGACGTTCTGCGATTAGCTGTTCAATTTCTTCTTCCAGAATTTCTTCCTTCTGCTCTAAAATAATCCCCAGCACATTTGCCAAATCATACAAAGTCTTCTGAAAAGCTTCTAATAATTCTTTGGAACTGTCTTCTTTTGCTTCAATATTAATGAATTTTACAAATTCAAAAATAGCCGAAATTGCATCCGCAGTATTAAAATCATCATCCATAGCTGTTTCAAATTTTGCTATATATTCTTTCTGTCTTTCTAAAAGCTGCTTTTCTTCTTCTTTTAATGTTCCTTCTGCCTTTTCTACAAGATTTTTTAAACGCTCAGCGGAAGTCAGGATTCTTTCTAACCCATTCTTAGAACTATCCATCAAATCTGCACTAAAATTCAATGGGCTTCTGTAATGAGCACTTAACATAAAGAAACGCAGTACCTGTAAATCATATTTTTCACCAATTTCTCTTACGGTAAAGAAATTTCCCAGGGACTTTGACATTTTCTTATTGTTAATATTTAAAAATGCATTGTGCAGCCAATACTTTGCAAAATCTTTACCGTTGGCAGCTTCACTCTGTGCAATTTCATTTTCGTGATGTGGGAAAACTAAATCTTCTCCACCAGCATGAATATCTATGGTATCTCCTAAATATTTCTTTGACATCACGGAACATTCAATATGCCATCCCGGACGTCCCTGTCCCCATGGAGATTCCCAGTATGGCTCCCCTTCTTTCTTCGGCTTCCAGAGTACAAAATCCATGGCATCTTCTTTTTGTTCTTCGATGGCAATACGCTTTCCTGCTTCTAACTCGTCAATATTTTTCTTAGACAATTTTCCATAACCTTCAAACTTGCGGGTACGGAAATATACGGTACCATCCACCGGGTAAGCATATCCCTTTTCAATCAAGGTTTCAATCATGGAAATCATGCCATCAATTTCTTCCGTTGCCTTAGGATTTCTCGTTGCCGGCTTAATATTTAAATCTGCCATATCCTTTTTGCATTCTTTAATATAGCGTTCAGACACTTCACTTGCCGGTATTCCTTCTTCGATAGACTTGTTGATAATCTTATCATCCACGTCCGTAAAATTGGACACGTAAGTCACTTCATATCCCTTATACTCAAAGTAACGTCTTACGGTGTCAAATACAATCATCGGTCTTGCATTTCCAATATGAATGTAATTGTACACCGTAGGACCACATACATACATTTTTACTTTTCCTTCTTCAATTGGTACAAATTCTTCTTTCTTTTTGCTGAGGGTATTGTATAATTTCATTTTCGCTCTCCTTATTTTCCCTTTTCAGACTCTAACCGTTTAATTTCTGTTTCTAGTTCCACAATGCGCTTGCAAAGCACATCATTGTTTTTCCGTAGTTCTGTGATTTCCACTTGAACAGGATCCGGTAAATCTACCTGATTTAAATCATTTCTCGGAATAGAAACGTTATTGCGTTTCACCACATGCCCAGGTACACCCACCACTGTTGAATTTGGCGGAACCTCCTTTAGCACCACAGAGCCGGCACCGATCTTGGAATTTTCTCCCACAGTGAAGGAACCGATAATCTTGGCGCCAGCACTGATCATTACGTTATCCTCAATGGTAGGATGACGTTTTCCGGTTTCCTTACCGGTACCACCTAAAGTAACGCCCTGATACAAGGTAACGTTATCCCCCACGATAGCAGTTTCTCCTATAATAACACCGCTGCCATGGTCGATAAACAATCCCTTGCCAATGGTTGCTCCCGGATGTATTTCAATTCCTGTTTTCCTAACTGCCCGTTGGGACACCCATCTTGCCCAGAAATAGTGTTTTCCCAAATATAGCTTATGGGCGAGGCGATAATGCAACATCACCTTAAAACTTGGGTACAAAAGCACCTCCATATTGGAATGAAGTGCCGGGTCGCGTTCTTTCACTACTTGAATTTCCTCTTTAATGTTTTTAATAATTCCCATTTATATCACTTCCTATTTAAGCTTCTTTTCCGCTCATTGTCCGCACCAACAGTCCCTTTCGGCTGTGGACACCAAAAAACCGCAGACAGTCATCTCTGCTTAGAGACGAATTTATCCGCGGTTCCACTCTATTAGAGGATTCTTCCTCCACCTTTAACACGTAACGTGTGCCTACGTTCTTAACTAACGGCTCATGCCTTCATTAAAACAGCTCCCGGTCGCACTTTCTTTATCTCTCCTGCCGGAAATGCTTTCAGCCTGTGGCATTTCCTCTCTGCTGCGTTCCTTATAAATACTCTTACCGCTCAACGCTTTTACTTTCTTCTGTTACTTACTTTAGTCTATGCAAAAACGAAAGATTTGTCAATATCAAACTACCTCATTTAAGAAAATTTTTAATTTTTTAAAAGATTTTTTTACAATTTCTTCTACATTAAAAACAGGAATCGCTCTCTGGCTTTCTCCCGCTTTCTGCAAAAATTCACACTGCTTTCTGGCTTTTGCAAAGAATTCTTTTCCCTGTTTTTCCACGGTCACAAAATACTGCCCCTGATTTTCCTCTAAAAAAGAATCTTGGACCTCTATCACCGGATGACTTTCCAGCCACTGTATTTCTTCCGGTTGCAATGGAATCAACTCCATAAATTTGCAAATATCCGTCACTCTTATCATAATACAAGGAAAAACATGATCCACAGGAAGACCGTTATCTGAGAACTCACCGCCAAAAAGTTTCAATGCTTTGTCAATTCCATATTTTTCCCAAATTGCGTTAAGTATCTCAATTTCTCTATGTTCATCACATACCAGTTCCCGCAGCTGTACGGTCCCCTCCTTTGTCATAAAACAATAACCACAAATTTTCCCGGAAAAAGAATCTCTTGCCAGCAAAATACTTCCCTGCTGACTCCTTTGTTCTTTTATCAGGCGGCTATAATACTGTTCATCTCTTTTGGCGAACACCTGATACTGTTCCTGTAGCTTTCTTTGTGAATACTTGCACAATTCTGTAATCGCCATTTTAAAGGCTTTTTCCGCAACAGTTTCTGTGATTTCTTCTATATATATACTGTTTCCGTTGAAACTCGCCTCTCTTTGTGTTGCCTTTGACAGCCATTCTTTGGTAAAGCAATAATCCTTTCGTCCATATACCGTAACGAAATCAAATGGTTTATAGATGGCTTCTTTTGCCGGCATCAGAAAAACAAACGGTCTTCCTTTTTTTCTCGCTTCATCCATTGCCTCATGCAACAGTTCTGCCATTCTTCCCTGATGTCTATATTCTTCTTTCGTTGCCACTGCCACAATATAGTCTGAAACAATTTCAAGCTTTCCCACACACAGCCTGTAAGGATTTAAATGAAGCATAGATACCAGCATTTCTTCCTGAAAACTTCCCAATATTTGGTTGTCTTTCAGTTTTTCCCTATAATAGTAATCCAGAAACTCTTTGGTATCTTCTGTAAAAATTTCTTCCCAAAGCTGTCTGCTTTTCTGTTTTTCCTTGTCTTCTAACTTCTTTACCATGTCTTAATTTCTTGGACAGCCTTGACATCCGCTACAGCTGCGCTCCTGCATCACATCATCATACATATAATTTTCCACCGTATTTAATGCGCAGATTGCCTGTGAGGAAATACCTTTCATTTCTCCGGTAAAACCTAATCCCTCTTCTGTAGTGGCTTTCACATTGATTCTGTTCACGTCAATTTGCAGTGCTTCTGCAATGTTTTCACGCATCTGCTGTATATGAGGAAGCATCTTTGGCTTCTGAGCAATAATAGTTGCATCTATATTTTCAATAACATACAGATTTTCTTCTAAAAGTTCTCTTACATGCTCTAACAGCTTTATACTTGAAATTCCTTTATACTTTTCATCTGTATCCGGAAAATGTTTCCCAATATCCCCTAAAGCTGCTGCGCCTAATAAAGCATCCATAATAGCGTGAAGCAAAACATCTGCATCTGAATGTCCTAACAATCCCAGTTCGTAATCTATTTTTACACCACCTAAGATTAAATCTCTGCCTTCTACCAGACGGTGTACATCATATCCCATTCCAACTCTCATGTTTTTATTCCTTTCTTAATCTGAATTGGCAGCCACGATAACTGCTCCTATTAAAAATACACGAATTTTTTATTTTATGCAATGTTCTTTTGCAATTAATTTCTTGATGATAAGATTTCTCGTTACAACTTTTTACATTTTCCCTAAAGAAATTGTTGCAATTGTATGTATAATATGCTATACTCTTTTTTGTCGGATAAACGACATGCTGGCATGGCACAGTCGGTAGCGCACTTCATTGGTAGTGAAGAGGTCACGGGTTCGATTCCCGTTGCTAGCTTGCAAAACCCCAGTAAAATCAATTGTTTCGGGACACATGGTTTCAACAGGGTATCAATTAGGGTATCAGCGTAATGCTGGTGCTCTTTTTGTTTTACAGCTCTGGTATATTTCAAATACTTCCTGCATATCTGCTTCTTTCTTTGCATAAAATAAATACATGAATAAATTAAAATGTTATACAATCATAGGTGCAATATTTGTTATATTCACCGGTACTCTTTCACACTTTGTTTACGAATGGTCCGGTCAAAACTTTATACTCGGATTTTTATTTCCAGTGAACGAATCTACATGGGAGCATATGAAGCTATGCTTTTTCCCAATGCTCATTTATTCGTTCTTCATGAATAAGAGATTGAAAGATGATTATCCATGCGTTACATCTGCTCTGCTCTCTGGAATTTTGCTCGGAACCTTTCTCATCCCAGTAATTTTTTACACCTATTCCGGTATACTGGGAAGAAACTACGTGCCACTTGATATTGCTGTCTTTGTAATCAGCATAATCCTGGCTTTTGGGGCAGTTTACAGACTTACTCTGTCATGCAAAATGGTTTCTGACTCATTCCAGTTAGGTGTATTTGTATCCGTTCTTGCCGTATGCTTTTTCACCTTTACCTACTTACCACCGGACATTGGGCTATTTATTGCACCTACAGAATAAAATAACTGATAACGCCTTATTCAGATATCTAAATATTTTTATTATACTTCAGGATTGCAAAATTTACGCTTTAGTAACAAAAAAGCCACCAAGGGTATTCCTGATGACTTAGTTAATATGTTCCAAAGTTTTTCTTACATTTTTCCTATTTTCTGCCTAAATTGCCGGTTCCAGCTTTCTTTAATAATGTCAGCGTTTACCCAAACAATAGCAATAGCAATAACAACTGCAATCCCAATCCCCATAATGTGCACCTTTCCTTCCCTTCTTAGTAGTTAAAATCACGTTTCGTTTTTAGTACCTTGGTACCATTATACTACCTTTTTCACCTAATTACAAGGATTAGTGTAAAATATCTAACTCTCTTTTGCCGAAATAATCTCCACGAAAATCCCGTCCGGATCCTTAATAAAAAAGTACGGTCTTCCTAATCTCCCCTGTGAAATTTCCGGTTTTACATCTACTATACCAACCTGTTGCAGATAATCTGCAGACTTTTCTAAATCTTCCACCCATAATCCTAAATGCTTTGCACCCTTTACCTTTAAATCTGTATTTAAATCTTTGACAAATTCCGGTAATGCTGCACTGTCAGGATAACAAAACATTTCAAGAATAAAGCTGTCATTTGTCATATGAACAATTCTTACAGAGCCATCCTCTGCTCTCCAGTCCTTTACCAAAGAAAAATTCAATTTTGAGTAAAATTCAATACTTTTATCTGCATCTTTTACACTAATTGCATAATGATCTACATGAAACACGATAATCTCTCCCTTTCATTCTGATTTTAATTCCACTTTATAATTCCACATCTAGTTCCACCGGACAATGATCGGAACCCTGAATTTCCGTATGAATTTTCGCATCTTTCAAGCACTTTTTCAGACTCTCAGATACCATAAAATAATCTATACGCCATCCTGCATTCTTTTCTCTGGCTTTAAACCGATAAGACCACCATGAATAGACCCCTTCTTTTTCCGGATAAAAATAGCGGTAACTGTCTACAAAACCACTTTCTATTGCTTTTGTCATTTTTGCACGTTCCTCATCAGTAAATCCGGCGTTTTTCCGGTTGGTTTTTGGATTCTTTAAATCAATTTCTTTATGTGCCACATTCAAATCTCCTGCATAAATAACAGGTCTCTTCTGTTCTAATCCCTTTACATATGCCAGAAAGTCATCTTCCCATTTCATCCGGTATGGAAGACGAGCCAATTCATTCTGGGAATTCGGTGTATACACCGTTACAAAATAAAACTCATCAAATTCTGCCGTAATGACCCTTCCCTCTTTATCATGTTCCTCTATGCCCAGACCATATGTCACATTTAGAGGCTTTTTTTTCGTAAAAATCGCTGTACCGGAATACCCTTTCTTCTCTGCATAATTCCAATATTGATAATAGCCAGGAAGTTCCAGCTCTAACTGCCCCTCCGATAACTTTGTTTCCTGCAGACAGAAAATATCTGCATCCACATGTTCAAAAAATTCCATAAATCCCTTTGTAATACACGCACGCAAACCATTCACATTCCAAGATATTAATTTCATAAGTTCCTCCATATACTATAATTTCTCTCCATTGTATCATGCCCTTCTATTTCAGGCAATTATACGAAACTTAAAAAATTTGTAAATTTGTCGATTTTTGTCTAATTTTGCAATATTTTCATTGAAAATTTTATGAATTTTAGTTAAAATATATATATAATATTATGCTAGGGGGTCTGATATATGCAACAGACAAAAGAGAATTCATTAGTTCTTACTAATAACAACTGTACGGCATGTAATCGTTGCATCTCTGTATGCCCGATATTAACATCGAATCATGCCGTGGAAGAAGATGGCTGCCAGAAGGTAATCGTAGATGGGGATGCTTGTGTCCACTGTGGTAACTGCATTCGGGTATGTGCTCACAATGCACGAGAATATCAAGATGACACATTACAGTTTTTTGAAGATTTAAAAGCAGGCAAAAAAATCAGCCTTTTAATCGCACCTGCATTTATCGCCAATTATCCAAGAGAATACAAGAAAATTCTTGGATATTTAAAATCCAAAGGAGTTAACCGCCTAATCAGCGTAAGCTTTGGTGCGGATATTACCTCTTGGGGATATTTAAAATACATTACAGAGCACAAATTTTATGGTGGAATTTCCCAGCCTTGTCCTGCAATCGTGGATTATATAGAAAAATATGTACCAGAATTAATTCCAAGACTGGTACCTGTACATAGTCCGATGATGTGCGCCGCTATTTATGCTAAAAAATATATGCATTTAACAGACCGACTGGCATTCTTAAGTCCATGTATTGCCAAGAAATCTGAGATTTCCCGCCCTGCAAATGCAGAATATATCCAGTACAATGTTACTTTCGACCATCTGATGAATTATTTAAAAGACGAAAATCTCACTACTCAGGAAGAAACCGATGAAATTGAATATGGATTGGGCTCCATTTATCCAACCCCCGGGGGACTCCGTGAAAATGTAGAACATTTTCTTGGTACAGACTATATGATTCGCCAGATTGAAGGAGATGTTCATGCATACCATTTCTTAGATGAATATAAGAAACGTGTAGCTTCCGGAAAAGAACTGCCGTTCATGGTGGATGCATTAAATTGTGCCAAAGGCTGTCTGTATGGAACCGGAACAGAACCTTCCAAGGCAGATGATGACAGTATTTATTTTGAAATCCATAAACTAAGAAAAAGCGGTGGAAATCAGGCTCCTTCCAAGAAAAACCCTTGGAATCGTGAGCTTTCAAAGGAAAACCGTCTGAAGCTGTTTTATGAACAGTTTAAAGATTTGCATCTGGAAGACTTTATGTGCTCTTACAGCAAGGACAACGCTTTACATATTCCGGAACCAGATAACAAGCAAATAGAAGATGCATTTTTAAAAATGGATAAACGCACACAAAGAGAACGTTCCATCAACTGCTCCGCCTGTGGATATAATTCCTGCAAAGAAATGGCAAAGGCAATTGCATTAGGTGTAAATATACCTAACAACTGTATACAATTTTTGAAAAATACCGTATCCGAAGAAAAAGAACGGGTACAATTAATTTCTGAACAGATTAAAAAAGACGCAGAAGAAAAGCAAAAATTTTATGCAGAAATTTCAGCTGAATTTGAAAACATGCAAAATGCAATTTCTGAACTGGCTCTTGGCAATAACGTATCTGCAAATGATGCTACTACTTTAGCCACCAATATTGGAAAGCTGTTAGAATATTCCGATTCTCTCAATAATTCTTTGAATAACGTCAAAGAATCCGTTAAAGGATATGATGAAATGAACACGGCAATTATTAAGATTTCTAATCAGACCAATATGTTGGCTTTAAATGCCGGTATTGAAGCTGCCCGTTCCGGAGAAGCCGGAAAAGGATTTGCTGTTATTGCAGACAGAGTGCGTGAATTGTCCATTCAGACCAAAACAGCAGTGGAGAATTCCAAAGAACAGAGTGATGAATTAATTCCTGCATTAGAGGAACTAAGCAAAAGTACGGAAACTTTGTTGAAAACCTTGTCTGAAATGAACTGCACTACTGCACAGTTAGCGACAAGTTCACAAGAAATTTCTGACCGATCCACTGTGATTGATGAAACCATCACAAGACTTGCTGACAAAATGAAAGAACTTACATAATAATAAAGAGTGCAGTTCATATTTTGTTGTTTGCCTTACTTACATAGCCCATGATGGGGAGTGAAAACCTTTCCCCATCATGGGCGTTCTTGAAACCCCAAAAGCTAAACTGCTGCTTCTTCTTTCTCTGATGATATATTTACAGTAATTCCTTCAAAATCTTATTTACCATACCAGGATTTGCCTTACCTTGCATTGCTTTCATAGTCTGTCCCACTAAGAACCCAATGGCCTTTTCTTTACCATTGTGATAATCTTCTACAGACTGTGGATTATCTGCAATTACTTTTTCGATGGTAGCTCTTAAAGCACCCTCGTCATTCACGGCTTTCAAGCCTTTTTCTTCCACATATTTGTCCGGATCAATATCTTCCTTAAAGATTACTTCAAATACTTCCTTAGCTACAGAACTGTTAATGGTTCCTGCGTCTACCAGTTCAATCAGTTTTGCAAGATTTTCCGGTGAGAAGGATAAATCATCTGCTTCCATATCATTTTCCTTCATCAGGCGAAGTGTTTCCACCATTAACCAGTTAGAAACTTTCTTTGGTTTCTTGCAAAGCTCTGTGGTAGCTTCGAACAAGTCTGCCATCTTTTTGGAGGAAGTAAGGATTTCTGCGTCGTATTCTGGAATATCAAATTCCTTTTTATATCTTTCCAACTTTTCGGTACGAAGTTCCGGCTGTGCTGCCTTGATTCTTGCAATCCATTCATCACTGATTACAATCGGAACAAGGTCAGGATCCGGGAAATAACGGTAATCCTGTGCATCTTCTTTAGAACGCATTGCATAAGAGTATTCCTTATTGTCATCCCAACGTCTTGTCTCCTGAATTACTTCTTTTCCTTCTTCTAACAGTTCAATCTGACGTGCTCTTTCCCCTTCAATGGCCCTTGCAATAGCTTTAAAGGAGTTTAAGTTCTTCATTTCTGTTCTGGTACCAAATTCTTTTGCACCTACTTCACGAACAGAAAGGTTTACGTCCGCACGCATGGAACCTTCGTTTAACTTACAGTCAGATGCACCTAAATACTGGATAATCAGACGTAACTTATCAAGATAAGCGATAACTTCCTCTGCAGAACGCATATCCGGTTCAGATACAATTTCAATCAGAGGTACACCTGAACGGTTAAAGTCTACTAAGGAACAATCTTCCCATTCATCATGTACTAATTTACCTGCATCTTCTTCCATATGAATTTCATGGATACCAATAGTCTTCTTTCCTGCCGGAGTATCAATTTCCACACCGCCGTTTCTACAGATTGGCAGATATAACTGAGAAATCTGATAGTTCTGTGGATTATCCGGATAGAAATAATTCTTACGGTCAAATTTACAATACTGTGTGATAGAACAGTTGGTTGCCAGACCTACCGCAATAGCATATTCCACAACCTGTTTATTTAATACAGGAAGAGAACCAGGCATACCGGTACATACCGGACAGGTATGGGTATTTGGTGCGCCACCAAACTCTGTACTACAGGAACAGAAAATTTTTGTTTTTGTTGCTAATTCTACATGGACTTCAAGTCCAATGACTGTTTCATACTGTTTTGCCATGGATGCACACCTCCTAATCTTCTATCATGCCCGGACGTTTGTAGTCACGTGTCTGTTCAAAACTATATGCTGCACGAATGATATTTTTTTCCTTAAAGCAGTCACCGATTAACTGTAAACCAATTGGAAGTCCCTTGCTGTCCTCACCTGCAGGAACCGTAATTCCAGGAAGTCCGGCTAAGTTTACAGAAATAGTATAGATATCTCCTAAATACATTTTAATAGGGTCGCTTAAAGAATCTCCTAATTTCGGTGCTGTAGTAGGTGCTGCCGGTCCTAAAATCACATCATATTTTTCAAATGCTTTATCAAATTCCTTCTTAATTAAAGCTTTGGTACGAAGTGCCTTTAAGTAATAAGCATCGTAATAACCGGAACTTAACACGAAAGAACCAAGCATAATTCTACGCTTTACTTCTGCACCAAAACCTTCGGAACGACTCTTCTTGTACATATTGTGAAGTCCCTCGTAATCTTTTGTTCTATAGCCGTATTTTACACCATCAAAACGAGAAAGGTTAGAACTTGCCTCTGCTGCTGCAATTACATAATATGCAGGAATAGCATAATCAACTAATCCCAAATCAAATTCCTCTACGATGGCACCTTTTTCTTCTAACACCTTAGCTGCGTCTAAAACAACTTTTTTTACCTCAGCATCTAAGCCTTCTCCAAAATACGCCTTTGGAATACCAATCTTTAATCCCTTTACATCATCTACCAAAGCAGAAGTAAAGTCATAATCTTCTCTCTTTACAGAAGTAGAATCTTTAGGGTCATAGCTGGCAATAGCCTCTAAAATTGTTGCGCAGTCTGTTACATCCTTAGCCACTGGTCCAATCTGGTCAAGAGAAGAACCGTAGGCAATTAAACCATAACGGGAAACGGTACCGTAAGTTGGCTTAATACCAGTTACGCCACAGAAAGAACTTGGCTGACGGATGGAACCACCGGTATCGGATCCTAATGCGTAAGAACATTCTTCTGCTGCCACTGCCGCACAGGAACCGCCAGAAGAACCGCCCGGTACATGAGCTGTATTCCAAGGATTCTTGGTTTCTCCATAGGCAGATGTTTCTGTGGTAGAACCCATGGCAAACTCATCCATGTTTGTTTTACCTAAAATTACAGCACCTGCTTTTTCTAAGTTTACTACAGCTTCTGCTGTATAAGTTGGTACAAAATTAGACAGAATCTTAGAACTGCATGTAGTAAGCATGTCCTTTGTACACATATTATCCTTAATTGCTACCGGCACACCTGCTAATGGTCCTGTCAAAGTTCCATTATCAATTAATTTCTGAACTTCCTCTGCCTTTTTTAAGGCTCCTTCTTTATCTACTGTCACATAACAATTTAAAGTGTCTTCACTTTTTTCAATCTGGGCAATAGCGGCTTCCACTGCTTCTTTTACAGTTACTTCTTTTGCCTTAATTTTCTTGCCAAGCTCTACTGCTGTTAAATTCATTAAACCCACAGTGCTACCTCCTATTCTACTGTCTTAGGCACCTTGAATGCCCCTTCTTTTACGCCTGGTGCGTTCTTTAAGATATTTTCTCTGTCATCACCATTGGTTACCACATCTTCACGGAACACATTGTTTACCGGAAATACGTGGGACATAGGTTCTACATTAGATGTGTCTAACTCATTTAATTTATCAATATAGTCAAGCATTTTTCCCATATCGGATTTTGCCTGCTCTTTTTCTTCCTCGGATAACTCTAATTTTGCAAGAATACCAACGTATTCCATGGTTTCATCTGAAATAATATTTGCCATTTTCTGCCTCCTATGGTTCTAATCTGCTTAAATCTCTTGGGAATAATGTGGTTTCACGCACATTGTCTTCTCCTAACAATTTCATGGTCAGTCGTTCCAGTCCAAGTCCTAAACCGCCATGTGGTGGCATACCATGCTTAAATGCACTTAAATACTGTTCCATTCCTTCCGTTGTCATGCCACGGGCAGCAATCTTTTCCACAAACATATTGTAATCGTGGATACGCTGTCCACCAGTGGTAATTTCCATACCCCGGAACAATAAGTCAAAGCTTAATGTGTAGGTTGGGTCTGCCGGGTCATCCATAGCATACACCGGACGTTTCTTACTTGGATAATGTGTTACAAATACAAAATCTGCATCGTATTCTTCTTTAAAATACTGGCTGATTAACACTTCTTCTTCCGGCTCTAAATCAAACGGATTCTTAATCTGACGGTTATATTTTTCTGAAACTAATTTCTTTGCTTCATCAAAACGAACTGTCGGAATCTTGTCTACCTTTGGAAGTACTACATTTAACATTTTTAATTCTTTAGCATAGTCTTTCTGTAATAATTCCATAGTATACTGCAAAAATCCTGTTTCCATAGCCATAATATCTTCAAAACCGTCAATATAACCCATTTCAAAGTCCAGAGATGTATACTCATTTAAGTGACGCTTTGTGTTATGTTTTTCTGCACGGAATACCGGTGCTGCTTCAAATACTCTGTCAAATACACCTACCATCATCTGTTTATAAAACTGTGGTGACTGTGCGAGTACTGCCGGTCTGTGGAAATACTCTAAACGGAACATATTTGCTCCACCTTCTGCTCCTTTTGCTCCAATTTTTGGTGTGCGGATTTCAGTAAATCCTTCTTTAAATAAAAAGTCACGGAATCCCCTTACAATTCCTTCCTGAATTTTAAACTTTGCACGTTCTCTTACATTACGAAGGGAAATCGGACGCATGGAAAGCTTTGCTTCTAAAGAAGTGTTTAATTTCCATTTGCTGATGGCAAGTGGCATCGGCTCTGTTGGCTCAGATAACACTTTAATTGTCTTTAATCTTACTTCAATGCCATTTGGTGCTCTGTCTTCTACTGCTACTACACCTTCCACTTCTACTGTGGATGCTTCTTTTAATGTTTTGATGTCAAAATCTGTAACACCTTCTTCAAATACACACTGCAACAAGCCTTCTCTTTTACGAAGTACCACAAATGCCACATCACCCATATCACGGATAGTGTGCACTGCACCGTTTACCTTTACTTCTTTTCCTGTGTAATCACCTGCTAAAAGCTCACTGATTTCTAATGTGTCTTTGCGGTTTACGCCTTCCATAAATTCCATTTTCTGTAATTCCTCCTTTTATTTTTCCATAAGAAAGAGTTTCGCTTGCGAAACTCTAGCGCCGCTTTTGCGTCGCTCTAGCGACAAAACTCCTCTGCAAAAGCGTGCGCATCCTCACGGAGTGTTTTTTGTTGAATAGGAAATCCAGCGGGATTTCCTATTCAACGAAAAAAGTCCCGGAACGTAAGTTTTCCTTACATTCCGGGACGGATTCTCATATCCGCGGTACCACCCGCATTGGCAAATTGCCCTCTCTTACACATAACGCTGTGTTCTGCGTTCTGCCCTACTACTATTTCGAACAGACAGCTCCAGAGTGTTACCAGCTGCAATTCCTTCCCCAGTGCTCTCAGTCGGTGACACCGGTTTCCTGTCAAGTTCCATGCAGTGATTCTCTTTCTTTGCTTTTCTTTTTTTAATCTAGTGACAATAATATCATATTGAGTTTCATTTTGCAAGCAGGAAGAAGCGAAAAATTATTTTTTGCCTTTCAATGTTACTATTCAAACGGCATCTAAGATAACAATAATCTTTCAACACATTTGCTCTCCCAATTTTCCCACATTCAAAACTACTGTACATCAGGACAACACTCCTCAAAACGCTTCTAACCTTTCCATCGCACCCTTTCTGTTTTCCTCCTGAAATTTATATTTTCCAGCTAAAGGCAGTGGTATTGTTATCTCATTTTCACTGTTTCCACCTTTTGTTTCTCCTTTGAAATAGACAGCCCGGTCAATCTTCTTTTTATCCAACATTTCTCTTATCGATATACCTTGTGCCTTGCCTGTTTTTACCTCGATTCCATACATAACATCTGCTTTATTCATTACACAAAAATCAATCTCATAGTCATTGTAAACACCAAACGCAGGTCTTGTAAATTTAAAATTTGAACAAAAATCATTTTCGTTCAAAATTTTATAAACATATGTTTCTGATAAAACCCCATTTAAATTGGTATTTTCAATACTGTTTTGCTTGCAAAGATAATGAAATATTCCTAAATCGTTGAAATATATTCTTTCTGCCGGCAAAACTTCCATCTTGGAATTTGTAAATACAAACTTATCACAATATCCCAAAAATCCGGCTTCTTTCAGCCACGCAATTACGTTATAACATTCTTTGGTAGAAATCCGAAAAGAACTGTAGCGTTCTGTCATTTTCGATACTTCTTCCAACAGTTTAGAATCCCCCTTTTTCTCCCGCATCATGGTTGTAATAATCGAAGAAAAAACGGAATCTGCTATAGTAAAATCAAACAAATTGTCCGCCCTTGTTTTCAACTCGCTTAAAATGGATTGTACAATCAAATTTTGTGTCTTTTCCACTTCTTCAATGTTTGCACATTCCAAATATTTTTTTACTACCACAGGGTAGCCTCCAACCTCCTTATAAGCTTCAAAGCATTTGTTATACCACTCCAGTTTATGACCGGTACAGATATTTTCTATGGATGTGTTCCGGTAATATTCATATGCCTTTTCATCTACAGCACAAATAAATTCTTCAAAATTCATTGGAAACATTTCAAGCAATTCCACATCTCCTGCCGGCTGAAAAAATTCCCTTGCCCGCTGCAAATAGCTTCCTGTCACAATTACATCACATTGCAATTCCCTGTTAAAGTTTCGTATCTGCTCATAAACATACTTATTTTCCTGTATTTCGTCCACAATGAACACTGTTTTCTCATCATCTGTATAGGAAAGATTCTGAAATTCGCAATACTCCAATATAATTTCTTTCATATCAGAATTTTTGCTGTTCTCCAATATTTTCATAAATTGTCTTCCTGTATTTCCTGCCAGATTTACATATATAGTGTTCTGATAAAAATTCCTGGCGAAATGAAGAATTGTAGTAGTTTTACCAATCTGTCTTCCGCCTTTTATCTCTAATACTAATTTATCTTCTTGCTTATGCCATCGTTCTATTTTTTCTTCAATCTGCCGTCTAAAATAAACTTCCTTCATTCCACCATCTCCTGATACCATTTTATTATGAAAGAGAATTATCGTCAATTAAGTTTTAACGCAAAAATTGTTCAGATGTATTTATTCTCATACACCTGAACAATTTTTATTCATAATGCCCCAGTCCGTAAAGCCACTTTTGAATTGTTTTTCATATTATCGATTCACTTCAATAATATAAGTAGTCTTCTCCATCGTCTGGTCTACTTCATCTACTTTATAAGTTAAATCAGTAGTAATCTCAAATGCTACCTCACCCAGACTCTTTAAAAATTCCGTATTCATTGTCGGGAATTTTTCATATTCACATTTTCCTATATAAATATAAGAAATATCATACTTTTCAATTAATTCCTGTGCCACATTCACATCAGTTGTTGTATAGAAAGTGTTTATGTCTTGTTCCCTTTCACTAACAATCTCTGGAAATTCTCCACTTGCTTCACTGCGCCACAACCATTCATGAGCTCTCCAGCCTAACACTGTCGGTAAACCGGTAATAGTAGAAACACGCTCATAAAATGTATAGCTGTCACCGTTAGCTTCCAATACCACCTGTGTTCCTTCCACGTTATCATTCAGCCAGTTGGTAGCTTCATAATCTGCATAACATTCATTTTCCATGAAAGCAGTTGCATCTAATCCTTTGTAGGTATCTTTATTTGCATATTCGCCAAACCATGCTTTGCTTGCATTTCCAAAATACCCCAAGGTAAGAAGGAATAAAATAGAAATCAACACACAGCATCTGCGAATGATGCCTTTTCCCTGAATAAACAACTTCATTACTGCATATCCAATCACAATAGCATACATAATATATGCCTGATATGTCAGCTTAAACATAGTATTTGCTCTTGCAAAATCACTTCCGTAAATATCTTTTACATAAATTACTTCCGGAACAAAAGTCAAGCCAATGGCACAAAGTCCTATTACAAACATAAACAAATCTGCGGCTTTCATTGCGCCAAAAAATCTAGCTACCGGATTCACGCTTTTTGCATCCTTATAGACACCTTGTCTGATATTTCGGTAAATCATATTTCCAATATACAGTACTACTGTAAACATCGGTATTGCCCAGAGAACTGCCAGCTGATAAAGCGGTGTTCGGCTGGAAACAAAATTAATTTCCGTCGAAATCTGGTCAAAGGACAGCGTAAACGGAAGACAGCAGATAGTGCCAAGGGCAAAAATCAAGACCCCCTGAATCGCTGTCATTCCAATAGAATACTTGTCAAAATTGCAAAGTACAATATTGGAAAATAAAATAATTGCACCGGAAACCACATAATAAATCGGGTAATCCCAGAAATTTGTAGTATGGAAAAAACCAATAAAGAATCCCAGTACCAGTATATGTGGTGCTAAAACTTCCTGCACCATGGAATATCCTTTATTATTTTTTATTAAATCTCTGCGGTACAAAAGCCATGCAAATAAAATACCCAGTACGGAAAGTACAAAAATAATATTAATTACATGGGCATGTAAATCTCCTAACACAAAAGAATAGGACGGAAATTCATGAATTGTTTTATCAGGAACATCCGGTTCATATCCGATGTATCTTGTGGAATTTGGGAACCAGAACGCAGTCACTTCTGCTCCGGTAAATTCCTGAAGCCACGGTCTTAATAAACCGTATACAATATAGTGACCGTTTCCTGCAAATACCACCGCCAAAACACTGATAACCCCTGCTACTACAGCAAATGGTCTTACATTTTTAATCTTTTCAAAGGTAAGCTGTGTAAAACAATTACGCACCAGTGAAAATGCAAGTGCACAGCTTAAACCGGCAATTGTCATCAGCATTAAATTATATCCGTAATCTACACTGATACCGGAAAGTTTCGACACAAATGTTGCCACAAACTGTCCCACATAATAATAATTCAGTGACTCACCGGATAACCACAAATCCTGTGGCGGCATATAATCGGAACGTTCCATAATCTTCATGAATCCAAAGTCCATAAACTTTTCTGTACCATATGCCTCCGGTTTACATCCTCTCAAATAACTCCAGAATGTAAATGTCACAAGAAAAATAACTTCTACACACAAAATACTATTGATATTTTCCAACGTAAAATTAATCTTTTTCTGCTTTTTCCGATAATTGAAAAAATACAGCAGTCCATTCAGGACTAACATTACTACACAAACAAAAATACAGCCAAACTGACTGAATTTCATAACTTTAATGGAAGCCAGCACCCACATAAGCCATGAAGTAAGTGCAAGACCTATGGATTTTGAAAATGCCCATCCAAAATCGCTGAATTTTGAAAACATCATGTAAGTAAGAGGCATAGTAATCACACCAATTACCAGCATTGTCCCCCACCAAATTAATACTTTTCCAAAATCGCCGCCCATATATTGAATACCGAGAATAATAGTCAGAAGTGTAATCACTGCAAGTACTCCCGTTACAATCTGTTCTTTTTGTAATTCTTTCTTCATAATACCACCTTAAATTATATTGTTTTTCCTATTACTCTGAAATCTTTGACTGCCTGTTTTCCAATTCCTATAATCTTTTTAATATTAATAGAGTTTACACCACCCTGACGCTCTCTAAAGGTAATTGGTATGTATTTTACTGCCAGATTTTTCTTTGCATAAATAACAGAAATAATCACATTAGACAAGTTATAATCTTTCGGAATCAATCCTATATATTGTTTCAAAGTACTTACCTTCATAACACGGAACGGCGTATTAGCATCTGTCACAGAAACTCCAAAACAGAGACGAATAACCAGCTTTAATGTTTTTGTAACGAAAACTCTAGAAGAGCCATCTTTCCGTTTACTGCGGTGTCCAATCAGCATATCATACTTTTCTCTTTCTTCCCAGAACTGCCAAAACTCTTCCGGTAATGTCTGACCATCGGAATCCGTCTGGAAAATATAATCTGCACCCTGTTCAATTGCATAATTATAACCAAAGAGAATCGTTGCACCATGACCACCGTTTGGTTTTGTCATAGGCTGAAACATCGTAAGATTTTTTTCCTCTTTCAACTTTTGCATAATTTCATATGTGTTATCCTTGCTTCCGTCGTTAATAATAACCAGTCTGCTTTCTCCGCCAATTTTCTCCACCACCGGATACCAGTCATCAATTACATTTTCAATATTTGCTTCTTCGTTGTAAGCAGGAATCACAATATATAATTTGTCCATATTTCTTCCCCTTTATGTTTACATTTTGGCAATTACAACCATTCTTATCATACATTTTTTTTATAAATATTACAATATGAAATATTTTTTTCGTGGTTTTTCCCAATTTTTTGTAATATTTTTGTAACTTTTAAAGGCAGCCCGTGGGCTGCCCCTTATAATTACACTGTTATATGTTTCTTATAATGCCTTAATTCTTTCAATAGCTGCCAATGTATTTTCATAAGTTCCGAAAGCTGTAAGACGGAAGTATCCCTCACCGCTTGGTCCGAATCCTGAACCCGGAGTACCTACTACATTTGCTTTTTCTAACAAGAAATCAAAGAATTCC
This sequence comes from Lachnospiraceae bacterium, assembly GCA_045126515.1. GTDB lineage: Bacteria > Bacillota > Clostridia > Lachnospirales > Lachnospiraceae > RUG11237. The sequence continues at coordinate 51,102 of JBGVOM010000048.1, forward strand.
CATGAAGTCATATTGTCCGGAGTCTTTAACCAGATATATGGGGCATTTACACCGCCGGATACTGTATATCCCGCTGATGCAAGACCTTCCTTGATGGTTTTTGCATTATTCATATAATAAGCAACCTGTTTTGCAAGCTGTTCCTTTCCTGCCGGAGAATAAACTGCTTCACCTGCACGCTGAACAATGTATGGAGCTCCATTATATTTTGTTCCGTGACGTCTTGCCCATAATGGGTTTAATGCTGTTCCGTTGCATTTTAATTCTTTTGGAATTACAGTATATCCTAAACGAACTCCTGTAAATCCGGCATTCTTTGAAAAACTCTTCAATTCAATTGCACAAGTTTTTGCACCTTCGCATTCGTAAATAGTATGTGGCACATCACTTTCAGAAATATATGCTTCATAAGCAGCATCATAAATAATGATAGCGCCAACTTTGTTTGCATAATCTACCCATTCCTGAAGCTGTGCTTTTGTGATAGTAGAACCTGTAGGATTATTTGGGAAACAAAGATAAATCAAATCCGGTGTTTCCTTTGGAAGTTCCGGTGCAAAATTATTATCTGCTAAACATGGCATGTAAATCACATCGCTCCATGTTTCTGTCTTTGTATCGTAAGTACCTGTTCTTCCTGCCATTACATTAGAATCCACATAAACAGGATATACAGGATCACAAACTGCAATCTTATTATCTAAACTGAAAATTTCCTGAATATTAGAGGAATCACATTTTGCACCATCTGAAACAAAGATTTCATCTGCTGCAATATCGCATCCTCTTGCTTTATAATCATTTTCTACAATTGCATTTCTTAAGAAATCATATCCTAAATCCGGTGCATATCCATGGAAAGTTTCTGCTTTGCCCATTTCATCTACTGCGGAATGTAATGCATCAATAATTGCAGGTGCTAACGGTTGTGTCACATCACCAATACCAAGGCGAATCACCTTTTTGTCCGGATTTGCCTGCTGAAAAGCATTTACTTTTTTTCCAATTGTTGAAAAAAGATAGCTTCCCGGTAACTTAAGATAGTTGTCATTTACTTTTGCCATTTTCTTTCCTCCTAGTGTTTCGTTGCTTTATATTTCAATCTCACCCTGAAATACTGTTTCTGCAGGGCCTGTCATATAAACATGGTTTGTTTCCTTATCCCAATGGATAAACAAATCTCCACCTAATAATTTAACCTTTACTTTGGAATCTGTCAATCCATTTAATATACTTGCCACAGTAACTGCACAAGCACCGGTTCCACAGGCTAAGGTTTCTCCTGCGCCACGTTCCCATACACGCATGGAAACTGTATTCCTGTCAATAACCTCCACAAACTCTGTATTTATGCGTCTTGGAAATCTTTCATGACACTCAAACTTCGGTCCTAATTTTTCAATTTCCATTGTTGCAATGCCGTCATAATAAACCACTGCATGGGGATTTCCCATGGAAACTGCAGTTATTTGATAACTTTTTCCATCTACGGTAATATTTTCACTGATTACTTTCTCGTTAGAAGAAATTACCGGTATTTTCTCTGCTACCAGTTCCGGTTCTCCCATATCCACGGTAACTTCTTTTACCTTGCCGTTTTCTACGCTCAAATCCAGATATTTGATACCACCCAAAGTTTCTATGCTGATTTTTTTCTTATCTGTCAGTCCAAAATCATACACATATTTTGCTACACAACGGATTCCGTTTCCACACATTTCTGCTCTAGAACCGTCACTGTTATACATTTCCATTTCAAAATCTGCCACCTTAGATGGATTAATAAAAATCAAGCCATCCGAACCGATTCCAAAATGACGGTCGCTTACCTTTATAGCTGCTGCCGCCTTGTCTGCAACGTTTTCTTCAAAACCGTTTACATAAACATAATCATTCCCAATTCCATGCATTTTTGTAAATTTCATGCATACCACTCCCTTACGTTTTTTTAGGTATTCATTACACTGAGTATCATTTGTGCAGTTTCTACCATATTTGTTCCACTGTCCATGCTGCACTTTTGTATATATCGATGCGCTTCTTCCTCTGTCATATTATTTCGTTCCATAAGAAGGTGCTTTGCATCCAAAATAAGTTCCTGTTCTTCCGGCGTTCTTATTTTTCCCTTCTGCTTTGCCTTTTTCCTTCTTCGCTCCTGAGTCTGAACCATCATTTCCAGCGTATTGACAAGTTCATGCACTTTTATGGGCATTGCCAGACACACAAGATTACTATTGGAACATTCACTCCATAGGTTTTGCGAAGCAACTAACAGCATTTCAAATTGCTGCGGCATATATTCCCGCAACTGAGAATATATCATATCCGCCATTTTATAACCGCAAACTACAATGCCCCCATCCAGCTGATCCATCTGTTGCAGTGCCTGTGCCCCTGTAGTACAGGCCATAAGCACATTGAAACCACTTCTGGTCAGAAGATTTTTGATATTTTTGGCATCTTCTATTTTCGGAAATACCACAATTACGCTAGTCAACTTCACACCTCCTTACCTAAATACATTTTGTGTTGTTACAACACTAAATACGGTAAAGATAGGTGTCTGTTTCCCATTCACTGACCTGGCTGATGTATTCTTTCCATTCTACTTTCTTGGATTCGATGTATTTCTTTGATACATGTTCTCCCAGTACTCCCTGAATAAACTTATCTGCCTCCAACGCTCTTACCGCTTCTATCAGATTTTCCGGCAGTCCTTTGATATTTTCCTTTTCCTTTTCTTCTTCTGTCATATCAAAAATATTTTTATCTACGCTTTCCGGCGGTTCGATTTTATTCTTGATTCCTTCCATTCCCGCTGCCAGGCACAATGCCAATGTCAGATATGGATTGCAGGCCGGATCCGGGCTTCTTAATTCCACTCTTGTACCCTCGCCTCTGGAGGCTGGAATCCGCACCAACGGACTTCTGTTTTTTGCTGACCATGCAATATATACCGGTGCTTCATATCCCGGAATCAAGCGTTTATAGGAATTGACCAACGGATTGGCAATCGCTGTAATGGCATTGATGTGCTTCATAATTCCACCAATGAAATAATAAGCTTCTTTACTTAAACCATTCTTATCTTCCGGATTAAAAAAAGCATTTTTTCCGTTTTTAAATAATGACATATTTGTATGCATTCCAGAACCGTTAATTCCAGCCTTTGGCTTTGGCATAAAAGTTGCGTGCAGACCATGACGTTTCGCTATTGTCTTCACAGTAAGTTTAAATGTCATAATATTATCTGCTGTATTTAATGCTTCATCATATTTGAAATCAATTTCATGCTGTGCCGGTGCTACTTCGTGATGGGAAGCTTCGATTTCAAAGCCCATATCTTCCAAAGTCAGTACCATATCTCTTCTTGCATTTTCACCGTAATCTACCGGACTTAAATCAAAATATCCCGCTTTTTCATGAGTAACGGTAGTTGGCTGTGAATTATCATCGGTGTGATATAAGAAAAATTCACATTCCGGACCTACATTAAATTCATATCCTAATTCTCTTGCTTTCGCAATTTCTTTCTTCAATATGTATCGCGGATCCCCTTCAAACGGTGTTCCATCCGGACGGTATACATCACAGATTAAACGAGCTACTTTTCCCTGCTGTGGACGCCATGGAAAAATTGCTAACGTATCCAAATCCGGGTACAGATACATATCGCTTTCTTCAATTCTTACAAATCCTTCAATGGAGGAACCGTCAAACATACATTTATTGTCCAACGCTTTCTCTAACTGGCTTGAAGTTATTGCAATATTCTTCAGTGTTCCAAACATATCCGTAAACTGCAATCTGATAAATTCTACATCTTCATCTTCTACAAGCTTAATTACATCTTCCTTGGTGTATTTACTCATTTCATTCTCTCCTCGTATTATATAGTAGTAGTTTTTAGAGACCCTCTCCAAGGTCTTTATAACTATTAAGTCATAGTCTTTTCTTTACCTCTTCTGCAGGTTCGACTATGATATATAAGATGCTGTGGATTGGTTCTTTTCTCCTACCACTTGATGGTTTAGTAAAGGCTCCAACCACAGTCTCTTTGTTCATTTGTTAATCAGTTAGATACCGCATGACGGTTTATTTAGAACGAGGTTACAATCGCAAGGAGCACTTGTGGTTCTAAAACAGTATCAAATACATTTCAAAGGAGATTTATTATGATTTACGTAGGAATTGATGTTGCTAAGGATAAGCATGATTGCTTTATCACAAACTCTGATGGAGAAGTGTTATTCAAAGCATTTACCATCGCTAACAACTTAGATGGGTTCAATGAACTTTATCAAAAGATTGAATCCGTTATGGAAGATGCAACAAAAGTAAAAGTAGGACTGGAAGCCACAGGACACTACAGTTACAATCTTTTAGGATATCTCATTGATAAAGGTTTGCCCGCCTATGTTATCAATCCGTTACATACAAATCTGTACAGAAAAAGTCTAAGCCTTAGACAGACGAAAACGGATAAAGTAGATGCCCGCACGATTGCTTCCATGCTAATGTCTGATGTGAACTTAAAGTCCTACTCAGACACATCTTATCACAACGAAGAGCTAAAGTCATTAACTCGTTATCGTTTTGATAAAGTACAAGAACGTGCCAAGCTGAAAACTTCCGTTTCTAGACTTGTCTGTATCTTATTTCCTGAATTAGAAAAGCTGGTACCGACACTCCATATGGCATCTGTTTATGCATTGCTTTCTGAATTTCCTGGTGCTAAACAAGTAGCTAACACTCATCTTACCAGACTTACCAATCTTCTTTCAGAAGCTTCTAAAGGTCGATACGGTAAAGATACTGCCATTACATTTAGAGAAGCTGCAAGAGTTTCTATCGGCTCAAATATGCCGGCCAAATCACTTGAGCTAAAACACACCATCAAGTTGATTCAGGAACTTGATTCAGAGATAGATGAGATTGAAAACGAAATCAAAATCATTATGGATGAAATCAACTCTCCAATCTTAAGCATTCCTGGGATAAACTATCGTATGGGCGCTATGATTATTGCCGAAATTGGTGATTTCAGTCGTTTTGATTCTCCTGATAAAATCTTGGCATATGCTGGTCTCTCGCCGTCAACATATCAATCCGGACAACTGGATGGTGCATACTCACATATGGAAAAACGTGGTTCCCGTTATCTGCGATACGCTTTGTTCAACGCAGCTAAATACGTCTGTCATTGGGATCCAACCTTTGCAGCCTATCTCGCCAAGAAACGAGCAGAAGGCAAACATTATAATGTTGCCATTTCACATGCTGTCAAAAAACTGGTACGAGTCATTTATCATTTAGAAAAATCAAACCAGCAATATATCAAAGCAGCTTAAATCTCACTAATTCAATACTCCTTTTTGAGCACCTATCACGATGCTCTTTTTGTCATGCAGTTTTCAATGTTCAAAGAACTCCAACTGAGTTCAAAATATATCTAAAATACATTTCTGTACTTTATTCAAAAAATATCATTTTAGGGCTTGACTTTTAATAGTTAGTCTTCACTTACTGCAAGGCTTCTTTCAATACTTCTAAATTTTCCTCCATAGCAGAAAGATAAGTCATGCCCTCTGCTATCTCTTCTTCTGATATGGCCTGAAGGGAATTCATTTCTTTTATTTCCACTTCACCGGCTGCATTTTTCTGAATGGATTCCGCTATCTTCTTATCTGAACCGTCAATGGTTAAAATACATGGAAGCTTATATTCATCCACTTTTCCTGCCAGAAATACAATGGTTTCAAAACTTGCTTCTGTTTCTGCAGAGCAACCAGGAAAGGCCGCATAATAAGTAATTCCATAATCCTTTGCTAAATACCGGAATGGAAAACGGTCACCAAAAAGAAATATTTTTTCCTGTGCTTCCTGCACCACTGTTTCATAAGAAGCATCCAGACTCTTTAGCTGTTCTAAATAAGCATCTCTATTTGCCTCATATACTGCGCTTTGTTCTGCATCTGCTTCCATCACTGCCTCTGCAATTTCATTTATCATTTTCTCCGCATTTTTCAGTGACAGCCACACATGTTCATCATACTCGATTTCTTCTTCCTCATGAGCTTCTTCTCCACTGTCCTCTGCTCCATGTTCATGTTCATCTTCTTCCTCCATGCCTTCTACGATTTCTTCTTCTACAACATCTTCCTCTAAAGTCTTCATCATAGAAATCATCTGTGGCTTTTTAGAACTGTCAGCCACCGCCTCCTCAATCCATTTTTCTGAAATCCCACCATTGTAAATCAGTAAATCGCAGTCATCAATTTCTACCATATCCTCTACAGATGGCTGATAATTATGGATATCCACACCATTATCTACAATCAAAGTAAGCTGTATCTTATCATTTTCCTCACCAACAATCTGTCTTGTCCAATCATACTCTGGAAATGAAGCACATACAATCTTTATTTTATCATTTTCACCGCTTTGCCCTGCCTGTTTTTCTGCTCCACAACCACAGAAAAGCGCTGAAGCCATTACTGTCATGAATAAACCTGTCACTATCTTTTTTCCTATTCTCATCACTCGAAATCCTCCGCTATTGAGTTCTATTTTTGCAAATCTGCAAATCATTTGCATTTTTATTATATATGCTTTCCTGTAAATGTCAAGGGGATTTGCAAATAAGTTGCATTTTTAGTGACGGTTCAGACTTAGTGGTTTTCAGGACGCTCATTGCAAAAAGAAGCTCTCCCTTTTCGGAAAGCTCCTTACATTATTAGAAATTACTTCCGTTCCATCCCCAGTCATTTACCCCATGATAGGTAACATAGACTGCATTTCCCGGAATCCCCAGTTCTTTTTCATATAAATCGCAAATTACTGAGGTCATTTTATTATAAGCATCCGAAGATGCATTTCCAAACAGGCTCACTGACACATAGGCGCCCTTATCTAACTTCTTTCCGCCCATATATAAATCATAATTATCTTCAAAGCCTACCATCAGAAAACTTTCCGGCTTATTTAAAACAGAGACTGCCTTCCCAAGCTCTGACTTTAATACCTCTCTTTTTTCCGGTGCCACCGGTACTGTGATTTTTGAATCAATAAATGGCATACATTATACTCCCTTCTTACTTTTTACATTCTTCGCAGATGCCGTATAGGATGGAATTCTCACACAGCAGGGAAATTCCGTGGTCTTTTAAAATGTGTTCTTCTATGGTATCCATAAAGCTACACTCTAAATGAACCACTTTTCCACATTTTACGCACTGGATATGCAGATGTTTATGACAATTGTGTTCCGGTTCGATATAGCGGTAAGTAGATTTGTCACCTTTGTCAGACACAAATTTCATTACCTGCCCCTGAGCAACTAAAGCATCTAGATTCCGATAAATGGTAGACACATTTACCGGATTGCCCTGCTGTTCCATAAATGTCTGGATTTCCGAAACAGATACCGTCCGCTCCTTTGTTTCCTCTAAATAACTTAAAATCAATTGTCTTCCCTTGGTCTTATATCCTTCACTGCGTGCCATGTGAGTTTTCCTCCTAACTATCACTGCTTTTATTATAAGCAATCACAGCCGTCTTTTCAACTAATTCTTTTTCACATCTGCAGTTAGAACGCCATCTTTTACATCCATATAAATGGTATCTCCTGCACTTAGATTTCCACCAAGAATACATTTTGCTGCCAATGTTTCCACACTCTTTTGCAGGAAACGCTTCAATGGTCTTGCTCCATACACAGGATCGTAACCGCCGTCTATTACATACTGTTCTGCTGCCGGAGATAATTCTATACTGATTTCCTTGTCTGCCAGGCGCTTATTTACATCCTCCAACAGAAGTTTAATAATACCGCCAATATTGTTTTTCGTCAGTGGCTTAAACATAATTGTTTCATCCAGACGATTTAAAAATTCCGGTCTGAAATGGGCACGTAACTCTTCCATTACCGCATTTTCTGCTGAGGCATTTATGGTGCCGTCTTCCTCAATTCCGTCTAAGATATACTGCGAGCCAATGTTGGAAGTCATAATTAATATTGTATTCTTGAAATCTACCGTTCTTCCCTGAGAATCGGTAATTCTTCCGTCATCTAATACTTGTAACAGCACATTAAATACATCCGGATGTGCCTTTTCCACTTCATCAAAAAGTACTACGGAATATGGTTTTCTACGAACTGCCTCTGTCAGCTGACCACCTTCTTCATATCCTACATATCCTGGAGGCGCTCCAATTAAACGAGAAACGGAATATTTTTCCATGTACTCACTCATATCAATTCGTACCATATTATTTTCATCATCAAACAGGCTGGCTGCCAGTGATTTTGCAAGCTCTGTCTTACCTACACCGGTAGGTCCTAAAAACAGGAAAGAACCGATTGGCTTGCTAGGGTCTTTGATACCCGCTTTGGAACGGATAATGGCTTCTGTCACTTTTGTAACACCTTCATCTTGACCGATTACACGTTTGTGAAGTTCTTCATCTAAATGTAATGTTTTGCTCTTTTCACTTTCATTAAGCTTTGCCACAGGAATTCCTGTCCACCTTGAAATAATTTTTGCAATTTCTTCATCACTGACAGACTCATGAACTAAGCGCAGGTCTTTTTCTTTGATGTTCTTTTCTTCTATCTCTAACTGAGCCTTTAACTTTGGCAATTCTCCGTACATCAATTCACCTACACGCTCATTGTCACCCTTAATAGAGCATACTTCAATTTCACGGTTGATTTCATCGATGCGCTCACGGATTTTACTTGCCTTTTCCAGAGCAGATTTTTCGTTATCCCACTGGGCTTTCTTTCCTGCAAAATCTTCTCTTAACTCTGCTAACTCTAAATGTAACTCCTCTAAACGCTCTTTGCTTAAGTTATCTTTTTCTTTCTTAAGTGCTGTTTCCTCGATTTCTAACTGCATAATCTTACGATTCTGCTCATCTAATTCAGCAGGCATGGAATCTAACTCTGTTTTCACCAAAGCACAGGCTTCATCCACCAAATCAATTGCCTTGTCCGGCAGGAAACGGTCTGATATATAACGGTTAGAAAGGGTTGCTGCTGAAACAAGTGCATTATCCGTGATTTTTACTCCATGGAATACTTCATATCTCTCTTTCAATCCACGCAGGATGGAAATGGTATCCTCCACCGTTGGCTCGTCCACCATAACCGGCTGGAAACGACGCTCTAACGCCGGGTCTTTTTCAATATATTGTCTGTATTCGTCTAACGTAGTAGCACCGATACAATGCAACTCTCCTCTGGCAAGCATTGGTTTTAACATATTGCCTGCATCCAATGCACCATTTGTCTTCCCTGCACCTACAATGGTATGAAGTTCATCGATAAACAGAATGATTTCTCCATCGCTTTTCTTTACTTCATCTAAGACTGCCTTTAAACGTTCCTCAAATTCGCCCTGATATTTTGCGCCTGCAATCAAAGCGCCCATGTCCAGTGAAAATATCTTTTTATCCTTTAATCCTTCCGGCACGTCACCATGGACAATTCGCTGTGCAATACCCTCTGCCACGGCAGTTTTACCAACTCCCGGTTCACCGATTAAAACAGGATTGTTTTTTGTTTTTCTGGAAAGAATACGGATGACATTTCGAATTTCCGTATCCCTTCCGATTACCGGATCCATCTGCTGCTTTCTTGCACGCTCAACCAAATCCTGACCGTATTTATTTAAAGTATCATAGGTTGCTTCCGGATTGTCGCTTACCACCCTCTGATTTCCTCTGACAGTAGACAATGCCTGCAGGAATCGTTCTCTTGTAATTCCATACTCCTTAAAAATTTCCTTTATTTCGGTGTTTGGATATTTTAACATGGAGAGAAATAAGTGTTCCACAGAAACATACTCATCTCCCATTTGTTTTGCCTCATCTTCGGCGCTGATGAGAACCTGATTCAATTTCTGTCCCACATACAGCTTACCACCGGACACTTTCACTCTTTTCTGCAAAGCCTGCTCTACCCGATTAGTAAAATGTGCCCTGTCAATCTCCATCTTTTCAATCAGCTTTGCAATCAAGCTGTCATCCATGGTTACAAGGCTGTACAATAAATGCTCCTGCTCAAGCTCCTGATTTCCATATTCATATGCCAGCTTTTCGCAATTGTTTACTGCCTCAAGGGACTTTTGTGTAAATTTGTTAATGTTCATTGCTATACCTCCTGACATGATTCTAACGTATTTTGCTACGTTCCAGTGTGTTTTATTCGTTTCTAAATGCAACTATATCACTAGTTGTTAGCACTGTCAAGAGGTGAGTGCTAAAATTTTCTGAAAATTTTACATTTTCTCGCTTTTAGCTTGGCATGCCCCCCGAATAGCAGCAGAAGCTTCCTGAGCAGGATTATTAACAGCTCAGGAAGCTTCTGGTGTTATTCGGGGCTGTGTATGACAACCTCTGGGATATGTTTACCTATTTTTTAATATTTACACTTTTTGTCTGACTCCATTGGGAATAATAAGTCTTACCTGAAATAACGCAATAAGTACGAATCTGCACATTATAAGTGGAACCTTTCTTTAGATTTTTAATAGTCTTACTCAAATTCTTATTTCCTTTTACTTTTACGTTCTTCCGTGAACCGGAATTCTTTTTGTAACGAATCATATAGCCTGTAATATTTTCACTTTTCTTTGCGGTGATTTTCATTCCCTTAGAAACTGAATTTTTGACCTTTACATTCGTCGGTTTTTTCATCTGACAGGATACACTCTTTGTTTCACTCCAAACAGAATAATAGTTCTTACCAGAAACTGTACAGTAAGTACGAACCTGCACACTATAAGAACCCGGGGCTATTTCTGTAAGGCTTCGGCTCAAATTCTTATTTCCTTTTACCGCAACTGTTTTCCATGAACCAGAGCCTCTTTTATAACGAATGTCATAGCCTGAGATTTCTCCGTTCTTCTCTGCGGTAACTTTCAATGATGTAGCAGATAAACTTTTAACTGTTACGTTTTTTGGTGGAGCCACCTCAAAACTTGCCGTAAAATAATAGTTTCCAGTTTTTGCACCTATCCCTGCCACACTTAGCTGATTAAAGCAAAGATAATAAGTCCCCTTATCTAATGTATAAGAATAATTTAATGTTCCTTTTTCATAAATCTTTTCTACTATAGCTATATCCTGTAAATTCCGAATGCTAAATTTAATTCTTCCGGTATCATTTACAAAAGAAAAATTTACCGTTCCTTTCGTCGGCATCACTAATTTATAATAATCAATGTTATCATTAACTGCAAACTGTCCTGTAATCTTTTCAAAAAATGGAATGGCTTGCTGTGATGCTACATCAATATATAAATCGTTACTATATGTGTATGTTTCATTTGCAGAAGCAAACGCAAAAGATAATGTATAATCAGCACCAGCCGTCCAAGAAACTGAGGTATCAAACTCATATGTTCCTGCTGCCAAATCGATAACATATCGATTGCTTCCAGAAGCAGATTCACTGGTACTATGATATTTACTACTATCCAAAAGGTTGTAGTCAGAATCCAACAAACTCCAATTAACACGTCCATTTAGAACATTTAAATTAATAGTAACACGTCCTGCGGATGGACACGTAAAATAATACTTATTAATCTGCCCTTCCACAGTAATCCCCGAATATTCCTGCCCAAAGGAAATTGTTGTACTGGAATCAGCCTTCACCTCCATACACTGACAGATTGCGTATGTGAACATAAATGCAAACAAAAACGCAAACATCCATTTAAAATTGTGTTTTGTGAATATTTTTTTCTTCATTTTCCTTCCCCTTTCATTATAATTACATAGCAAAACTCTATTCTTCCCTTCTCAACAATTCTAAAAATTCTTCCTCTGGAAGAGGTTTTGAAAAATAGAATCCCTGAATATAATCTATATTAAGCTGCTCTAATTTATCCAATTGATGCTTTTCTTCCACCCCTTCCGCTACCGTATGCATCTGCATGCCCTTTATCATCCCAATAGCCGCTTCCATAATCATTTTTCCTTTCTCACTGTCAAAATAAGACATGGTCATTTTGCGGTCAAATTTTACAATTTGCACGGGTAGTTCTAAGATATAATTCAGATTAGAATAGCCTGTTCCAAAATCATCCAGCGAAAAAGATACACCGTATGCCTGTAATTTTTCCATGTTCTGCAACAGTATTTCTTTTGATTTTACAGTAGCAGATTCTGTAATTTCCAAATTAATCATGGTCGGATCTACTCCTGTTTCCTTCATTATCTTTATAAACCGTTCTGCCAGCTCCTCCTGAACACATTGAACGGCAGAAAGATTAATTTCCACATACTGGATTCCCTTTTCTTTCAGCTTTGCCTCTTTTAAAAGTGTACACACCTTTTGAAACACAATTTCTCCCAACTGTAAAATGGAACCATTCTTTTCTGCCACAGGAATAAACTGTGCAGGTAGCATAAAGGAGCCGTCATTGTTTCGTATTCTTACCAGAGCCTCTGCTGATACATAACATTGCTTTCTTGTGGAATAAATAGGCTGATAGAATACCTGAACACGGTCTTCTTCAATGGCTTCTCCAATCTGCTGTCCTATTTCTACATTTTCCTGAACCTTATCAACCCAGGCCTTGTCCATAATCATAATGTTATGATTACTATACTTTTTTCCTTCACTGACAAAAAAGCGCGTAAATTCCAGCAATTTTTCTGTATCCTTCACTACGAAGCAATCCGGTACCTGAAATAAGCGGATATTAATGTATACATTTTTTCCAGACACTTTCCAGAATGATTTGAACCTCTGAAGTATTTTTTCTGAAACTTCTTCCATACTTTTCTCGTCTCGAAATAAAAGAGTGTACTCCCAGCCCTCATTCTTAAAAACTACTGTCTGTTCTATACTATCCAAATATTTAGACACTGTTTCCAGGATTTTAGACCACTGATTTTCTTCAAAAGAAGTGTCTACATAACTGCCATCCCCCATACTGACAACCATCATAGAAAATTTACCATATTTTGCGTACTTCTGCTGCATATACATACGCAAAGCCTGCTGATTCAGTAAGCCTGTTCTCCGCTCCAGATACCCTGCCGGATTCTCCAAGCACATAAAGAGAATTCCTACACCAATGGCACTGGCATATCCTACAAGCAGCAATTCATTATGCATCAGCTGGATAAAAGCCGCTACAATCCATATTACCATCCAGACTAAGCCTGCCATCCGTCTTCTTGGATTGATGTAACCTTTACTCCACAGCAAGATTACAATATTTAAAATTATAAAGCCCATGGAAAAGAAATATGTTGTATATACACTTAACCCATAAGTATAAATGCTCATTTCATCCAAATAAAATGAAATTGGCAATATTCCAATACCCAGACAGCCTATTACTGCAAATCCAACTGCGCCTCTCTTGATTTTCGTCATCTTTTTAAATGTATCTTCTGTATCTTCCAATTCCACCGTTAAATAAAGAAAAGAGGTTAAAGCCCCTATCACCAACGACATCAAATATATCTTGCAAGCTATACGCTGGGGCAATTCATAAATACCATCTGCCTTTTGTATCATAATGATAGAATTAGCATCCAGCATAATAGATACCAAAACCACCAGAAGATTCATTTTAAATAATTTTTGTGCTTTTAAATCTATCTTTCGTTGAAGAAAATATAGGGTTAAAATCACCAATACCAATACGATTCCGCATATTTGTGCCTGAATTTTCATACCTTCATTCCCCCTTGCACTAAAATGCCCTCTTTTTATATATTTTACTATATATTGACATTTTTCACAAGTTCTTAGTAGCTGTAATTATCTTTTATAATTTTCTACGTTTCTCTTAAGTCAGCTTCTGTAAACGTGTGAAAATAAAACAACACAGATACTTAGCATTTTAAGTACCTGTGCTGTTTATTCCTAATTGTTTTCTATCTTACTATCTTACTGTTTACACTTTCTAGTCTACCACAAAAACAGAGGTTTTTTCTGCTAGTTCATCAGCAACCTTCTCTGCCTCATTTGTATTTTCCAATACATTACCTGAATTTGCTGACACTACCACTATCTTTTGTGCAATATTTGTAGTACCCTCGGCACATTCGGTAGAAGCTACACTTACTTCACTAATCGAATTCTGTACACTGTCAATAGATGCAAGTAATTGTTCTGAAGTGGCACTCAAATCCGTTACCATAGCATTTAATGTATTCGCATCTTCATTATAAGAATCTGCCATATTTTCAAAGTCATCAAAACTTTTTACAATATCCTGGGACACAAAATCCAATAACTTGGTGGCATCTTTTGCCAAATCTTTTACTGCAATCATAACATTTCCGGTAACATCCTGAATATGCGTAACCATTGTTTTGGACTGTTCTGCCAAATTTCTGATTTCATCTGCTACAACCGCAAAACCTTTTCCTGCTTCCCCAGCTCTGGCTGCTTCAATAGATGCATTCAATGCTAATAAGTTTGTCTGGGAAGTAATTCCCATGATGCCTTCTGCAAGTGCACTGATTTCTTCCACAACTTTCGCCTGCTGTAACGCCTGATTAAGACTGCTTTCAATCTCTGTCCTGACATCTGTTACGTACTGCTTTTGTTCTGTGGTCTGTTTCTTAATATCAGTAGCACGTCCATGTATTTCAATGGCCTGCTCTGCACCTTCCTGAGCACGAACAGCAATGTTTCTGGCAGCTTCATCGATTTCCTTGGCAATAATTGCAATCTGCTCAGAGGATGCAGCTGTTTCTTCAGATGAAGCAGCCAGCTCCTGAGTAGTTGCAGATACATCGGTAATTTCATCATTTAGTGTATTTACACTTCCCTTAATACCTTCAACAATATCGTCCAGTACGAGTGCTCGTTCCTTCACTTCCCCAATAAGTGTCTGCATCTTATCACGCATACTTTCCACAGAATTTGCAAGTATTCCAAAGTCATCTTTCTGCTCTAATATTTTTTCTGGGAATTTGTTTGTAAAATCACCGCCAGAAATATGCTTAATATTCTCAACAATATGTTCCATAGATTTTACAATCCCACCGGAAATTCTCAGAGCAATAATTACAATAACCGCAAAAACGATAAGGATGCCTACAACAAGTCTGAAAAGGTTCCAACTAAATGTCTTATGAGCCGTAGCCCTTGCTTCATTCACAGCATCATCAATATAATCCGTATAATTTCCTGTACCTACGACCCAGTCAAAAGGTTCAAAATATTTACTGTAAGAACGTTTCGGAGAAGGTTCTGTTTCCCCTTCCTTTGGAAATACATAATCAACAAATCCGCCATCTTCCTGCTGGCCTACAGCAATAATTTCTTTTACCATCTGATATCCATCAGCATCTACTGTTTCCATACGGTTTGTTCCTTCGGTTTCACTTCCCAACAAAACCACATTAACCCCGTCACTCTGGTCAATCCAGAAGTATCCGCCATCCGAATAACGCAATGCACGAACCTGATTAGCGGCTAATTCTTTTGCCTCATCCAGAGAATATTTTCCTGCCTCATATTCTGAGTTAATCTGGTCAAGCAAAGAAATAACACAATTTACCTGCTGTTTAATGTTGTTATCATAGCTTGTACGAATAGATTTTTCCAACTCTTTAATTTGCTCATTTTGAATTTCGCTCATATAATATGCTGATAATGCAATACTTAAAAGGGCAAGAATAACAACGCACAAGACTAATAACAACATTTTAATTTTTACCTTCAAATTTCTCATAGAAAACCCTCCTATCGCATATAATATGATATATATCGGACAATTTGCACAAAAAATAATAGTTTTTCAGACAAATATATTCAAATTCCCAAAATTGTTTTTATAATTACTTCAAAAAAAATTGTAGTTATACATTTTTTTCTGCAAGATACTCTCTTTTTTTGCAACTTACCCATTCATTTTTTCTACTTACCCTTCCCCTTCTTGTTTCCCTGCAAAAAAAAATTTATACTCCAAATAAACAACAAATTTTTACTATTTTCACTACTAGGAGGGATTATATGGAACCTATTATTCAAGTATCGCACCTAAAAAAGTACTTTAAAGATGTGAAAGCAGTGGACGATATCAGCTTCACCGTAGAAAAAGGAGAACTTTTTGGCTTCCTTGGCGTAAACGGTGCCGGGAAAACCACTACCATTCAAATGCTGACTACGCTGTTTCCCCCCACAGAAGGAGAAGTAAGCATCTGTGAACTTCCGTTAGGAGCGGAAAATGAAAAGATTAAACATCACATCGGTATGGTGGCTCAGAACAACTGTTTAGACCGACGACTGACTGTTCAGGAAAATCTGCTGCTTCGAGGAGGCTTGTACCAACGCAATAGAAAACTATTAAAGGAAAATCTTCACCATGTCAGCGAAATTTTAGAGCTCAAAGATGTATTAAAACGTCCTTACGGAAAATTATCCGGTGGTCAGAAACGTCGTGCTGAAATTGCTGCCGCACTGATGCACACACCAGAAATCCTTTTTCTGGATGAACCCACTACCGGCTTAGACCCTGCTAGCAGAAAACAAGTGTGGTCTGCCATTCATGACCTGCAGAAAGAACTTAATATGACCGTTTTTCTCACTACTCACTATATGGAGGAAGCTGCCAAAGCAAACCACATTGCCATAATGTATAAAGGACATCTAATCGAATATGGTACCCCGTTTTCATTGAAAGAAAAATATGCCAAAGATACTCTGCGACTAATTCCGAAAGCAGACTGTCAGGATACACTCACCAAGCTGCTTTTGCAAGAAAAGTTAACATACCGTTCCAAAGAAGGTTCCTATCTTCTGCCTATGGATTCCACCTTATCCGCTCTGCCGTTGTTAGAAAAGACTAAATCTTTGCTGCAAGGATTTGAAGTAATACAAGGCACTATGGATGATGTATTTTTAAATGCGATGAAAGGAGAAAACAGCTATGTATAAATATCTAAGTCTTACAAAACGAAACTGTCTGGTATTTTTAAGAGACCGGTCTTCCGTATTTTTTTCCCTGCTTTCCATGCTGATTGTTATGCTATTGACCTGTGTCTTCTTAGGAAACCTAAATGTAAACAGTATCACAGATGTACTGACAGAGTATGGCGGAATTCGTGACAGCGCCGTAGACACTGCAAATGCCAAAGAATTAGTGCGTTACTGGACACTTGCCGGTATTTTAGTGGTAAATTCCTTAACGGTATCCCTTACTGTAATTGGATTGATGATTACCGATGCCACTGAAAACCGCCTGGAGGCTTTTTATACCGCACCTATGAGCAAATCTTTGGTGGCTCTTTCCTATGTAACCTCAGCCATTCTTATTGGCACCTTGTTTTGTGTAATAACTTTAGGACTTTTTCTGCTGTATATCTTTATTACCGGCGGCACTGTGCTTTCCTTTACTGCTATTTTGCAGGTTTTGTTCTATATCTTTGTAAATGTATGTGTCTTTTCTATTATTATGTATCTGGCAGCACTTTTTGTAAAAAGCCCAAGTGCCTGGTCAGGCATTGCCACCATCGTAGGTACACTGGTGGGATTCGTGGGGGCTATCTATCTTCCTATGGGTTCCCTGCCGGACAAAGTAGGAACAGTATTAACCTATCTTCCGGTACTTCACGGTACCTCATTAATGCGAAAGGTATGCTGTGAATCTATTCTTGCTAAAACTTTTGAAGGAATGCCGGTAGAAGTGTTAGATATATATAAGGAAGAAATGGGGATTACTGTAGTAATGAAAAATGTGACGGTTTCCTCTGTTTTTCAGCTGTCATTTATGGTAGGATGTGGTATAGTAGCTTTTATTGCTGCCTTGATTGTTGCAAGACATAAACATATCAGCGACCGATAATCAGAAATTAATAGAAAGGGCGTGGAACTTTTGAAAGTCACTATCTTGGATTTACCCCCTGGAGAAGAAGCAGAAATCATTATTAAATGTGAACATATTACCGATGATTTGGCAAAACTGATTAACAGCTTCAAACAGGGAAGCCAAAAACTTACCTGTTATCAGAATGGAAACATTCACCTGTTGTCCCCGAAGGATATTTACTATTTTGAGTCCGTAGACCAGCACACCTTTGCTTACTGCGAAAAAGAAGTATTTGAAGTAAAAAGCAAACTGTATGAACTGGAAGCAGAACTTCCCTCTTTAGATTTTCTGCGCTCTTCCAAGTCTACCATTTTAAACCTGAATAAAATCAAAAGCCTGACACCTGCTTTTGGCAGCCGGTTTGAAGCCCTTTTAAAAAATGGAGAACGGGTCATCATATCCAGACAGTATGTGAGTACCCTGAAAGAAAAATTAGGCTTATAGGTATTAACAAAATGGGGACAACTTATAAATTTACATTTATATATTGAGAGAAAGGATGATAAAAGAATGAATAAACTCTTTAGCATACTTCACTATCTGGGGAATGTATTTTCCTGGATTGTAACCGGAGTGACATGTGTGACTGCCCTTTACATTATTGTGTTCTGGGGAACAGATGTAAAGCTTGGTGTAGAAATTCTCTGGCAGATTTTATTAGTGTCCGCCATCTGCGCATTAGAAAGCTTATTATTATATACTGAAAAAAGAGAATTTTCAAAAAAAGAAATGCTGATTCGCTGCTTTCTGACCTTTGCTTTTGTGGATATTACAGTGCTTACCTGTGGCTTTTATTTTCAATGGTTTCACTTTTCTAACTGGAAAATGGTGTTGGGAATGGAATTATGCATTGTTGCAGTATTTGCCGCCATCATAGGGCTTTCCTCCCTTGCCGGTCAAAAAGAAGCTGATACTATGAATAAAAAACTGAAAGAACGGGATGTGAAATAATCCCGTTCTTTTTGCTTCTTATTCTTACATATGCCATTAAAATGAAATTATTGCTTTTACATCTTTTACCTTTTATTTATAGGCTGGTAAAGCAGTTCCTCATACCTTCTTTTTGCTGCATTATACATACTGCTCGGTATGCACCATATGTTCCCCACTTCCCGGATTCTTCCATTAACAATTTCACACCGTGTTTTATTCACAATGAACTTTTCCTCTGTATTCACTCCCAATCTCTTTAAAAAATCAATAACCACTTCATTAATCTCATCTGAACTTTCCATCGACATCCATTGCTGATCCGCAAAATGAAGGAAGTCATTCAACGCCAAGGATAAATAATGAATTCTATCCCATTCTTTCGGATTTGCCCACGGCTGCTTTATAATGTCCACGGAATTCTTTCCTACTACTAAAGTATAACCACTCCCTACATCAAATTTATCCCCTACCGCAATTTGGATGCTATTATCCGTTGCATCGTAATCCTGATGCAATGTGGTCGCATACGGTACATTTTTACCGGTAAAGATGCTTTCATCCTCTTTGGCGCAAAGTACTGGTAAATGGCATTCTGTCTTCCAAACTCCACCTACTCTAATTTCTATAAGATCCACATCTTTTATTTCCACAGTCACGTTCCATACATCGCGGCCTTCATTTTCCGTAAGCCACTTGTAGCCCTTTGAATTATTTTTTTCAGAGTAAGCATCAAGAACGCCTTCTAATTGATTCTTCATATCCGAATCATACCCATTAATTTCCTCTGGAAGCTCCTCTTTGGAAATTTCTCCATTATACCACTGCGTAAACACATCATCTCCCTTATTAGAAGATTCCAATTTTCCTGCGTTTATGTGATATGTAAAGCTTTTAGTAGTTCCTATTCCTGTTATACTCATTCTATCCCCTCCAGACAGCTATTTCATTTCCAGGAAATATCATTTTTTCCATACAAAAATATTAGCAAAGTATTTTATCTTTTTCCAGACTTTCGGAGTAACTTATACCCCAACGACCATTTTTCATACCTGAACAACCATTTTTACACATTGACATTCATCGGTAAAGTATTTTATACTAGTACTATGTTTTGAAAATGTTATACTAACATTTTCAATATAATTACCAAGGAGATTTATATGTATAAGGTACTTATTGTGGAAAATCAAACCGAACAATGTAATGCCCTAAATTCAATGCTTATGAATTATAACAACAATTTCCAAATTTTCATGGCAAAGGATTATTTTGACGGTTTAAGCAAAATACAATCTAATAAATTTGATATTATTTTCTTAGATATAAAACTTGATGACAGCGATTTTTTTACTTCCGCTAACAACGGAGTACAACTGGGTATCAAAATACGTTCTATTTTCGAATATGAATATGTTCCCATCATTTTTATTACCGCCTTTCCGGAACTAATTCACGAAGCATTAACTAAAACTTCCTGTTTCAGCTATATTTTAAAACCTTATACCTGTCAGGATATTTTCAACTGTCTTGATAAACTGCTTCACTCTCCCTTAGTACCACCACCTTCCTTTGCTTTTACGAATTTCTGGGGTGGCAGGATTCATTTACCTGAAAGTAGTATTTTTTATTTCACCCCCTCCTTAAATCATCGCATTCAAATTTATACAGACAGTGGCTGTTACGAAACCTCTGAATATAGTTTGACGCAATTAGAACAAACTCTAAGACACAATTTTTATCGTTGTCACAGAAAATATTTGATAAATCTTCAATGGCTCACAAACTATGACCGTACACGCCACATTGTATACGTCAATGACAAAGCTATTCCCGTAGGAAGAAACTATAAATCAAAACTTGATGAAATATGGAGAATGAAAAATGTTTGATACTTTTGCCCCCAATTTATTAGTTATATGTTTGGAATTTCTATGCTTTTACATTTTAACCTGTGGTTTCTTTGCACTTCCTTTATTTCACAATAAGCGCAATCTATTTCTTGGCATGATTCCAGCAATAATATCTACCCTTTTGGAAACTTACTGCCACACCAAAGTTATTTCCTTAATTGTGGGTTCCTTTGTTTTTATCATATATTTTTACGTAACTTTCAAAAAATCTTTTTTACATACATTATTTTTATATTTGTTAGAATATTCTTGCATTGTTATATGTGAGTTTCTTCTGCTTCCTCTTTTTGGATTATCCGGTGAATCTGTGCACAGTTTACTCCCACAGTTTTGTGGATTAGCTCTTTTAGTTTTATTATCCATGATGGCATATTCTTTTCTTCCCATGTCATCTTTACTTGAATTGCTTTCTTATAAAAATAATACATTGATTTTTATCTGCATTAACACTTTCCTCATTATTGCAGGCATCGTATTGTTTATTAAATTGCAACCTTCTGACTTTTTTGCCGGCTACTTTCTCACCCTCCTATTTATGCTGGCATTAATTTTCTTAAATGGAGAAGTATATATTAATCACCAAAAACAGGTAGCACGCCAAAAGCAGCTGGATGCCTACGAAACTTACTTGCCAATTATCGAAAATCTGTTAGAACAAGTTCGAGAAAAACAACATGATTACCATAATCATTTGCAAACCTTACACGCACTAGGCTATACCTGCAAAAATTATGACGAGCTAAGAACCCAACTTCTGGACACAACGGAAAACTATATACTAAAAGCTTCTGTTTCACCACTTCTAAAATTAAACCTCCACCTGCTTTCCGGTTTTTTAATCAGCAAAGTACAACAGGCAGAGCACACTGGAAAAACTTTGAACATTCACATAGAGCAATACCATATTCACACCACATGTTCCGAATATGAGTTAATCGAACATATCGGCATCTTAATTGATAATGCTCTGGAAGCGACACCACACAATGGAATTATTTATGCTTATCTTTCCTCTGAAAAGAACAAGCTGATTTTTCAAATTCAAAATCCGGGACCATTACTCACTCCGGAATTGTGTAAACAAATATTTTGTAAAAATTATACTTCAAAGGGAACTTCCTCACATGGTATTGGTTTGTATAAATTACATAAATATATAATATCCCACAATGGAACAATTCATTTGCAAAATTTGGAATGTAATCACCAGACATATATTATGTTCCGTCTGGTACTGTAAAATGGTACAATATTATTTCATGATTTCTAAATTATTACACAAATTAAGATACATTTTTTCGGCTTTGTCCGCTTGTATCCCCCGCATAATCATGCTATAATCTAGAAAAACTATATAAATAATTAATGGAGGTAGACAACATGGCTTGGTACGACGAAGCAGTATTTTATCACATCTATCCTTTAGGACTTACCAATGCTCCAAAGGAAAACAGTTATGGGGAGGTCGAACATAGATTAAATTCTTTAATTCCATGGATTTCCCACATTAAAGAAATTGGCTGTAATGCCATTTATATCGGACCGCTTTTTGAATCCGTAGGACACGGTTATGAAACCACCGATTACAAGAAATTAGACTCACGTTTAGGGGACAACAAAGATTTGACAAACTTTGTGGCAGAATGTCACAAACAGGGCATCAAAGTAATCTTAGATGGCGTATTCAATCACACCGGAAGGGATTTCTTTGCCTTTAAAGATATACAGAAAAACAGAGAGAATTCCCAGTACAAAGACTGGTACTGCAATGTAAATTTCGGTGGTAATAACGAATACAACGACGGATTTTCCTATGAAAACTGGGGCGGTTATAACTTATTAGTAAAATTAAACCAGAAAAACCCTGCTGTCAGAGATTATATCTGTGACGTAATCCGTTTCTGGGTAAGCGAATATGATATTGACGGTATCCGTCTGGATGCGGCAGACGTGCTGGATTTTGAATATATGAGTGCTTTACGTCAGGTTGCAAACGAAGTGAAACCTGATTTCTGGCTGATGGGTGAAGTAATTCACGGTGATTACAGCCGTTGGGTAAATGAAGGCACCCTTCACTCTGTAACCAATTACCAGCTTCACAAAGCCCTCTATTCCGGTCACAATGACCATAATTATTTTGAGATTGCCCATACGGTAAAACGTCTTTATGAAATGGGCGGTAACAAACCAGATGGTTTGAAACTTTACAATTTTGTAGATAATCATGATGTAGAACGTATCTACACTAAACTTAATAATAAAGCACATTTTGCACCAGTACATGTGTTGTTATACACATTGCCTGGTATTCCATCCATTTATTATGGCTCTGAGTTTGGAATTGAAGGAAAGAAAGAACAATTTTCAGATGCTTCCCTTCGTCCTGCTTTATCTTTGGATGATTTTAAAGATGCTGTAAACACCAATTCTTTTACAAAACTGATTGCTGCTTTGGGACACACTCGTCAGAAATCCAAAGCTTTATCCTATGGTGATTACAGAGAGTTAGTGCTAACAAACCGCCAGTATGCATTTTCAAGAAACACCGCAGATGACTGTGCTATCGTAACAGTAAATAATGATGATAATGCCTGCACGTTAACCGTAGCTTGTGGCAATGGCTCTACCTTTACAGGTGCTTTAAGTGGCGAAAAGGTAACTGCTAACAACGGCACCATTACAGTAAATGTAGCTGCTAACTCCGGTGAAATCTGGTTGCCGGAAACTGCTCCAGCTGAAAATACTTCCAAGCAGCCGGCCGTGGCTTCTACCCCAGCAAAAGAAAAGGCTCCGGCAAAAGAACCGGCTTCAGTAAAAGAAAAAGTTCCGGCTCCGCAAAATACAGCACCAAAAGCTGAAGGCTCCAACGAAACTTTTGAAAAAGGCAAAATTGCAGGATTACAGGAAGCAGTAATTGCACGTATGGAGAAAAACGGACCTGTAACAGAACAAATGAAACAAGATGTTTATAATAATGAGCATCACGATTCCTTGATTAACTGGATTAAGAGCTTTTAATTTTAACTTATTCTATAACAAAAGGTTTGCATCAGCGGATGCAAGCCTTTTTTAATTATCCCAATATTGCGAATAAATTCCCGCTTTTTTTATAAGTTCTTCATGAGTTCCTTTTTCTACAATCTTTCCTTTATCCATCACATAAATATAGTCACAATTTTTGATAGTCTTTAATCTATGAGCAATTATAATACATGTCATATTTTCGCAAATCTGGTCCATTGTTTTCTTGATTCCTTCTTCTGTAATTGTATCAAGATTGCTGGTGGCTTCATCCATAATAAGTATATCCGGATTTCTAAGCATAGCTCTTGCTATCGCAAGGCGCTGTTTCTGTCCGCCGGAAAGATTATTTCCGTTTTCATCTAACATTGTTTCATATTTCATAGGCAGATTTTGAATAAACGGGTCAGCCTGACACATCCGGCAAACTTCCTGAATCCTTTCGTTACTTATGCTCTCATCACCCATTCTTAAATTATTATAGATTGTGTCTGAAAACAGAAAAATATCCTGAGAAATATAAGCAATACGTTTTCTAATGGATTCCGGTGAACAATCTGCTATATTTTTACCGCCTATGGTAATCTCACCCTGTTCCGGCTGATAAAAAGACATCAAAAGCTTTGCCAGTGTAGTTTTTCCGCAGCCGCTTTCTCCTACCAAGGCAATCTTCTGCCCCTGGGGAATATTTAACGTAATATCCTTCAAAACAAGATTTCTATTGCCATAGCGAAAACTCACATGATTGATGCTGATATCACCGCATTCCATCTGGTTTTTATTATCGTTATTTTCTGTTTCTGCATCCAAAACATCATTCAGACGTTCTGCTGCAACAACTGCCGTCTGAAGCATTGGTTGTAGATTGATGAGATTTTGCACTGGTTCTAAAAAATAAGCAATAAGGTAGTAAAAAGTAATTAACGTTCCAATGGTTATCATATTTTCTACGCACATAAGTGTTCCAACCCACATCAAAACTACAGTTCCAACAGAAGCTGCCATTTCCACAAGGGAATCCTGCATATTATAAACCAAAGAGCCCTTTACCACATGGTTTATCATTTTAGTGAACAAATTTTCCGTTTTGTCTTTTGCTTTTTCTTCATACTGATAAGCTTTGATGGTTTCCATTCCCTCCAAAGATTCTTTTAAATAAGAGGTTACATGGGCATCCTGCTCCATAATCTCATAGTTAACATTTTTGATAGGTTTTCTAAATAAAAATATGATAAGCGCATAAACTGCCATGGTTATCATGGTAACAGCAAAAAGTTCAGGGCTGATAACATAGAGGAATATGCCACAAGCCACTGCCATAATCGTATCAAACATAATTGTTAGTGTTGTGGTGGAAATTGCCTCTCTTATCTCCGATGCATTTTGAAAACGCGACATCAGCTCCCCTGTTTTTCTGGTTCCATAAAAATCAACAGGCAAATCTACCATATGATTATAAAAATTCAATGTTAAGGGGATTGCTACTTTCTTGGATGTTATAGCCAATAAATAGCCTCTCAATACCTGTAACAGTGCCTTAAATATGTAAAGGAGAATAATAGAAACACACACAGTATTGATATTCGCAAATACAATTTCCATCTTTTCCTCTATTTTTTCAAGAACAGATTCCGAAGAATGTTCATGATCATGGTCATGTTCCTCCTCACCTTCCATTATAATTTCACCATTCACATCTCCAGTCACTACCGCATCATCAATAACATACTCAAAAATCATAGAGCCAAAAAGATTGATTGCTGATACTAGAATAGAAACTATAAATACAAAGGCAAGTAGCTTCTTTTGCCTGGTAATAAACTTAAAGTATTTACTCATAGAACCTTTACATTCGTTCTTTTTTTCAAAATTCTCATTTGGAGAAAATGTAATAATCTGTCCTTGCCATTGACTGAAAAATTTTTCAAGAGACATCTTCGTAATCCGATTTTCCCCTGGGTCACCAATAATTGCCTTGCCATTTTTTATGTTGTAAATAACAATAAAGTGCTCAAACATATTTTCATTTACAATGCGCGCTATAAAAGGAAGCTTAATTTCGCCGTTTTCAATTCCTTCGCAAAGCTCCTCCACACTGCCCTCTAAAGCTTCCGCATCCAGCCCGATGCTTTTTGCTCCGGTAACAACTCCGTATATATTAGCCCCCTGATTGTCTACTTTAATCAGACTACGAAACTTTGCAATGGGGAGTTTCAGCCCATAATATCGGCTTATCATGGATAAACAGGCTGCTCCGCAATCTCTTTCATCATGTTGGTTTATATGTGGGTATTTCATGCTATATTTTATTCCTTTCCTGACAGATAACCATGAAAACGGTTAGAAATCTGCCTTATATTTATACTTTTGCAAATGGGTTCTATATACCAAAACCGGGAATGGCTTCAAAACCATTCCCGTTGCAGCACATACATTAATAATGCTGCAAGATTTTGGTACACTATAATTAGAATAAGCTATAGTAAGATTTTATTGTTCTCCAGCATGAACTAATTCCATGGTTGCTGCTGCAATGTAGCTTAATAGCCCATTTTGTGCCTAAAGCTCTACCACAAAGATTACATTTGTAATAGGTATAAACAGCACCTCCATTAGCAATTTTCATTCCTGTTTCTGTCATTTTTTTCATTTTTTTCTTTCCTTTCTGATTCGTATTTTATTTGTTTAAATTCTTTTAAGCAAAATTGCTTACTTTTTCCTCCCTTCATAAACAATACTAAGCAGAACTAAAAAAGGTTGCAAAATTTTTTAATTTTTTTAAAAAATTTTGCAACCAACCAATCTACCTGACTTTTTTTGACGATAGTTCATCCTTTACTATTTGACAAGACGCACCTGGTAAACCTCAAAAAGTCAAATTGTTACAATTTTACAGTTCTTTCCCTGCCAGATAATTGATAAACTGCTGTGCCGTACGTCCGGAAATGCCGCCGTGGCTTAATTCCCATTTATTTGCTTCTTTGCAAAGATCTTCATCTGACATCTTAATTCCCTGTCTGTGTGCCAATTCTGTTACAATATTAAAGTATTCCTTCTGGCTTGGTTTTGAGTAATTGATGGTTACACCAAAACGATTTACAAGAGAAAGCTTTTCTTCCATGGTATCGGAGCGATGCATACCGTTACTCTGTTCCACATCATCACGGTCATTCCAGGTTTCCTTAATTAAATGTCTTCTATTAGACGTAGCATAAATTAAAATATTATCCGGCTTTGTTTCCACACCGCCTTCAATCACTGCCTTTAAGAACTTATACTCTATTTCAAATTCCTCAAAGGATAAATCATCCATGTAAATAATAAAACGATAATTGCGGTTTTTAATCTGTGCAATCACGTTGGATAAGTCTTTAAACTGATGCTTATAAATTTCTATCATACGCAGTCCCTGAGGATAAAATTCGTTGACAATAGCTTTGATACTGGTAGATTTTCCTGTACCACTGTCACCAAACAGCAATGCATTGTTTGCCTTGCGTCCTTCTACAAAAGCTCTTGTGTTATCTACCAGCTTCTGTTTTTGTATTTCATAGCCCACCAAATCATCCAGCATAACTTTATCCATATTATTGATAGGAAGAAATGCAACATCACCGTCTGCTTTTTCTTTGATACGGAAGGCCTTATTTAATCCGAACATTCCCACGCCGTAATCTTTATAAAAGTCTGTAATACAGTCAAAAAATTCATTTTCATCTTTCGCCTGTTCTAATTTACTGCTAAGAGAAATTATTTTTTCACTAACACTTTTATTATACATCAGTTCTTTTTTCTCAATTGCCTTGTAATCAGATATCTGTGAGAAACAATCGATTCCCAAAGCCTGCTCAATCTTTGAAAAATCATAATCAAACAAAGCTTTAAAAACGCGAAAATCATTTTTTGCAAAATTATTTACACTTCCATCATTTGCTCCTACTTTTTCACAAGTAATGCTAAATGGATTTTCATTTGTTACCAAATAAAAGGTCAGGTAATTATGCCATAAATTATGGTCAAATCCATAATCGGTTGCCACAATCAGTAATCTCTTTATCTGTGTATAAATGTTTTGAATCAGTGTTGTATCAGACTCTGTTCCTTCTTCAAACTTACGGAAAATTTCGCCAAACTGATAGAGAATGCAGTCTTCTTCCATATTCCCATACATGATTAATTTTGCAATTTCGTGATGCATAAGTACCTCCTTAAAATTTCCAAAACCCCCGCAGAATTTCACTGCGGGGGTTTTTTTAATTTCTGTTATTTTCTTAATTAGTTATTGATTAACTTATCTTCACCGTTCCAACTGTACAGCTTACGGATTTCTTCTCCAACGATTTCTGATGGATGTTCTGCTGCTAACTTTCTCATAGCCTTGAAGTGTACCTGTTTTCCACCTTCAGACATATCTAATAAGAAGTCTTTTGCAAATGTTCCATCCTGGATATCTGCTAATACTTTCTTCATTGCTTTCTTTGTTTCTTCTGTTACAATCTTTGGTCCTGTGATGTAATCACCATATTCTGCTGTGTTAGAGATAGAATATCTCATTCCTGCAAATCCTGACTGGTAAATTAAGTCTACGATTAATTTCATTTCATGAATACATTCAAAGTAAGCATTTCTTGGATCGTATCCTGCTTCTACTAATGTTTCGAAACCAGCCTGCATTAATGCACAAACACCACCGCAAAGTACTGCCTGTTCTCCGAAAAGGTCTGTTTCTGTTTCTGTTCTGAATGTTGTTTCAAGAACACCTGCTCTTGCTCCACCGATTGCCAAAGCGTATGCTAAAGCGATTTCCTGAGCTTTTCCTGTAGCATCCTGTTCTACAGCGATTAAACAAGGAACACCTTTTCCTGCCTGATATTCGCTTCTTACTGTATGTCCCGGTCCCTTAGGCGCAATCATTGTTACGTCTACATCCTTAGGTGGAACGATACATCCGAAATGAATGTTGAAACCATGAGCGAACATTAACATGTTTCCTGCTTCTAAGTTTGGCTCGATATCTTTCTTGTAAAGGTCAGCCTGCTTTTCATCGTTGATAAGAATCATGATAATATCAGCTTTCTTTGCTGCTTCTGCTGCTGTATATACTTCAAATCCCTGAGCTACAGCCTTATCCCATGACTTAGAACCTTCATATAAACCAATGATTACGTTACATCCTGATTCCTTAGCATTTAATGCATGAGCATGTCCCTGGCTTCCGTAGCCGATAACTGCGATTGTCTTTCCGTCTAATAAAGAAAGGTTACAATCTTCCTGGTAAAAAATCTTTGCCATTTTTAAATTCCTCCTAAATATGTATCACATTTATTGTTTTATCTGAGATGTATTATACGTCATGCGTTGTCTTATGTCAATACATATGTCTGATGTTTTGTGAAATTTTGTAACAGTTCAGTCTTGCTGATTAGCAGGACGCCCATGACAAACGACATAAAGGTTGAATTGTTACGATTTACCTGTTTACCGAAAAACAAAAAATTTAACAAAGCATCTTTCCTGAGTGAGCTACTGCGTAGCGCTCTAACTCCTTTTATAACAATAAAGTGGAAATTTTCTCTTTGTGACATGCCAAGAAACAGCTCATAAGTGCGTCCCTTCATCCACAAATCCAAATTTCCACCCTCATTTGCTTTTAATGTCCAGCTCCTGAATCGCATGCAAAATATGAATTTTCATAGCATTTCGTGCCCCTTCTGCATTTCTGTGTTTCATAAACTCCATAATCATACGGTGATCTGATATAACATCTTCCACGGATAAATGCTCTTTCTCATACAAGAAAACACCTTTACTTACCGATTCCTGAATCACTGGCATTAATTTATTCATAAATTCATTGTGCGTCGCTTTAGCAATGGAACGGTGAAATGCCATTTCCTCCTGAGTTCTGTCCTGTCCTTGCCGTATCATTTCTTCTATCTTTTCTCCTATGGTAAGGATTCTGTGCAATTCACTATCCGTTGCTCGAATGGTAGCGTAATAAGCAGCTTCAGGCTCGAAAATCAGACGCATTTCAAACAAATCATCTACACCAACTTTAGCAGACAGTACTGGTGACAACTCTGTGAAGGGTTGCTCCGTGAATTCTTTTTTTACGAAGGTTCCCTTGCCTCTTTTCACTTCCAACACATTTCCTGCCACAAGAATCCGAATAGCTTCTCTTAAAGTAATTCTACTAACCCCAAGTTCCTCTGACAATTCATTTTCATTTGGAAGTTTATCCCCCGGCTTATATTTTTTTTCAATGGTTATCATCGAAAGAATCGCATCTGCGGTACTATCCGATAATCGTTCTCCACTTTTCACAATATCTGCCCTCCATTCATCCGCTTTTGACCAGTTCTATTATAATACATGAAAAAGAATTGTCAAACAGCCTCTCAACTTCCACCTACCTTCCTGCATTCCGAATACGGTCAGAAGACAAAATTTTTCCTAACATATCATAAAGTGCCCACACCAAAAACATCCCTAATGCAATTCCTAACGCATATTGCATTGTTTTATACCCATATATTCTGGATTCCACCCACTCATTTCGAACTGCATAACTCATGGCATAATACAAGGAACTTCCCGGTATTAGTGGAACCTCTGCAATAATCAGATACAGTGTAGCAGGTGCTTTGTAAATCCGCGCCATAGTTTCTGCAAACAGCGTAGCAAAGGCGCTGGCAATCAGGGATGGAAAGAAAATATCTTCTCCTAAATACGATGTCACCAAATAAATTCCCCAAGTAAGACAACCGCCCAATGCTGCCGGAATTAAGTGTCGAATTCTGAGATGAAACATAAGCCCAAATCCCATCGCCCCTAAAAAGGCTGTTGCTAATTGTAGTATCATCGTTTCCATTTCATCCTCCTATCAGCCAAATAGCTGCCATAAACCCAAAAGCAAGAGCACCCGCCCACAAAAGAGTTTCCACTAGTCTCATAATCCCCGAAATCGTATCTCCAACCAATACATTACGCACTGCATTGGTCATGGCAATTCCGGGAATCAGAAGCATAATATCACCAATCATAATTTTATCCATGTGCATAAAAGGATTCATACGTGCCACTGCCCCTATCCCCAAGCCTGACACCACAGAACAAATCAGGTTAAAAACCATGCGGTTTGTACAAAAAGGTGTTAAATGTTCCTGCAAAAAACAAATTAGTACTGCAAATGCCGCTGCCGCCACACCATCTGCCAGATTTCCACCAAAAAACACTGCAAAACTACCTGCTGCCAATACACTGCCCAAATAAAATTTCCCCGACTCTGGCGGTGCGTTTTGTATTTTATCCAACTCTTCTCTTAGACTTTCTATTGGCATTGGCTGCTCACAGCATTTACGGCTCAAGGCATTAATATCTTCCAGTTTTCTAAAATCTGTTTCTCCCGGACTCAAAATACGTCTTGTCTGAGTATGTGTACTTCCATTTTGAAAAGTCATGGTTACGACTATGCAAGAAGTAATTACAAACGTATTCATCCTACTGGCACCATAAGCCTTTCCCATACGGTTCAAAGTATCTTCTACCCGATTAACCTCTGCTCCATTGGCTAACATCGCTTCAGCTAAATTCAGAAGTTCCTGCAAAATTTCTTCCTGCATTGTTTACTTCCTTTCCCGCAGCTTTTTTAAGTATTCATCTTTTAACTTATTCTTCTGTTCTAATTCCTGTATCTGCCTTTTAAGATAATCCAGATAATCTTCCGTCACCCTTACTCCACCTCTGACAGCAACATCTTCATGGATGCTCATTTCCTGAAGCCACTGCCGTATAGATTTTTCTCTGATTTCATTGTAAGTGTTATCCTCTTTTATAAACATACCTTACCAACCTTCCCTTTCTCTTTCCAAGCCTAAATTTAACTAGATTATAGTATAAATTTATTATGCTTTCAATTGAAGTTCAATAATCTCTTTTAAATTAAAAAATTCTTTCTCATATCTTGGATGAAAGGTGCGTAATTCATCTATAATATATGTTTTGGGAAATTTCTGCAAAAAAATCTGTTCTTCATAAATCCGGTCAATGTATTGTGCTATCATATCAATCCCTGTAAGTTCCATATCCATCCCAAGAACCGGATAATCCATAGTAATAATATTTTCCATAGGTGAATATTTCGCATCATAGTAAAGGAAAAAGGCGTTTAACCCTTTTTCAACAGTGTCTCGGTAGTTTTCATTTCCATAATGATAAAAAATGTTCAACAGTTCATTGTATCGCTCCAATGTTTTTTTCACCTTCTGGCACACCACCTCGTACCCTTGCTTATACGCTTCTTTTGCCGGAACAACATTAGATGCGAGCATGCCATCTTTATTATCACTTTCATAAAAATGACGAATGCAGTAAATAACAGCTTCCATAAGACTTCTGGCTCTCTCATAGGTAACTGATGTGCTTTCGCCAGAAGTAAATTCTACTGTCAGTCTTGCTACAATGGGCATTAATTCTTCCAAACCATATATCTCTGTAATATTTACCTTATTCTTCATTGCGTTCATACCCTCCAATAAATTTGTGTGTTCGCTTCCGAATGTTCCTCGCAAATTCTTCCAGGCAGGTATCCTCAAGGTGCTCTAAGGACCCCTGACACACCCCATCGAAGGCCTCCCGCATATAAGAAATCAATTCATCATCCGTAACCTCATCCATAGATTCATTTTTGTAAAGATAAAAAATCTCCTGTAATCCCATAATTGTTTCCATATAATTATCCTGATACACAAAAGGAGAATCACAAAACGCAAATATAAGCTTCTTTAAGATTCCTTCTCCAAATTCCACCCTCTGCTGCTCCATCAGAGTATTTCTTCGCTCCTTTGCTAACACACACACATCTTCCTCTGATAAGCTAAGCCCAAACCTTTGGGTGTATGTATTGGTTTCCAAAAGACTCTGCATTTGATATTTTTCTGAAAACTCCAGATAAAATTTTTCGTCCACAAACATAACCTCCTCTTTTAACACTCCGGCATTTCACAAACAACCAGACACTTTATCCTGCCAGGCAGTTTATGTATTATACCGCCCCTTGGATTCACTTACCAGTCTTGAAATTTTTGCGTTTTTGTGGTATTATAGATATAGAAAAACGAGAGAAATTTTGTAAATTTTACAAATTTCTCTCGTTTTTTCGTTATCTATTTACTTTTACTTTACTGTTCTAATAATTTCTCTACGGAAGCAAGTTTTACACATAAAACAAGAATCTTTGTTGCTTCCACCATTTCTTCTGGTGTCGGGAAAGAAGGAGCGATACGAATATTAGAATCCTCCGGATCCTTTCCGTATGGATAAGTTGCACCTGCACCGGTAAGGACTACACCCAGTTTTTTACATTTCTCAACGATAGCTTTTGCACATCCCGGCATCGCATTAAAGGAAATGAAATATCCACCTCTTGGTTTTATCCAGCTTCCAATTTCAAGTCCGGCAAGCTCAGAATCCAAGATTTCAAGTACAGCCTCAAATTTCGGACGAAGAAGTTCTCCATGTTTCTTCATATGAGCTTTCAATCCATTGATGTCTTTGAAAAATCTCACATGACGCAGCTGATTAATCTTGTCATGTCCAATCGTCTGAACTGTCATCTGTTTCAGAATGTACTCCATATTTTCCTTGGAGGTAGCAATTGCTGACACACCGGAACCTGGGAAAGTTACCTTTGAAGTTGATGCAAAGATATAAACCATGTTTGGATTACCAGCTTTTTCACACTCGTCAAGAATATTAAGAATTTCATCCTGAACATCATCATAGATATGATGAATACAATATGCATTATCCCAGAAAATTCGGAAATCTTCTGCTTTCGGCTTTAAGTTTGCAAGACGCTTTACTACTTCATCAGAATATGATATACCTGTTGGATTTGAGTATTTTGGCACACACCAGATTCCCTTTACTGCTTCATCATTGTTCACGTATTCCTCTACTAAATCCATATCCGGTCCGTCTTCTTTCAACGGGATATTAATCATCTCAATTCCAAATAATTCAGTAATTTTAAAATGTCTGTCATATCCCGGAACCGGACACAAAAATTTAACCTTATCCAATTTACACCATGGAGTAGAACCATTTACTCCCAGAGTCATGGAACGTGATATGGTATCATACATAATATTCAAACTGGAATTACCACATACAATTACATTATCTTTTTTCACTTCCATCATGTCTGCCATTAACTGTCTACATTCACCAATACCATCCAAATCACCATAATTTCTGGTATCATTTCCTAATAATGTATTCATATCTGACTGACTGTTAACAGTATCCAGCATTGGCATGGACAAAATTAACTGGGAAGCCCCTGGCTTTCCTCTTGCCATATTTAAAGAAAGTCCTTTTGCCTCTTGTACCTTAAATTCCTTTTCTAAACTCTCTTTTAATGTTAAGAGTTCATCACGATTCATATTCTTGTATGCTTTCATAGTATAATCACTCCTACTTATATTTGTGTAATCGACTTATTTTAACACTTATCTTCTTTTATTTCAATATACTTCTCACTTTTATCTTCACTTTTAGTAACAGTTCAGCCTTCTGGTTGGAAGGACGCTCATAAGTACTGCAAATTCTTCCTTGGAAGGCAGAGGCAACGCGAATGCGAACTAACTGTCAAGGGCGGCTAAGACGTTCCAGAAGGCTGTCACGCCTAAGCCGCCCTAGACAGTGGATTTTGCATTCTCTAAGAACGCCTCTTAAATTGCCTTTCAAAGAAGAATTTGTAGCACTTATGAGCTGTTCTTCAAAGACGATAGGTTTGAATGTTACAATTCAAACTTTATGCCGTTTGCCATGTACAGCGCATAGCAGATATAATTCTTCCCGGAAAGGCTGAAGCTGTTACTATTAAATTACCAAACTCATCACAACTGTAATTGTCACAAAAGACACCACCGTTGTCACCATAATTCCTCTGGATAAAATCTGAGTATCCTCCCCTGTTTTCTCCGCCTGAATTAACGGCAGGTTGGCCACCGGCATGGACACCATCAGACAAAATGCCAGCACCATGTCTTCAGATAAATGTAGTGCCCGCAGAACATATGCCAGCAAAATTGGCAACAAAAGCATACGCACTAAAATGTAAGGCCAGATACTTTTTTCTTTGAAGCTTTCCTTAAAGGAAGACTTAGCTAAAGATACCCCCAGCAGACTCATGGATAAAAATACGGTAGCATTGCCAAGATAAATAATACTGTTTCCTATGATATTCGGCAGAGAGATGTCAAACCAGAAAACCACCAGGGTCAGAAGTGACATCAGTGTTCCGGGACTGATAAGTTTCGAAAACTGAATTTTTCCCTTTTTCCCACCAAGCACCTGTATTCCATGTGTATAGAAAAACAGGCAGAACATTACATTAAACACAATAACATAAAGCATCCCTGTATCGCTAAGTACTGCCTTTGCCACCGGAATTCCGATAAACCCTACATTTGTATACACGGTCATTAAATTATAATATTTCTGCTCTATGTCTAGAACACGAATCAGTTTGGGAATCAGTATGCCCAACACACAAAGCAGAATATAAATAACAACAGCTACCCCCACTGCTGTCAGCAGTTCTTTATGGGTAGCTTTAATATCTCCGGTAAGAATACAGGACATTACCAGTGCCGGATTACATACATCTGTGACAATCGCAGACATTTTTTTGGAAGTACTGTCATCTATCATGTTCTTTTTATACATCAAAATTCCAATTCCTACCAAAATCGCAATTACTGCCATCTGCTGTAAAATAATTAATGTACTCATACTGCTATTCCTCTCCGATATGCGAACGAATACATCTGATATGCACTCCAATCGCTTCTAGTAACTCCTTTTCATTTTGTGCTTTTAGTGCTTCTATGATTTTTTTATGTTCCTTGTTTGCCCGGGTTCGTACTTCCCTGCTCTGCAAAAGTTGTTCCCGATTTGCCATATTATTCAAAGTACCTGTCATAATGCTTAGCACTCTGTTATGAGTACAGATAGACAATGCCAAATGGAATTTTGCATCATAATCCACATAAGTTCTTCCATCTTCAATGCAGTTTTCCATATTTTCATACAATTCTTCCAAAACCTCTATATCACGCTGATTTACACGTTGCAAAATCAACTTTAACATGGCAATTTCCAGTAATTCTCTGGCTTCTACCACATCCTCCGGCTCCACCTGACTCATGTCCATTGCATC
This sequence comes from Lachnospiraceae bacterium, assembly GCA_045126515.1. Lineage (GTDB taxonomy): Bacteria > Bacillota > Clostridia > Lachnospirales > Lachnospiraceae > RUG11237. The sequence goes on from JBGVOM010000048.1 coordinate 87,044, forward strand.
CTCAAACTTGCTGATTAATGCCTTATCATCCGGAATGTTTACATAACTTCCCTTTCCATACATAGTATGCACAAGCCCTTTTTCGTTCAAAAGCTTTATTGCTTCCCTGATGACAGTACGACTGACCTCATATTCTGCCGCCAGTTTTCGTTCTGACAGCTTTTCATTCACCTGCAGTGCTCCGTTCTGAATACGTTCTATAATATTATCTGCCACCTGCATATATAAAAGTTCAGCCATACACCATCCTCCCTCCGTTTTTCCAAGATGTTTTCTAAATTTATCCTATGTTGATATGTCCTTATTATAACTGAATTTTCCACTTTTGTCACAAAAGATTTTCGAATTTACGAATACTCATTCTGAATACTTACATTTTTTAATAAGTCACATCAGAATTTACTAAATTTGTTGGACGTTCGTTCTTTGACAACCGCTGCACCAAATGTTCTAAAGAACGTCTTCTTCCTTCATAGAAAGAATCTTCTGACATAAATGCTGCATGAGGTGTTAAAATACAATTCTCCATCCCAAACAATTCGCTGCTCTCTGTCATTTCATCCTCAATAACATCTACAGCTGCTGCCTGAATCCATCTCTCCTGCAATGCCTTTACCAGAGCCTTTTCATCTACCACAGAGCCTCTGGCTGTGTTGATAAAAAATGCAGTATCTTTCATTTTCTTAAACTGTTCTTCCCCCATCATATGATATGTTACACCCTCTATTAATGGACAGTGCATGGAAACAAAATCCGACTTTTCTAACAGTTCATCTAAAGTTTCTGCCTTTTCGCATCCAAATTCTTTCAAATATTCTGCAGTTTTGGTAGGTGCATACACAAGAATGGTAAGCCCCATTGCCTTTAACATGGGCACCATACGTTTTGGAATTTCTCCGAAAAATACCATTCCAAAAACTTTTCCCTGCATGCGGTAAGTTTTATAGCCCAACAGCGGATCCCATTTACCGGACTGAACCGTACGGTCAAAATATGTAATCTTTCTTGCTAGGTCAATGGCAAAGCCTACGGAATGCAACGCTACTTCATCTGCACAAAATCCAGGTATATTGGTTACACAGATATGGTGGTCGGTAGCCGCTGAAATATCCACATTATTATAGCCAATACTCTGCAAAGATACAATTTTTAATTTCGGACACATATCTATAACTTCTTTTGTAACCTTGTCATATTCTACCACCAGACCTTCTGCCCCACTGTCACGGACATACTCTCCGAAAGTCTTTTTATATTCTTTGTCCTTAATTTCAATAAGCTCGATATCCGTGATACCCCACTCTTGCAACAACTGCTTTTCATAATCTAAGGTATCGTCAATATTAAAATACAATACTTTTGCCATCTTTTTCCCTCCTATGCTTCATTGTCTGATAAACAAAATCTTATTTTTACCATAGCTGCCAATGCCTCCGCCGTTCCGTTGATACCTAAAATACTGCTGTTGATTAGCACGTCCTGATTATCCTGATTTTCCGGTACATAGCCGGCATAATGAAGGTGATATGCCTTTCTCGCCTTATCTACCTTTCGAATCATTTTCTTTGCCGATTCCTGATCCATATGCAAAATATCTACACAATTCCGATAACGTTCCTCATACGGTGCATAAATATATACCCTAAGACAATTTTTCTCATTGCCCAGAATGTAATCCGCACACCGACCTACAATAATACAAGAACCCTTATCCGCCAAATCCCGTACGATTTTTGTCTGCTCATTAAAAATAGCATCCTGCTGCTCTGTTGCCTCTGTTCCTAAAGGATAGCTCATAAAAGAGAAACGATTTTTGATACTTTCCTCATTATCTTTAATTACAGTAACTGGAAGTCCTAAATTTTTTGCAGTCTGTTCTACAATTTCACGGTCATAAAAATCAATATTTAATAATTCTGCCAAACGCTTGGCAATGGGACGTCCTAGACTTCCAAACTGTCTTGATAATGTAATCACATAACGCTTTTCCATACTTTTCACCCTCCTACTCTGAAATACTTTCCATTAAAATTTTCTCTGCCAGTTCTTCTGTAAAAGTCACCGGATTCATCCACAATAAACGGTAACCCATGGTTCCTTTGATAATTTCCGGAAACATATTCTTTGTTACCTTCAGACAAGCAATGTTATCCGGTATGCCAATCTGCTGATTCATCTCTACAATCTTTTCTCCTGCAACCTTTGCTGCTTCTTCTGTAGACATTTGACTGGTATCCACGCCTAAAAGTGATGCAATATCGGCGTATTTTTCTATAGCACCTATAAAATTGTATTTCATCACTTTCGGAAGAAGAATGGCATTGGTAATACCATGAGGCGTATGTGCAATTCCTCCCATAGACTGAGAAATTCCGTGCACTGCACCAAGTCCACCATTTACAAAGGCAATTGCCGCCATGGAGCTTGCCTGTGCCATCATCATACGGCTTTCTAAATTATCCGGCTCCTCCATTACTTCTGGAAGATACTTTCCAATCAATTCAATGGCACGTCTTGCATAAATATCACTAAATACACTGGAATTTTTTGAAGTATAAGCCTCAATGGCATGTGTCATGGCATCCATGCCTGTTCCGGCGGTAATCTTTGGCGGCATATCCTGCTGCATCATTGGATCTAAAATAGCTATCTTTGGCTGTAAAATCGGATGAGTACAAGATAACTTAATATGATTATCCGTGTCTTCAATCACACTAGAGGCCGTCACTTCAGAACCACTTCCTGCAGTAGTTGGAATACAAATTAGCGGCAGTGATGGTGCTTTAGGAACTCTGCTTCCGCCAAAAAGATAATCCTTAATACTTCCTTCGTTATTTTTCAGCATACACACTGCCTTTGCAGTATCCATAGGACTTCCGCCCCCTACAGCTATCACCAATCCAAAGTTTTCACTTCGCACATATTCTGCCAGTTCATCTACCATTCCCATAGGCGGTTCCGGTATCACTTTTGAATACACTTCAAAAGAGATTCCCTGCACCTTCATAGCCTCCGTAAATGCCGAAAATGCATTACTTTTCGCCACATGACTTCCGGTAATCACCAAAATTTTTTCTGCTTCAAAGGCTTTCATCCATTGGTCCATATGCAAGGCTGCTCCTACACCAGTCACTAATTTTACTGGTGAAAAAAATTCAAATTCTGTCCTCATTTTCTATCTGCCCTCCTCTGCCAAAGTTCCTGCCTGTAATGATTTAAATTTAAAAGCAAACTTTTTCTTTCTGACCACTGTACCGCCAGGCTGTAAATATCTTCCCATCCGCTTTTCCAGCAAACGGAATAACTGCTCAAAGATTACAAACACAGCCCAGTAAAGCAGTGCACATGCCGTATAAGTAACTAAAAAATTTTGATTTAAGGTAGCAAAATTTCTTGCAACTCCCATCATTTCCATAATCGTAACCATACATGCTAAAGAGGTTGCCTTTAATACATTAACAAAATGATTTCCAAAGTTTGGAATAGCTATCACCACAAACTGGGGAATAATAATCCTTGTCATTGTCTGCCATTTAGTAAAACCAAAAGCCTCACAAGCTTCCCACTGTCCCTTAGGCACCGTATCCATAGCTGTTACAATCATGTCACACATATATGGAGCATAAGATAATGCTATGGCAATTACTGCAAATGCAAAGGTTGGCGGTTTGCGGATATCATAAGTAAATTGTAATACTGTTGCCAGTGTTCCCATGATATCATCCATTGCTGAATTAAACATATATAAAAATACAAGAATAGGAATTCCTTTTAAAAAGGAATTAAGTACAGAAAAGATTATATTAACAATTCGAAATCTACACATCACACCTAGACTGAGCAAAATACCGCCTACCAATGCCAAAAGAATAGAGTCTATGGTCAAACCAAGAGTTGTTGGTAAGCCGATAAGTATTTTTTCAAAACACGTCATAATATACATAACTGATTCCTCCTAACCTCTGGCACCAAACAGGCTGTGCTTTTTGCTTATGGAATTTCCACGGTTTAATCTTGTGGTAGCCACATTGGAAACACTTATAATAAGCAATCCAATCAACCAGAACAGTACTGCTACCGTCATATATAGTTCCATCTGTCCAACACCATAATTATTTTTAGCAAGCTGGCTGGCACGTCCTAATATGTCATACACGCCGATGACTGCTGCTATAGAAGTGTTTTTCATTAATTCCAGTGACATATTTGTCAGATTCGGAAGGGCGGTAGCTGCCCCCTGAGGCAGAATTACCCTCCGAAAAATCTGAACTTTTCCCATACCAAGGCTCTGTGCCGCCTCTATCTGCCTATAATCCAACGAAATATAAGCGGAACGATAAATTTCTGCAAAGAATGCTGCCATATTCAGCGAAAAAGCAACAATTGCATAAATGGATGGACTCCATGAGCCAGTGTCAATGCCATGGTCGTTGGCAAAAAGCGGAACCATTATAAACACCAGCAAAATCTGCACCATCATTGGAGTTCCACGCATAAAGGAAATAAATATACTGGATAATGCTTTTGCTATTCTATTTTTTCCAATCTTAGCCCAGACTAAGAAAAATCCTAAAATTACTGCTATGAAAACAGATACAAATAATAGATAAAATGTGGTTGGCAGTGCCTTCAATAATGCCGGCAGATAGTGCCAGATAATCTGTAATGATTCCGCCATTGTGCTCACCTCCGATTTTGCTTACACACGATTGTTATTCTGTATACCAGTCTGCCTGTTCTGCCGAATAATTTGCATAATCAAACAGGGAATTAGTATCTTCTGCTACCTTAAAGTAGTCTTTTCCCAACCATTTTTCTGATAATTCTTTTAAAGTTCCATCTGCATATAACTCACAGGTTGCCTGATTGATTGCTTCTCTTAAATCCGTAAGATTGCTGTTGATTACAGCTACGCAACTTGCTGTTGTAATTGGTTCTGAACAGAAACTGCTGTCTGCTAAACTAGGATCTGCGGCAATCAAATCGTTATACATAGTTTCTCCGCCAAACCAGCAGTCATATCTTCCCTTAATTACATCCTGCAGACCATCCAGATATGGAATATATTCTGAAGTTGGATCCTGTGTATATTTTACATCCGGATATTCTCCTGCCATCTGATTTAATACAATAGAAAGACCATCGTTTGGTGGGTTTGGTACTAAAACTTTGCCATCTAATTCTTCAAAAGAAGTAAAACTATCTTCCGTTCTGGATACTAAATTTACTGGATAATATGATTCCGGAATACTAAGAATATAATTTTCCATTCTGGCAGGTGTTACAAAATGAGCAGATGCTGAAAATGCATAAGTTCCTGCCTGAATTGCCGCTGCAGCAGCATCCGGACTGACAGACACATATTTGAACGTATAATTCTCTAATTTTTCATCTACTGCCAGCATCCACTCATAATCATATCCCTGCATTGCACCGGTTTCATCGGTATAAGTATATGGTGCCATTCCGTCTAAGACTGCTACGGTTACTTCGTAAGTACCATCTCCGTTATCTTTCACTCCAGCAATACTTGTCTCAGAGGAAGTTGTATTTTCTGATTCCGCATTTTCTGATGTATCTGTGGTTTCTGTAGTTTCCTGAGTTCCCGTGGTTTCCGCATTCGAACCTCCACAACCTGTCAATACTCCTGCAACCATCATTGCTGCTACTGTCATTGTTGCAATTTTCTTACTAACTGTTCTCTTTCTCATATTGATTACCTCCTTGTTGTGATACTCTTAGTTGCCTATGTCAAATCATCCTTAACTATTAATACGGGACAAAAATTCCTTTGTTCTGTCCTGTTTTGGATGATCAATGACCTCTTCTGGTGTGCCGTCTTCTACTACTACACCGCCTTCCATAAAAATTACTCTGGTAGCAGCTTCTTTGGCAAACGCAATTTCGTGGGTAACTATAATCATGGTAATTCCTGTTTTAGCTACCTGTCTTATACTTTCTAACACTTCTCCTACTAACTCAGGATCTAACGCTGAGGTAGGTTCATCAAACAATAACAAATCCGGTTCCATTACCAGTGCCCTGGCAATTCCCACGCGCTGCTGCTGCCCCCCAGATAACTGGGATGGGTAAAAATCTCTTTTATTCAGCAATCCCACAGATTCTAAAGCGGCTGCCGCCTTTTCCTCTGCCTGTTTTTTCTTCATTCCCTTTACTACTACCAGGCCTTCCATGACATTTTCAATAGCTGTCCTATTTCGGAATAAGTTATATTGCTGAAATACCATTGCCGTCTTTCGGCGCAAGGTACGGATTTTTGCCTGCTTTTTTTCTTTTGCATCTACTGTGTAAGAATTTACAGTAATGCTTCCTTCATCTGCCTGCTCTAAAAAGTTGATACAACGCAACATGGTGGTTTTTCCGGAGCCGCTGGGTCCTAAGACTACTACGATTTCTCCTTTTTTCACATCAATATTTACACCATTTAACACATTGTTATCGCCAAATCGCTTGTATACATTTTTGATGGATAACATCATTTCATTTCCCGGCATCTTGGATCCCTCCTATTATTTCTGCTGATTGTTTTCAAATAAAAAGCGCTATTTCCATCTTTGAAAACAGCGCCTTTGCTTCGAAATAATTATATTGTTGTTACTTCAGCCTTACCTGATATGACTGGTCTAACCACTTGGCTTGAATTGAGATGACTATAGCACGATTATTTTTACTTGTCAACTACAAATTTTTATTTTTTGATATTGCAGTTCAGACTTTTGAGTTGGCAGGACGCTCATAAGAGAGGACAATTTTTCCCTGGAAGGCAGAGGCAACACGAATGCGAAATCCACTGTTTACGAAGACTTAGACGCAACGGCTGTCCGGAACGGCTTAGTCGTAGTTAACAGTTAGCTTTCAGCAACGTTGCCTCTGCCTGGCTGAGAAGAATTGGTATTGCCTATGAGCGTCCGTTCCACCCCTAAGTTCAAACCACACTATTTATGGTGCAGCACTTCGTCAAAAATCCTCCCCATATGTTCTCTGGAAAAATCTACGAAGGTTTTGGCTGCCGGAGACAAATCGCTGTAGCGACGCATTCCGACACCTAGTGAACGATAATATGCCGGGTTGATTGGTAAAGTTTTTACTTTCTTTTCGGTGCCGGTGACAATTAATTCTGTCAGGATGCTTACTCCCAGATGTCCTTCTACCATTGCCAGTATGGTATGATCATCTAGAACAGAGTAGTGAAAATTTGGCGTGATTCCGGAACATTCCAGTGCATTATGAATATCTATGTCATTTCCTGCGGCAGATATGATAAAGGGCTGATTTTCAAACTTATCCATATCGAATACACCATATCCTTCGGTAAGATAATCTTCCGGCAATACTGCAACCAGTGGATCTTCTCCAAAGGCAAAAAAGTCCATTGTCCTTGCATAGGGACGGCTAAAAAAAGCGAAGTCAATCATATTGTTGTCCATCCATTCCAGTATATTATCCGCTCCCCCTTCTCTAATATCAATTTCAATTCCCGGATGTGCCCCCTTAAACTCCCGCAAAAGTTTCGGCAGTAAATGAATGGCAATACTAGAATATGCCCCAATGGTTACTTTCCCATACTCTAATCCCTTAATGGAATAAATGGTCTGCTCTAATTTCTCATTGGCAGCCATAATCTCTCGGATGCGCGGCAGCAGCAATTCTGCCGCCGGCGTTAAAGTTACTCCGTACTTCTCTCGAAACACCACCGGAAAACCCAGTTCCTTTTCCATGCTCTTCAAAATATGACTGGCTCCAGGCTGAGAGTATCCTAATCTCTCTGCAGTGCGGGTTATATTTTTCGTTTCGGCTAAATCTAGTAGTAGTTCATATTTGTTTAAGTCCATGTTGGTTGCTCCTTTCAAAATCATTTGTATTAACGAGGGATTGGTGGTAAGAAGGACGCTCATAAGCGGGAGCACTTATGAGCGTCCCTCAACCAATAGTTCCCCCGTAACCAGAATATTTCTACACCACGCTTTCTGCAATATTCCCTCCCCTATATCCTACCCAACCACTCCCCCAATGTCAATCTAGGTATTCGTTTTTTTTATGTCTGACATACCATTTCTGAAGTTTACTTATGTCTTGTAATCAAGTATGATAACCCCAACAAGCAACAGCACAACAAAAAAGGAGGACAAGCTTATGCCAATGAAATTTGAGGACTACAAACAGTATTTAAGTCCTGTATTCTATAAACAGACCAATCTGGTTGCTAAATCTGCCAGTGGTTGTTATTTAACAGATGTAAACGGTGACAAGTATTTAGATTTTGTACAGGGAATTGCAGTAAACGCTATGGGACATAACTACCCGCCTATCGTAAAAGCAATTCAGGAACAAGCAGGAAATTTAGTAAATGCTTCTTTTAACCTGGTAAATTATGAATCTACTCTGACACTTGCAAAGAACCTGGCAAGTGTGACACCGGAAGGGCTTACTTCTATCTTTTTCACCAATGGAGGGGCAGAAGCAACGGACAGTGCCTTAAAACTTTCCATGTCATATACCGGAAGAAGTGCCGTGATTGCTTTCATGGGTTCTTTCCACGGAAGAACCGTAGGTGCTACTTCCATTACAGGTTCCAATTCAAAATATAGAAAACATTATAATCCGTTGATGGGAAATGTTTACTTTTCTCCTTATCCAAGCAAGGATTTGTGTCCTGCCGGAATGGATGAAGACGAAAGAGCAGACTACTGCTTATGGGAATTAAACAAATTATTGCAGTATGTTGTATGGCCGGAAGATGTTGCCTGCATTTACATGGAACCAGTTATGGGCGAAGGCGGTTATGTGGTTCCTTCCAAAAAATTTATTCAGGGCGTAGCAGACATCTGTAAAAAGCATGGCATCCTGCTAATCTTTGATGAAATTCAGTGTGGTTATGGACGTACCGGTAAAATGTGGGCAAGCCAGCATTTTGACGTAGTTCCTGACATTATGACGGTAGGAAAAGCTATTGCAGGCGGACTTCCAATGAGTGCTGTTATCAGTACACCGGAAATTATGGATAAATGGCCTATCGGTACTCACGGAACTACCTTTGGCGGAAACCCTGTGGCAGCTGCCGCCGGCTGTGTGGTATTAGAACAGTTTAAAGACGGAACACTTCTTAAAAATGTCAATGAAATGGGAGCTTATTTAAAAAACGAGCTGTTAAAATTAAAAGAAAAATATCCTTGCATATCTGACGTCCGTGGCGTGGGTCTTATGATTGCCATTGAATTTTCCCATGAAGACGGCAGTCCTGCTCCAGATATCTGGGTAGATGTAAAAGCAAGAATGTTAAAACGCCATATGCTTACCTTAAACTGCGGTGTCCATGGAAATGGTATGCGTTTTGCAACACCGTTAAATGTAAAAAAGGATGAACTCGATGAAGGATTGGCTATTTTAAGCGCTTCCATCGAAGAAATGTATGCAGAAAAATAACTATAATATATATAAGAAGAAAGAGGTTGATTTTTATGAGAACACAGATAACGTCAGAAAAATGCGGAGAATGTCATGGACCATATGCTTTAGGCGTAAAGATGGGTAATATTATTTTCACTACTCAAATAGGTACCGATGTAACAGGAGAAATGGTTGCTGGTGGTATGAAAGAACAGACTAAGGCTACCATGGAGAATGCAAAAGCCGTATTAGAAGCTGCCGGCGCTACTATGGATGATATTGGAAAAGTAACTATTTATATTAAAGATATTAACCTGATTCCGGAAATGAATGAAGTATATAAAACTTACTTCCCAGAAGGCAACTATCCTGCAAGATGCTGCACCCAGTGTGTAGATATGGTCGACGGCTGTCTGGTAGAGATGGAATTTGTGGCAGTGGTTGAATAAGTCACAACTAACTGTTGGTTAGAAAATACATATGACGGATGGCAGAGAGGCTGGAACATTACACTCCGGTCTTTCTGTGTTTCAGGGAATGGAGGATAATTATGTGTCTTAGAGTAGAAAACCATGTAATCCTTGACTGTGGACATACCGGTCCTTTAGTGGAGGTAACTGTAGATGGAAAAACCATTCAGGCATATGAAGGAGAACCAATTCTTGCTTCTCTTTTAAATGCTGGAATTAAAATTAACCGCTATACCGTAAAAAGAAAAGAACCCAGAGGACTATTCTGTGGAATTGGTCAGTGTACAGACTGTGCCATGGTAGTGGACGGCAAACCAAACGTCCGCACCTGTATCACACCAATCAAAGCCGGAATGGTAATTAAAACACAAAACGGATTGTCAAAGGGGGAATAATTTATGCTACAGAGAGATGTATTAGTAATCGGAGCAGGTCCTGCCGGATTAGCTGCTTCTATTGAAGCTGGTAAAGCAGGTGCCGACGTACTTTTAGTAGATTTAAATATGCAGCCGGGCGGCCAGCTGTTTAAACAGATTCATAAATTCTTTGGTTCCAGTGCCCACCGCTCCGGCACCAGAGGATATGATATCGGAAAACAATTATTAAGAGAGGCAAAAGAAGCCGGCGTAGAAATCTGGATGCAAAGTACTGTAATTGGTATTTTTCCCGGAAATAAAATTGGCATTGAAAAAGGACTGGACAATGGTGATAAAGAAATGATTACCTTGCAGGCGAAAAAAATCATTATTGCCACTGGTGCTTCTGAAAATGCAATCCGCTTTGAAGGCTGGACTACACCCGGAGTTATGGGCGCAGGTGCAGCCCAGACCATGATTAATGTAAATCATGTGAAACCAGGAAAGAAAATTGTAATGCTTGGAACAGGAAATGTTGGTTTAATCGTTTCCTATCAGTTAATGCAGGCTGGTTGTGATGTGGTAGCTTTGGTGGAAGCTGCTCCTAAAATCGGTGGCTATGCCGTGCATGCAGCTAAAATCCGCAGAGCAGGTGTTCCAATTCACCTATGTCACACCATTATCGAAGCCAAAAAAGGGACGGACGGATGTGTCTGTGGATGCGTTATTGCAAAAGTAGACGATAAATTCCAACCAATTCCCGGTACCGAAGAAACCATTGAATGTGACACCATCGCTTTGGCGGCAGGTTTAAAGCCTACCATGGATTTAGTGAAACTGGCGGGCTGTAAATTGACCTTCAACGGACCTTTTGGCGGTTATATTCCCCTCCACAATGAAAAAATGGAAACCTCAATCGAAGGAGTTTTTGTTGCCGGTGACACCACTGGCGTGGAAGAAGCAAACACCGCCTTAGAGGAGGGAAAAATTGCAGGCATCAGCGCTGCCGAAGAATTGGGACTGATTTCTTCCGAAAATGCAGACCTGATGAGGGAAGAAATCTGGAAACGCTTAGACTCCCTTCGTCTGGGACCTTTTGGAGAACGCCGTATGATGGAAAAGGAAAATATTTTAAAAGAATACAAAGAAATCATCGGTACACCGGTATCGGCACAGTAAGGAGGAGAAAGACATGGCATTGATTAATACAGGATATTTGGAATATGAAGAACTATCAGCAATACAGAAACTGCCTGATGAAGACAGATTTGCCAAAGGACCGGTTGCCATTATTGAATGTGTACAGGAAATTCCCTGCAACCCATGCGAAGCAGCCTGCCCGGTAGGCGCCATCCAGGTAGGCGAGCCTATTACCAACCTTCCCACCCTACATGGTGAGAAATGTACCGGATGCGGAATGTGTGTTTCCCGCTGCCCTGGTCTTGCAATTGTCATTGTAAACAAAGTATACAGTGACACCACAGCTACCGTTTCTTTTCCATTTGAGTATTTCCCCATACCAACGGTAGGCGAAGAACGAAATGCAATGAACCGCAAAGGTGAAGTTCTCTGCAAAGGAAAAATTATAAAAGTTGTAAATCCAACTGCCTTCGACCACACACCTGTGGTGACGGTAGAAATCCCTAAGGAATTTGCAGACGAAGTAAGAACCATTGAACGAATTATATAAAAATTTACTCTTTAAAACCACTTAGCCAGTGGAGATTGGAGGATTTATGAGTACAAAATTTTCAGATGACATGATTGTCTGCCGCTGTGAAGAAGTCACTGTGGCTGATGTAAAAAATGCAATTCGCGAAGGTGCGAGAGATATCGTAGGAGTGAAACGAAGAACCAGAGCAGGAATGGGACTATGTCAGGGACGTACTTGTGAAAAATTAGTCCAGCAGATTCTTGTTTCCGAGTTAGGCATTACACCCAAAGAAGCAGGTACCTCATCGGCAAGACCGCCGGTACGCCCTGTCACCTTTGGAGAATTAGCAAAGGGGGAAGTTGAATGATGAGTAAAGAATTTGATGTTGTTGTAATCGGTGCCGGTGCCATCGGTACCAGTGTTGCCTATCATTTATGTGAAGCAGGTTATCACACTGCATTGATGGACCGCGGCGATGTTGCCAGCGGCTCCTCCAGTCATTGTGATGCAGTAGCATTAATCTGTGACAAGCTTCCGGGAATTGACACCAAAATGGGACAGGCAAGTATTGATTACTTTGGCGAACTTGCTGCCAAATTTGAATATGATTTTGAGTATGATCCAAAAGGATGTCTTTATGTATGTGAAACGGAACCGGAATTTGAAGCCGCTTCTGAATATTGTGAAAAGCAAAATGCCGACGGCTATAAGCTCCGTATGGTTGAACAGGATGAGTTATGCCAGATGGAGCCTCATATTGCCAAAGATTTGCGGGGCGCTCTCTACACACCACCAAGCGGAAGTATTGCAGTTAGTCCTTACAAACTCTGTTTTGCCTTTGTACACGAAGCAGAAAAGCTTGGATTAGAAACTTATACTTATTGCGACATCAGAAAAATCAATCTGCATCCAAAAACAAATGCTGTAGAAAGCTTAGAAACCAATTACGGCACCATCCGCACAAAAATGATTGTGAATTGTGCCGGTGCCTGGGCTCCATTCGTTGGAAAGTTAACAGGTTTAAACATTCCAATTGAGCCACGAAAAGGTACTAATTTAGTATCCGAACAGACAGAACGCTTATGCTTTAATAAAATCTTAGAATACGGTTACATGATGAGTAAGTTTGACAGTATTAATTTCAAGAGAAATGTAAGTCCTCTGGTAGAAGAACAGAATATTGCCTTTAACTTAGAATACACTCCTTCTAACAACCTGTTAGTGGGCGGTAATCGATTATTCCGCAGTTACGACATCCGTTCCGAGGTAGAAACCATCAAGGCAATCTGCGAGCGTGCCATGAGATTCTATCCGGAACTGGAAGATATTAAGTGTATCCGTGCTTACTCAGGTGTACGTCCTTTCGTGGTAGACCATTTGCCAATTGTATCTGATGTAGACAGCATACCTGGTTACTACATTGCTGCCGGACATGAAGGAGATGGTATCTGTTTCTCTCCAATTACGGGACGTTTCATGACACAGATTATCAGTAACAAGGAAACAGATTTTGACATCAGTAAACTGGATTTTGCCAGATTTACAAAATGAGAAATCCTCTCTTATAAATAAAATCAGTTTTCTCGAACAATAGTTAGGAGAATATTTATGGATAATAATATACGCTATGGCTACTTTGCTCCCGGCATGAACGGGGGCATAGTAAAAATGAAAAATGGACAGAACATCTCCGGATTTCCCATTGGTATTATCTACATTGATGATGTGTATTACCCAATGGTTCCGGGAAATATTGTAAACGGCTATACCTTTGATTTTCCGGTACGCCTGATGCCTGTAGAAGGGCTGGACTGTGAAAATCTCTTTACTACAGCAGATCATGTAGATGAAAAAATTCTTGCGGCCTGTGAAAAGTTAAAAAAAGAGGGAGTTCGCGCCATCAGTGCTGCCTGTGGTTTCTTTGGAAATTATCAGGCACAGATGGCAGAAGCATTAGATATTCCTGTCGCCCTTTCCAGTCTGGTGCAACTGCCCTGGATTGCCACTCTCCTTAAGAAAAATCAGACCATTGGTGTTCTCACAGCCGATAAAAGTTCTTTTTCCGACAAACTGCTGGATGCCTGCGGTGTCAGCGAGGACATCAAAAAAAGACTTGTAGTAAAGGATTTACGCCATGAAAAAGAATTTTCCTGTATTTTAGAGGGCAGAGGAGAATTTGATAATTCTATTGTCAAACAGGAAGTGGTGGGAAAAGCCTTGGAAATTATCAAAGAATATCCTGATACCGGAGCAATCCTCTTAGAATGCAGTGACATGCCCCCTTACGCTTACGCAGTGCAAGAGGCAGTGAAGCTTCCGGTATTTGACTTTACCACATTAATCCGCTGGCTTCACAACTCGGTTACGCAGACACCTTATTACGGATTTATATGACGAAGAATAAAAAGCCGCCGCATCTATGATAATATCGTAGATGCGGTGGAGAAATTAATATTTCCAATACTTCCAGATACCTGTCACATCCTGTAAAACCGTTCCACATTTCGCTTAAACTTTTTTGCGGGACGATGACCTGCCCCCTCTACACTTTCTTCTGTTTCTAAAACATAATCTGCTATTTTTCGTCTGAAATTTGCAGTCAATAAAGGTTTATTTAATATAATTTCAAAGGACTTTTGCAGTTCTGTCAACGTAAAAGTTTCCGGCATTAAATCAAATACGATTTTTCCGTCCCTGTCCGCTTCCCTTTGCAAGGCAAGAAATGCACTGAGAATCAGTTTTGCATGGTCAAAAGCAATGCCCTGACACTGAGTAATTTCATAACTTATCTGCTCATGATACTGTTCAAATTTCTTTGTCTCACGAAGAGTTGCTGACAATTCTATTGTTTCATACTGAAGTTTTAAATCATACTCATAAACGAGCAATGCCACATCTTCCTGCAAATCTTTTTGAATTTCCCGACTCTCCATATGAAAATCAAACCAGTGAGCCTCCCATGCATCTGTCCCTGCTCGAAGGCTGCATTTTTCACCATCCATCAATGCCATAAAAGTATGAGATACTACCCAGCCACGAGGATCTCTTCCCACTGCACCAAAAATTCCTACCGGCTGCAAATACGCATTTGTTACGTTGGTTTCCTCATATAGTTCCCGCCTGGCAGTTTCATAAACATCTTCGTCTTTTCTGCAAAAACCTCCCGGCAGTGCAAAACAATCTTTATAAGGATAATTTCCCCGCCGAATCATCAGAATTTTCATATTGCGTTTCGGCATTTTACGATAATTTTGAACACTGCGGTTTTTCCCTACTCCGTCTTTCGCTTCCTCCTCCATAATGGAAAATACTGCGATGTCTGTTGCAATAGAAGGACGGTCATATTGTGTGATATCGTACTTCTTTAAATATTCTTTTTCTTCTTCTGTCATTGCATAGGTATTCATCTAAAAATCTCCTTCTAATTAAATTTTTATTAAACAACCAGCCTTCCCTTTTTTTCTGAAATTCCTATCTTTACTTCCATACCAGATTGAAATAAAATAGCATCTTCCTCCATGCCGTCCGAAAAGATAACACCATCAGCAGGCATCTTAGAAATAATTCGAAATGTATCTCTTTCACTAATTTTACCATAAACAATATCGGTCTGTGTAGAACGACTTGGATATGGTTCCCGCACAACAAACACCAACTGGTTATCCCCCCAGGAAAGTGGCTGTTCTTCAATCATATCATACTGAAAAATACCTGCAATTTTTTTCGTCTGTGTCATAATAGATTTATACCATCCGGTACTTCCCAAACCAGTTGATATAATAATTCCGCTAGAAGACTGATTCTCTTGCCTTTGATTCCATGTAATATCATATCGCGCCGATACGTGGGTCTTGCATCCTATAAACAAATCATTGACTGCCAGCATCCTCTGTTGGTCTTTTGTCACCGCTTCCGCCATTGTAATGTCTTCAGCATTGTAATTTCCCTGAATTATCCGAGGCAGAAGTGATTCCATCTGTCCTGATTCGAAAGGCAGAAGTACCCCATCCCATCGCTTAACATCCGGATTTACCCCAATCAAAGGCTGATTATCTAAATATTTCATTACATTAGCTACCAGACCATCCTGACCTACTGCAATCACAATATCTTCAGTGCCAAAAATCATATTAGGTATAAACGCACGATCAATCTCCTGTACTCTTGCATAGCGTTCAGCAATCTTTGTTACCTGTCTCACTGCCTGAGCATATATTTGATCCTCTTTCACATAATCAGAAAAATCCACCCCCATATGTTCAATATAGAACTTTGCCTGTTCAAAGGTATTATACTTGAAAATCAACTCTGCCAGCCTAGTCTTTCTCGTAACAATTACTATCTTATTCATGCCACGTTCCACATCAACGCCCCCTTTTATGCTTTTGTAAGACTTTCTAATAAATCCGGAGATACATTCAGTGTGCCAATCTTATCTGCTTTATCCCCAATCTCTACAAATGCCTTGGCAATCAAAGCTCTGCTATCCATACCACTGGCTACCAGTGCCTTTATAATCTCTGTGTCAATTCCTGCAAATGTCTTTAACAGTACTTGGGAATCATAAGCCTTAGCGTCAGATCTCTTTTTCTCATTCTCTGTCTGTAAATCTACCAACTTACGCTTTTCCTCTTCCAATACAATATCATTATTCAATTTCTTTGCATCTAATTCTGCCTGTTTTTCCTGAATCAGGCGTTTGGTTTCCATCTCTTTTTCCCGTTGTTCCTTTTGTTTTTCGGCAATCTTAATTTCTGTATTCAGTTCATTTTCTTTCACAATACGTTCTTGTTCAATGGCTGCATTTCTTCTCTTATAAATAGCATCATCCTGTAATTTTAATATTTCTTCTCTTGTAGCAGCTTCTAAAGCTTTTCTGGTTTCCACTTTTGCCAAAATTCCTAAAATAGAAACAGATAATACTTGTAACCCAAACTCCTGAATCGTTTCATCTTTCTTCATTCCTTCGGCAATGGCTTCCGCTAATGCATCGCTAGAAACCATTGCTTCCCTTACTGTTTTCGTACTTAGAAATTTTGTTACATAAACCTTAGCAAGATTCATAACCTGTTTTGACATTTTGATTTTCGCTTCATTTAATACTTCCTCATATTCCTTTTTATTGTTTTTATAAGAAAATTTTACCATTTGAGCAGCCTTTTCGTAATTTGTAATAGTATAGGAAATATCTCCCTGCACACTTACGCTTTGAAAATCACAAGTCATAATATCATCAAAAACAAAACTGGTATCAAAGGCTGTAGCTGGTATTACAATCATGCTTGTGGTCATAGTATTATAAAAAAAAGAAAGTCCTAATCCCTGTTGTATTACTTTTCCTCTTTTTACCTTCATTACATATTCTGTGGGTTCAAATTTTTTATATTTTATGCTCATTTCCATATCCTCCTTTATGAAATAATCTTCCTTAAAATTCTCCTTCATTTAACAGTGCCCTGATATCTTCCAACGACTGTTCTTTGACTAACCTGCCATCCTTATACACGATTTCTAAAAGGTTATTTTCTTTTGGCAGATTGTCTTTTGTGTAACCATCTTCAAATGCAAGACTGCCATCTTCATTGCGATAAACATAGCATAATCCTTTCTGGCTCTTTTTAAATCCTCCTTCTTTTGGATTTTTAAAAATCGGAATCGGCTTTCCGTCTACTTCACAATAAGTTGCCTTAATACAAGAGCTGAAGGTATCTCTGGTAAATGGTTTTAATTCTCCATTTTCCTCCACACACTGCATACTAAAACTTCCTACCCCCAGGGCAACATTATTGCAGGCAAACCCATTTTCAATGAGAATTTTGTATATTTCTTCACATCTTTGTATGGTAATACTGTCACCGTAAATTGCTTTTACATGAGGATCCAGCACCTTATATCCTTTAGAATTAACCGTACCCCCAAAAATTTCCCAGAGTCTAAATACTGTCTTGGTCACCACTTCCACACAGTCACCACTATCACCGCGCATTAACATACAGCCATTGTGTTCTAAAATTTCTTTTTTCAGTTGTGGAAGTACTTTGTCAATTACATTCCAGTAATCATACGAATCCAAAACCGCTGAGAAACTGGTATCTGGATAAATTTCTGTAAGCAGTCTTCTAAGTAAAGTAATTTCATCTCCATCTACTGCATAATTGCTGCACATCACGGAGTGCTCCGTACTTACTGCTCCATAAGCTACCTTTTCTTTTTCGCAGTCGCAAACATACATCTGTTCTAAAAATGGAATAACCGGCACCGTTGCCGTATTCAGAAAAGAGAGACACCATCCTGCACTGGACTTTACCGCAGATTGTAAACATTCCTGTCCACGGAAGGAAAAATCTCCTAAAGCTCTAGCTCTCTCCACGCCATCCTCCACAGAAATATCATAATACTTATTTACTATCTTCCGGTACGTATTTCCTACAGTAGCACTCAACATTGGATGCCACAATTCTGCACTGATTAAGGACTCTAATGCCTGTGGCAGCCACGCGAAATCCGGGTGGGTATTGCTGATTTCAAACATTGGCACATGCATAGGTACTTTTGTTCCTTCCGGTAATGCTTTGATTTCTAATGGCAGATATCCTAATTTATATAGTTTTTCTATCTTTCCGCTACTGAATGCATTGCTTCCTAATGCTGCATTTAACACTCGATTATACTCACCTAACACTTCCTCTAAAGGTCGCTTAAAAAATTCTTCCTCAAAGTATTCTATCAAATATGTCTTGATAAATGCCTGCAATCCAAACATAACTACTTCATTCCACATATCAACCCTGCTCATTCGAGGAGTAAAATAGGAAACAGATTTTTCTATGTTTTTGGGCAGCATATCTGAATGTACTGCCTTGTAAAAATCGATTAATAACATTGGATTAGTGTTTTTCATTGTATAAATCCTCCCATCTTTTCAAAAACGTCTATCAAATATTTGTATTTTTTAAAATTTCTATCTTTTCATGTTCTTTGTTAAATATACTGTCTGTTGTATAAATTTTTTGAATTAAGTCACTAGAAATCAATTCTCCTTTTAACACAGATGACTCACAGTGACTTACAAACAGGTAAATATTTTTTGCCCCCAATTCCCGAAGTTTCTTTGCAGAATGTAGAAAAGTTCCTCCATAAGAACAAATATCATCCACAATCAATATATCATTTCCTGCAATCTGCCCGATTTCACCTGACACATCCAGTCCTTTGATTTCACCTGTACACCAGTCACGTTTTTTTATTCCAAAACAATATGCCTTCGGTATCATTCCTCCATACCTTTTACCTGCCCCTTCATCTGGATAAAACATCAAAGGTTCCTCTCCACGCTCCGCCTTGATTATTTCAATTACCTGTTCAATTTTACCTTTAGGGGATATTTGTTTTACTCGGTTTAACAACGCAAGACTCACATTCGAGTGAGCATCCAACACCCTCACTTCTTTGTATTCTAAGCTGTTAATCAATTCTGCAAAATATTTCAGCGTAAATACATCTTCTTCCCGTTGGACTCTGTCCTGCCTTGCATTTGGAATATAAGGCATCGTAAGCACAAGATTGCTATATCCTGCCTCTTTACAGTGTTTGGTGAGAAAATACAAAATTAACAATTCTTCGTTATTCTCATAATTCCAGCAAATTACAATCTCGTCTTCTTTTTCTTTTCCTAAATCACTTAAATTCTCTTTTAAAAGCAGTGTCCCATCCGGAAAATGACTGCTCTTTATTTCTTTTCCCTCAATCCGAATCATCTCTTATCCCTTCTTTCTTTCAAAAATTTCTTATATAATTTCAACCTGGCACATTTTCATGGCTTCTAATGCATTATTGTGGCTTTCCACTGTCACACCGGCACAACAATCTGCTTCCACCGCCACTTTCACTTCCGGCAAAAATGCTTTGATAATAAGTGCGTTAGAAATTACACAAATATCTGTGCAGAGTCCGATTAATGTAACACTTTCTAAAGACTCGTTTTCTTTTAAGTATTCTGCCAATTCTACCGAACCAAAAGCAGGCTTATCAAATACTTTCATGTCAGGTGTTCTTAATTTTTCCAGCCGTTCTTCTATCTGCCACCCATCACTGCCCTGAATACAGTGAGGTACCGGAAGTTTTTTTCCCTCCTGTGTCATACTGTAATTACCCAAATGGGTATCTCTGGTAAATATAATCTCCCCCTGAAAATTCTTTATTTTCTCTTCCACTTTTGGAACAATATTCACCGCCTCCCTGCTACCCAATGCTCCATCAATAAAATCCTTCTGCATATCCACCACTACTAAAACCTGACGTTCCATAATTATCTCTCCTTCCGATTTTCTCTATTATCTCCCTTTGCTTCTTTGTTATTATCTTTTTGATATTATCATTATGATACTATTTTTACTTGTTGTCAACTATTTTTTCAAAAAAATCCAAGACAGTTCCACTCTCCCAAGAAATTGAGAAAGCGTCACCGCCTTGGATTATTTCAAAACTCGCTTGCAAATCAATATTAAATTGTTCCTATATTCATTGCTTCCACATCCCCCAGAAGAAAGAACTCCACAAAATCGTTATAATCTGCACTGACTTCTTAAAACCAGTCTCGCACCATATTCTGGAACATCAGCTTGACCTCCAAATTTGTAAGTGCCAATTCATATTGGGGCTGTATTCCCTCTGAAACTTCATCATATTTTTCATAAGAAATCCACATTCTTCCACCCCGTCAAATACTCAGTCATAATCTTCCTTTCACGGGATGCCTTATCACCGTTTTCAACCTTTCAGGTGCTACTCTCCTTGCATCACTTAGATAAATCTCATGATGTAATCTTTTCTCTGTAATATCCAGCTCGTAGCCCTGTACCACCATAAAATCATGCATCCTTTGAACTGTTTCCGGCTCATCATCATAAGGGCCAATGTGCATACACTGAACGCACAGCCCCTCATCATAGGTAAGAAATTCCACCTTTGAAAAGTCTTCTTTCTTTTTCTTTGTTGCTTCCTCTATTGCCCATTCAAAATCCTTTTTTGTCACAAAATCCGGCAATCGGATGACAGAAATAAAATGAAAATCTTCCTTGTGGGTATAATCGATTCCCACTATATTATCCTGCCACCAAAATCCTTCCAAAGGAGGAACTACATAATCAAAATACCCGTCAATTTGGTGACTTCCCTTTTTACTCATTTTAATAGTGAACGCAATTGCATAGAGCAGTCCAATGGATTCCTTATACTCGCTCTCCTCCTCATTTGGATTTCCTTTGCCACGAACTGCAATATAATTCATAGGTGGTACTTCCACAATGCCCGGTTGATTCTTAGGCATATAAAATTCCTTATATTCCTTTTTATAGTCAAATGCCATTTTCCTTCCTCCTTTATTCATTCATCTCACTCTCTAAGATTTCTTTCTGTTTTTTCTTGCTAAATCCTCCCAGAACCAGCTGGTATGACTTATCCAGCAGATCTTTCACTAAAACATCCGGTACCTCGCCATCCGCTTTTATGGAGTTCCAATGGATTTTATTCATATAATAGCCTGGAATAATATCCTCATATTGCTGCCTGAGAAACTCTCCTTCTACCGGCTCAAGTTTCAATGTAATATAGTAAGGCTCGTTATTATCCCCCAGGCAAACCGCTGCAAACATCTTCCCGCCAATCTGATAGCGAATCCAATTCCAATCCTTTTGAAGATCTTTGGTAACTCCCTGCTTACTTAGCAAAAATTCATCTATCCACACATATTTCATTTATTTCCTGCCTCCATCAAAAGTTTTTCACAAATTGTATGAAATTTTTTCTCTGATAAAATTTCATTGGTGATATAAGTGCCATTATAGAATAAAGCATAATTTGTCCATACCATAGGAGCATTCTGTGCTTTTTCCCTACTGTCTATATAAACAGATGTAAACTTGATTCCTTGCGAATCAGCATACCGCTCTATAACAGGAACATATTTTGCCGTATATGGGCAGCCACTTGTGTAATATAAGGTAAATCCTTCCTTCTCTATTTTAGGTATTTTGGCACAGGTTTTAAACTCTGGAACCTCTGCATTCTCATGAAAAGGCAGATACATAAGTGTAAAATATGGCTCCGCAGTATCTGCAAGCCGAAATCCCTTATACGCAAGATATTTAGGGTCTGATAAAAATGACATTTTCTTTGCTGATGAAATAACCGTAAGTCCACTTTTCCCTTTTTCTTTTGCATCTGCAATACAAAGCTCCAAAAGTTCATTGGCATATCCATTGCCCTTACAGGAACCGGACACCCAAAAACAATTGATATGCATGTAGTTTTCTGCCTTCACTGGTACCCATGCATATTCCGACGGTATGTATTCAATAAAACACTTTCCTCGAATATTTCCTTTTAAGAATACAAGCCCCTCATCTAATCGTTCTTTCATCCACGCTTTTTTTGCCAGCACTTGTGGATCTTTACTACTTGCTATGGCACAGCAAATATGTTCTTCCTCTAAATTTTCCTTTGTTATCCTTATGTATTCCATTTCATTTACCTCCTACAAATATAGCCTTTGAATACTTTTTGCAATGTCCACTATTTTCTCTCTTAGTTCCGAGGGTTCCAACACCACAACCTGAGCGCCAAAAGTAAGCAGCCAGCTGGTCAGATGTTCCATATCTGTATAATCCGCCTGAAATAAAAGCTTTCCGTCCTTCATCTCCCGAAAACATCCTACTCCAAATTCTTCTACCAGCCGCCATTTACATTCCTGTTCAAAAAGAGCTTTTACCTTTATCCTACCGGGAAAGATTCTTTCATTGCTTAAATCCGGCATTGACACCTGTCTTTTCGCAAACATCTGCTCCAATATTTTTGTTTTCTCCATGCGATTCAGTTTAAACATTCGAAAATCTTTTCTCTTTTTGCACCATCCCCATACATACCAGCTTGACCAGCGAAATATCAGATAATACGGCTCGATTTGGCGAACCGACTCTCCCTTAGGAGAATAGTAAGTAAATTCAAGTTCTTTACTCTTATCAATGGCTGTGCGCACCAGCTCAATTTTAGGTGCCAGTGATTCTTTATACCAGGAGGATAAATCAATGAGCACCGACTGATTTCCAACCATAAAATCAGAGGAGCCCACCGACAACTTTTCCATCAGTTTTCCATACCGATTTGTTCCGCTTACACTGTCCAGACTGCGAAGTCCTGCCAATATATCCTGCATTTCCGCATTGTTTAACAGTGTTCTGTCTATTTTATAGTCCTCCATAATTGAAATGCCACCATTTACACCCTGTTTTGTCACAATGGGAATTCCGGCTTTACACAAATCTTCAATATCTCTGTTAATAGTTCTTCTAGAAACCTCAAACTGCTCTGCAAGATAAGGTGCCGTAACAACATCCCTCTGCAACAATATTGATAGAATTCCAATCTGCCTGTCTATCTTCATGATTACTCCTTTAACAATTTCATTATACTACGCAAAACACGACAACAGTTTGTCATGTTTTTATTATACCTAATAGAAAAACCACTTTCAATTACCTCATTGTTTACACGCCGCACCTCTTTAAAAATTCTTAACCAAAAGAAATCCCCACTGTCATTCTCACAGTGAGGATTTAAATCATTTCTTTTTTATAGAGCTTATTTCTTAATCTTCATAGTCGTTACATAACCAGTATTTTTCTTAAAAAGCTTCTTATATGTATTCACCTTTTTTGCCGGGCATTTAATTACTGCTTTCTTGTAAATTCCTTTTATGGCATTCTTGCCTACAGAATTTAATTTGGTAGATTTTATCGTTATAGTCTTTAAATTTTTACAACTCTTAAATGCATTTTTACCGATGGTCTTTACATTAGCACCAATAGTAACCTTGGTAAGTTTGCTCATTCCGGCACAGGCTTTGTCACTGATTGCCGTAACCTTGTAGGTTACACCCTTATATTTTACAGTGGATGGTATCGTAACTGCCTTGCTGTTCTTACTTTTCGGTGCCTGATAAGATACCGCAGCTGTTTTCTTTGAAGTGCTGGTTACTTTATAGGAAGCTCCATTAACTACAATAATATCATTCTTCTTCACAGGCTTTGGTGTTGGCGTCGGTTTATTTGTTACTGACGGAGTAGCTGTAGGTTTCACCGGCACAGCTGTTGGTTTTGCCGAAGGAGTGGGAACTGCTGTCACTGTCTGAGTCGGCTCTGGTGTTTCCGGAGAAATTACTTCTTCCCCTACACCTGCCTGACAAATAACATTTCCTCCCGCCACTGTTTTCCAGCCAAATAAATGGACTGTTTCATTCATTGGATTTTCCCAATTATCTCTTAACAGAGTAAGTACCTTATCTAATCTGTCATTTTCTGTTTTATTTCTATTTAAAATTCCTGCAAATTCTTCACTGGCTGTTTCTGTTCTTCCAAAAAGATTTTCTACCGTTCCAAAACCGTCCTTGTCACCTTTCACTACAGTTCCTACCGCTTTTATCTCTGTAACATCCACACCACCATTTTTCTGGGAAGCGTTTTCATTGTAATAACAGTCAGCCATATAGCCAATTCCTGTATTTCTTCCTGCTATGGCACCAATATCACCTGTGCTGGTAGCAGAAGTCAGCTGCACATTTGCATAATTGTTATAAGATGCCCCTGCATGGAAACCTGCGATTCCACCAATTGCTGCCTTATTTAATGGACCGTCAGCATAAATATTTCCATCCGCATAATTATTTAATAATCCATTTCTTGCATTGATACCCAGAATTCCTCCAGCATAAACCCAAGATGCATCAGAAACGGCAGAAATTTCCATACTGGCTCCACAATTTGTTACCGTTCCACCATTTGCCTGACCTACAATTCCCCCGGCATAGCAGGCACCGGAATTCGAATGAATGGAGATTTTCCCGTCTACGATAAGATTATCTAAATATCCTGTTGCTCCGTTCTGTTCCATTGCCGCTGCCACACCACCTGCATAAATACGGTCGGAACCGGTATTTTCAATGGTAATGTCTGTGTTCTCTATGGTAAGATTTTTAACAATACCACCTTTTACATAAGCAAATAATCCTGCATATTTTCCTGCATAGGGCTTTTCCTTGCTGCCAATGGTCAGATTCACAAGCTTTTTACCATTTCCATCAAAATTTCCTGCAAAAGCGTATGGTGTCACAGAACCTGCCGGAATCCATTCTTTTGTCAATGTAATATCTTTTGTTAAAACAATATACTTGTCCTGATAATTTTCATCTTCATTTACATAAGAAGCAAAAGCTGTAAGCTGCTCTTCTGTTGCTATCTGCCATGGATTTTCCTTACTTCCGTCACCACCTGCAAAAATATAATTTCCTGCCTTGCCATAAGTGGTGATGTCCATTGCTTCTGATTTGTCTAACGCAGTCTGCAGTGCTTCCTTAAATCCACTGTCTGTTAAGCCTTCTGCACTTTGCATTTCTAATGCTTTTGCAATATCTGCTACATAGGAGGCTGCATCCCCTTCCGTCACCTGAATGTCTGCAACCTTTTTCTCTGCATCTACCACAATTTTTACTACCAGATTTTTTTCTGCATTTCTTCCATAAAAGATACCTTCATTGTACTGCTTTGTTTCTATAGGAAGGAGTTCCTGAATATATTCGCTGGTGGCTGTATCATAAGTAACTTCTGCCGGAGTTTCACTTAAAACCACCTGATTATTTTCTGTCTTCCATTGTTTCATGGAGGCTGCCAATACTTCGCTTCCGCTCCAGTGACCTGACTGTCTTCCTCCATTATTTAAGTCTACACTTAATTTTGTAAAGTTTTCATTTAGCTTTTCTGCTAAAAGGTCACTTTCCATATCTGTTTTAGAGAGCCCTTCTACAAAAAGACTTACACTTCCCGTATATGGCTCTCCTTCATCATTGATACCCGGTCCTACGCTCCAGCCACAGGCAACTGCCGGGCTGATTTCCAAACGATTTTCTGTTTTGTCATCCGTTACCATACGTGTATCCGTGCAATAATAACTCTGGAAGGTATCTCCGATTCCCGTTGCCCATCCGGTCAAAGCACCACAGTATCCTGTATAGCAGTCTGCAATAATTTCCGCCACAGAATAACAGTTTACCATCGTACCTGCATGCACTGCGGCAATACCGCCTAGTGATGGTGCTCCTTCTGCCACTCTGTCTGCTGTTCCTGTAATCTGCCCTTTTGCATAACAGTTTGCAATTAACCCTCTGTTATTTAATCCTGCAATACCACCGGCTTCTGCAACTCCACCCACTGCTTCTGCCCGGACAGAGCCATCCCAGCTACAATTGGTAAGCTTCTGCTTATACATATATCCGCCAAGTCCGCCGACAAAAATATTGGCACTGCTATGACTGGTAACTCCCTGAATTTCTCCTGTTACCTGCACATTATCTACCATAGCCTGGTTTATATAACCTGCAAGACCGGATACATAAATGGTCTGCGGACTGAATGCATAAACAGATACATCCAGCTTTAAGTTACGTACTTCTGCCTTTTCTTCCAGCACACCGAAAAAGCCAAAATACACTCTGGCATCATCACCGGTAGAATCCACATATGGATTTTCCTCAGTTCCAATTCTTATGCCTGTAATGCTGTAATTCCTGCCGTCAAAGTTTCCATTAAAAGCATATTCGCCTTCCCCTACCGGAATCCATTCTTCTGTCAACTGAATGTCATTTCCTAAAGCCACATAAAGATTTTCATAATCAATTTTTTCTGTCAGTGATGCAGCAAAATCTTTTAACTGCTTTTCTGTTTCAATGATATATGGTGTTTCTTTGCTTCCATTACCGGATGCAAATATATTTTCATCAATGACAGAATTTGCCCAAAGTTCATCACTGTGGACGATTTTTTCTTCTTCAATTTTCCAATCATAAAAGTTTCCTTTTATAACTGCAGTTCTTGCCGCAAAATCACAGCCAGAAAGAGCATTTACATTTTCTGTAATTTTTTCTGCAAACTCAGCCTGCTTCCCAGAGCTTAAATTTTCTGAGAGAAGATTTTTAAACACTTCGCTCTTTAATTCTTCGCTGGTTTTTCCTGTGACATTTGCATAAGCACTTTCATTTTTCCCAATGGCTTCTGCTGTTTTTTCCATATTATAATAACTATTGCTTATAATTGTGGCTGTTGCCCCATTACCAAGCAATCCACCTGCCTTTGTCTGTGGCTGGTCTGCTGTTATGGCAACATCGGAATAACAATTATAAATCATACCGTTACCTCCGGCAATCAGTCCGGCTGCATTGTTACTTCCACTGTTGGTGCTGTCTACGGTAACCCTTCCCAACGCATAGCAGTTCATAAATAATGCACGAGCACTTGCGAAACCAACCAGACCACCTGCATTTGCATTTTTCGATGCCGAAACTGCTGACAAGGACACATCTGCTCCACAATTCGCCATTGTCATATACTGATTACCAAAGCCAAGTAATCCACCAGCCATAATAATAGCATTTCCATTGGTATCCACGGAAATGCTTCCGGTAACATGACAATTTTGAATTACACACCCTTCCGTGGATTTTGTATTTACTTTTGCATAAGCCACAAGACCGCCGGCATAAGCTGCCTTTGTGGGTGCTGTGTAAATGGATACCTGCTCCATGGTAATATCATAAAACTGTGCGGTGTTTGCCACTGCTCCAAACAATCCGGCGTAAGATACATCTGCCGGTGTCTCCTTACTTCCTATGGTAAGATTTAAAATTTTGCAGTCATTTCCAAGAAAAGTACCTGCAAATAAATGTGTGCTGTCGCCGATTGGTGTCCAGTCTTCACCCTGTAAGTCAATATCATTTTTTAATGCAATGTATTTTCCTGCATAGTCATTTCCTTCCGCCACTTGAGTCCCAAATGCCTCAAAGGTATCTCTGGAAGCGATTAAATATGGATTCGCCTTACTTCCTACACCTCCGTCAAATACATTCTCTCCCATTGCTTTAGAAAGCGCTGCATCTGTTGCATCAATAATCGCCTTGGAACTTATGGTCGCCCCAGATACTGTGTCCACATTATCTGTTCCATTGTTCTCCTTGATGGAATCCACCACAGAAACGGCTTTCTTCCAATAGATTTCTGTCTGTTTGGTCTGTTCTGTGGAGATATCCTGTATCACAGTAGCTCCATCCTGTTCTTGTAGAGTGACCGTAACTTTTACGTTCCCTTCATCATAACCGACTGCCTCACCGATATAAGTTCCTTCCTTGTAAGTACTGTCTACCGTCTGCGCCAAAACGCATAGGTCAGTCCCCTGCAAAACAAGGGCTACTCCAAGGGTTAAAGACAGC
This sequence comes from Lachnospiraceae bacterium, assembly GCA_045126515.1. GTDB lineage: Bacteria > Bacillota > Clostridia > Lachnospirales > Lachnospiraceae > RUG11237. Next base: position 115,241 of record JBGVOM010000048.1, read on the forward strand.
AAGCGTTTACGTATTATGCTGCGTGTATTTTTCACTTTCTTACCTCCTGTTTTTTGTTTTTAGTTGCTCATTCAAAACTCAAATTAGTCCAAGCTAACCGTTTCACATTATATACAAATTGTAATGCTTTCGCAATATTTTAAATGAGAACTTTTCTCATTTACTATAAATGTGCAAATGAAAAGAGCGAAGTTGCTTCGCAACTGCGCTCTTTTCATTAAACTATATAATAATAATGAGGGGGAGTAGTAAATTTATTTTGGGGAGTATAAATTTACTAAAAAAGGTATAATTTATAGGGAGGGGCAAATCTTCTTTCGCGTCCTGAAGTTTGCTTCCCTTGTACAGCAAAATAAATATAACACACTTTTTAACACTTGTCTAGTACTTTTTTAAATTTTTTGTAATATTTTTGTCACATTATGGCAATTCGAAGAGTTTGAGGTGCGGGAACGCCCATGCCAGGGACAGAAACTTCCCGGACAGGCGGAAATAGCGCTCCAGTGAACTAAATTCTAAGGCACACTAAGTTCATCGCCTTAGGGCTCTTCACTAAGTGTTGCCTAAGAATTGGATTTCACCTCTGCTAAAAACATTTCCTAATTGCCTGTCCGGGAAGTTTCTGTCCCTATCATGGGCTGTGCCATCACAAAATTCAAAAATGAATTACCAAAGGTTCCTTTCAGACTTATCGGTTCTTCAAGACTTATGTTCATTCAACGCCCCCTCATAAGTGGAATAACTTCTTCCTTGGTACTTATCGGTTCCAAAGAACAGCTCATATGTGGCACAAATTCTTCTCTGGAAGGCAATTTAAGAGGCGTTTTTAGTGAATGGAAAATCCACTGTCTAGGGCGGCTTAGGCGTGACAGCCTTCTGGAACGTCTTAGCCGCCCTTGACAGTTAGTTTCCATTCACGTTGCCTCTGCCTTCCATAGAAGAATTTGTGCCACTTATGAGCGTCCCTTCAACCCATATGTCCAAGTAAGAATTTACCACCCTCTACCGGAACTGACTCTGATACAATTCATAATAAAATCCCCGCTGCCCCAGCAGTTCCTCATGATTTCCCTGCTCTATAATTTTTCCATCCTTCATTACCAGAATAATGTCTGCTTCCTTAATGGTAGACAAACGGTGTGCCACAATAAAGCTGGTTCTGCCTTCCATCATTTTGGCAAAAGCATTCTGAATCATCAACTCTGTTCTGGTATCAATAGAGGAAGTTGCTTCGTCTAAAATCAACATTGGAGGAAGACTGAGCATGATTCTTGCAATACAAAGAAGCTGTTTCTGCCCCTGTGAAAGTCCTTCGCCACCCTCTTTGATTTCCGTATCATACCCTTTGGGCATACGTTGAATAAAAGAATGGGCATGGGCTGCTTTGGCAGCTGCAACAATTTCTTCCTCGGTGGCATCCGGTTTTCCCATAATCAGATTTTCTTTTATAGTGCCCTCTCTCAGCCATGTTTCCTGCAACACCATGCCATAGGAGGTTCGAAGACTGTTTCTTGTCATATCACGGATATCTGTTCCATCTACTAAAATTTTCCCGCCAGTCACATCATAAAAGCGCATCAAAAGATTAATCATAGTAGTCTTCCCACAACCGGTGGGGCCCACAATGGCAACACGCTGTCCCGGCTTTACCTGCAGATTCAAATGTTCAATTAACTTTTGATTTTCTTCATAGGAAAAACTTACCTCCTGCAAATCCACACTGCCCTGCACCTGTTCTAACACATAAGCTCCCTCTTTTTCCGGTGTCTGTGGTGTTTCATCAATAAAATCAAAAATTCTTGCGGCACAGGCAAAGGCATTCTGCAGTTCCGTAATCACTCCTGAAATTTCATTAAATGGCTTCGTATACTGATTTGCGTAGCTTAAAAAGCAGGATAGCTGACCAACACTTAAATTTCCATTAACCACAGCAATGGCACCGGTAAATCCTACCCCAGCATAAACCAGCCCATTGACAAATCTAGTGGCAGGATTTGTAATGGAAGAAAAGAAAATGGCTCGTAGAGAACATTTTCTCAGTCTTTCGTTTACCTCATCAAAACGCTCCAGCACATTGTCCTCCTGCAAAAATGCCTGCACTACCTTCTGATTGCCAATCATTTCGTCAATGATTCCCGTCTGTTCACCTTTCGTTTCCGACTGCAGCCGGAACATAGAATAAGTTTTCTTTGCAATAAAACTAGCCAACAGCAAAGAAACCGGTGTAATACAAACTACTACAATGGTGATTTTAGGATTCAGCATAACCATAAAAAACAACGTTCCTAAAATCGTTACCACCCCTGTAAAAAACTGAGTGAATCCCATTAACAACCCTTCAGAAAACTGTTCCACATCTGCAATGATTCTACTGACAATCTCTCCGGAAGAATGACTGTCTAAATATTTCAGTGGAAGAATCTGTAGTTTTTCAAAGGCATCCTTTCGTATGTCCCTGACCACATAATAGGAAATCTTGTTATTGCATACATTCATGATCCACTGAGCGGCTGCCACCACAAGAACCACAATAGCAGCCTCCCTTAAATATGCAAAAATTGAGGTAAAATCTACTTTTCCCTGCCCAATAATCAAGTCAATGGCATCACCAATCAAAATCGGTACATACAACGTAAGCAAGGCTGACACTGCTGCCAGAATTATAGATAACACTACCAGATACCAGTACTTCCCCACATAACGAAGCACTTTTTTCATTGTACTTTTCTCTTTACTTTTATGCTTCGCCATGTTTCTCCTCCTTCTCGTACTGGGAATAATAAATTTCCTGATATACTTCACAGTTCTGCTTTAATTCCTCATGAGTTCCCATTCCTACAATTTTTCCATCATCCAATACAATAATTTTATCTGCATGCATAATAGAAGATGCTCTCTGAGATACAATAAATACTGTCATAATGTTTTTCAGACCTGCGATTGCCTGTCGCAATCTGGCATCTGTGGCATAGTCCAAGGCGGATGCACTGTCGTCCAAAATCAATATTTCCGGTTTCTTTACCACAGCTCTTGCAATGGAAAGACGCTGTTTTTGCCCGCCGGATAAATTTTTTGCCCCCTGACTTACTTGTGTTTCCAATCCTTCCGGCTTGTTATCTACGATTTCTTTCGCCTGAGCAATCTCTAATGCTTCCCAGATTTCCTGCTCTGTAGCATCTTCTTTTCCCCAACAGATATTTTCCCTGATAGTTCCTTTAAAAAGTACACTTTTCTGCATAACAATGCCTACTTTTTGGCGAAGTTCTTTCAGGGAATAGTCTTTCACATCCTTACCATCCACCAGTACTTTGCCCTGACTTACATCGTAAAATCTTGGGATAAGGTGAACCAATGATGTCTTTCCGGAACCGGTTCCCCCGATAATACCAATGGTTTCTCCCTTTTTCACCGTAAAAGAAATATCACTTAAGGCTTCTGCACCGGCTCCCTGATAAGTCATTTCCACATGAGCAAATTCCACTTTTACTGCATCTTTGCGAATTTCTTCTTTTCCAATATCTTTTGAAGTTTTCGAGACACTATTTATGTTTTCCCGGATGGATGGCTCCATCTCCAGTACATTTTCAATTCTGCCTGCACAGGCCAAAGCCTTCGTAATAGTTACAATCAGATTTGCCAACTTAATCAATTCCACCAGAATCTGGGACATATAATTATATAATGCCACTACTTCACCCTGTGTAATATCTCCCTGATTTACACGAATGGCACCTACCCACACCAACACGATAATTCCCAAATTAATGATAATGTAAGTCACAGGATTCATCAAAGCAGAAATTTTTCCTACCTTCATCTGCATCAAAGTAAATCCTTCATTCTGACCATGAAATTCTGAAATTTCCGAAGCCTCTTTTCCGAAAGCGCGAATCACCCGGACACCGGTCAGATTCTCTCTGGTAATTCCCAATATTTTATCTAATCCCGCCTGCACCTTCCGATACAACGGAATACTAATTGCCATAATTCCAAATACAACAAAAGACAGCAAAGGTATGGTAACTACAAATACCAACGCTGCTTTCACATCAATGGTAAATGCCATAATCATAGCGCCAAATACAATAAACGGAGAACGTAAGAATAAACGCAGCACCATATTAACCCCGGACTGTAATTGATTAATATCACTTGTCATTCTGGTAATCATGGTTGCTGTCCCAATCCGATCGATTTCAGAAAAAGAAAGTCTCTGTATATGTTCAAACAGCGAATGTCTTAACTTTGTAGCAAAACCTGTGGCAGCTTTGGCGGCAAAATACTGGGCTGTAATAGAAGAAACAAGCCCCACCACACCCAAAAGCACCATCACACCACACATCTTCAAAATATAATTTTTATCTCCGCTGCCGATACCCACATCAATAATAGCGGCCACCACCAAAGGCACAATCAACTCAAAAGAAGCCTCTAACAACTTAAATAATGGACCTAATATGGTTTCTTTTTTATAATCCTTCAAATAAATTAACAGTTTCTTCATTTTTTACTCCATTTCTAAGTATCATTTCAACTTAGTAAATAATCGAATTTTTAATCTCTTCCGCCTTTTCTGCACTAACTAACTTTTCAATTAACTTTAATCCAAAAGGAATCGCTGTTCCCATACCTCTGCTGGTTGTTACATTGCCATCTGCCTCCACCGGATTTGTGGTTACAATTCCTTTTAAACGGTCTTCAAATCCCGGATAACAGGTACATCTCTTTCCTTCCAAAATTCCCAAATCCCCCAGAACACTTGGTGCGGCACAGATAGCTGCTACTTCTTTTCCTGCCTTGAAGAATTCCACACATTTTTCTGTTACTGTGCTGCATTCTCCTAAATGAAGTGTTCCCGGCATTCCACCAGGTAATACAAGCATATCTGCTGTTTCAAAATCTGCCTGACTTAAAGTATTATCTGCAAGCACCGGAATCTTATGTGCCCCCATAACTTCTTTTTCTTCTTTTATGGAAACTGTAGTTACTGTAATTCCTGCTCTCCGCAACAAGTCAACTACTGTAAGCCCCTCAATCTCTTCAAATCCATCTGCTAAAAATACAATGACCTTACTCATGCTATCTACATCCTTTCTTCTTGCTAAATAGTAACAAATTGCATATAATTATTATAGTAAAAACAAATAAAATTTCAATGAAATCTGGAGAAAATTATGGAAATTGAACGTAAATATTTGATTCACAATTTACCGGATAATTTAAAAAGTTATCCACATAAGAAAATTGAACAAGGGTACTTATGCACTTCCCCCGTGGTACGAATTCGAAGACAAGATGAACAATACTTTTTAACGTACAAATCTGACGGCTTAATGAGCAGGGAAGAATATAATCTTCCCTTGACCAAAGAAGCCTACGAACATTTAAAACCAAAAGCAGACGGTTATATGATATCAAAAATCCGATATCTTATTCCCTTAGATGATACCCACACCATTGAACTGGATGTGTTTGATGCACCTTTTGCCCCGCTCTATATGGCGGAAGTGGAATTCGCCACCATAGAGGAAGCTGAAAATTTCACTCCGCCGGAATGGTTTGGAGAAGATGTAACCTTCGATGGCAGCTACCATAATAGTGCCATGAGCAAAGGTGCACATCTTAAAAATTAAGACCAATAGAACCTAAGAACTGTCGGAATGCTGAACCTACCATACCTTTTAAATGATGTAAAATTTCTGCTTTCACTTCCTGCAGTTCTTTTGCTTCTCCATGAAGCACATCTACTTGTTTTCCTTCTGGAAGTTCCACTGTATAATCGCCAAATACTATTTCTGTGTTTCCATACATTTCAATATTCGCATTACGGAATTCCATCTGAACTTTTCCTGTATCGATACTAATCTTTCCCTCTTTCTTATCGGTGGTTATCAGCCCCGACACTATAGCACTGATTCCGGTAATATCTTCTCTTGCTGTCAACTGAAATGCCTTATCCGCATCAGAATAATCTAATACAATTTCTCCATTTAAGATACCATTTCCATCCTTTGTTACCGTTGTAGAAAAACTGCTTTCAAATCCCGAGTTGTCTTCCTTCTCCTGTTCATTTCGTTTTAACACTAATTCATAACCATTTTCGACGTTTTCTACAGAAAGTTCACTGGTAAAACCGTTTCCATCCACAATTTCAGTGATTTCCACACCTTTTTCTTCACTGACAAACTTATTCACAATATCTGAATAACCATTGCTTTCAAATTCCGGATATTCTGCAGCTAAATCCTGCAAAAAGAGTTTTATATCTTCCGCCCGAAAATTCACCTGATAAATATATCCTCCTGCCTGGGTATCTGTATTATCCTGTTTTTCCACCTTCATATGGTCATAAATCTGAACTAAATCCTTACTTAATTGTTTCTTATTCAGCAGTTCCTCAAGCTTTTCATATTTACTCTGGCTAACTGCCATACGAAACAATTCTATATAGCCTTTTTGCAAAATAATCATGTTACGACGGTTAATTCCATAATTACTGCCCACTTCATAAAGATTTTCTGTATAATTTAACTTCAATAATTTATCTTGAAATAACTCTGATGCAAGATATACATTGGTGTCATCACTGTACAGCTCCATTTCTACAAAGGGCATCCCACCCAATCCTGCATTTCCTGCCATTTTTACCATTCTATTAGATTTATCAATAGTTCCTTCTACTTCCGCCTTCACCGTAAACTTTGCGATATCCGAATATAATTCGCCAGACAGCTGCATATCTTTTTCGTAAAACATATCCTCAAACCTGCAATAATCAAGATATTGATTCATCTGACTTTCTGTACTTACCTCAAAAAAATGCTGCATTCCCCTTAATGCTTCCACACGTTTATCTGCTTTCCCTGCAACTGCCACAACTACAATTGTAATTACTGCTACCGCCATTGTCGCAATAATGATTTTCCAGCCTTTCTTCATTTTAATCTCCTTCTATCACATAAACGCTGAAAACTCCACTGACTTTAGTCAGCAGAGTTCTTCCTATTGTTTCTTGTTGATTCCCTCACTACAAGCTCTCCTTCAAAGAACTTGCGGGTATGCATTGATTTGTTACGTATTACATTAAACAATATCTTTGTTGCCTCTTTTGCAATAACCTCCATTGGCTGCCGGATTGTAGTTAATGATGGTGTGTAATAAGTTGCTATATCAATTCCATCAAATCCTGCCACCGCAATATCCTCTGGAACCTTTAATCCCTTATCATAAATTGCCCGGCATGCTCCAATTGCCAAACTGTCTGATATGGCAAACACTGCGCTAAGCTTTTCTCCTGACTCTAATAGTTCCGTCATCAATTGATAACCACATTCCATGGAATAGTCTTCACAGTCTTCCATGTATTTCACCAATTTTTCATTTACTTTAATATTATTTTCCTGTAATGCTTTATAATATCCCGAAAGTCTTAATTTTCCAATACTTTCATCGTACATGGTTGCCGTAATAATGGCAATATCCTTGTGCCCCTGAGTACATAAATAGTCCACCATTTTGTAGCTTTCTTTTACGTCATCCACTGACACTGCTGAGTACGTATCTTTCTGTTCAAACTGTGGCTTTGCACTTGTTACCAGAACGACCGGTGCCTGCAGCTGCTCCAGACTTTCTGAACTTTCTGAATAAAAACCACCTAAAAAAATAATCCCACACAGCCTTTTTTCTCTTTCTAATTCTAACGCTGCTGCAACTTCGTCCTCGTAGTATTCCACCTGATGAACTACCATGGAATACTTTTTCTTTCCAATTTCCTCCTCTATGACACGAATCATCCTACTAAAAAGGGGGTTATCTACCCCCTTGACTAAAACCGCAATGTTTTTGGAATCTGAACGCTTTAAGTTTCTTGCACTGTTATTGGGAATATAATTGGTTTCCCGAATAACATCCATAATCATCTGCTTGGTTTCCGGATTAATATCCGGATGATCGTTCATAGCTCTTGAGACTGTGCTTACCCCCACGCCACACAGCTTCGCTATATCTTTTATGGTTATTGTTTCCATACACCCCGTCACCTTACATTTATATCATATAGTTATTTTGCCAATCTTCCATACAATTTAGTCATATATTTCATTTTTTCAATAATTTCATCGGTCAAATCTTCTTTGCCCATGCGCCACTTCCAGTTTGTACCTAAAGTAGATGGAACATTAATTCTCGCCTCTTTACCAAGACCTAAATAATCCTGTAATGGAATAATACATGTCTTTGCAACGCTTGCCATTGCAAGGCGAATGAAATCCCAATGAATTTCTTCTTCTGGTGTATGTTCATTATTCATATACTCTTTTGCAAATTTTTTATCGCATTCCGGAATTCCTTCATACCAACCGCGAACAGTATCATTATCATGTGTACCTGTGTAAACAATACTATTATCTGTATAATTATGTGGTATATAATCACTTTCTTCTCGGGAATCAAATGCAAACTGTAAAATTTTCATTCCAGGATATCCTGTCTGCTTTAACAGCTCTAATACAGTGTCTGTTAAGAATCCTAAATCTTCTGCAATAATATCCATATCACCAAGCTTTGCATTTAATTTCTTAAACAAGTCATATCCCGGACCCGGCATCCATTTTCCGTTTACTGCTGTTTCTTCGCCATAAGGAATAGAATAATATTCATCAAATCCTCTAAAATGATCAATACGAACTACATCATATAATTCAAAACAGTATGCAACTCTCTGAATCCACCATTTATATCCTGTCTTTTTGTGATACTCCCAGTTATATAAAGGATTTCCCCAAAGCTGTCCTGTTTCAGAAAATGCATCTGGCGGACATCCTGCAACTGCGATTGGCTTATTTTCTTCATCGAACTGGAATAACTTTGGATTTGACCAGCTGTCAGAACCATCAAATGCTACATAAATCGGAATATCTCCAATAATCTTGATTCCTTTTTCATTTGCGTAATCTTTTAAATTCTTCCATTGTTTTGCAAATGTATACTGCTGAAATTCATAAAATGTAATCTCATCTGCCAGTTCTTCTCTATATCTTTTCATGGCCTTGGATTCTCTGCCACGGATGTCTTCATCCCATTCAATCCATGCCTTACCTTCAAATTTATTCTTTACTGCCATGTACAATGCATAATCATCTAACCAATATGCATTTTTTTCTTTAAATTCTACAAAATCCTGATTCTCTCTAATATTACTTCTTTCATACGCTTTTCTTAAAATGTTAAAACGTGCAAAATAAATCTTTTCATAATCTATATAGTTTTCATTGTCACCAAAATCACAAGCATCACATTCTTCTCTTGTTAATAAACCTTCTCCAATCAGTGCTTCCAAATCAATATAATATGGATTTCCTGCAAAAGTGGAGAATGACTGATAAGGGGAATCCCCATATCCGGTTGGTCCTAAAGGAAGAATCTGCCAGTAAGTCTGACCTGCTTCCTGTAACTGATCTACAAACCTATACGCTTCCTTTGAAAAAGTTCCAATGCCATAATCTGATGGCAGACTGGAGATTGGTAATAACACACCGCTAGCTCTCATTTTTCTAATCCTCTCTTTTCCTTTATGATAAGTTTTAGAGTGCTCTCGCTACAAGAGCACTCTGATCCATTTTAACTAACCTTTTACGGCACCTGCTACAACACCTTTAATAATATATTTCTGACAGGTGAGATAGAATATAATAATCGGAACAATTGCAAGTACCAACATCGCCATCATGGCACCCATATCTACAGAACCATAACCTCCACGTAAGTACTGAATTGCAATTGGAATCGTCTTATGCTCTGTTCCCAAAATCAAATATGGTAACAGGTAGTCATTCCAAACCCACATAGCATTTAAAATTGCTACTGTAATTGCTGTTGGCTTTAACATTGGAAATACAATGCTAAAGAATGTCTGAAGCGGATTACATCCATCAATCATGGCTGCTTCTTCCATGGCAATCGGAATTGCCTTTACAAATCCACTAAACATAAATACGGAAAGACCTGAGCCAAAACCAAGGTAGATTATTATTATACCAACTGGATTGTCTAAATGCAATCTATTTGCGACAAAAGTCATTGTAAACATTACCATCTGGAATGGTACAATCATGGCAAATACAAAGAAGTAATATAAAAAGCTTGTAAATTTTGACTTAATTCTTGTAATAATCCATGCTGTCATCGCTGTAAACAGTACAATCACTGCTACAGCAAATACTGTGATAAAAAGTGACCATCCAAAGGACTGGAAAAATCCAATCTTTACTGCACCATCTGTATAGTTAGATAAGCCCACAAATGTCTTCGCATCCGGCAACTTAAATGGCTCTGAACTAATGTAAAGTTTACTCTTAAAGGAATTAAGCAGTACAATCAATATCGGTGCCAGAAATAAAATCGATAAAATAGTAAGAAATAATCCAATGATAATTCCCTGAGCTTTTGATACCTGAGGTGCTTCTATTTCATTTGCTGTTTGTTTCTTTTTAGCCATTAATTTTCAACCTCCTTACTTCTTGTAATAACAAGCTGTGTCAAGGAAATTACCGCTACAATCACAAAGAACACAACTGCCTTTGCCTGACCAACGCCTTCCCATCCGGTTCTTCCATAGAACGTGTTATAAATATCTAATGCTAACATGGCTGTCTTTCTTGCCGGCAGACCTGCTGTCAACGCCAAGTTCTGGTCGAATAACTTAAATGAATTTGTCAATGTTAAGAACATACAAATTGTAAAGGAAGACATAACCATTGGAACAATTACACTCTTTAATGTCTGCCATGTGGTTGCTCCATCAATCTTAGCTGCTTCAATCAATTCCGGCGGAACATTTTGAATACCGGCCACATAAATGATCATCATATAACCTATCTGCTGCCAGTTCATCAAAATAATCAATCCCCAAAAACCATAGCTTGGATTATAGTAAATGTCCTGCCCTACTACTTTCAATAAGATACCATTGATAATCAACTGCCAAATATATCCAAGTACAATACCTCCGATTAAGTTCGGCATAAAGAATACTGTTCTGAAAATATTTGTTCCTTTAATTCCTTTCGTCAGCAATAATGCAAGCAAGAAAGCCAAAACATTAATTGTAATAACTGATACCACAGTAAATTTAACTGTAAACAATAATGCATTTAAAAAATCCTTGTTCGCAAATGCCTTTGCGTAATTCCCCAATCCGATAAACTCTGCATTTGTTACAGTACGAAACTTACACAATGATAAGTAGATACCCATAAAGAACGGTACCACAAACGCAATAACAAATGCGATTAATGTTGGCAATGCAAAGATTGGAAAATACTTTTTCAGTGCCTTTTGCATTAAAATCCTCTCCTTTTTTATTGTTTTTTTGTATTGAATAAGTGGGCCAGCTTTGACACTGCACCCACCTAATAATATTACTTTTCTTATTCAGCGCTTGCTTCTTTTTCAGCTTTCCATCCATCAACAAATGCTGATACAACACCATCCCAATCTGCACTTCCATTGCAGTAGTCTAATAATGCATATCCAAGTTCATCCTTGAATGTCTGGCTTGGGAATGCTGTAAAGTTCCATGATACAGATGTTAAAGCACTGTCTTCCATGTATCTGGATACTTCAAGTCCAAGTGGATCGCTTGGTTTTTCATCATCAGTAAATGTAGAGAATGGTACAATACCTAATTTTTCTGTTGCAAATGCTTTACCTTCATCTGAATTGAATACCCATTCAACAAAGTCAATTGTTGCCTGCTGGTCTGCTTCAGATACCTGGCTGTTTACACACATATAGTTTTCTGTACCTACACATAAGCCCTGACCTTCTTCGCCTTCAACACCTGTGTAGATTGGAAGGAATTTAACATCTTCAGCTGCAACTACGTTTCCGTCTGTTCCGCTGATCTGTCCCCATCCCCAGTTACCGTTCTGAACCATAGCTACTTTACCTAATGCAAATTCAGCCATTGAGTCTTCTACAGACTTTGTTCCTAACTGTGCTTTGTCTGTGCAAGAATTGTTTACATATAAATCAAAGATGTTTTTGTAATTATCTGCATATGTTAATTCGATTTCCTGAGCATCAGAAACTGCTTTATCTTTAAATTCATAGTAGATTGGAAGGTTAGCTAAATGTGTCTGCCATCTCCAGTCTTCACCAGCTTTGAAAGATGTAGAAGCGAATACACCTTCGATTCCTAACTGATCTTTCTTAGCCTGCATATCTTCTACAACTGCTTTTAATGTATCAAAGTTTTTAATTTCTGCTGCTGATGAAATATCAACTGCTTTATCAGCCAATGCAAAGTAATCTCTCATGATTTTATCATTGTAGATAATCCCATATCCTTCTACTACATATGGGATACCATATACGCCATCTCCATCTGTAATTGCAAGGCTCTTATCTGTTAACCAGCTATAAAAGTCTGTACCAGATAAATCTAAGCAGTAATCCTTCCATGACTGATATCCGATTGGTCCATTAATCTGGAATAAAGTAGGAGCATCTGTTTTAGCAACTTCAGATTTTAATGTCTGTTCGTAAGTACCACTTGCTGCTGTTACAACCTTAACATCTACACCAGTCTGTTCTGTATAAGATGCTGCTAAAGCTTCCCAGTCAGATGCAACTTCCGGTTTGAAGTTTAAGTAGTAAACTTTTCCGCCTTCTGAAGATGCTGTTGTATCTTCCCCTGCTTCTGCATCTTCTGTTTCAGCTTCATCTGCTGCTTCATCTGTTGTTTCCTGTGTGTCTGTGTTGCTTTCTTCTGTGGAAGCTTCTCCACCACAGCCCATAAGCATTGTTGATACCATTGCTGCACTTAAGAGTGTACTAACCAACTTTTTCTTCATAAATTTTTACCTCTCTCTCTCTTATTCATTATTTTGTTTCTCCCTGCATGCACTCGCATACAGTCATCGGCTTACCGAATCATCCTATCGGTATCGTTTTCGGTAACGTTTCCGATGAACTATGTTCATACTAACATATTGCACAACTTTTTGCAACTCTTTTATGGTTTTCTTTTTGCACTTTGTATGTTTTACACAAGTAATTCTCCTTTCTTTTGTGCATATATCCCTATTTTTTTTAGACATTCTTCATGTTTTGATTACAATTTTATGTGTTTTTTAACAAATGTGTAACATTCCTTTTTCCTCTACCCCAAAATACACAAAAGGAACTGTGCAAAACTGATTCTTACCAGCTGTGCAACAGTTCCTTCTTTTCTCTTACTCTTTATTTTTTAATTACAATTTTTACAACCTTACTGTAAGAACCATATACCTTGTTTCCGGTAGAATCGATTTTGTATGCTCTAGCCTTTACATAGTATGTCTTATTCTTTTTAAGCTTGCTAATTGTTTTAACCGTCTTTGTAGAGGTTGTTGTCTTAACAGATTTCTTAAATTTCTTATCTGTTGTATATTTAATTTCGTATCCCTTAACTGCACTGACTTTCTTAAGGGTTACATTTATCTTGTTTCCCTTTACATTAGTTACTTTTTTCACAGTTACTTTGGCAGGTTTTGTAACTTTCGTCCACTTAGCGTATACAGTTACATTTGCCTTTGTAGATGCTTTGATTGTTGTAACCTTATTCTTAAACTTGCTGTCTGTATACCATCCGCTGAATGTATATCCTTTTCTTGTAGGATTTTTCAGCTTAACATCCTTAGTTGAATATGTTTTAGGGTTAGATTTATTGTTCTGACCTTTGTTCAACACATACTTAATGTCATAAGTTGTTACCGCCGGTGTTTTTGTAGGTTCTACGGTCGGTACTTTTGTAGGTGTCACATCCTGTACAGATTTCGTTGTGACTGGAATAATAGATGTACCGCCTTCACTGAAAGCCGGAATTGTCATCACTATAACATTATTGTTCACAGCTACTGTTTCACCTGAATACACATCCACATAACTGCTGCTTGAAGCTGATGCTGCCGGTGTTTCCGGTGATACCACCATACCTGTACTAAGGTTAATTGCTACCTTCTGTTCCTTTTCTGTTCTGTTGATACCAACAAAGATATCCTGGTTTGTTTCTCCGTTATCATAGCTTCTCTTGAATACTAAGTATCCGTCCTGATCGTTTCCTGCAACCTTGCTTCTTGTTCCTTTTGCAAAGGTTTTTGAATAATCAACTCTTGCCTTTATCAGTTTTTTGTAATGTGTCATAATTTTCTGCTGTTCTGCTGATAAATTATCAAACTGCATATTACGACGGTTATCCTGATATGGCCAGTTACAACCACCACTAAATCCTATCTCTTCTCCATAGTAAAGAATAGGCTGTCCTTTTGCGGTAAACTGTAATGTGGCTGCAATATTAGTCATCTTCTGAGCTTCTTCTTCTTCATATCCTGCTCGTTTTAATAAATACTTAAATCCATCTACATCATGAGCACTTAAGAAATTACCCAAAGTTGCCACATTATTCATATTGGCATTTCTTGTTTCCAATTCCTTTTCAGTATGGTCAAAGCTTCCCTTTGCAAATTTGAGTGCTAACTGAGTAAATTCAAAGTCTGAGAGGGAATCCATCTGTCCTGAATTCAAGGTTCCAAAGTCATCTACGTATCCTGCTCCTGTATATTCACCAATCAACTTAAAGGTTGGTGCTACTTTAGTTAAAGAATTCTTTAATGCAGCCCAACTTGTAGATTCAGCATATTTTACAGCATCTACACGGAAATAATCAATTGTATTTCCTTTTTCTGTTACTGCAATTTCGCTTACCCAGTTTGTCTGCCATTGTACTAATTTTTCTCTTACTTCCGGTCTTTCTGTTGCAAAATCAGGCATACCGGATACCTGACCTAAGATTTCATTTCCTTCCACGTTTTTATCGCGGAACATACCTTTAAATTCATCGCTTGTATCTGTTCCATACCCTGAATGGTTCATAACAATATCTACCATAATTTTCATGCCTCTTGCATGAGCCTCATCAATTAAAGTATGGAATTCTTCGATTGTACCCAAATGTTTGTTTAATCTCTCAAAACTGCTTGCCCAGTAACCATGATATCCGTAAGTCGGCATATCATATCCGTCTTTTACACTGACTGCATGCTGATCTTCTAAGATATTTTCTACTACTGGTGTAATCCAAATAGTATTAACTCCTAAGCCTTTTATGTAATCTAATTTTTCTGTTATACCTACAAAGTCACCGCCGTGATAGCTGCTGTTTCCATTTTCTCCATTGTTATAATCGCCTACACCGTATGCATCATTATTGCTAGGATCTCCATCATAGAAACGGTCTGTTGACAAGAAATAAACAACTGCTTCGTCCCAATCAAAATCTCCTTCATCCGCTACTGTTCTTGGCTTTATTGTTGCTGTAGCTTCTCCCACATGACGTTTTCCATACTGATCCACTACAGTGATAGGAATCTGCTTTTCTCCTGCTGTAACCTTATCGCTTACACCAATAGACAGTTCCATCAGTTCTGTTTCAATCGGAGTTTTCTCCTTGCCGCCCAATGCTGTTAAATCAGCATAGCATTCTTTTACTACCAAGCCGTTTTCTGCCGGAGCATCTGGAGATACTGTCTTTGCTTCCTCTCCTACAAGCTCAGCCTTTACAGATAATACTGCATTTTCGTTATAATCAAAAGCAGCGTTTACAGTACCTGTAACCTTAACATCAATATCTTTATATTCAATAACAGATTTTGTTCCATCTTCTGTAGTCTTATCATTAAACAAATCTACAGTTTCTTTTACATTTCCATCTTTATCTGTAACAAAGAAACGATATTCATATGTTTTTTCTTTTACATTCTTCATTACATATTCATATCTCTCATCTTCAGCATTGTATGTCATGTCATACATAATTCCATCGACTTCAACCTGTACAGATTTTATTTCGTCCATAGCTCCGTTCATGAATAATTCATCATCTCTATAATAGAAATTCATCTGATTATCATTTACGTTTAATTCACATCCGGTATTATATGGAACAGTATCTAATGCCACAACACCCTGTGTAGCTTTTACTTTTACTACTTTTTGATCTAATGGTGTTACAATACGACGACGTCCATCGATATCCTTTGTCCAGTCCTCTTCGTCAGTTGGTTCACCTTTGCGAATCCAGAAACCAATAGATGCAGTCTGTTCACCTATTTCAATGACAGCCATATGTTTTCCGGATTTTTCTTCAAAATAATTAGAAACATTCAAGCTTGAATTTGCACCTGAATTCCATGTATATGCATTCCATGATTCATAATCGTTCGCCGGTCTGTCGTACTCAATTAAAACATAACGTTTTTCCGGTTCCGGGAATTCCTCTGCCCATTCTGTAAATACCAATGGATTTCCCTTTACTAACCAAACTTCAGCACTTTCCTGACCTTCCGGAATTGCAACGGTCTTGGTTTCTTCCTGCCAGTCCCATGCATCTTTAGAACGTGCGATAATGTTAACAGATGTTGTTGGGAAAGAATATACAGCCGTTGTCCATGTTCTTCCTACAGCATCTTCAGAAAGTTCCTGATTAAATTCAAATCCTTTATTATATGCTTTACCTGATGTTTCCCAAATCCATAAGTCTGTTTCATCATATTTTTGTTCTGCAGAATAATAATGGATTGTATACTGATACATCTTGTCTACTACTTCAACAGATACATCATTTGTATAACCATTTGCTGTTGCAGTAAGCACAATCTGTGAATCAGTACATTCATCTGTTACTTCAAGTACTCTATCTTTTGCATTGAAGGAAACACCTTTTACTGTGTCATCTTTTAATGCAAATTCTGCATTGACCTCTTTTGGTTGTAATGTACCTTTTTCATATAAATTTACTGTTTCCGGTAAGGTAAGAGTTTTACCCTTTTCAGCCTGTAATTTATCTTTGAAAGCGATACCCGGTACAGCAAACGCACTGTTTCCATCTGCATCTGTCAGAGCTGACAGCGGGTCAACCTGCCATCCATCTTCACCTAATACTAATTTATAAGCATATACTCCAGGAGCAAATCCTTCGATTGTTTTGCTCCAGATGCCATTTTCTGCATCTTTCAATTCCATTACATCTTTTCCAATTGCGTCACCCCAGCCATTGAAATTTCCTGCAACGGATACTGCTAATGTATTATCTGAATCAATATAATTAAATGTGACAGAACGGTCCTCATTTACAACAGGACTTTCTACTGTATTTTTTTCATTCATCTCCTGTGTTGCTGCTTTTGCCACTAAAACAAAATCAGACGGCACAAGACTCAAAGTCATACTCAGCGCTAACAGCCCGCCGACTACTTTTTTCGCAACTATTTTTCCACAATGGAATTTGTTTGCTTCATTCATAATTTCTTTTTCTTCCTTTCCCTTACAAATTTTTTACACAATGATTTTTCATATTGCCTATTCTTGCGTATAAACCACCGCTAACAATAAGGACCACCGGGAACACAATGGCTGCAAACAGACCTTTTTTGATATTATCTCCAAACATGCCTGACACCATTCCCACTAATGTAGGTCCAGCGGAACACCCTAAATCTCCTGCCAATGCAAGCAAAGCAAACATTGCCGTTCCACCTTTTGGATATCTCTCAGAAGCAATACTAAAAACTCCCGGCCACATAATACCTACTGATAATCCGCATAATCCACATCCAATCAGTGATACCAGCGGTACCGGTGAAAATGCTGCAAGTAAATAAGCACCAATACACAACGTACTGCTTCCTAACAAGAACGAGAGCAAGTCAATTTTATGCTCAGCCTTTGCATAAAAAGCTCTCGCACTGCCCATTAATATAGAAAACATACAAGGGCCAGCCAAATCGCCAATGGTTTTAGAAACTCCCAATCCACTTTCTGCAAAGGCAGACGCCCACTGACTCATAGCCTGCTCTGATGCACCAGAGCAAACCATTAATATCATAAAAATCCAAAAGGTTTTTAAAGAGAACAAGGTCTTAACCGACATTCCACCTCCTTCCTCTGTAAGATGGGCAATAGGCACTTTCGCAAAAAAGAATGCATTAAATATAGGCAACATTGCCCAGATAACTGCAAGTATTTTCCAGTGTTCCTTTCCAAATATGCTAAAAAACAGTGTGGACAGTAATACTGCCGCCACCGTTCCCCAACAGTAAAAAGAATGTAATAAGCTCATGATAGCAGCCTTATTTTTCGTCGGACATGCCTCTACAATCGGACTAATCAGAACTTCAGTCAAACCTCCGCCAATTGCATACAGAATAACCGCTACAAACAGACCAATAAATTTGTCCGCCAAAAGCTGTGGAAATCCAGCGAGTCCTATAAGACCTGCTGCCGCAAAGATATGAGCCGCAATGATACATTTCCTGTATCCAATCCTATCGACAAATTTTGCTGCCAATATGTCTACCACCAGCTGTATCATGAAATTCGCAGTCACTAATAATGTGATTTTTTCCAAAGAAATCCCCAAAGAATTTCTAAACATCACAAACAACAGTGGTGTGAAATTATTGACAATTGCCTGAGTAATGTATCCAAGATAACTTGCATATATGGTATATTTGTAATCTTTCGTCAACATAAATACCAATATTCCCTTCTAATTTTTTCCGTTCTGCTATTCTGCCTCCGCCAGATTCTTCATCCAGCGTTTCGACTTGAACAAAATAACTTCCAGCAAAACTCTCACATATTCTTCCATAGAAAGGATAAAGTATACATAATAAATCGGTAATTTAAACACATATGCCGTAATATATCCTAAAGGTACACCAATAAGCCATGTTCCAATCATGTCAATATACATGATATATTTCGTCTGACCGCCACTTCTAAGAACACCGCCTCCTAGCACCATGTTAATTACCTTACCACATATTACAAGCGAATATGCATACAATATGTAAATAGTCACCTGCTTGGTATCATCACTTACGTTATATAATTTTACATAATATCCAGATATTACACTGACTATAATACCAACAATTATTGCGCCGAGCACAGCAATTTTTACAAGTTTTTTTGCTTCCTGATATGCCTTATCACGCTTTCCTGCTCCCAGAGATTCACCCACAATAATTCCTGCTGCGGAAGAGATACCGGATAAAGCACCCATAGCAAGACCCTGAATAGGATATGTCAATGTCATTGCAGCACATGCTTCTGTTCCGATATGTCCATAAATCACAGCATATATATTTTCGCCAAGGCTCCACAAGAATTCACATAACAAAATAGGTGCCAAAATATATCCAATCTTTTTTACAAGACCTTTTTCAAACTTAAAGACAAATTTTAATTGAATTCCTTTTTTGTCTTCCATTCTATTGAATAATACGACAATAATTGCAAGCTCAATGCACCTTGCCAAAGTGGTTGCCAACGCTGTACCTTCTACACCCATCTCAGGGAAAATTCCCACTCCGTAAATTAACAGGTAATTAAGAAAGGTATTACTTACTACAGATACACCACTGGCTATCGTTGCAAGCTTTGCCGCTTCCATATTTCTTAGCAATGCTGAGAACATCAGTGTAATCGTCTGCGGAACAAATCCTACTGCCATAATTCTAAGATACAAAGCTGCCTGTTCTATCGTTTCCGGATCTTTTGAATACAATCCCATAATCTGTCTTGGGAACGTGAAGGACAGCAGTATGAAAATAAATGCAACTGCTAAAGAAAAATATAAATTAGAAAAGAAGCTGGTATTGATTCCTTCCTTGTTTTTACTTCCCTTATACTGCGCTATTAAAATTCCTGCCACTGTAACAATAGCACTCATGGTGACTGAGAATAATGTACTAAATTTACCAGCCAACCCTACACCTGCAATACTTTCACTTCCTAAATGTCCAATCATAATCTGGTCTATCAAACTTAAAGCAGACTGTAAAAGACTTTGAATTGTAATAGGAATTGCCACTTTTTTTATACTTTGATAAAATTCTTTATTATCCATTTTTCCTATCTCCTATTCTTTTCAATCCATTGAACTGCAAAATCAACAATTTCTCTCTGACTCATGCAAGTAACCACGGCATTTCCAATAGTTTCCTTATTAACACTTACAGCAGCTTCAAAAGCTTCTCCGATTTGTTCAAAATCTTCTCCATCCACAGCGAGAGTTTCATAAGTTACCCATTCTCTTGCTCCATTCACCAGCATAGCACTGCTTTCTTTTGTATATCTCTTATTTGGATACTCTGCTCTGACATCTGCTAAATGTATCGAGGTATTTTTATCATAGCCAACCCCAATCAGAAGTACCTTTCCATCCAATGCATACAATTTTCCAATCGGTGACTCTTCGCCGAAAATGTCACATAAATCATGATTTTTTACTAAATACTCTGCATTTGCGCCCTTAGCTGCAAAGGAACGGGCTGGATGACTACTTCGCTTAGCTCCCGGCCACTTTCGAAACATTTCAGCAACTGCACCCATGGTATTCGTAGGTGTAATATCTTTGTCATAAGCCGGCCAATTATCTCGGATTGTCTGCCACCATTCCTTCGGCTCTTCCCAATGCACTCCTGCTTCCGGGTCCAGATTTTTCCAACTTTGGGTCGGCATCATAATTGTCCCCTTATCAGTTATCGTTTCAAGAAGTGCCTCAATCACTATCTGTGCCCCTCCGCATACAAAGCCTAAACTGCTCAGGGAGGTATGCACGATAATGTTATCTCCTTCTTTTATCCCAAGATTCTTAAAACCCTTTTTCAAATCTTCTTTTAGAACCATTTTTCTATTTTGCATATTGATTTTTCTCCTAATCTATTACGCCTTTACATAATTACCTATTATAACGTTACCCCTAAACTCAACACCTTTTAAACCAAATTTCTTAGCAAGATTACAATTGTCATAACCTTTTCCATCCACCAGTGATATGTTATTTTTTCCTCCGATAACAATAGGCAACCTTATGATTGTAAGCTCATTTACCATATCCTTGTCAATTAAGTTCCAGTTTAAAGTACCTCCACCTTCTAACATAACCGTATGTATATTATACTGATTTTCCAGCTTAGAAAATGCATCTTCAAAGTCAAGTTTTTCCTTCCCTGCAAAGATAAAGTTTACATTCTGATATTTTTCATACTTCTTTACAGCCTCTTTATTGATTTCCGGGGTAATAATAATAGTAGGAACATTATCATTTAATATGGTTGCATCTTCCGGGATATCCAAGCTGTTACTTGGAACAATTCTGATTGGATTTTTTCCTTCTACGTAACGGCATGTCAATGAAGGATTATCGTTACGTATGGTATTCATTCCCACAAGTATGCCGTCTGCCTTACTTCGTATTTCATGAATATATTCCATATCCTCTGTGGAGAGTAAAGAGAACAAGTCTTTACTGCTTGTCCCCTCTCCAAATGTTATCTTTCCATCAATAGAAACTTCACTAACTAATTTTATTTTCATTCTATTCTCCTCTTTTTTAATTACCTATACTCTGCTCTATCTTTCTTATGATATTTTCTCCCTGCTGCCACATATCTTTCATACATTCTTCATTAATCAGAAAATAATTCTTCTTCATCTGTTCACAGCTGGTGATAATATTCTTATCCACATCTAGCTTATCCATCTCATCAAAAATTTCTTTATTTACAGGAATTCTTTTGTGCTCTAGCAGCCATCTTTCCTGTACATCTTTGCTTAACATATAATGAATGAATGTTTTAAGTTCTTTCTGCTTTGGTCCAGTTAATGAATTGTTCGGGAAAGCCATTCCAACACTGGAGGAAACACCAGACATTTCTTTATTTCCCATCTTAGGTAATGGTGCTATTCCCACATTTTCACCCATTTGCTCATTTAAGTATTCATACAGCCATTCACCATTTATCATACAGGCAATATCACCAGCGATAAATTTATCAAGCATTGTACTGATTGCAGTATAAGACTGAAGTGCTCCCCTATTTACAAGGTCCACAATAAAATCCTGTGCTTCTTTCGTATTTTCAGCATTAATTGTTACTTCACCATTAGTAATAGGGTTTCCATATGTAGAATAAATAAAAGGGAGATACCAGTACACTACTTTTAAGTCCATGGAAAAGTTACATACATTTTCTTTTTGTAACTGTATGATTTCATCCCATGTTTCTGGCATACTGGAAAAATATTTTTTATTATAAAATATCACTCCATGATTTCCCTGTAAGTATGGCACACCTCTTTGTACCCCTTTATATTTCATAGAATCCCAGATTTTATCTTCCATGTAATCTCGAAATTTATCAGGTACCTCCGATAAACTCGCTTCCTCCAACGATACCATATCCTGTGCAATAAAAATTACATCCGGTTTTTCCGGTTCATTTTCTAAATTCCGCAATTTTGCCAGAAAAGGAGAAATATTCATCTGCACAAATTTAAATTTCAGTTTCTCCTTCTGCTCTAATTCCTGACAAATTAATTCTATAAACTGCAGACTGCTGTCTCCTGCACCATCCATTTCATGCCAAATTACAATTTCTTTGTTTTCCATATTCTATTTATCCTCATCCTCACACATTTTAACCTCTTTTTACTAAAACAACTGCTTCTGCCGGTGCAAGCTTAATGGTATTGCTGTCAACTATCACGTTTGAGTGTTCTAGTGAGCTGTTGATAACTTCTGTACACTCATCAAGATTTATAGCTTTAACATTAAACTGTGCTTCCTTTTCAAAATCCAAGTTAAAGAAAACAGTAAGTTCATCTCCATAAGAGAAACAAATACATCCGTCATCTATCTGTAATAATTTCATATTTTCAGGTTCTACGACTTCTTTATATTTCACTCTTATATCATTTATAGCAATCACATAATCAAGCATCTGATATGCATCTTTGCTGGTCCAGTCCATAGCGATGTTATTAAAAAAGGCCTTATCAATCTTTGCGCCCCCTGTGTTATCCGCCAGTCCGCAATTCATCGGCTGCTTTTCATTTATTTCATAACCGGACAAAATAAAATGAACTCCGTTTGGAAGGAAATTATTTACAACAGCAAGTCCTCTTGCAAGATTTACCCCACCCTCTCTTGAAACAATTCTCGGAGTATCGTGGGTTTCAGCACATGCATATGCCTGAATTTTCATATCTCCCAACTCTAATATGAACTTCTCATAGCTTTCCTTAGTGATATGCTCTACTTCTTTCCAACTGCTTCCCAACATAATATTGTAGCCGGTTTTCAAAGCATTTTTATGATTTCTATTAAACAAATCTTCACTGATGAAAATAGGATTTTCAACATACTCTCTTACCTTATCAAAAAGCTTTTGCAATAATTCTTTTGGAAGAGTGTGTCCTATATCAAATCTGAATCCATCCAAATGAAACTCTTTTGTATAATATTCCAACACATCCATAAATAAATCCCACAATTCCTGATTCGGAACTTTAGCAGGGAATTTATTTGCTTTTATTGTATCGAACATTACATAAGGTGGCTGATCCTTATCCACATACTGTGCTGCTCTTTCATTATTATCTAAATACAACTTCCAGAAGGTTATATCTGTCCATATTGGCTGAACATCATTAATCCAATCAGAGTGAGCCGGCGGGGTTGTGATTCCCATTCTCTCTTCAATCAGTTCGAACAAGTCTGCACCTGTTGTATCCACTTCTTTCAGAATTCTTTCCCACTCTTCTTTGTCTAATTCATTTGGCGGCAGCACAAACTGTTTTAAGTGGTCTTTTGTACTTTGTGCACTGTACACCTGTTCCAAGTTATCCTGCGTACATTCCTGGAAAAAGTCAAGTCCCGGAATTTCCGGTGTGAGAAAATCTTTTTCATAATCTTTCTTAATCCAGTATACCCAGTCCGGATGTTCTTTGATTAAGTTACTGTCTCTCGCTGTTACTCTTGGAATAAAATCTATCACAACTCTGATACCAAGAATGTGTGAGGCCTCCACAAGTACGTGGAACTCATCATTTAATGTGAAACCTTCCAGTCCGTCTACCAACTCATCATGAAGATTCGGGTCTAATTTATAAAAATCTTTGATTGCAAAAGGGGAACCTATATCCCCTTTTTTATTTCTATTGCTATATTCTGTAATCGGAAGAAGATACAGCACATTGATATTCATCTTTTTCAGCATTGGCAGTAAAATCAGCATTCTGATTAATGTACCGTTATTTAAAGTCTGCTGATTATGAATATCCCAAGCCATCGTATATCTTGGCATGGCACAGTAAATCTGCGAATCTTTAATCTCTGTATTAATATCGCTCTTCATATCTCTGATTTTTTGTATTACAAATCTGTAAAATTTAACCGTATCTACTTCAATCACATGTTCTGAAATTTTTGTATATTCTTCAAATCCCACATACTTATTCCATATATCAGGTATGCACATGGTTTCCTTTCGGTCCAATTCTTTTAAATATTTTTCTAATATCCCTAATTTTTCCATTACTATACTCTGCCTTTCTGCAAAAAATATATATCTATATATTAAAATTCAAATACTGCCTTCATCTGCCTAATTTCTTTTCTATCACCAGATTCCATATTATATCCCAATATGTCATTAAATGCCTGTACATAATCTGTAATTGCATATTTTCCTGTTACGATACTTGCAAGCTCCGGATATCTTCTTGCCGCCTCAATAGTATCATTAAACAACATATTGTATTCACTTGCTCCAACCAACTTAATTCCCATGCTGATAAACTGATATGGTTTCACATTGCAGGAATACACTTTATTCATACCCATAGGTATGATTCTTCCGCTTTTTTCGCACAATGTCAATGCATTTTCCAGCTGATTTCCAACTGTGTCAATAATAACATCAAACAAACGGCCATTATTTCTCTTTCTTATTTCTTCTACGGTTAACTCATCGCTGCTTAATATCCAATCACAGAATTTAGCGCATTCTTCTCTTCTGTATTCTGAATTTTCAGTTGCCGCAACAAAACCTGCATTATTTTTAGCAATCATTTGACATAATGCACCCATAGGACCTGAACCCATAACCAGAACTGATTCGTGTTCCTTAATGTCTGCTGCTCTCAAGTTGTTTAATACACATGCCATAGGCTCAATCAAAACTGCAGCTTCTAAAGATACTCCCTGAGGAATCTTATATATGTATCGTTTATGACATGCAAAATATTCTGCAAAGGTACCGTCTATGTTGATCCCTGCGATTTTCAACCCACCATTATATCCTGTACAAAAATTTGTAAGTCCTCTCTTACAATAATCGCAGTCACAGCAATACTGATTCGGGTCAATCAGAACCATGTCGCCGATTTTGTATTCTGTTACACCTTTTCCTTTTTCTACAATTTCTCCTACAGCTTCATGTCCCATAATAATATCCGGTACTATAGTCTCATTTCCCTTTACCACCTGTAAATCTGTTCCACAAATACCGGTGTATTTAATCTTAATCACCACATCATTTTCAGATATTATTTTGGGCTCAGGACGCTCCTCTAAACAAAGTTCTTTTCCATTTTTCCACACTAATGCTTGCATTTTTCTTCCTCCCAAAATATTTTCGTTATTACTTTTTTGGCTCTGGTAATCCAACTTTCTGATGATAACCCATTTTTCACACAAAGTCAATATTTCTGTTCTTTTTTGTAATTATTCTGTCACTTTTATCTGTTTTTTGTAATATTTTCAACAATAAATCGTAATTTTCACCAGAAAGTTCCCCAAAAAGACCTTAGTCTGCCATTGTATAAAAAAAATTAAGGCTACCCACTTGCAAACAAACTTTTTGCAAGCAGATAGCCTCTTTATTACTTTTTATTATATTGTGTTTTCCATCATTCCAGCTTATCTTACTGTATATGTTTCTACTGTCCTATCTAAAATAGTACCACAATTAATTACATATACGTTTAACTTATATGTTCCTGGTGTAGCTGTTGTCCAAATATAGTTGCTTTCTGGCTGGAAGTTGGCAATCAATACTTCTTTTCCATCCTTTTCATAGGAGAACATGTATCTGACAGCACCATTTCCGCCTGATGTATTTGCAATCAGTTTAACACCATCTTTTGTTTTAACAGCACTAAATCCATCTAACTTAAACTCTGTTGGGTTTGGTGTATCTGTTGGGTTTGGTACATCTGTTGGATTTGGTGTATCTGTTGGGTTTGGTACATCTGTTGGGTTTGGTGTATCTGTTGGGTTTGGTGTATATGTTGGGTCTGGTGTAACTGTTGGGTTTGGTGTATCTGTTACAATAGGTGTTGGCACCGCACCACCAGAATATACATAAGTTACTGTAATCTCTTCTTTTGTATATTCACCGGTAGCATTTGCAGGGGTTGTCTTCAATTCATAACCAGCCATTGTTCTTGGGCTTGTCTCATAAGGATTACCAACTGCTCCCACACGATATACATCAACTCCGCCTGTCAAATCATTTCCTGCTTCATCTACATATTTTACTACAACCTTTGCCGGTTCACCAGCCGGAAGTGTTTCCAAACTAGTGGCATCCTTCTTATATAACTGTGTTCCTTTTGCTGTAAGTCCAGGTGCCATATCCGGAGTACTTCTACCACCGTCCCAGCTAAGAATCACTACTGCGCTGTCTGTAACTGTATCATTGCTATAAACCCAGTAAGGCCCTTCTTCTACCATGGTATCTCCCGGCCATGCTTTTGAAATAGCTGTTTTATCTGTTTCACTCTTATAAACATAAATTGATGGAGCTGTTGCAAATTCACTCTTCAACACTTTCACGCAGAACTTTCCGTCACTAATGGTTGGTTCTGTACATTTTGCATAAGTAATGATTTTTTCTACCGGTGAACCATCTTCTTCTGATTTTCCTTTCAAAACAAGAGTAGTCTTTTCTTCATAAGCTGTACCACCGCCTAAAGTAATTACATCATCAGCTTTAAATGCTACTTCTTTTCCACCATTGATAGAGTAAGTTGTATCTACAACCTTGTTTGCACTTAATTTTACGTCAATTGTTTCAGAACTGTATGTTGTTCCTGAATATGTACCGTTTGCAATATTAGCACCTACGCTTGGCTTAATTTCGCCAGAACCTTCTAACAGAATAACACCGTTAGAATCACATGTTACAGATACAGCACCGCCGGATACTGTATACTTTTCTCCTGAATATGCATCTGTAATTGTTTCACCATCCGCAAAAATATCTCCAACATTTACATTATATGTACCTGCTGTTGTCGGAAGTGCTACTACTACCTTATCTTCGTCTGCTTGTCCTAAATGATAGGTTCTGCTGAAAGTATATACATCACCAGACAATTGTTTATGCTGTCCTGCACCTACAGAGGCATGCTTATTTCTAAACTGACCAACCTTCTGATAGTTACTCTGAACTTTTGTATCAATACAGTTCCAGTTCATCTGAGAACGCCAGCCCTGTTCATCATTTATCTGTTTTGTACCTGAATTTGTTGCAGTTCTTCCTGTCTCATCACCGTAATAAATTTGAACTCCACCCGGGCAAAGAAGCAAAGCTGTTCCGGCACTGGCTTGTCTTGAGCCCAAACCTTTATCATGAGATGAAATATAACTTAATACATTAAAGCTCGGATCACTATTAATTTGATTTGCATAGCTAGAATAAACTGTTTCCAATGCTGCACCAGTTTTGCTTTCATTTCCCTTGAAAGTGAAATTAATCATAGAATCAAAACCGCCGGTGGTATAATACTCATCTTTACCCACACCGTGATCAAAATGTTCTCCTGTGGTCCAGAATTCTTCATCCCAGTATGCTGCCGGATTATCCGGATTAGTCTTTTTCTGTTCTTCTCTCCATTCTTCCAATGCCATAGTCGCATATTTGCTCAATGTTCCCCAATGCTCTTTTTCGATATGTTTTGCTGTGTCGCATCGGAAACCATCCACACCATAATCTTTTACAAAATCTACTAACCATTTTACAACATAATTAGCATTTTTGCGTGGCAGTCCTGTTTCGCAAAAAAACGCATCCAATTCTTCTTTTTCTGTGTCAAGTCTTCCTTCCTGAGTCCATTTTGTCTGCAGAATAGGTGGAATTCCATTATCTGCCGTACTTTCTGTCTTAATATCCGGAAGACCACCGGTACAAAGTGTAAGATCATTACCACTCTCACTACCTTCATAACCATTAAAACGAGGACTAACGGCACGAATCCAGCTATTGCCCCACCACTTAGACCAATCTCCGCTTGAATTTAATGTTGATTTGCCATTTTCGGTTGAACAAGAATAGTCCATCCACCACTTATAATCACCTTCGGATGTTTTGTAATATATATCTTCCCAACCGTTTCCCAAAGCGCCAGCATTATATTGCTTCACAGTGACAGGATCGGCATATCCCACATGATTCATTACCACATCCAATACAATACGAATTCCATGTTCATGGGCTGTATCCACAAATTTTTTCATTTCCGCTTCTGTACCCATATTGGCATCCATATTACTAAAATCTAACGGATAATATCCATGATATGCATAATGCTTAAACCCTTGTCCACAAACAGCTCCATGAATCTGCTCATAAGGTGCACTAATCCAAATTGCATTTACACCCAGGTCATCGAAATATCCCTCTTCTATTTTCTCTGTCATACCTGCCAAGTCACCACCATGGAATGTACCTGCTCTTGTTTCGTATTCCCCTGCATCCACTTCGCCTTCAGAACGTCCGTATGAATGGTCATTGGATTTGTTTCCATTATAAAAACGGTCTGTTAACACAAAGTATACAGTAGCATTGTCCCAAGTAAAGTTGTCGGAACCACTTGCTGCATTCACTGTTTCTTCCACTATAACTTCTTCTTTTTCCTTTGCTTCTGCAGTTAATGGAACGAATGAGCTAAGTCCTGCTTCACTTACCATAACAGCAGCCATTGCCATTGCTGCTATTTTGCTTATTTTTTTCAAAGCCATAATAACTCCTTTCTTTTATAGCATCCGGTCATTTTCACTACCGGATACTGTCTATGACATTATATTTTATCTTACCCTACATTTTCTATGTAATATTTTTCATATTCCCTTATGCCCTAAGGCAACGAATCTGTTCTCCTCAGATTCATTGCCCCAAGAGAGATTTTAGTTACTTGTTATTTTAGTTTTGGAACTTACACCTTTGCTTTTTAAAAGCTTCTTATATGTATTCAGCTTACTTTTTGGAGCTTTTATCTTTGCTTTAGAGTTAATTCCCTTAAATGCACTGCTTCCTACATTTTTGCTTGTAAGCTTTGTTGTCTTGATTGTAATATCTTTCAGATTCTTACATCCGTAGAATGCCTTAGAACCAATCTTGCTTACTTTGCTGTTTAATGTAATCTTCTTTAATGATGTACAC
>JBGVOM010000049.1:0-2219 GCA_045126515.1 Lachnospiraceae bacterium
AAAGAAGATTTGGATTTTATCATGCAGATGATGATTATGCTCAATAACAAGGGAAGTATGACAGCAGAAGAGGCAGTGAAAAAAGCATTTCGCGGAGCAGCTACTAAAGAAGAATTTGATTATTATCAGGATATGTTTAACTCCTATGTAAGAGGCGGCGTGGAGGAACTTTATGAGCGCCTTGTGATACGCAAAGCGGAACCAGAGGATGGATTTTATGATAATAAAACGGCAAATCTTATGATGGTGCTGGAACGATTTGCGCCGATGGAGAGAGTACAATAAGAAATTTGGTAACAGTTCAGCCTTCAAAATTGAACCTAAAAAAAATAATAGAAAAAAGTGCCGAAATTTTTCAGTCTCTTTGTAACGACTTTTCCACACTAAATTTCATTTTTACATCCAATTGGGGATTACAGCGTGACCATGGAAGCCTATGTGTATATCTTTTCTGTAATTCCCGTTTTTCCTGCGTTTTTTCAAAAAGCTGTCCACAATCTCCTGCAGCCACCGGATGTTATCCACCGTCATTTTGACGGTATGATGCACTGCTGAAATTCGCTTTTTCTTCGCGTTTCTGATAAAATCAGATTATCGGAAATTGAAAGGAGGCATTCACAGATGGGTGGCAATTATGAAAAGAGCATGTACAACCAACTTATGGAAGTCATGGCACGTCTTGATGCTGTGGAACAAGATCTCCATACTGAAAAAATCGAACATAAAAATGATGTTGACCGTCTGAATGCCAAGATAGATTCCCTTGAACATGAAAATCAGCTTCTTAAAGACGACAACGCCCGCCTGAGAAGCATTATCAATAATGACAGTTCCAACACTTCCCTTCCGCCGTCCACCGACCAGAAAGGCGGAAAACCTGCCAACACCTATAACAGCCGCCAGCATACAGAACGTAAAGCAGGAGGCCAGAAAGGACATAAGGGTACAACCCTTACAAAAGCAGAAGTGGAAGAAAAAATCCGGTCAGGAAAATGCAGGCACGAAATCAGGGAGATTGGTGATCCTTCCAGCCGGAAATATGTCACAAAATATGTCGTAGACCTTGATGTTGCATCTCTTGTAACGGAAATACGCATCTATGCAGATAAGAATGGGAAATTCAACATTCCGGATGAATACCGGAGTGATGTGGTTTACGGAACAAACGTAAAAGCACTTGCGACAGTCCTCTACAGCGAGGGAGTCATGTCAAACGACAGGATAGCTGCATTCTTAAATGCTGCAGGCAATGACGAACTTGGTCTTTCAGCCGGAAGCGTGTATGGATTCTGCAAAAAACTTGCCGGGAATGCTGAAGAAAGCATCCTGAATTTAGAAGAGGAACTGCTGAACCATGAAGTAGTATTAACGGATGCAACCACAGTAACGGTCAATGGAGAACAGAGTTATGTCCGAAATTTCAGCATAGAAAAGGCTGTTGTCTATCGTGCCATGAAAAGCAAGGCAATAGATGCCCTCAAAAAAATAGATTTTCTGGAAAAATTCTCAGGAATCCTAGTTCATGACCATGAAACAGCACTGTACCATTTTGGAACAGACCACGGTGAATGCAATGTCCATATCATCCGTTATCTGCGTAAGAACACTGAGGAGACGGGGCATAAATGGTCAGAGGGGATGAAAGCCCTGCTCTGTGAGATGAACCGGGAGAGGAAAAAGCGCATGGACCTGGGGGAAAAATCCTTTCCGGAAGAAATCCTGTGTGACTATGAGAAAAAATATATGGATTTCATTGCTTCGGGACGTAAGGAAAACAAACAGCCGGGACACAGATATGCAAAGAAGGATGAAAAAGCACTGTTGAACCGTCTGGAGAAATACATGCATAATCATCTTTTGTTCCTGCATGATTTCAGTGTGCCGTTTGACGATAACATGAGTGAGCGTGACCTGAGAAAAGTCAAGAACCGCCAGAAGATGGCAGGAGGTTTCCGTAAGGACAGTGGACATGAAATGTACTGCTCAATTCTGACAATCATAGAAACCCTGAAAAGAAGAAACATGGGGTTGATAGAAAATGTAAAAAAGTTATTTATGGGGACACCGGCTATTTTTTAGCCGGTGCAATACCCGTTAGGTCAGCCGAAAGGCTGAACTGTTACCATTCGTCTAATATAAACGAGCAATAACTCTATTTTCATAATTTTCATCGTAATTTAACTTTATATGATACGAGCACTTTTATCGTTACTGTAATC
>JBGVOM010000050.1:0-3070 GCA_045126515.1 Lachnospiraceae bacterium
ATATTTCATATAAGAATAGATTTCATTAAACGGAGTATTATTAAAAGTCCAATCCCTAACAGCAGATGCTGCTTCCTTAGCATACCCTTTGCGCTGCATATCTCCACGAATATGATATCCAATTTCAGGTTTTATGACACCACCTATATTCTGCATCGTAAGCCCACAGTCGCCAATCATTTCTCCAGATTCTTTTAAGCAAACCGCCCACAAACCAAATCCAAATATTTTGTATCTTTCAATATTTCTGTTAATCCATTCACGAACGCTTTTTTCATCAAAAGAATATGGATAGTGCTTCATAATATCTGAATCAGCCAATACTGCATACAAAGCATTGTAATCACCCATATTCATTTCGCGTAAAATCAAACGACTTGTCTCAATCATCCTATATTTTTCTCCTTCCTATAATTTCAAGCCCTAAATCATTGATTTTTAAGCTTTTTCTTTAAATATTTACCTCATAAACAAGTGCCAAAAGTGTAGAACAGTCATTGTATCTTGTACTGAATAGCTGAAAATGAGTATGCCAAATAAAGCATCCTTTGTTTTCGCTTTATAAAGGCTATTTTTCCTCTGTTCAACTATGATGGTGAACCTTCCGTGTCTAATGGTATCATGTACCAACTTCCTTCGTCCCACCTGCTCATACACTGAGTGCCAGCTAAGCTTTCAAACAGGGTCTTTGCCCTACGGAGAGAACTACTGCCAGCTACAGCTCTTGTTTGTTTTTGATTTTTACTGACCTTCTTCTTACTTCAAGAAAACTGTTTTTCAGTGGACGCTCTCTCTTGTTTCATCCGTTGGTCTTGTTGGGATGCAGTGCATCTCACACTCCATCTGGTTTACGGGTTTCTTATCCAGAACCCTGCTCGATTTCAGAACTCTCTGGAACCCAGCAAGGCTCTGGATTTTGATACAATCTGTTTTTATGCTGCCTGTACTAACTCTTGATTCGGTCTTACAATGTCTCCTAACATCTTATTCGGATCGTATTTTGTACCCTTTGTTAGAATTGTGTAAATCACTCTCAATATCTTACAGGCTATCACTATAAGCGATTGCATCTTCTTCAATGGATTATCTTTTCTGGTTGTGTAATACTCATGGAGTTCCTTGAATTCCTCAGCATGTGCCACTGCCGATTTCGCAGCCTGGAACAGCCAGTATCTAAGTCGTTTGCGTCCTCTGTGACTTATTTTGGTTTCACCCTTATGCTTACCGGAGCTACATGCTACCAGCCCTAATCCACTTAGTTTCTGTATTTCTTTTACATCATCAAATCTTGATATGTCACCCATCTCTGCAAGAATACCTGACAGAGTATTCTCTCCAATCCCTGATATTCCAAGGATATTTTTTGCATGTGGTATTTCCATACACTTCTGATTTAACTGTTGTTCTATATCTGAAAGCTGTTCGCTTATTTCCAATATTTGATTAACGAACCACCTAACAGCCTTTTTGCTTGCTTCACATCCCTCTCTGAGACCTATGCTTTTTTCTGCATTCTCAAAGATGGCTTTTGCATTTGCATAACCACGACCTCGTAGCTTTGCTTCATGCCAGATTTGCTTAATTCCATCAATACCCAGCTTTCTTAAATCATCTGGAAAAGGGGCCACTTTTAGAACTTCCAGACAGAATGCTCCATCTACTTTTCCGAATGCGTCCTTATATTCCGGAAAATAGATTTTCATTTCTCTGTGAAGTCTATTCAGATTTCTTATTCTGTCTTCATTCAACTGGTCTCTGAACATTGAAAGTCGGCGGATATCTGCATACAGTTTTTCTGGTAAATATGGCATTCCAAAGTTTCCATCTTTTACCAGGTTTGCAATAAGTTTTGGATCCTTTGTGTCATCCTTAAGCTGACTGTTGTCTTCGACTTCTTTTGTCTGTTTTACAGCATACGGATTTACCTGAACAACACTTATTCCATTTGCAACCATCCATGTAGCAAGACAAAACCAGTAATGACCTGTAGGTTCCAAGCCTAAAACTATCTGCTTTTTGTCATTTGCTGCTGCTATTTTGGCTGCCCATTCCTTTAAACTCTGGAAACCTTCTAAGCTGTTGCTAAACGCAAATGCGGACTTACTGAGTTCTCTGCCTCTTGTATCAATAGCTCTTGCATAATGAGTTTCACTACCCACATCGCATCCTAATATAAGCATGTCATCACTGATAAATGAGAGCTTTTCGTTTTTATCAAACTTACCTTTTGTTTCTAACTCATGCCAAGTTGAAGCTTTCAGATTACTCATTATTACTTCAGCTTTTGCAATAATTTCCTGTTGTTCAAAAATATTTACCTTAACTACTTGATTTTTTTTCTTTGTGCCTTTAACATTCATTTTAGATACCTCTTGTATTCTTTAGATTTTTACCAACTGGCAGGTCAGTAATAATCTAAATTTACTTGAGGTATTTTTTATTGTCAATTTCTTGGCTTATTTAAAGTATACAGGAAGCTTTCAAATATATTACATTTATATTGTCAATCTAAATCTGTTAACGGCAAAGTATCATCATTAATGTATTTTTCATACATCATGTCAGCCGGTAGCTTTTTTATGCGAACTAGCCTTGGCATGGAAGGCACACTATTCCATAATTCCAATTCAACATAACCCACATCCTCAATTTTGCCTGTTTCCTTTGGCATTAGGAAATAGTTTTTTACATCAGAGAATGGAATTTTTATATCATCCAAAAAGTATTTATATGCAAGATAATACAAGTATTGCTTTGCAACATCCTCAACTCCAGGGTTTTTACGAATGGACTTGCCACTCAATTCAGGACAGTAATACTTCGCATCCAAAATATAATAGTAATAGTTCTTTCCTGGTTTATCCTCATAGAAGCTTAAGAAGTCAGGAATAAATGTGTTTTGTGGCTCTCTGTCAGCACCTAAATAATACCAACGCGGCTTTTTGATAAGTTCTACGAGCTCCTGCTTTCCTGTAAGAGGATTCGATATTACAAAGTCCATAACAGGTTTATACGTCTTGCCCAGCTCGGACAGCGTCTCATTGCGCTGACTTTCAAAAACCTTTGCACA
>JBGVOM010000051.1:0-4340 GCA_045126515.1 Lachnospiraceae bacterium
AACATCAGGAATCTCAATTTTAGCAGGTAATTCTTCAAATTCAGCTTCAATAATTCTTGATGAAACATAATTACTTTTTATGCTGTCTAAACTTCCGTCATAAAGCTTTTTACCATCATCAATAATAATCAATCGCTCGCATGCTTGCCGTTCATAAGTGCATTTCTAGGACAGTCTAACTGACTGCCTCAGATAATGCACTTTCTTTTGCCTCACGTTCTGCCTTTTCACGTTCATATTTGCGTCTGGCATAGGTCCGGTTTTGGGCACGTTTACGACGTTTACGTTCTTCTTCTTTTATTTGTTCGGGCGTAAGCTCCGGCATCGGTACATCCAACTTACCGACATACTTAAGATAAATATCTATCTGCTGGATTCTGTCGCCGGTAGATTTGTCCGCTTCGTGTACCACGATTTTATCAACAAATTCATGAATCATAGGAGTAGTAAGCTCTGTGAAATCTGTGTATCGATGTACCAGTTCAATAAACTTATCTACATTATCAGCATTCTCCTGATAGTCATTCAAAGCCTTTTCTAAAGTAGCTACTGATAATTCCAATTCACTTTGTTCTGCTTCGTAGTCAGCCAAAAGCATTTCAAACCGCTTGTCGCTTAATTTCCCATTTACATTGTCCTCATATATTTTCTTAATGAGGGTATTTAGTTCATTGATACGTTTCTGCTCTCTGGAAAGATGCTTTTTCATTGCCTTAGCTTCGCTTTCCTGTTGAAGCGCTGTGGCATTACGAACCTTTTCAACAAATTCTGCTTCATGCTCCTTCACATAAGTGCTGGCAGCTTTAATTACTTCCAAAAGTAAATCTCTAACAACATCTGTACGGACATGGTGCTGTGTGCATTTATGCTCAAATTTGTTTCTGGACAGGCTGTACGTTGAACAATGGTAATTATCCTGAGCGTTGGTATATTTCCCGGTAGGATTGCCGTCTTTGTCCTTCTTTTCATAACCACCGGTGCGGTGATTAAACATCTTGGCACCACAGTCAGCACAAAACATCAAACCAGTCAAAGGGTTTGGTTCTCCCTTTTTGTTAGGACGTCTCTTAGTCTCACGAATTTTTTGTACCATATTCCATGTTTCTTCATCCACAATGGGTTCCTGTGTATTTTCAAAAATAATCCAGTCATCAGAATCAAGCTTTCTGGAATGCGTATCTTTATAGGAATCCTTGTGTGTTCTGAAATTAACGGTATGTCCCATATACTCAGGCTTTTTAACCATATCTGTGATAGTTGAAGCAGTCCATGTGTAAGGTCTGCTCATGTCACAGCTTCCCTGACAGGTTCCAAGTCCCTGCTTAGTAAGATAGTAAGATGGTCTTTCTATCTTTTCGTCGGTAAGAATTCTTGCAACCTGTGATGGTCCGTATCCTTGAATGATAAGCTGATAAATGCGTCTGACAACAGCAGCAGCTTCTTCATCAATAATCCAGCGGTCGTGATCGTCAGGGTCTTTCTTGTACCCGTAGATTGCATTACTTGTCAGATGCTTTCCTTCCATTCCCTTATTATGAAGTACAGATTTGATTTTTCTGCTGGTATCACGTACATACCATTCATTCATAATGTTAAGAAATGGGGCAAATTCGTTACTGCCGTCGTTTAAAGCACTGTCCACATTATTGGAAATGGCGATAAATCGAACATTTTTCTTTCGAAACAGGACTTCGGTATAAAAGCCTACCTCAAGGTAATTACGTCCGATACGGCTCATATCCTTTACGATAACGCATCCTACTATGCCATCTTCAATGTCTGCAAGCATACGCTTCCAATCAGGTCTGTCAAAATTGGTTCCTGACCAGCCGTCATCGGTATAGTGACGCAGATTGGTAAATCCCTGTTCGGTTGCATATTTCTCCAGCATTTTCTTCTGGTTTACGATACTGTTGCTGTCACCGCTTTGCTCATCATCACGGGATAATCTCTCGTAGAGTGCAGTGATTTTGTTAAGTTCCGGTTGTTTTGTTTTCATAAGATTCTCCTTTCAAAACAAACAACCAGCTTATCTGTGGTTTTATTCTACCACGAATAAGCTGGTTTGTGTAAAAATAATTATTGTCTCACTAATAGGAGAAATCCGAAAGGAAAATCGGAACTGTTTTATAAGTATCATGAAATTTAATTTCCCCGAATTTATATGAATGAGGGGAGATATATTGTATTTTTGTTGCAAAAAATATCAAGTTTCCAGTCTGTCGTCATCTTGATAAACTTGAAGTTGTCATCTTTTTTCTTGCTTATTGGAGCCTTTTTTCTTCTCAATGTATTTTCCAAGAAAGTAACCAGTATAACACCAAACAAAACCAACTGCCGCAGAAGCAAATGGATTTCCGAGAAGATATACTGTTATCCCTGCACATGCCGCACCAACTATTGCTCCTATTATTACTCCTATTTTTTTCATATCATTATGCTTTCTCCATTTCTCTTTCATCATTACAAACTGAAGATTTGTTGCACTGACTTCTTTTGCAACGAATCTATAGATAATCCCCGAATTTCTTCCAAGGTACAATTTCTCTATTTAACAACAAGTATTGTAGTTACAACATTTAGAAAATCGTATAAACCGTGAGATACTGCAACTCCGACATATTTGCAATTCTTAATGTTGTATTTTGCAAAACCGAATGCTAATCCAAGCAGCGTCGCAAATAAAACTTGTATCAAATTCCCGTTGATAATATGCCAAAAGCCAAACAGCATTGAAGCTAATACCACACCGAGCCATTTATTTCTCGGCAACAATTCAATGATTGTATCTTGAATATATACTCGAAATATTAGTTCCTCAACCGGTCCTATAATTAAAACATAATAGAAAAATTTACCGATTAAATACCACAATGCAAAATCACGATGTTCTCCGATTAAAGAAAACCCCATTAATGCAGGGAACACGCCGATTATCAGTTCAAGCCCTATAGCAAGTAATATACCGATTAAATAAGCCTTTCTGTTCTTAAATCCATAATCCGATTTAAGTTTGGATAATTTAATAAACAGGAATGCCACAAAGCCAAGAAGCAGATAGAGAAAGCAATTTACGGTCATTCGTATTCCAGTTGCATTTATCATAAAAATTAGCTTAAAAGAAAATGTGAGCAATATTAGCACAAAGGTAAAGAACAATAATATAAATAACTGATTCCTTTTTTCTTTGTTTCTCCACATAGTTTGTTCCTCCATTTACATTAGCTTGGCTTATAAGAACAGTTTGATTAGTTCTTTCGCCCACGAAAAATAGGCTGGAACAACTGTATCAAGCGATTGCTTTACGTCAGCAATGTCCTGTGCGGAAAGCTCTCCTATTTTCTGAAAAACGCTTCCGGCAGCTTCCGTATCGCCTATGGCTACCATCGCTCTGGCGTTATCACCGAGAGCGAAGTATTTCCCAATCGCTAACGCTCCAACGGAAAATTCACCGGTAGCGATTGCCCCAATGGAAATAACGCCAAAACTAATCGCTCCCGCCGTCAGGATTCCGAGGGCGAAGCAGCCTGCTGAGAGAACACCCAGCGCAAACAACCCAATGGCAAGCAGTCCGATAGAAAGCATACCAAAGGAAAACACTCCGATGGATAACATTCCAAGGGATACAACACCTTGTGCTTTCAGACCGATGGCAATCACACCACGAGCGTTCAGTCCCACGGCGACAAAACCTTTGGCGTTTCGGGCAATGTGCCACAAAGGCATACCCATCACGGTCTTTTCGCTCTTTCTCTCCTGCAAACGCTTTCTAAAGAATGGAAGTCCCAAGTCAGTCTGCTGCTCACTGGCCATTTCTTCGTCGTCTTTAAGTAGATAGTCTAAGGAACATTGAAACATCTCGCTCATGCGTATCAGCTTATCTGTTTCAGG
Organism: Lachnospiraceae bacterium; assembly: GCA_045126515.1. GTDB lineage: Bacteria > Bacillota > Clostridia > Lachnospirales > Lachnospiraceae > RUG11237. The sequence goes on from JBGVOM010000051.1 coordinate 3,892, forward strand.
GTAGGCAAGATTGCCTTCCCATTTGCTGACAGACTGTCTGGATACTCCCAGAATACCTGCAAGCTGCTCCTGCGTATAATTATTATCTTTTCGTAGTTTTGATATTTTATCACCTAATGTCATAGTGAATCCTCCAATCTGAACTTCTTGTTCATATCAATGATACGAATTTGCAGTCCGAAAGAACACCACCTCTGAGTTTCTATATGTAAACTATGGGTTGCATCCCCCATTTTATGCATAATTTGAGAATAATTCTTCTGCCGTAATGACATCGCACGAAAACTCTGGTTGCATCCCCCGACTATCGAGCTACTATATAGTTGCGTTATGTTATAGGACAATAAATTCCGATTTGCCTTATTCATAAAATAAAAATTATCATCTCAAATTATATCAAAATTACACAATCCCGAAAAGAAATTGTTTTTTCTTCTTGAACAAGCCTA
>JBGVOM010000052.1:0-7648 GCA_045126515.1 Lachnospiraceae bacterium
GAGCTTTCCACAAGTCCTGTTGGAAATATGGTAAAGCTTGAGAATCTGTTCAACGGTATTGATGAGAATATTGATTTTCTTGAGAAAAAAATCGAATCCTACAAGCTTGACATGAAAGCATCCAAAGCAGAGTATGAAAAGCCATTTGCCTATGAGGAAGAGCTAAAGAGTAAGATTGCAAGACAGTATGAGCTGAATGCACAGCTTGACCTTGAAAATGGCAAGGTGGAGGATGTGGACCTTGCTGCCTCAGAGGATAAGGATGTTGCCGCCAATGTGGCAGAGGAGAAAAGTCCATACCGAACAGGCGGGAATGGATATACAAGGTAACTATTAACAAAGTTTCGACCATGGAGGTGGTCAGTATATGGGAAAGAAAATAAAAAGAATATTTGTGAGTATATGTATCGTTACAGGGATTGCTTTACTGGCAGTCCCTTTTTACTACCATTTTCATGGTCAGAATGAGACAGACAGGCTGATAGAACAGTTTGAAAAGAAACTGGAGGACAATGAAGATGAGACAGAAAAACCGAAAGAAGAGGGCAAAGAGCAGACCTCCCTTAGTAAAGAAGATGCAGCCTTACTTTCAGGGGAAGATGTCATTGGCATTATTGAGATTGAAGCCATAGATATCAGATACCCGGTATTAGAGGGAGCAGGCAATTCGCAGATAAGGTATGCCATTGGTCATATGACGGAAACTGCGGGGCTTGGCGAAAAGGGAAACTGTGTATTATGCGGGCATAACGGCAGTAGAAACGGAACATTCTTTACCAGCCTGAACCAGCTGTCAGCCGGAGACAGGGTAAAGATTACAGATAAGAAGGGAGAAGTCCATATGTATCAGGTGGCAGACACCTGTATTATCGGTCCGTATGACAATACGGTCAAAAACCAGTCGGATGAGGAAATCTTAACCCTTCTTACCTGTGCAAATAAGGGAACAAAGCGTTTTGTCTGCCGCTGTGTGCCGGCAGTGAAAGAGGGTGAGGCAGATGAAGATTAAGTGCAGATTAGTTGAAGCAGAGCAGATAATAAGCGAAATGGAAGAAAGGCTCATAGATGTGGCTGATGATATAGCGGAAACAGAGGAAGATACACAGTTGATTGTCAGTGGCTGGTGGGTATTTCTGCCACAGCTTAACTTGCAGCTTCACGAAGGAATTTTATGTAACTGGGATGAAGAGGAGCAGATGTTTATGCCGGATGTGGCAGTAACGGTAGTGTATGAGGCAGATGCGGACAGAACGGAATATATCTACTTTGAACAGGACGGCATGACAGCAACTCTTTACAACTGGCTGAATGGCAGACTTTCCATCAGCCAGATAGAAGCCTTAAAGTGCGAGATTATCGTACCAGAGGATGGGGAAGAACACAAAACAATATGATGAAAGGAAAAGGCAGAGAAAATGGTTTCCCCGCCATTATCTGTCAGGGAATGTATATGAAGTATGCAATTAAAGTGAATGAAGTGAAAAAAGAAAACGGAAATGTGAAAGGTTTTGCCACTGTGGTATTTGGTGATTCATTTAAGATAACCAATATTGCAATCGTGGAGAACAAGGACAAGGGACAGTTATTTGTATCCATGCCAAGATATAAGTCCAACGAAAGAAGTGAGGATGGTTCTGCCATCTACAAGGATGTATGCAATCCTATCACCGCAGAATTTCGTGAGGAGCTTTACAGTAATATCCTTGAGGAATATGAAAGAGTGCAGGCACAGGGAGAGCCGGAGAAAGGAACAGAAAAGGATGTAACACCACCGGAGTTTTCCGTAACGGTTACACCCTATGAGAGGGAAGGCAGTAATATCCGTGGACTTGCCAGAATCTATTTTGAGGACAGTTTTATCGTCAACAATGTGAATATCCTTCAGGGCAAGGAAAAGGTATTTGTGGCAATGCCTTCCTATAAGACAAAGCAGAAAGACGAGAATGGCAAGGATATATACCAAGACATCTGCTATCCGGTAACAAAGGAATTCCGTGAAAAGCTTTATTCAGAGATTGAGAGAGCTTATGCGGAGGCGAAGGAAAAGCAACAGGAGCAGGCAAAGGAGCAGTCACAGAAACAGGGAAAGGAGCAGTCGCAGGATAAAGACGGATTTATGAAAGCATCCGGCGAACCACTTCCCTTTCGTTAATGAGCAGTAGATTAGTAAGAACGGGCGGCCAAAAGCTGCCCGGATTGGAGGACATTATGGAAGAAAAGAAAAAATCAATGACAAAAGATGAAATGATTATGGAGCTTATGGAACTGCTAAAGGCAAATGGGAGACCAAAGCAGGCGGCAGATGTGTTTGAGAGTGCAGCTTATGTGGATATGCTTGAGAGCAAGCTTGACCAGATGACAAACGAGCTGGTGCAGATGCGTAAGGAATTGCAGGAGATGAGGGAACAGCAGGCATCAAAATCCCTGAAAGAGACCTTATCGGAAATGGTAGACAGGGCACAGGCAAGATGCCAGCAGATGAAGGAGAAACTCTTTGAAGTCAAGGAAGAGATGCACAATAAGGCTTCTGAAATCGTAAAGGCAGTAAAGCAGAAGGGAAAAGAGGCACTTAATAAGGTATCCGAATTCTTTGGTGTAAAGAAAAAGCTTGAATCTATCAGAGAGAATGTCCGTGAGGGGATTATTGAGACAGACCAGACACTTGCCCGCATTGACGGTTTTGGTGAGGGGATGCGAATGGCAAATGAACAGCTGGCAAACAGTTTTCGTGTTCTTGCCGGAAAGGAGCAGGTGGATTATTCAAAGAAGGAATATGCACAGTCAAATGTAGCAGTCATCCGCAAGCCTTGGGAGTGGCAGAAGAAGGTGTATCAGAATCTGGAACTTCATCTGGATGCAGCTATAGATAAGGTGGATAATCTGGCTAAGGATGTGGAGATTCAGAAGATGGAGAAGAAATGGGATGAACTGTATGAGCAGACACATCAGGAAAGTATAGTTGATGCTATTCAACCACAGCACGTAGCTTTGGTATCTGAGCCAGAGTATGAGTATGGGGCAGAGGCGTTTGAGGCGTATATGAAAGGGACTGTGGCGGAAATCAAAACAGATGCAAGAACATCTTCCGATTCTAAGTTCGAGCAAGTCAGGTAGAGGATTATGACGGAGAAAAGGAACTGGACAATTTTCTGAAATCGAATGGTAAGATATAATATTATGAGCAGTCCAAGAGATGTACTCATGTCTGAAAGCTACATGTATAACGAAGCTTTAATACAGTAAGCATCTGGAAGCAAAATAGCTAAGGGGCGTATTATCAGAAGTGTGGTACGCCTCTTTTTGACTGGTAAAAAGAATGATTGAGTGTTATACTAGAATCTAATAATTTAGTTACACTATTGAGAGGTAAAGCGTTGAAAATATAGAATTGTCCCGTATCCATATATAAACCATATTTATGCATCCGGGAGTCTTCTGGATGCTTTTCTTATTTTTAGGAGGTGCTTTGTGTGGGGCAGTGTATTTGTCCGAAATGCAAATCAAATAATATAATCTCTATCATGTATGGGTATTCTGCTCCGAGTGCGATAGAAGAGGCAGAAAGAGGCAATTTGATACTTGGAGGATGCGAGGTTTATATTGGTGGAGGTCAACCCGATCGTTTCTGCAAGGATTGTGAGCATGAGTGGTGTGTTGAAAATTTCCTTTCAGAAGACATTACAAAGGTTAGATTTCGTTATTGGACTAACTGGGGATGTTGTGGCTCGGAGTCCTTTACGGAGGAACAATGGGCATTTGAAATATTTCCAGATGGAGTTATTAAGTATTATGCTTATCCAAGAGCAGGAAGAAAGGTCCTTGATAAGGATAAAGTTCAAATCGATGCCTCGCGTGTTATTGCATTTTATGATGACTTATTGCAAGTATTTAAACCTTGGTATGATTTCGTAGATTGTAAAGTTTGTGATGGTTGCAGTTATGAGTTGAACATTACATATATAGACGGAAGAAAAAAGAAACGAACAGGAGATGTGGGGGGCGGCTCGATTGATAAAACTATTATGGAATTTTTATGTACCATACCAGAAATGAAAGAGAAGATTATGGAGGAAGAATGAGCTATGGATAGAGTTTGTGTCGGGTGCGGTAAGATAATGACTAAAATGGGTGAGAGATATGAACTTGCCACAAATGATGGTCTTGCATTTGTGTGTAAAGATTGTGCAAGAGAAGTGGGAATTAAAAATATGTTTGCAGCATCCATAGTAACAAAGGGGAAATTCTTGGAAAAATATGTAAAGTTACATCCTGAATGCCAAAGTAAATTAGATGATACAATGGCTTATAGAGAAAGAAAAAAACAAGACTTACAAAAAGAAATTGCGGATATGAAAAAAAGGAATGCAGAGAAGAAAGCGATAGCATCAAAAAGAGCCGGATGCAAGAAAAAAGAGCAGAAAAAATGTACATGTAAATCTTGTGGTAATATATATTATTATTCAATAGATGATGAAGCAATAAATGTGGCAAATTTATTCATAGGGAATTTTTATACTTTAAACCAGATTAAAGATCTAAAGAAATGTCCTAAGTGCGGTAGTAGGGCTACCGAACAAAAGAATGTTTATTTCTGGATTGATAAAAAAGGAAATTGTGTTGATGTGGAGGAATAAATATGGCGTACTGTTCAAAATGTGGAAAACTTATGGAGGATGATGCAACATTTTGCTCAAGTTGTGGGACTCCATTACAGAATCAAAATTTATATATGACTACTAATAATAAATCAGCAAATAGTATTGGATTAGGGGTTACAGCACTCGTTTTTGGAATTGTTGGCTTGCTGGCATGGATTATTCCAATAATAGGGTTGCCAGTGGGTATTGTTGCACTTGTTCTTGGCATATTGGGAATTAAGAAGAGCAGTAAAGGTATGTCAATTGCAGGAATTGTTCTGGGAGTGATTTGTCTGGTATTAACAATCATCAATAGTGCCATTGGTGCATATCAAGGATATCATGGTGAGGCATGGTTTCAAAAGCGTGCAAACACCACGGAAGAAAAAACAAATAATGACTATTTGTATGAAGAGCCAGAAACAAATGTGTTTACATTGCGTGATAAAGATGGAAACATACTTATGACGGGAGGAATAGTGTCAACTGGAATAAGTGCTGTTAATGATGGAAATGGAACCAAAAGTTATGCAGTAGAAATAATGTTTACAGATGAGGCTTCAAAAGAGTTTGCAAAAATTACAGAAGAAAATATAGGAGAGCAGATTGGTATATATTTAAATGAAGAAATGATTGCAAATCCGACTGTAATGTCAGCAATCACTGGTGGAAGTTGTAATGTTCAAGTAAGTACTTACGAAGAGGCTCAAAAACTTGCAGATGCTCTTGAAAAATGCGAATAATGCAGAATATGAAGTAAAATATTATGAAGAGTAGGTTTTTATTTGTCTGTTTTATGGAATAATAGGTATTGAAGTAATACTGTTGAGAAAGTTGAGAAAAGTGCCAGAATAATATCTGAATAATAGGTGCAAGTCCGTATAATTGGACAATATGCGATATATAATGGGAATCAAGATAGGAGCAGTCCATCTTGGTTCCTTTTTCTTTGAATACTGATATCCGATATTCGCAAATGCAAATTGAGTATTTGCAATTTGTGTGGTATAATGGTACCAGTGTTAATTGGCATAGTATTGTTGATGAGAAAGGGAAAAATTATGGCAATTAGTTATAATGGATTATGGAAACTACTGATTGATAACAACATGAATAAAGGCGATTTATGTAAGAAAACCGGTCTTAGTTCCAGTACGATGGCAAAGATGACAAACGGTGAATCTGTGAAATTGTCAGTTTTGGAGAGAATCTGCAAGGAATTGAACTGTAATTTTGCAGATATTGTTGATTATGTTGATGACAGCAAAGTAAGTAAGGAAAAATAACCTACCAGGAGGAAGATTAAATGGCAATTGATAATAAAAAGGAACAAGAGCGAGAAGAACTGCATCGAGCTATATGGGCGATTGCGGACGAACTTCGTGGGGCAGTAGATGGATGGGATTTCAAGAACTATGTTCTTGGAACGATGTTTTATAGATATGTTTCTGAAAACCTTACAGCATATATCAACGAAGGAGAGGCAGAAGCCGGAAATAAAGATTTTGATTATGCAAAAATGAATGATGCCGATGTGGAGGAGGCTAGAGAAGGTCTGGTTGAAGAAAAAGGATTCTTTATCCTTCCGTCAGAATTATTTTGTAATGTCAGGGTGAAGGCTGCCAATGATGAGAATCTTAATGAAACATTGGAGAGAGTATTTAACCATATTGAGGAATCAGCGAAAGGAAGCGAATCTGAAGGAAGCTTTGCCGGATTGTTTGATGATTTTGATGTGAACAGTAATAAACTTGGTTCTACTGTTGCAAAGCGAAATGAGAGACTTGTTAAGCTGCTTGATGGTGTAGCCAATATGAATCTTGGTTCTGTTAAGGACCATGATATAGATGCGTTTGGAGATGCATACGAATATCTTATGACAATGTATGCTTCTAATGCGGGTAAGTCCGGTGGAGAATTTTTTACACCAGCCGATGTTTCGGAACTTTTGACACGACTTGGAACAGTTGGAAAGAAAACAATTAATAAGGTGTATGACCCTGCCTGTGGTTCTGGTTCTCTTCTTCTTAAAGCAGAAAAGGTTCTCGGAAAGCAAGCAGTATTAAATGGCTTTTTCGGACAGGAAATCAATATTACTACATACAACCTTTGCAGAATCAATATGTTCCTGCACGATATAGGATTTGATAAGTTTGATATTGAATGCGAAGACACACTTATTAATCCGCAGCATTGGGATGATGAACCATTTGAACTTATTGTGTCTAATCCGCCTTATTCGATAAAGTGGGAAGGTGACGACAATCCGCTGTTAATTAATGACCCTAGATTCGCTCCTGCCGGTGTTTTAGCACCAAAGAGTAAAGCGGATTTAGCATTCATTATGCACAGCCTTTCATGGCTTGCACCGAATGGAACAGCGGCTATTGTTTGTTTTCCGGGTATCATGTATCGTGGCGGAGCTGAGCAGAAGATTAGAAAGTATCTTGTAGAGAATAACTATGTAGATTGTATTATCCAGTTACCTGCAAATCTTTTCTTCGGTACATCCATTGCTACCTGTATCATGGTGATGAAGAAAGGTAAATCAGATAATAAAGTATTGTTCATTGATGCAACAAATGAATGTATCAAGGTAACAAATAACAATAAACTGACGGAAGATAATATACAGAGAATCGTTGACATTTTTACAAGCCGTGAGGATGTGGAACACTTCTCAAAATTAGTATCGTTTAATGAAATATCTGAGAATGGCTACAACCTGTCTGTTTCTTCTTATGTGGAAGCCGAAGATACAAGAGAAAAGATTGATATTGTGAAGTTGAATGCAGAGATTAAAGAAATTGTTGCGAGAGAACAGGTGCTTCGTGATGAGATAGATAAGATTATCGCAGAAATCGAGGTGTAAAGTTTGAAACAAATAAGTAGAGGACAACCAAGAAATAAAGGGCATAGCAAACAAACCATCTAAACAGGTGGTTTTGAAAATTGAATATAGACACAACACCTAATCAGGTAATAGGAACAGCATCATCCTTGATAGTGTA
>JBGVOM010000053.1:0-22416 GCA_045126515.1 Lachnospiraceae bacterium
CTTGCTGGCACCCTTAACAAGACCTGCGATGTCAACAAATTCAATGACTGCAGGGGTAACCTTTTTGGAATGGTACATATCGCCGAGCAGTTTTAACCGTTCATCTGGAACGGTAACAACACCAATATTCGGATCGATGGTGCAAAACGGATAGTTTGCTGATTCTGCGCCTGCCTTTGTTAATGAATTAAATAATGTACTCTTTCCTACGTTCGGTAATCCAACGATACCTAATTTCATATCTATCTACATCTCCTTCGTTTTCAAGCATTCACTTGTTTTTTTCCTTTTAAACCTTTGCTTATTCTGCTACTCTTTTATACAATAAAAGAGTCTAACACAATGTATTATTCTACCATAGTCAAGCTCTATTTTCAACTTTCAATTGCTCTTTTTTATAACAGTTCAGAGTTATTGGTTGGAAGGACGCTCATAAGCGCTGCCAATTCTTCCTTGAAAGGCAGAGGCAACACGAATACAAACTAACTGTTAACTACGACTAAGACGCTCCGGAAAGCCGTCGCGCCTAAGTCTTCGTAAACAGTGGATTTCGTATTCGTTAAAGACGCCTCTCAAATTGCCTTTCAAGGAAGAATTGACAGCACTTATGAGCTGTCTTTCGAAACCGATAGTTATAATTGTCCCCCTTACATTTTGAAGTTTGTGATGCACATTGACTTAATTAAATGAAATAGTCACATTCATACTTGTCGTTGTCCAAGAACAGCACATAGCCGATACAATTCTTCTCGGAAAGGCTGTTCAAATTCCTGCCTTTCCGAGAAGAATTGTATCGGCTATGTGCGTCCTAGTAACCACAAAAATTGTACTGTTACATTTTTACTTTTTCACTTTTGCAATATTTTCCTCTATATTTCCATTAAACACAGCTGAACCCATAACTGCAATATCAACACCTGCATCTGCGATTTCCTGCACGTTGGATGCATTGACTCCACCATCCACTTCGATTAAGGTGGCAAGATTTCTTTCGGTAATCATAGATTTTAAAGTTTTAATTTTTTCTGTGGCATATGGAATATATTTCTGTCCGCCAAAGCCAGGATTTACGCTCATAATCAGTACCATGTCCAGCTTGTCCAGCACATACTCGATTGTCTGCAAAGGTGTTGCAGGATTTAAAGCAACTGCTGCTTTACAGCCACATTCTTTAATCTGTGTTATGACTCTGTCTAAATGAAGGCAGGCTTCGGCATGAACCGTTATAATGTCTGCACCACATTCCGCAAACTCTGCAATATACCGCTCCGGTTCCTCAATCATAAGATGCACATCAAAAATCATTTCTGTTATTTTCCGAATAGAACGAATCACCGGCATTCCAAAAGAAATGCTTGGAACAAACTTTCCATCCATAACATCAATATGAAGATATTTTATTCCTGCTTTTTTCACTACCTTAATATTATCACCAAGATTTGCAAAGTCTGCTGATAAAATTGATGGTGCAATTTCTAACATAGTTATCCTCCTAATATTTTTTCCTGTTCTTAATTTCTTCTAAAATCTGTATATAATTCTCATAACGAAGCCTGCTTATCTTTCCTTCTTCCACTTTTTCCTTCACCGCACAATCTGGTTCTTTGTAATGCAGACATCCTAAAAATCGGCAGGATCCATTATATTCTAAAAACTCTTCGTAATATTCTTTTAACTGTTCTTTTTCAATATCCAGTGCATAAAGGGAACTAAACCCCGGGGTATCTACCAGATACGTATTTTCATCTGTCGCAATCAGTTCCGCATGACGGGTGGTATGCTTTCCCCGGGAAATCTTTTCACTGACCGCCCCGGTTTCCATACAGATTTGATTTTGCAAAAGATTGATGGTAGAAGATTTTCCCACACCGGAAGGCCCGGCAAGCACCGTGGTTTTTCCCGAAAGTTCTTTTTTTAATTCTTCCACACCAACCTTCTCCCTGGTGCTGGTAAACATTAATTTACATCCACTACCCTGATAAATTTCTTCTAACTGCACTTTTTCTTCTTCACTAATCAAATCAAATTTGTTAAAGCAAAGTATAATATCAATGCCTTGTTCCTTCATTAACAGAATCATACGGTCCAACAAATTAAAATTTGGCTGTGGCTCTTTGGCAGCAAAAATAATCAGTGCCTGGTCCACATTGGATACCACCGGGCGAATCAGCTCATTTCGGCGTTCTATCAGTGTTTCAATATTTCCGGTCTTTTCCTCCTCAGACAACACCTCTATCGTCACATAATCGCCCGGTATAATCTTTATTTTCATTTTTCGGAAAATGCCCTTGGCTTTACATTCGTACACACCCTTTGTCGTCTGCACATAGTAAAACCCGGCAATTCCTTTGATAACTCTCCCTTGCATATTTATTCATTCACAGCACTGAAAGTCACACTATAGCTTTGACTCAGAGCCACTTCATTGACATAAACAGTTACCGTTCCTGTAGTTACTCCACTCTGACCATACATTTCTAATTTATACGGGAAACTTGTTTCATCCAGTGTTCCCGCATCATAAGTTCTGGTTACCGTTTCAGAACCCACCTGCTGAGTAAGGACAAATTTCACTTCTCCTTCTGTAAAACCATCCGGCTTCTGAATGTTAATGATTCCTTTATATGTCTTCACTTCTTCCGGTTCTGCACCCTTGCTGACTACAATATCCACTGTAGTACCCGGCTTTAACTCAGTACCTTCAGAATAATTCTGGCTGATAACCAGGCCTGCACTTGTTTCACTGTAAGTTTCTTCCACTTTTCCAAGAGCCAAACCTACAGATTCTAATGCAAGTTTTGCTGCATCTTCTGATAATCCCGTAAGCTTAGGTACTTTGGCATTTTCTGTTCCTTTGCTTACTACCATAGTCACTGTATCACCTTTTCCAACCGGTGTGTTAGCCGCCGGGCTGGTAGAAATGACATAACCTTCTTCAACACTGTTATCATATTCTTCTGTCTGTACTACCGTAAGTTCCAATCCTTCCAGAATCTTCTTTGCCTCTTCTGCACTTCTTCCGGTTACATCTGTCAGATTAAAAGAAGCAGCACCACTACTTACCACCCCAAGGATGCGGGTATTTTTTGCTACTTTTTCTCCTGCCTCCACACTCTGCTGCGCAATCAGACCTTCTTCAATCACATCGGAAGCAATGGTTCCATTCTGAGTAAATCCAAGACCAACTTCATTTAAAATTTTAGTTGCTTCTTCCACAGTTTTTCCTAAAATGCTAGGAACTTCCACCATTTCAGAATCATCTACTGCTTCTGTAGGCGCTACTGTGCCTGTAATTGCTGATGGTGCCTTACTGTCATCTTTTCCCTTAGAGCCACTGAACACCCCCAGCGCTTTTCCAACTCCAAACAAAATCACTACACCGATAATAACAGCAGCAACAATGCCAAGAACAGTTACGATTTTATCCATTTTCGGATCCATATCTTCCTCTTCTTCATCGTTCTCTTCTTCCGGCATGTATCGCTCACTTCTTCTTACATATTCCCCGGATTCCTCTATATGTTCTTTCGCCATGGCAGGCCTTGTGTTTCTGCGAATCTCCTTAATTTCATCATCCTGAATCATTTTTGTTGCAGCATCTTCATCCACTGTATTCATCTGTACAAAAGAAGCTTCCGGATTAATCAGGGATTCTTTTAAATCTGCAATCACCTGACTCATATTATCATATCTGCGATCCGGACTTTTCTGGGTACACTTAAAGATAATCTGCTCCACACTCACCGGAATTTCCGGCACAAAGTCCCTCGGAGATGGCATTTCATCCTGAATATGCTTAATTGCAATAGACACGGTGGTTTCACCGTTAAACGGAACTCTTCCCGTTAACATTTCAAACATAGTGATACCCAAGGAATAAATATCACTCTTTTCATCACTATAACCGCCTCGTGCCTGTTCCGGTGAGGTATAATGTACAGAGCCCATTACATTGGATGTAATGGTATTCGATGTAGCAGCTCTTGCAATTCCAAAATCGGTTACCTTCACTTTTCCTTCTCTGGAAATAATAATATTCTGAGGTTTGATATCTCTATGAATAATATGGTTATTATGGGCTGCTTCTATTCCCATGGAAACCTGAATGGCAATGCTAATCGCTTCTTTAACTGACAGTCTTGCTTTCTTTTCAATGTATTCCTTTAATGTAATTCCTTCCACCAGTTCCATAACAATATAGTGCAGTCCATTATCTTCCCCTACATCATATACATTTACGATGTTAGGATGAGCTAACCCGGCTGCTGCCTGTGCTTCCACGCGGAATTTCGACACAAAACCTTTGTTTTCACTAAATTCCGACTTCAGTACCTTGACTGCTACGTATCTATTTAACTTATGGTCTTTTGCCTTATATACATAAGACATACCACCTGTTCCAATTTGCTCTATAATTTCATATCGTTCACCGATAACGATTCCTGTTTTTAACATAATCTGCCTCCTCAATGATTTTTTTATCAAAATCATCTATTCTATCATATATTCAATAATTAAAGGATTATTCTGCCTGTTCAATAATAGTCACAGTAATATTATCTCTGCCGCCATTTTGATTGGCTGCTTTCACCAGTTCCTCGGCTTTCTCAATAACATCTCGCTGCTTTTCTATAATTAGTTTTATCTCTTCGTCGTCTAACATATTTGTAAGCCCGTCAGAGCACATTAAAATTACATCACCCGGCATCAATTTTATCTCAAAAAAATCTATTTCAATTTCTTCAGCTCCGCCTACTGCTCTTGTAATCACATTCTTTTTGGGATGATACTTAGCGGCCTCTTCATCAATTCCACCCATCCTTACCATCTCTTCCACCAGGGAATGGTCTTTGGTAATCTGATTAATTTCATCATTGATGATATAAAGGCGGCTGTCACCCACATTCGCCACATAAAGACATTCCTTTGTAATAGTCGCCGCCACCATAGTGGTTCCCATACCTGCATAGTCCTCTGATTCTTTTGCTTTCTCCAACAAACATTTATTTGCCAGTTCTATGGCTGTACGAATCAACTTAACCGGACTACTTTCTTCACTGTTTTTAATGGACTCCACAATGATTCTGGTAGCCTCTCTGGAAGCATAGTCTCCTGCCTTATGTCCACCCATACCATCCGCAACAATAAAAAGATTTGGTAACTTTCCAACCTGCATTTCTGATGAAAACACATAATCCTGATTAATTTTCCGCTTTAAACCAATATCTGTAATGGAAAATGTTTTCAACACTCCTTCGTACCTTCCTCTCTGACTGTTCCATCAAATTTCCGTCTTAATTGTCCACAGGCACCATCAATATCTCTGCCCATTTCCCTTCTAATAGTAACATTAATTCTACTTTTTTCAAGTTTATTTTTAAATTTTTCGGCAACTTTTTTCGCAGAACCTTCAAATGATAATTCTTCCACCGGATTAATTGGTATAAGATTCACGTGACAATTCATACCTTTTACCAAAGAAATAAGTTCTGCCGCATCCTGTTCGGAATCATTTACGCCACTTGCAAGACTGTATTCAAAGGTAATTCTCCGTCCTGTCTTTTCAAAAAAATATCTGCAAGCTTCTAATAATTCCTCAATAGAATATTTATTTGCAACCGGCATCATCTTTTTTCTTTTTTCATTGTTGGGCGCATGCAGGGAAATTGCAAGAGTTACCTGCATGTTTTCATCGGCAAATTCTTTTATTTTCGGTACAATCCCGCAGGTAGAAACCGTTATATTTCTGGCACTGATATGTAACCCTTTTTCATCTGTCAATAATTTCAAAAAACATATGAGATTGTCATAATTGTCAAATGGTTCTCCGGTTCCCATGACAACCACATTAGAAACTCTTTCGCCGCTTTCCCGCTGAATTCGGTAAATTTGTTCTAACATTTCCGATGGTAATAAATTTCGCTTTAATCCGGCAATGGTGGAGGCACAAAATTTACATCCCATACGACATCCTGCCTGTGAAGATATACATACAGAATTTCCATGCTTGTATTTCATCAAAACACTTTCAATTAAATTTCCATCCGCTAAACGAAACAAGTATTTTGACGTGCCATCAATAGCTGAAACCTGCTTATCTACAATTTCCAAAGTAGTAAAGGTATATCTTTCCCGAAGTTTTTCTTTTAATTTTTCAGAAATATTTGTCATTTGGTCAAAACTCGGTACTAATTTCACATGAATCCATTCATAAATCTGAGTTGCACGAAAGGCTTTTTCTCCCAGCTCTTCCATGTCTTTTTTTAACTCACTCAGATTCATTGATTTAATATCTTTTTTGTCCATATTGTTATCCCGCTATCCTTTTCTCCTAAGCTTTGCTATAAAAAAACCATCAGTATTGCATTCACCCGGCAGTAGCTGCAGCTGTCCATTATTTACCAGAGATTTTACTATTTCCGGCATCTGCTCCGAAAAATCTTCCAGCTGAAATTCCGGATATTCTTTTACAAACCACTTTACATTTTCCTGATTTTCTTTTTCATTTACCGTACAGGTACTAAACATCAACACACCGCCCGGTTTTACATAATTTCTCACATTGGAAAGAATCTTTCTCTGTATGGGAATTAGTGCTTCCATCCCTTCAGGACTCATTTTAAACTTAATATCCGGCTTTCTTCCAATAACTCCTAAACCAGAGCATGGAACATCTGCCAGCACAATATCTGCTATATCCTTTAATTCTTCTTCAAACTCCATGGCATCCCACACATGAACTGCCACGTTTTCAAAGCCCATACGCTCCACGTTTTCCATAATTTTTTCAGCCTTTCTTTCGCTGATATCACCACAAAAAACCTTTCCCGTACCTCCAAGTTTGTCTGCCACGTGCAATGTTTTCCCACCCGGTGCCGCACACACATCAATGCAGACATTGTTTTCTTTCACTCCCGCTGCCTCTGCCACTAACATGGAACTCATATCCTGAACGGCAAAAAGTCCTTCCCGAAACGAAGAAAGACTTGTAAGATAATCGTATCCTGAAATTTCGAAGGCATAGGAAAGGGGAGTATTCACGATTTTCTTTACTCCATCTTCGATAAGCTTCTCTTTTAATTTTATACTTGTAATCTTTGAATTATTACAGCGTATCGTGGTATTTTTCTCCTGAAGAAAATAGGAAAGCATGTGCTCTGTCTGTTCTTTCCCGTACACTTCCATCCACTGCTTTACAAGCCACTCCGGTGTGGAATATTTCACGGACAAATACTGAATGACATGCTCTTTTGGCGGAAGGATTTCCTTACATTCCTCCCTGACAATGGTTCTTAAAACGCCATTCACAAAGCCTTTCAGATTCTGAAAACCTCTTTTTGCAGTAAGTTTTACCGCCTCATTGCAGACTGCAGAGGAAGGAATTCTATCCATAAAATAAAGCTGATAGACCGAGCTTCTTAAAATTGCCCGAATCATCGGCTTCATTTTGTTAACCTTCACCTTAGAATAATGATTCAAAATGTAATCAATATATATCATCTGTTCTATGGTACCATTTGTCACCTTCTTCAAAAAAGCTCTGTCTGCCTTGGACAGATACTGGTATTTTTCCAGTGTCTGTCCAATTACCACATGGCTGTATTCACCATTTTTTGTAATTTCAATTAACATATCCACAATCAGTTCTCTTGGATTCACTGATTTAGTCATCGTTTCTTCTTCCTCCAAATAATAACAATAATCTCAGTAACTGTAAAATAGAAGCTGCCGCTGCTGCCACATAAGTAAGTGCCGCCGCTTTTAAAACTTTTCTTGTAGACTTTGCTTCTTCTGCATAAAGAATATTGTGCCGCTGCAAAGATGCCAGCGCTCTAGAGGAAGCATTAAATTCTACCGGAAGGGTAACCAGCTGGAATATTACTGTCAGAGAAAACAATATAATCCCAAACTGTATTAAAAAGTCAGCCGAACTGAAAATAATTCCAATAAAAATCAACGGCCAGGAAAGCTGTGCTCCAATGTTTACCGCCGGTACCAGACTACCACGAATCTTCAGCGGAACATAATTTTCTTTATGTTGCACTGCATGTCCGCATTCATGGGCTGCCACGCCTATTGCCGCTACCGATGTGGAATTATATACACCATCGGATAATCTTAATACTTTTTCATTTGGTGAATAATGATCGGTCAGATTTCCCGAAATGTGTTCAATTCGCACATCATAAATTCCTTCTGCATGTAACAGACGTTCTGCCACCTGTGCACCTGTCATTCCTGTATGACTTCTCACTTTGGAATATTTTGTGTAAGTGCTTTTTAATTTTGCAGATGCCAAAAGACTTAATAACATTCCAATTATAATTAATATATACGTTGGATCAAAATAATAAGGATAATACATACTCATACCTCCTAGATTTTTTTCTTACCTTTTTGGGATATTATACACCTTTTTGTCTGCAATAAAAGGGTTTTCACTTATTTTTCATTCTTTTTATAAAAAATTAGCAACCTAATTTTTCACCTACACAAACCTCATACCCCAGCAAAAAGCTTTCTGTAGTCATCCGTTTCTTTCCTGCTAATTGTAATTCTGTAATTGCCAGAGCACCTTTTCCGGTTTTTACCACCAGACTTTTTTTTGTTTTGGCAACAATGGTTCCTATTTCACCTTCATATTCTTTATCTTCCACATCTGCTGCCCACACCTTTAATGTTTTTCCATGAAGTGTCGTATATGCAGAAGGCCATGGGTTTAATCCGCGAATCAGACGTTCTATTTCTACCGCATCTTTTGTAAAATCAAGTTTTCCTAATTCTTTCTGTAACTTTTTTGCATAACAGGAATCTTCGTCTTTCTGAGGTGTTTTTGTGCTTTTACCTGCCGCAATATCTTCCATGGTTGCAACACAAAGCTTCGCACCTGCTTCTGCTAACTTGTCATGGTAAGTACCTCCAGTCTCTTTTTCATCGATAGGCACTACTACTTTAGATAATATATCTCCAGTATCTATTCCTTCATCCATCTGCTGAATTGTGACTCCGGATTCCTTTTCTCCATCAATGATAACTCTCTGTATTGGTGCCGCACCGCGATATTTTGGAAGCAGGGATGCATGCACATTGATACAGCCATATGGACACATCTCTAAAATCTCTTTCGAAACAATTTGTCCAAAAGCTACCACTACCATAATGTCTGCCTGACAGCTTCGCAGTTTTTCTACTGCTTCCTCTTCTCTTATTTTCACCGGTTGGAATACTTCTATCCCTTTTTCCACCGCATATTCTTTTACAGGTGTATACTGCATGGCATGACCTCTGCCCTTTGGCTTATCCGGCTGTGTCACCACAAGACATACCTCATGACCTGCTTCATAAATTGCCTGTAAAGTCCCCACAGCAAAGTCCGGGGTTCCCATAAATATCACTCGCATGCTTAATCCTCCATGAATTCCCCATCAAAATCTTCATATTCATCATACTGCACTGTTTTTACTTCACCCTCTGCCTTATCCACATACAAAATACCATCTAAATGGTCACATTCATGACAGATAGCACGGGCTAGTAGTTCCGTTCCTTCTAACTCAAATTCATTCATTTCTTCATCAAAAGCACGCACTTTTACATAATTCGGTCTTGTGACCACAGCAGATTTTCCCGGCAGACTTAAACATCCTTCATCTCCGGTCTGTTCTCCTGAAGTTTCTATAATCATCGGATTGATAAGTATAAATGGACCATCTCCCACATCAATCACAACGATTCTTTTTAAAACACCAACCTGTGGTGCAGCAAGCCCCACACCGTTTTCTTCGTACATGGTATCTAACATATCGTCAATTAATATTCTGGTTCTCTCATTTACTTGTTTTACTTCTTTGCACTTTTTTCTCAGTACATCGTCACCCATAACTCTTACTTTACGCAATGCCATTTTCTCATCCTCCATAGTAATTTATTTAATACGTATTGATTGGATTAAAATCAAATTGAATATAACACTCCTGATTTTTCTTCTGCTCTTTTACGAAATATTCTATACAATCCTTAACCTTAGTCAGTATATCATAATTTTCATGTTTTATGTAGATTACTTTTCGATAATAGTCCTGTATTTTAGAAACAGATGCCTCTGCAGGACCTATTACAGCCATACCTTCTGTTCTTTCTTCCATGATTTTTCTTTTAATTTCTTCTGCAAAATCATTTAATTTTTCCTCTTCTAAAGATGTAATCAGAATGGCTAACAGATTTCTTGCAGGAGGATAATTCATTAATTTCCGGTAATTCATTTCCTGTTCATAAAAAAGTTCATAATCCTGTTTTGCCGCACTGACAATACTGTAATTGTCCGGACTATAAGTCTGAATGAGCATCTGTCCCGCCCGTTCTCCCCTTCCTGCACGTCCTGCCGCCTGGGTTAATAACTGAAACGTGCGCTCCGCCGCATGATAATCGTTAGCATACAAAGACATATCTGCTGCTAAAGCTGCCACTAAGGTCACTTTCGGAAAATCATGTCCCTTTACAATCATCTGGGTTCCAATTAAAATATCAGCTTCTTCTTTTGCAAAGGCAGACAGTATTTTTCCATGACCTTCCTTATTTCTGGTGGTATCCATATCCATGCGAAGCACCCTCGCCATTGGAAATTCCCGTTTTACAACTTCTTCAATCTGCTGGGTTCCTGCCTTAAATGCTCCAATGTATTTAGAACCACAGGAAGGGCATACTTTTACAGCCTTGGTCTCATATCCGCAATAGTGACATATCATTTTCCCATTATTGTGCAAAGATAAAGATACATCGCAGTGTGGACATTTTACAACCTTTCCGCAGGAACGACAAGATACAAAACCTGCAAAACCACGCCGGTTAATAAAGAGCATAATCTGCTCTTTCTTTGCCAAACGCTCCACCATTAATTCCCTTAATCGCCTGCTCAAAATCGAGCGGTTTCCCTGACGCAGTTCTTCTCGCAAATCTATAATTTCCGTGTCTGCCATGCTACGTCCCGCATAACGTTCCTGTAAAGAATACAGCTTATATTCTCCGCATTGTGCTTTGTAATACGATTCCACCGAAGGCGTGGCAGAACCTAACACCACAAATCCATGATTCATTCTTGCCCGCTCTATAGCCACCTCTCTGGCATGATATTTGGGCATGGTTTCGCTTTTATAGCTTTGTTCATGCTCCTCATCCACCACAATGACTCCAAGCTTTTTAAAAGGCGTAAACAGCGCAGACCTTGGTCCCACCATAATATCTATTTCACCCTTCATGGCACGTTCTAACTGGTCAAAACGTTCTCCCTTTGACAGCTTCGAATGTAAAAACGACACTCTTTCTCCAAACATTTCCCGAAAACGCTCCACGGTCTGAAAGGTAAGTGCAATCTCCGGTATCAGTACAATTGCCTGACGTCCTTCCTCAATAACTCTGCGAATCAGTTCCATGTAAATCACTGTTTTTCCGCTGCCGGTAACACCGTGAATCAAATGTGCTTTCGGTGGATAAAAGGAATGACTCTCCTGCCAAATTTCTTCCACGCAGCTTTGCTGTATGTTTGTCAAAGTGATTTTTTGGTGGTCAGTAATTGCCTGCAATTGCATATCACTATTTGGATTGCGGTAATTCCGCTCCGTTTGAACCCAAATCACACCATCCTTTTCAAACGCCTTAATTACCGGCAGTGTGGCTATCTTTTGTTTCAACACCCAGCTTTTTCGCAAAGTGTGATTTGGTGCTTCTAACAATGCCTGTAAAAATCTTACCTTTGCCTTATAATTTTTCGACTGGTATGTTTTTAG
The DNA here is from genome assembly GCA_045126515.1 of Lachnospiraceae bacterium. GTDB lineage: Bacteria > Bacillota > Clostridia > Lachnospirales > Lachnospiraceae > RUG11237. Next base: position 11,784 of record JBGVOM010000053.1, read on the forward strand.
CAGATATTCCGCCTGCCCCCGATCCACCTTCAAAGTAAGAATACTGTCTTGCGCCGCCTGAACTTTCTGTTTGATAGGTACCACCGTTTTTAGCGCCTGCAGCATAGTAGAACCGTAGTTTTTACTGATATATTCTGCCAGAAGAATAAACTCGCTCTCCACTCCCATATCCTTTTTTGCAATTTTAATCAATGATTTTATTTTTGTTTTGTCATAATCACATTCTGTACTGATTCTGACTACAAATCCCTTCGTTAAGCGGTTTCCGGCACCAAAAGGAAATTCTGCCACCATTCCCACCTTAAGCTCAGACTGCAGTTCTTTCGGTATACGAAATTGAAAGACCTTATCTAACTTTTCATGTGAAATATCTACAATAATATCTGCATATAATTCCTGCATGATTATTTACCTGCAAGAATTTCCTGAATCAGTACACGTTCATCCATAGGATATTTTTTGCCTTTAATTTCCTGATAATCTTCATGTCCTTTACCCGCCAAAACAATCACATCGCCTTCTTCTCCATGGTTGATTGCATAAGCGATAGCTTCTTTTCTATCTAAAATCTCCACATATTTTCCTTCAGTTTTTCCGATACCGATTTTAATATCATCAATGATTGCCTGTGGTTCTTCATCTCTTGGATTATCTGATGTGATAATGGTAAGGTCTGCCAGTCTTCCGGACACTTCTCCCATCTCATATCTTCTTAACTTAGAACGATTTCCTCCACATCCAAACAGACATACAAGGCGCTTCGGATGATAGTCTTTTAAAGTAGACAAAAGACTTTCTAAACTCATGGCATTATGGGCATAATCAATCATCAGTGTAAATTTATCGGATACCTTCACCATCTCAATTCTGCCCTTTACTTTTGCTTCTTTTAATGCCTTTAAAATATTTTCTTTGGATACGCCAAAATGCAGACAGATTGCAATGGCTGTCAGTGAATTATATACACTAAATTTTCCCGGGATATCGATTTCCACATCCATTTCAATCAATCCCTTTGTCTTATATTTTACACCCAAATAGCCCGGTGTCTTTAATAATTCTACCTGTTCTGCCCGTAAATCTGCTTTCTCAGAAAAGCCAAAGGTTTCTAATTTACAGGTTGCATGCTTCATGACACCTTCAAAATGTTCATCATCTATATTTGCTATTCCATAACGGCACTGGGAGAATAACATTCCCTTACATGCCATATATTCTTCGAAACTTGCATGTTCGTTTGGTCCAATATGATCCGGCTCTAAATTAGTAAAGATTCCGATTTCAAAAGTAAATCCTGCTGTTCTATGGAGCATCAGTCCCTGAGAAGATACTTCCATTACAACCGTATCACAGCCTGCTTCCACCATCTCGCTAAAATACTTTTGAATGGTCATGGATTCCGGTGTGGTATTATTTGCAGGAATTTTCTTATCTCCGATAATGGCTTCAATGGTTCCAATCAAACCGACTTTATGACCTGCATTTTCTAAAATGGATTTTACCATATAAGTAGTAGTTGTTTTTCCCTTTGTTCCGGTAATTCCGATTACTTTTAACTTTTCTGCCGGATGTCCATAATAAGCCGCTGAAATCAATGCCATGGCATATCTGGTATTTTCCACTTTTACAATGGTGACTCCCGGAAATTCTCCTACTTCCTTTTCCACCACCAGAACTTTGGCACCTTTTTCTACTACTTCTTTTGCAAAGTTGTGTCCGTCAAAGGCTGCTCCGCTGATACAGAAAAATAATGATCCTTCTCCTACTTTTCTGGAATCATTTGCAATGTCTGTTACCTCTGTATTTTCATCTCCAATCAGACTGATATACTCAAGTCTTTCCAATAATTTTTTTAATTTTGCCATAATTATTACCCCTTTCAGTTCATTCTTTTTACCTTTGCACACGATTCAAATATTCTTCCCAGGTAAACACTGCTTTTTCAAAACATATCTGTAACTGGTAAGAATCTGCCACCGTATTATCTTCTTCGTCTTCAAACTCAATTCCCAACTCATAATAATATAAATTATTTTCCTGTTTTACTTTTGACACTGAAAATAAGAATGCCCCTTCACAGCTTGCCGGAAATGTCTCCAGTTGTTCCTGTGTTAATGGTTCATCTGGTACTTCTTTCTGCAATACATCATTGGCATCATAATATTTATATCCATCTTTGATTCCGGATAGAATCTTGCCACCAGTAAATTTTGCTACCGTAGTCCCTGCATAACTTTCTGTATAGTTGGTATTCTGTGAATTATCCGGCTTTACAATTAATGCTTCTAATTCCATTTGTATCTGATTTTCTTTTACCTGAAACTTATAAATCTTACAATCTTCAAAAGAAAATTTTTCGATTTCATTGATTGACTGAAATCCCATTATTTATCCCTTCTTTTCTGTATCTAATTATTTACGCTTTTTACCTTTTACTAATAGTAGTGTTGCGATTATTATCAGCCCTACTCCAGCGGCAATAATTCCCAAAGAAATATCTCTGCCAAGAGCACCTGCCAGAAAAATAGTGGTAGGTCCATCCGGAGAGCCTGGAATGGAAAAAGACATTCCAGATAGTGCCCCTTCTATTTTAAAGATAATTCCAGATATTGTCAAAATAATTCCAATAATCCCCAAAATATATCCAATTGCTTTCTTCATAATTACTCCCTTCCAATACTTGTTTTTTTATTTTTTGTTAACTTTCACTGAAACTTCTGCCATACCAACAGTATCACTTCTGCCACTGCAACAATCACTCCGGTAATAAATGCAATATCATTTGCCATTCCATGGGCATGAAACATCCGAAAACAAATTCCTTTTTTCGAAGGATAGCACAGCCTCACTTTCTTATAATTAAAAATATCTAATGTAAGGTGCGACAAAAATCCAATGGCAAAATATATAACAGCCCCAGGATAAATCACTGCTATTACCCCGGAAAGCAATATCATTGCCAAAAAAGAATGCATAAATGAGCGATGGGGCTGTTCTTTCCCATAGACACAAATCCCAAGAAAAACAAAAGCCGCAATAAGCATTTGATACACTGTTCTATTACTTTTAATCCTGTTCCAAATCCCTAACTGAAAATAATAATCCAGTGCTCCTATCCCAAGCATCGTTATTGTTGTCATCGCAATAATTTTATTCGCATCCTTATGGGATTCCGATGTTCCGACATCTATATCACTGATTACAGCTCCCACTCCGCCAATACCGGCAGCCAGTACAAGCTCTGCAAGACTTGCCGGTCTGGTGATTGCCAGTGTGGCGGCAATTCCCACTGTCATATGTGTTTTACCTAACATGTTTTCTTCATCTCTGCTGCTACCTGGTCAAATTCCGCCACAATTTCCTCTGATGGTTTTTCTGTCAACAGGCTCACTACCACAATAAATGCCAGTGACACTAAAAATGCCGGAAGCAGTTCATAAATATCCCATGCTCCTCCCACCGGACGAATCAGGAATTTCCATACAAATACAGTAATTGCACCACTTAACATACCAGCCAGTGCTCCCTTCATATTAGAGCGTTTCCAGAACAGCGCTACTAACATAACAGGTCCAAATGTCGCTCCAAAGCCGGCCCAGGCAAAGGACACAATGGCAAATACTGAGCTTTCCGGATTAGATGCAATGATTACACCAATGACAGATATCACTATAAGTGTAACTCTGGCAATTATCATAGAAGCCTTTTCACTTAAATCTTTTACTAACACTTCTTTTACAATATTCTGCGACACGCCGGAAGCTGCTGCCAGCAATTGTGAATCTGCGGTAGACATGGTTGCTGCAAGAATTCCTGCAAGAATTACACCTGCCACAATAGCTGCCAAAATTCCATGTTCACTGATTAAACTTGCAATTTTTATGATAACTCTTTCAGAATCCTCTAAATCTGTAATTACACCATTTTTTATCATAGCATTTCCTACAATACCAATAAAGATGGAAACTGTCATGGAAATCACCACCCAGACGCTGGCAACTCTTCTGGAAAGCTTAATTTTTTCTGGTTTTTCAATGGCCATAAAACGCAGCAAAATATGGGGCATACCAAAATATCCCAATCCCCAGGCCAAAGTAGAAATAATATTTAAAATACCATAAGGCTTAGAGGCATCTGCGGCAGCATCGTATGTGCTTGTAAGGGAAAAATAGCCTGCCATAGAGGCCGCATTATCCATAACCGCCCCCATTCCTCCTACACTGGAGACACCGTAAATAATTACTACAAAAATAGCAAGTGTCATTACAATACTCTGGATAAAATCACTGGTACTTGCAGCTAAAAATCCTCCCAAAGTAGTATAAATAACGATTACCAGAGCACTAAGGAGCATAGCTGTAAAGTAGTCGATTCCAAATAAGGAATTAAATAATTTTCCGCAAGCTGCAAATCCGGATGCAGTGTAAGGTACAAAAAAGATTACAATTACGATTGCTGCCATAACAGATAGTATTCTCTTTTCATCTCTGTAACGATTGGAGAAAAATGCCGGAATCGTTGCAGAATTTTTTGACATATGTGTATATATACGCAAACGCTTTGCCACAATCAGCCAGTTGATATAGGTACCTGCTGCAAGTCCAATGGCCGTCCAGGATGCATCTGCCAGACCGGAAATCAATGCCACTCCCGGCAGTCCCATAAGCAGCCAGCTGCTCATGTCCGAAGCTTCTGCACTCATTGCAGTTACAAAGGGACCTAATTTTCTGCCTCCTAAATAAAAGTCCTCTGTGTTCTTGTTTCTTTTTGAAAATATAACACCAATCCCAACAACGGCTGCCATGTAAGCAACAATGGATATTAGTATGCATATAGTTGTTGAATTCATATGTGTTTTCCTCCTTTTATCTAAAAAATAAGAATATCAGTTATTCTCTCTCAAAAGAGAATAACTGATATTCAGATAAAAAGCAACAATTATTTGATGGTTATCAGGACGCACATAGCCGATACAATTCATCTCAGAAAGGCAGAATTTTTAACAGCCTTTCTGAGATGAATTGTATCGGCTATGTGCTGTTCTTTGAAAAACGCCAAGTGTGAATGTGACTATTTCATCCGATTATTCGCTGTGAATGGCCAATTTTCAAAAATTGGTTACCATTTTATCGTAAACAATAGTTCTTGACTAATTCAATCCCAACAATATTATACTTATACTGAGATTTTTTGTTAGCTTTCAATCTTATGCTGTATTCAGCTACTTTGTAATCACCCTCTGATGTATAGAGATATGTAATATATTTAACCCTATATGTATCATCCGATAATTGATACACCTTAGATACCTTTCCCACTGGTCTTTGATCTCCCCATTCTCCTGGATGCTGGTATATTATATTCCCTTTTTTCCAATACAGATTAGTAATATCTTTCTTTATATTGCCACCGGAAACATTTGCCAAATCGAATTTTGCATTATTTCCAAATAATTGTTTTAACTGTTTTTTTATCTGGCTTTTGGATGCTGTAAATTTGTACATAAATTTACCGTTTTTATATACTACATGAATTTGATATTTAGAAAATTTCTGTGTAGCAAAACATACTAAATTCGTTTTCTGCCTGTTGGTTAATTTCAATTTTCCCGGCTTGTTATGATAAGTTGCATATAAAACCAAAAATTCCGAAGTATCATCCAACATTATCCCAATCTCTTTTTTCCTTTGTTTTGTTACATCATGAGTTTTTGCCTGTACTGGTAGCGAAAAAGACACAAATATAACCAGTGCCATAAAAAGCATTAACCACCTTTGTATTCTTCGTTTCATCACTTTTATCCTTTCCAACCTATTAATTCGTCATATCCAATTACAAAATCATAGTATTCTCCCAAACCTACCAAAAGATACTCATTTGCCCAAAAATGAAGTCCATCTTCTGGCTGACACACTGAATTAATATATTTTCTTTGATGTCATTAAATGCTGCAGTACTGTCTTCAAACATATCTTTCAATGTTAGTATTTCACCACTTGCTATATCATAATTAACTGGGGACCAGATAGCATTTCCATGTGCTCCGCCAATACAATAACTTTCTTGCTTATAACACAAGGAAATTACCGACTCATTCTGCATTCCCATATAATAAATTACTCTATCATAACCTTCCCCGTATAATTCATCCATAATTTTGGCAGTTACAAGCTGATTCCCCCTATGGTGATATTTGGGTAAATGTAGCTATATAAATATACTGTTGTACCATCCGATGCCACTTGAGAATCTTCTATTGTTTCCATTGTAATCTTTACTTCAGCAAAGCCGACAGGTTCTTCCTATTCTGATGTAGGTGCTGTTTCTTCTTCATTTATTTTTTCTTCTGTTGATGCTTCCCTACCATCTTCCGGTATTTCAAAATTCACCTCTGTCGCTTCTGCTATATTTTGCGGTGCTTCTGTTGCCACCACTATTGTATCCAAGTCAGAAGTATTATTTATTTCTTCATTTTTATCTTTTTAGCAGTACTCCATTTACCTGCCACTGTGACAGAACCACTTTTTACATATGTTCTTACCCGAACATAGTATGTCTGGTTTTTCTTAAGTTTTGTAATGGTTTTCGCGCTATTATTCTTTCCCTTTACTTTCACAGTCTGCGTGTCATAAAAAAATGTCTTATAAGGGCTATACTGGATTTCGTAACCGGTTGCAGTAATATCCTTTGTATAAGATACTTTCAATTTCCTGCCGGATGTATTGACCAATTTTTTTATCGTCTGCTTCTTTGGAAGAATGTCAAAACTCTTGGTAACGGTTCCCGTATATCCGTTCATACCTCTAATTATAATTTTTGCTCTGCCCGGTTTCTTGTTATTGGAATAAGAAACCGTATAATCACTTCCTCTGGATAACGTTTTACCATTATATGTTACAATTATTCCCGGCTGAATATTTTTGCCGTTGTATGTATATGTTGTGTTATAGCTGACTGTTGTATCCTGGATGGAGATACGGTTTGGGGATACATTGAAAAGGTATTTATATCCATACTCACTTTGTCCAAATATTCGTATATAATATCTTGTATTTGGTGTAAGATTATTTAGATAAATATCTCTTCCTCCATACATAGAAGAAGACACACCATCCTCTCCCAGCACCTCACCATATTGATTATATACATATGCCTTTGTATATCCTCCATTTGACAAACTCTTAAAATTCAAAATATAATCTCTGTAGTTTCCTGTTTGGAACCAATACCAGTCTTCGTCACCAGTTCCATCTATCGTGCCTGTCACATTACGACTCAACGCTACTCTGGTACTTGTTTCCATATTATCCCCTATTTTATCTTCGTTATAGTACAAACACATTCGGAAATTACCACTGTTCACTGCATTCGCATGGATATAGTATGTCGTATTTGGATCTAATACCACTTCCAACGTAGCATCTTCGTTGGGACGAGCAACCGCATACCCTATTTTTCCGATAATTTCTTCATATGCATTTTTAATTTTTATATTAAAATATTCATATGTGTGGTACGAAATATTAATATTCTTCACATACAGAAAATAATATGCCTTCTTCCCCGGTGTTGTAAATTTGTAATACGCATCCTCTCCATCCTTCGCCGATACATAATCCACTCCAAAGGATATGGGAGTTGCCGTTTCCATGGTAGTTCCACCTATCACCTCTGTTAGTCCTGCATCTGCTTTAGATGTAATACTAAAGAGTAAGCACATCACAAATACAGCTGACAAACTTGCTATTTTCTTAAAACACTTCATTTTCTCACACTCTCTTTCTTAATGCCCAAACAGCTACTGAACTTTATATTCTTCTTTCATTGCCGGAATTTCATCATAGGAAAAAACAAACTCCCTGTATTCACCAAATCCTGTCATTACATACTCATTTGCGATAAAATGAATTCCATCTTCCGCAAAAAACCAGTTTGTTTCTTTCAAAATCTCATCTGCTGCATGGTTTACTTCTTCAGCAACATATGCCATATATCCCTGTTCTACACTTTCCTTTGCTAATAATTCTTTAAATATCGCAGTCACTCCTGCCCCATCTGCAAAAATATCTTCTAATCCCAATACAGCTCCTGTCTTTGCATCATAGGTGAGTCCTCTCATTTGAGTATTTCCTTGCATTCCGCCTATACAGTAACTTCCACTTTTTGTTTCAAACGAAATCATAGATTTGTTCGCCAGCTTTAACTCATATCCCATCTTATCGTAACCCGGGCCATAAAATTCATAGGAATAATCACTTGCAATTACTTCCTGATAATAAGATTCTGCTCCACTTTTCGCCAATTGCTCATTTCTTAAAAACTCTTCTTTTTTTGCATTTTGATCCAGTTCTATTGTACTTGTTGCCACTTCATTTCCCTGTATTTTTACAATAGGATAAGTATATACTGACTTATATGCCTCCACACCATCAGAGCCCACATAAGAATCATTTATGGTCTCTAATGTCACCTCAATTTCTCCTGTTGCAGCTTCTGTTGGCCGTGGTGTATTTGTTGGAGCCGTTGTATCCGTAGGAGTCTGCGTATCCGTTACCTCTTTACTTTCTTGTAACGTTGTTTCTGATTCTTCCATAACTTCTGCATTCTGATTTTCTGCCGTTTTATCTTTTGTTCCACATGAAGTTAGGGCAAGTCCCACCACTGCTAATAACGTTGCTATTTGTTTCTTTTTCATTTCTTTTTCCTCTTTTATTTTACACTAAAATATCAAATAACTTTTTAAACTTAATATCTTTTCCCATCAAAATCTTAATTTTTTGTACTATGGTAATAATTACAAACGGAGATAATACCATTCCCAATAATGCTGCGACTACTAATGCTAAAATGAAAAGGCAAAAATCCATACACCATTCCATCCAAATCATTTCTTCAGTTACAAATCTTATTTTAATCTTTATTCTATTTGATTTGAACTTCTCTTTAATATTCCAGCATATTCTTAACACCGTAGGAAATGCCATACAAATTAAAACCACTGCTACTCCTATATACCATTCCGAACTTGAAATTCCATCATAACACACATAACATATCCCCAAAATTGTAAAAATCACATCTGCTATCAAAGATTTTATACAAAAATTCTTTAAATTTTTTTCATTTTTTTCTCGCCTGGATTTATTTACTTTTTGACGCTTTGTTGCACATGGAGTACACAATACATATGGCTCATACTGCGATGCACAAGTTTTGCACAAAAACTTTCCACAATCCTCACATTTTCCAACACTTACTTTTTCCTCATGAAAATAACAATTCATTTCTTTTCTCCTCTCGCTTCTTCCTATCTTTCCTCTTTGTCTATCATTCCATAACTTATTAGTATTCCAAAAAGTATACCTTTTTAAACTGGAATTTTCTAACATTACTACCTGTTAAATTTGTGTTTTCTTTCTTGCGCACCCCAGTATTTTGTGTTAATATGTAATTTGTTAATGATTCTGTAATATTTTCAAAAGGTATACTTTATGGAATTTCGCCTAAAATGACAGTACTATTTATTCATGATGTCAAACTCTTTACAAAACGTAATCTCTATCATTTTCCCCCATCCTTTTTGCATATCTGAAAAATGTGGTGTTTGCCATTCCGCATAGTTTTGCCGCCTCTGACACTGGTATTTCTTTTTTTATCCAGCGTTCACGCACCTCTTCAAAATTATCCGGCAATCTACTGGACGGTCTTCCAAATTTTACTCCCCGCTTTTTGCTGCTGCAATCCCCTCCGCCTGACGTTGCTTTATGTTACTTCTTTCATTCTCTGCCACATAACTAAGCAACGCCAGCACAATATCACTAATAAAAGTTCCCAATAAGCTTTTTTCCCTTCGTGTATCCAATAAAGGCATATCAATGACTACAATGTCTGCTTTCTTCTCCTTCGTGATAATCCTCCACTGTTCATTCAACTCCGCATAATTTCTTCCAAGCCTGTCAATAGATTTAATAAACAGTACTGATTTCTCATCTAATTTCTTTATTAACCTCTGATACTGTTTTCGTTCAAAATTTTTTCCTGATTGTTTGTCCATATAAATATTTTTCTCGGGTACCCCTTCTTCCAGTAACGCAATTCTCTGCCGTTCCTCATTCTGCTCCTTTGAAGATACTCGCATATAGCCATATAGTTTTGTTTCCTTCATCTTCTTCCTCCTATTCTCTTTCTACAAAGCAAAGATTTCACTAGCATATTTTATATTTTCCCCTAAAATAGAAAGTATGCTTTACAGGTTTTCTAGCATAAAGTTTCCCACTATACTATTGCAAAAGAGTCAAATTGACGAATTTTCTTTTATTTTCAAGGCAATCTGCTACTTCTCAGCTCTTCATTCGTCATTTTGACATATAACATTTGTTATTTTATGTTTTTTTTGTTATTTTTTATATATTGTTCATAATTTGTCCATATTTACTGGTTATAATATCTTTAGATAGTTGATTAAACACTCACTATCTCCCCCCCTCATAACAAGGGGCTGTCGCTTTAACGAATGAAAATTCGTGAAGCGGCAGCTTCATTTTTGCTGTTTTTTGATTAATTTCAAGAAAAGATTCTGATTTATTCTATCATTCTATAAAAGAAGCGTACTTTAATAAGCCATTGTCCATGG
>JBGVOM010000054.1:0-3437 GCA_045126515.1 Lachnospiraceae bacterium
AATGCTGCTCAGGGATATAAGGTATATAGGGTTTTACGGGACAAGCAGGTTGAGAGAAAAGCGTTGGTGAAAGAAGTAGCTTGTTTGGAATCGATTATTACTAATGTGGATACAGAGCAATTGGTCAAGGCATTTCAAGAAAGCATAAAGCTGTCTGATGAAAAAATAAGAGAAGCTAATAAGATTATTTTTGTGAAAGAGCTGATGGAAGGGGCGGTATCTGTATGAAAGCTATTGCAGAAAGAATTTATAAAGAACTGAATAAGAAAAAAATAGATTGGCTTAGCTTAGAGCAGTATATCGCAAGTCTGGGTGAATCAATCAATACATATGACGAAAACATGGAAGAAACTATTTTGTCAGAAGCATATATTTCACATAGAAAAGTGGGAAGTGTTAATGTAAGACTAACGGAATTATTCTTAAAACACGGCTTTGATGTAAAGGCAAATGAAGGGAAAAATGGTGCCAGTTGCTTAGAAGCATTGTGTTGGTCAAGCTATGACCAATATGTCCTCCACGTCGCAGAAAGATTGTTGGACATAGGAGCTGACAGCACAATTGGAGAAGAAGATGATCCTGACAATCCGGGGGTGTTAAGCAGCATTTCTTGGAAGGAGGGTTATTGGCATACGGGAGAGTATGATGCGGCAAATATGTTTATGGCATATTATGAAATGGTTTGGAGACAACAACAAGGTAAGCAGTATAAAGGAATTCGTGCTTTTAGAGATGCAGTTGGAGAGACGTTGTACAAAGTAGAAAAGATGAAAGTTCATGGCTATAAGAATGCCGAAAGAAATTCATATTTAATGTATTGCGGTGACAAACATCTGGTTATTGAAGATTATGTAGAGCTGAGTATCAATCCATATGTCAGAGAAGAAGCCATTGAAGTAGAGGATGTCAGTGAAGAATTTAATTGTCTGATAGGAGCAAAGGTAAGAGGCTTACGTTATCTTAATAATTCTTTGGCAAAACTGAATTTTGATAATGGACATGCTGTGTTAATTCGCTATAACGATTCATCAGGTGTCAATGAGACAAAAGCGTGGCTAAGAATCATATCAAGCAAATCTTCAAGGCTGCCGGCAGAGGGAACGGTTATCAAGTATGTAAAATTATGGGGCGAAATAGGACATTCAGATGAATCTACATTTTATCGAGAAGATACCATTGTTCTTGGTATAGGTGATAGCGTGTATGGACTTTATTCACATGGTTATAGATACGGAGTTGGCACAGTAAGAGCAGAGCAACTGGATACGGAAATGACAGAAGGACTTGAGAGAAGTATTGATGTTCATAATCTTGCGCTTAAGCATATCGAATATGTAGGAGATGCAATGAAATGGATAAATTTCAGTTGCGATGAAGGCATATTATACGTGGTATGTGATAAATTCCAAGGAGTGTCAATGTTTATGAGCGAATATGAAATTGATGCAGAATATGTTATGGACATTGATTGGTATACAACAGGTCTCAAAAAGATTAACTTTATTGGTAAAGAAAAAGGTTGAGTTTGTCAAAAAAAAGAAACAACCTTAAATGAAAGGGTTCAGTGCCCAGACATTAGTGATTTCCTTAATGAAAGTATATCACAGAATAGAAGTATGTCAACCAACGTTTGCCTGCATATTATTACAGGAATTGAAGGTAATAATGATACTGGTGTTAGTAATATTACGGATGAAAAAAAGACTTGTATGGCCTCCGAAAAATCAAGTTAGTGTAAAATTTTAATTGGCAAAAATAATGGGAAGTAGAATTAACCACTTCCCAATCATACAGTTTTTCTTTATGATGTTAATTGTCGAGAAAAACATGTAAAGGAGACTGTATGATGAATACTATTTTAGCGGAGAACCTCGTATCTTTCAAGGAATTGGAGAAAAAAATTTTTGCATATGTCTGTGAACTCGGCAGGGAAATTACTAGGATTATGTTGGAGAGCTATGATAAAGAGCTTGCAGAAGGGAGAGATAAAAAGATTTACCGTGATAAAGGAACCAGAGACACCAGTATAAAAACAGTATATGGTGAAGTTTCTTACTCAAGAAGAGTCTATCGAACAGAGAGCGAAGAAGGCCAAGTGGAATATATTTATCTTTTGGATCAAGCCATGCAGATGGATAAGATTGGCCTGATTTCAACGAATCTGGCAGAAAAGATAGCTATGACAATCACGGAATCTCCATACCGTGTAACAGCAGAAATGATTAATGAAACCTGCGGCCAATACATCAGTCCGCAAGGTGTATGGAATCTTGTACAGCGGCTAGGCGAAAGAATTGATGAGGAAGAAACACATGCAGTACAGCAGATGAATGCTGACCAGACAGAAGGTTCTAAATCGATACCAGTACTCTTTGAAGAAATGGACGGAGTATGGCTTCACATGCAGGATGAGCATCACAAAAAAATGAAAAAGCAGGAAATGAAAGTGTTCACCATGTATGAAGGATGGGATGCAGAGAAAGAAAAGGAAAACCGTAGTACACTAGTGGAAAAAACCATGCTTGCTGGAATGGAAGACAGCAACACCTTTCACGAGAAACGGGAAGCCTGTATCCGTCAGAAATACGATGCGGATGAGATTGGACAAAGAATCTTAAATGGAGACGGAGGAAGCTGGATTAAGGAGCCATATGATGCGGATGCTATTTTTCAATTAGACCGATATCATATTCATCAGGAAATCTTGAGAAAGATAAAAGACAAGAAGGCGCAGAAAGAAATACACGAGCTGTTTGAAGCAGAAAAAATCGAAGAAATGCTGAATTATATAGAGGTATATGCAACCAGTGTGGAAAGTCCAGATGAAAAGGATAAGGAAAGCAAACACGCCAGAGAACTGTTACAATATCTGAGAAACAATAAGCACGGATTACTGCCTTATGACAAGCAGGGAATAACGATACCCAAGCCATCGGAGGGGATTCTATACAAGCACATGGGAGTACAGGAGAGCCAGAACTGCACGGTCATAACAATGCGAATGAAGCACCGGAGAATGAGATGGTCAAAAGCAGGCGCGAACAATCTTGCAAAAGCGCTTTACAGAAAAGAAAATAAGGAATTGATAAATACAATTGAACGCTACACAGATGGATTGATATTTACGATGCAAATGCGGGAAGTGATAGAAGTCCTAAGTGCTGCAAAAGCACCGACGAATGATGGAAAAGGAAATCCTTATGCAGACAGAATCAGAATGCATATGCCGTTACTGGATGCAATACAAAGCGCATCAACAAAGGCACTTATGAGAGCGTTTAATGATTAAAAGATGTGCGGAAGTACAAAGAAAGGCTTAGTCCTCTTGATTACAGAAAAGCTGGATAGAAGGAATCTGTCAAGGACGAAGCCACAAGTGGTGCAGGTGCATCCTTGACAGATTCTTTCATCCAGCTCATATGGCAGACAAGAGGACT
>JBGVOM010000055.1:0-40039 GCA_045126515.1 Lachnospiraceae bacterium
ATCGTAGACAATTGCCCTTGCTATGTTTCTGTCATGATCTGCATATTCAAATGGCCATTCCGTGTCCTGAAGTTCTATTATAAGTTCTTTTTCATTATTCATTTTTAACACCTCATTCTATGGTTAACTTGGGGTTACTTATTTCTCCTCCAAAGTCCACTCTTTTGCTTTCTCATAATCCTTAAAATAAGACACCAAGTCTGCACAAATCTTTCGCTTTACATAGGCGTTCCAACTTCAATTAAATTACCGTCTAAATCGTAAAAACGGATTACTTTCTGTCCCCAGCTATGTGTCATAAGTCGATTGACATATTGAATTGAAGGATATAGCTTTTCCAATTTATCAATAAACGCTTCTATATCCTGTTCTTCAAAATACAGTTCACAAGAATTACTTTTTGGAATAATGTCTTTTCCCAAAAACTTTTTCCAAATTTTTTCGTCTTGGAGCACCAGACCTTCCGTTAAAATCATGTTGCCATCATTGTCAAGTACCATATCAAGACCAAATAAGTCATGATAAAATTGTTTTGATTTCTCAACATTTTTAACAACAATCAAAATGTTCTTCAGTTTCACTGTCTCTATCTCCTCAAATACTGATTTTTCTATTTCTGTAAATTCTGGGTGCTTATTTCTATAAATTCCGATTTATCGCTCTAAAGTTTCTGCAAATATCTGTTTCAAAACTTCATATGGTATATCCTGTTTCAAATATATTTGCACCATTCCCTTAGGAGTAAATTTATATCCTACCAATTCTTCCTTATGTTGAATCGCAGCCCGTGCCTCAATGTTAATATGATCCTTAAACGAAATAAGCCTCACAAAAGACTCATCAACATAATAACTTGGTATTTTTGCCCACAATTTTTCCTCTATTTCGCATGAAACACTATCAAAAATCATCTTCCTCAAATCATCTTTCGTAAAAACTGCCTTGTCATTGCCTGGGTTGCACCTGTTCTTCCGGTACAATCATCTGATGTACTGCAATTTCATTCAATTTTATTAAACACTTTTATTCATTCGTTTGGTTTGTCATTAGTATAACAAAAACCTTCCCTGTACCTTGGTCGGTTCAGGAAGGTTTTTGTTTTTCTTAATCTGGTCAACCACTCTGTGGCGATTGCCTCTTATGATTGTATTATAGCATAAAACTTATTGATTGCAACTATAAAGTGGAATTACCCCACCTTTATTGGTATAATATAAAGTTTATGCATTATAGTACATATCATAAACAATATAGCCCTGTATTCCGTCTAAGGAACCTTTATATGTTTCCTGACACATCATACATCTTGGCTCCGTCATCGGATATCCACTTGTTGGATATATACCATATTCCGACGATGTTTTAAATCCTACGCGGTTATAGAAATTATAATTTTCCTCTACAGTAATCCCCTTATAACCTGCTTCTCTTACCTTCTGAATTCCCATTGTCAGCATCGTAACGCCTATATGCTTGTGAAAGTAATCTGCATGCACAGAAACCGGTGCCAGCATAACAATTTTATTATCCTCTTTGTGCTCTCCATTTGCCGTTTTTGACAACGGAAACTTTGAAAACAGGAAGTGTCCGACTATCTTTCCATTAAGTTCTGCCACAAATGACAACTCCGGAACATAGTACTCTGATACTCTGATTTCCTCGATTAGTGCTACAATATCCGTACCGTCGGAATACTCTGTACCTTCCTTAAAAGAACGCAAAACCAAAGAAACAATATCCTTGTAATCCTTTGGTGTTTCTGGTCTGATAATAATATCATCTCTCATATCCTCTTCGCCTCCCATCATTTTAGTCATTTCTTCTATCTTCTCAATTGGAAACGGCGGCTGGCTAATAGGTCTCATTGCAATGGCTATCACATGTTCTTTTTTATTTGACCTAATGAAAATCCAGAATAACACCTTACTATACTCCATAGTAACGCTTAATGGCATTTGCAACATATTCTGAACAACCTTTTCCAAACTGACTGTCGGTAACCTCTGCCAATTTTGAATTCTGCAGATATTCTTTTGACAAATCAAGTAAAATACTTCTTGCATTATCAAGTGCAAACATCTTTTTGTAGTTTTCCGCAAGCATCTCTACGGCAGACCGTTCCATATCCATATTATCGCATTCTTTTGCAGACATAAACAGTTTGTAGATTTTAGTATTTTCGTCCTGTTCCTGTTTTATTTCCTCAGTATTACCGGTTGACTGCATGATTGCTTCCATTGCCTTTTCTTTGCTTCCATACCACTTCATTAAGTCCGTCATAGCCTGTTCATTTGTAAAACCGGATGATAAGTATTCTTTATATTTTTCCAAACTCCCAAACTTTTGCACCTGTTCATCAATATTCTCTTTCGGCATACATTCTAACGTATGATTCACAATTTTCTGCACTTCATCATTACTAAACGCTTCAAAACTCATGGTATTAACTCCTTTCATTACATCCGTGATCAACTCAATAATCCCATTTAATCGATTTCGCTTCTGTTCCAGCAAATTCTTTTGCGTTATTAAAATCTGTTCTTTATCATAATTCGGATCATCCATGATTTTCTTAATATCAATCAACGGTATTTCCAATTCTCTAAAGAACAAGATTTCCTGCAGCTTTTCTAACGCTTTGTTATCATAGAGCCGATAACCAGTCTCTGTTAATTCCGTTGGTCTTAACAAACCTATTTCATCATAATACCTCAACGTCCTTATACTTACTCCGGTTATCATAGTTGAGTCAATACCAAATATTTGTTTTTATTTTTCTATCTACTCCAACCTCCAAAATCCAGTTAGTTCGTGCCGTGCTTCGCACTTTTGATTTTATCGGGCTATAATCTAATTTTTTTTGCAAAAGATACATGCCCCTCTAATTCAATAAAATCATTTTTCTTATAAAAATGATAAGCCGGAACATTCCTTTCTGTCTGTAAAAATATTTGTACTATATCTTTGCTAACAATATATTGCTCTACACTTCTTAAAAACTTTGTTCCAATTCCAAGCCCTTGTTTAGTTCGGCAAACGCAAAACTCATCAATATAGTATTCCAAGGTTCATTTGTAAATACATCTGCAAAAAAAATTTTAATCATATCAATATCGCTTATATCCAATTGTTTTAATTCAAAATCCATGTTCCCAATATCTCCTGTTACAAATTCTTATTTTTATAAATCTTTTTCCCATCTTCTTGTCCTGCGGACAAGAAGCATCCCTCGCTCTAAAGAGCTCGGTCAATTCTTAATTAATTTATTATTTCTTTTGCACGATGTAGTATCGGTAATTCTCTACTTGCAACTTGCTGATAATCACATCTCTCCTAATAACCTAATTCTTCAAATTCTCCTATTGGAATAGATAATTCAATATCTAATCTTGTATCTTTTCCGGCAACTACTTTTATTCTATTTTTTCCTTCCTGCAAATTAATAGTATAATTTAGGGAATCTTCTAACTTTGTTTCGGGAGTAATCTCAGCTATTGTTGTTAATGAATCATCCGGTGCAATTAAGACTAATTTCATTTTCTCCTTTCGATGATAACATCATTTTCTCAAACGTTTCTTATCAACTGTTTTAAAGAAGGTTTTCTTCAACTCCTGTGATTTATAGAAAAATTGTTTTTCTGACTTGCTTAAACGATTTTCATTCTTCTTGATTTTTAGAAGTTCCATACTACAAATAAAATCAGCTGCTTGTAACAAACGATATTTTTGTGGTTCTGCTTTCCGAAACTCAACATTAGAAAAATGAATTGAAAATACTGTATTTAGAATTGCTCCGAGTTCAATTTGACCATTAAAATCCAAATATTTGGATTTCAACGGTTATCCAAACTTTTTTGAAATCCAAACTTATTATAACATTGTGGCTTAAAAAGTACACTCTGATTATAAAAAGTATGGATTTTATTTTTGCTTTTTTTCTGTATGATTACCTTGAAGGAGGTAATCATTATGGATATAAAATATTTACAAGAAAATCAACAACAGTTATTTCAACAGATGAAGGATGCAGGATATGCTACCGATTACATTTACCGTTTTCAGGTACTTGTCCAGTATATCCTTGCTAACAATGAACATGAAAGATGGAATTCATATGTGGATATATATGAATCATTCAAGAAAACCACTACATCTGTATATGTACAGAAACAGGCATATACCATCTTTAATGGTATCAAAAAATTTCATTTAGATAAGAATTTTCCTGGAAAGGGTGTGCGACAGCCACTTATCTCATATGATGCATTTAGTAACCTTGTTCCTGAGTTTCAAAATCTTATTACTCATTATCGGATTTATGATAAAGAACGTGGAAAAAAAGATAAGACAATATATATTGAATCAAACTGTGGAGTGACATTCCTTTCTTTTGCGCAATCCAAAGGACGTTTGCATTTGAAAGATATTTCTGAAAAAGATGTTTTGAGCTTTTTTCTAAATGACGAGGGGAAACTTTCTAAAAGCAGAACTTATGTAAAAAATCTGCGTGCAGTGTTTAAAACAGGAATGACATGGAAACATTCAGAATGCCAGCGTATATTGAATCTGCTTCCCAAGATACACCATGGGCGAAAAATAATTCAATATCTTACTGAAGATGAAATTTTAAAGATAAAAGAAGTACTTAACAATCATGACATAAATCTTTCGCTTCGAGATAGAGCTATTGGGCTTCTTTTAGTTCACTATGGTTTAAGGCGTAGTGATATTTCCGGCTTAAGACTGGATGCTATAGACTGGGATAGCTCCATAATTCGAATTGCACAACAAAAAACGGGATATCCATTCGAGATGCCATTAATTCCTGTTGTCGGAAATGCCCTTTATGATTATATAATACACGAACGCCCGGAAACAGACGTACCTTATGTATTTCTTTCGGAATCCACACCGGTAAATAGGGTATGTGGTTGCACAACAATCAATGATGTAGTAAATAAAGTATTAAAACTGGCAGAGCTTCGTCAGAACAGTGGTGAAAGAAAAGGAGCTCATATATTTCGTCATCATTTTGCAACAGCATTAATGGAAAACGGTATTCCACAGCCGGTTATTAGTAAATCAATGGGACATACGGATCCAGTTTCTGTAGAAACATATCTTTATGCCGATTTTGCACATTTAAAAGAATGTGCACTCAGCATCGAAGACTATCCTGTACCAGAGGAGGTGTTTCGATATGCAAAAGTTTAAAATAATTCCCAATCAGTATTTACAGGATTATATAACTTACTGTCATACAATAGACCGTGAATCAGAACTGTCTGTTGTATACCTGTCTATTTTTGATAATTATTGTTATCAGAATTGGCCGGAAGCATCCGACATAACACAAGAGATGGTAGACAGTTGGTGCGTTCAACGTATTACAGAAAAGAACAACTCTACGCGTAGCAGAATATATCCTCTTATAAATTTCTTGCAGTACTTACAAAACAGGGGACTGACAGACATACAACTCCCTGATATTCCCCGACACGAACAAAGCACATATATTCCACATGCATTTACTGAACAGGAACTTTCGAACTTCTTTCATGAATGCGATAATTATCCAATCAATAATAATCGTCTTATGGATAGAAATCTTAAAATTACTATCCCTGTATTTTTTCGGTTGCTTTATAGTAGCGGAATCCGAACAACGGAAGCAAGACATTTAAAGGTAGCAGATGTTGATTTGCCAAATGGCATTCTGAATGTCCATCAGTCAAAGGGGCATAGTCAGCATTATATCGTACTGCACGATACAATGAATTCATTACTAAAGCAGTATCATGAAGCTATCAGCATTCTTTATCCTGAACGTATTTACTTTTTTCCTACGACTGTGGATACCGGTCGTTCACGTATTTGGGTATGGAGTACCTTTCGTAAAATATGGGATAAGGCAAATACAAGCTATGCCACAGCTTATCAGTTACGCCATCATTATGCAACGGAAAATATAAATAAATGGATTGATTCCGGTTTTGATTTTTATGATAAGCTGATTTACTTAAGTAAAAGTATGGGGCACAGCAGTCTTGAGAGCACGAAATACTATTATTCAATTGTTCCTTCCATGGCGTCTATCCTGGAAGAAAAAACAGAAAAAAGTTTTGATGAGATTATTCCGGAGGTAGCTTATGAAGAAGTCGATGAATGAAGCGATACTTGTTTCCCAATGTATCTCAGGATTTTTAAATGATTATGCTCCGAAACATAAAACCGGCAGTCAGCATACCATTAAATCTTATAAAACAACTCTTGAAATTTACATAAAGTATTTAGAGCAGGAGAAAAAAATCACGCCTGCACAGTTGGAGTGGAACTGCTTTGACAAACAATACATTGAAGACTGGCTTGTATGGCTTGTATCCAAAAGAAACAATAAACCTGAAACTTGTAATGTACGTTTAGCTTCCCTTAGAGAGTTTTTAAAATATGCGGCAGATAAAAACATACAGGTATTATCTGTTTATCAGAATTCTACAACAATTAAAAAGAAAAAATGCTCAAAGAAAAAAGTGCATGGACTTACCAAAGAAGCAATTAAAGTATTAATGGAAATGCCTGATACAACAACCAGAACCGGTCGAAGGGATCTTGTATTAATGATAGTTTTATATGCCACCGCTGCCAGACTGGACGAGTTACTTTCAATGAAAATATCACATCTAAAACTGGATAGTACAAAACCGTATGTAAATGTCATAGGAAAAGGGGATAAGACAAGAACTCTTTATCTCTTGCCAAAAGCAGTTTCGCATTTAAAAAAATATATATCTGAATTTCATGGATGTAAACCGGAACAGGATGAGTATTTGTTTTATTCTAAGCGTACAGATAAACACAGCAAACTTTCACAGCCTGCTGTAGCAAAAAGATTAAAAGAATATGCTGCAAAAGCGCATATGCTTTGCGAAGATGTTCCACTTGATCTTCATGCACATCAGTTTCGACATGCAAGGGCATCCCATTGGCTGGAAGAAGGCATAAACATTGTTCAAATCTCTTTTCTGCTTGGACATGCACAACTTCAGACAACAATGGTATATTTGGATATTTCAACAGAAGATGAACTTAAAGCTTTAGCCGTGTTAGAAGATGAAAATGATAAGAAAATTACTCCAAAGTGGAAAAATAAAACCAATACATTAACCGCTTTTTGCGGATTTTAAACCAGAATAGATACAAAATAAAATCCAAACTTTTTATAATCAAAGTGTACTTTTTAAGCCACAATGTTATAATAAGTTTGGATTTCAAAAAAGTTTGGATAACCATTATCGTAATATACAATAATTTTGTCAAACCCATCAAAAAACGTTTTGCTCTTTTCTATCACGTCTGAGATTTCACGCCCTAATCTACCGGAAAGCGAAATCTTATCCGGTGCTTCCTTTCGATTTACAACGGCAACCTCATATGTAATTGGGCTACTGGTAATAAAATTCAACATCTTAAAAAGTAGCTTTCTGCGTTCATCAATGGATAATCCCGAAAATACATCCTCTCGTCTGATAACAGGCCCCGTATGGATATATTCAAAATCAAATCCGGAATTCTTGGTACTATCCTCAAGTTTTTTTACGTTAGAAGCAATTTCATTCTTCTGGTCATGAAACAAAAGCGTCACCAAATAATACGCAGGTCGTTCGGTTATTTCTCCAAAGTCTCCTGATTCATCTATAAATACACTGAGTTCTTTCATTAACTCCTCCAAAACTCTCATAATAGTAAAAATGGCGGGAAATTCTTCCCGCCTGCGGTGGTCCAAAGAGCTTACGCCCAGACCAAAACTGTAATGCATTACAGTTATATCCTATACGTATAATACCACAAGTATTCCTATTTTCCAATAGAATTTTTTAATATTTCTAGTCTCACAGAGGGGAAATGTATATCCGCCCTACACCATAACAAATGCAAAACCAACTATCATATCCATCTCATCTTTTCATCCTCCATTCTTATCTGTCCCTTACACATATAATTGTCTTATGCTAGTCCCATCTGTGGCGATTGCCTTTTATCATGCCAGATTTTCATCAATAAATTTTATGTACGGCTTCTTATTAACCTCTGCCTCATTTGAAACGTACCATTCAGCGGACTCTCTTAACCCCTCCTCCAAAGAGATTGTATCCGGATATATTTCCTGCTGTTTTGTTACATCTAAGTAGTATTCATAATCATAAAAACTAAAATAATTTCTCTGCTCTATATCTTCATAAACGTTCACAAAAGCAGGAATCTTGTTGAAGCAGGCATAACACATTGTAACCCATTCTTTTATTGATACGGCCTCAACATTTCCAACATTAAAAATATGCTCCGTTGGCTTTGTTTCAATAATCACTTCAATAAGTCTGCACAAATCTTTCACATGAAAGAACTGCAGCTTCATATCCCCATCTTTTGGCAGATAAAACTTTCTGTCATCTCTTGCACAATCAAATATAAATGCCTCTCTATATACATTATCCATCGGACCGTATAAATATGGTGGTCTTAAGATATATGCATTTGGTACTCTTTCTAATAAGCTATTCTCTGCTTCGATTTTATCCGTTCCATATTTTCCCCAGAACTTATTTGCTGCCTTCTTTGAATCTTCTTTAAAGGGTTGGATACCATTTTCCGGATATACTGCACTTGAACTTATCATTATATATTGGTCAAATGAACCAAGCGCCTCATACAAATCAATTATGTCAGCCGAATTATAAGCTGTGATATCAGCCACGATATCAAAATGAATATCTTTAAGCTTATCACCTAATTCATGCCTGTCCCCCTCAATTAAGGTAACACCTTCAATCTGTGGCTTTGTATTTCTGTTAAGAACATACACATCATATTTGTTCTCTGAAAAATACAGTGCAGCATACTTGCTGACAAATGTTGTTCCACCGGTAATCAAAATCTTCTTCATAGCACTCTCCTCTCAAGTGATGACAAAATTATGTAAATTGCAAATTGAAATTTGTCGAATGTAATATCTATAAACTTTTATCTCGTAAACTTAATCTTTGAGACTCTTCTTATAAATAGTTACTTCCCCACCCATATATTCATACCCTTTACCAACAGCTATCCATCCCGTTTTTTCATAGTAATTAACTAAATCTGTATATAAGTAAATTTGTTCATAGTGTTTATTTCTACAATATTCTTCTATGAACTGTTGTAGTTGCTGACCAATCTTTCGATTTCTATAATTTGGGTTCACAACTAATGCCGATAACCACGGATATAAATCCTGTCGTGAAAGTAAATCCCCTCTCCAAAGACCAACTGTACCTACTAAAATCTCATTCTCAATTGCCACAAATGTTATCGGAAGTTCATCTTCCTCAATACTATGTTCTATTAACTCTTTATAAAATCTGTAGCTTGTCTCACATCCAAATTCTTGATTCAGCCAGTTAATTACTTGCTCTTTATATTCAATGCAATCTCTTAATAGTTTAATATTCATCTAAATCTCCTCTGCAAATTCTTATTTTTCTATCTACTTCACTTCCAAAATCCAGTCGCCTCGCAATGACACTATTCCACCTGCATAAAGCCTATTCTTTATAATCTTTCGTTATATATTCGAACTTGTGTTCCCTTATTATTTGTGTTATAATAACTATAGTAGCTTTACAGCTACCGGCAATCGTGTTATAGGGTGGTTGACCTCCATTACATAGAATGGAGGTGATGCTCATGAAGAATAGATTCGACTTTAAAGACTTAATGTCTTTCGGAATGTTCCTATTGGCACTACTGGCATTCATTTATATGATTTGTCACTAAAGTAGTAAAAGACCTTCCCTGTACTTTGGCGAGATAGGGAAGGTCTTCTTCTTATAGCTGGTCAACCACTCTGTGGCGATTGCCTTTTATTAATTGTATTATAGCATAAAACTTAATAATTACAACTATATTTTTTGTACAGCTTCTTATTAGCCTCTGCCTCAATTTTATCCGTTCCATATTTTTCCCAGAACTTATTTACCGCCTTCTTTGAATCTTCTTTAAAGGGTTGGATACCATTTTCCTTTCAAACGATGATAAAATTATGTAAATTGCAAATCGGGAGTTATCTATCTATCTTAAATGATAAATTAAGTTTAAGCAATTTGGTAAATCGTCATCAATATATCCGCTATCAACAAATCCAACTTTTTCATAAACATGTAATGCCATGGTATCTTCACGGTTTACACAAACTTCTACACTATTATATCTTCCTTCCTGTTTTAGTAAATCTAAAATCAGTCGTAATGCTTCTGTCCCATAACCCTTATTCTGAAATCGTTGGTCAATCATAAACTGTTGCAAATCATAGTTTATAGGTTCTTCAGTAAAATCTCGAACCAATGCAACTCCAATAATCTGTGAATCGTCAGCAATACCAAATACGCGGGCATTACAATTACGATATATATATCCTCTTGCTATGATTCCGATTGGACGGTCAAGATATTTTTGTTGTTCTTCTTTCACCTTAAGTCTTGCAATATCAATCCAATTCTCTTCATTAACATCAATTAAATGTATCATTCTCTTTAACCCTACCTTCTTATTTTCCATTCTGCAAATTGGGAGTTATTATTTAAAATCACTCTTAAGAACTGCGTACTGCGCAGTGTCAATAAACGTGCCATTTTTGTAATATTTTTGTCTGGCAATTCCTTCAAACCGCATTCCACACTTTGTTAATACACGTACAGATGCAACATTACCATCAAACACTTCAGCCTGAACACGATTTAATTCAATCTCATCAAATGCATATTTCAGTACAGCTTTAAGCACCTCTGTCATTATACCTTGTCCCCAATGCTGTGGTGAAAGCATATAGCATGTATCCGACATAAAACATGATTCTTCAACATTTCCCAAATTAATCGTTCCAATCAATTCATGATTTTCTTTCCATTCAATTACCCAATGAAAATATGTGTCAGATTCATAATTGTTTGCCCATTTATGTACCTTTTCTTTATATATTTCCATATCCGTTACAGGATTAAACGGAAAGTATCTGCAGACTTCTTCGTATTTTGCCCAGTTTTCAAACATCATTTGATAATCATCCGGAACAATTCTTCTCAAAGTACAACGTTCTGTATCTATTATTTTTGTACCAATTTTATTCATTGCACTCCTCCACAAATTCCAGTTTATAAATTAAATGTACTATCAAGCCACTTTGCAACACCATCTTCATCATTTGATGAAATAATTGCAGTAGCATATTTTTTCAAATCCTCATCAGCGTTTTGCACGGCATAGCTTTCATCAGCCAGTTCAAACATATCAATATCATTTTTACCATCACCAAAAACGATTAACTTCTCGCATTTCAACAATCCTTGTAATTGCCTTATGGCATTTGACTTTGAAGCAGCTAAAGGCATAATCTCAAGCCATTGTTCATTCGTATAAATATCTGTCTGGTAAACGCAATGAAAAATATTTTTATATTTATCATATAACGGCTTTAGTTTATTTGGTTCATCTATACAAGTAATATAAAAAATATTTCCCAATTTCAACTCATCCGTTGTTTTTACGACATTAGTCCTAACATCACCACTTCTGCTGGCAATAAACTTATTCATTCCCACTGTGCATAACTCCGGTATAAATGAAAATTTCTCTTTCCCCTCTATGTACGCGTAAACAATTGGATATATCTTGTTCGCAAACAAGTCGTCTAACACTTTATACACTGACTCATCAAAATAATTTGCAATCAATATATCCTCTGTAACATTATCAATTACAAATGCACCATTATAAACAATTAATGGAATTTTTGCATTTATTCCTTTGGTCACTTTCTTGGCTGTAATTAGTGAACGTGCTGTAGCATAAGAAAAAATCATTCCTCTATCCGTCAGACTGTTAATGACACTATTTGTGTATTCCGAGGTCACTTCATTGCTTCTCAATAAAGTACCATCTAAATCAGACACATATAAAGTACTCACTTTAATCACCCCCCGCAACTTCTTAGTTTTCTGTTACTTGACATTTTTATAGGAAATTGCAATATGACTTGGCGCAAAAAATATGGATGCTACAATCAATAAGGCTGACCTGCTCATAATTCCACTAAACAAAAATAGTACCGATGGAATAATGGAAAGGGCCAATGCTCTAAACATGCTGTTTCTTTTAAAACAAATGATCCAAATTATGCAGTAAAGCATTACGAGTAGTACATCTACAACAAGATATATTACAAATGTTTCGTCAGACCACCAACCAAACCAGGTACCCGGAATGTTGATTATCATAAATCCAAAGCAACCAAATCTACCTATTTGCTCAATGCACTCGACTAATTTATTGTTCCATTTATTTTCAAAACCATCTTTACATTTAATCGCAAAGATAATGTTAGGAATCATAATAACAGCCATAAAAACCAAGCCATAGATGTTAATCCATTCCATATCAGTACCTCCCAAATCCCTACGCATTACGTCTGCTGTAGTCCACACTTTTATCGTTGCTCCCATTTTATTGTTAATTAAGCTTCTTGTCAACAAAATAAGATGCCACTGTTTTTTTGTATGTAATTATAAGACGGTTGAACTACCAAAATTGTTAAAGCAACCGTTGCTTCTAAACTAAATTGCGGTTTGAATTTTATCTTTTTATTTTCAACCGTAGTTCTAAACAAACAATTACAGCTTTTTTCTTATTTTTGACTACTTAACCGTCAGTCCAAACTAAAACTAACAGTTAGAATCTTGGTTTTTTGTTCACAACCGAATTTTAGTTCTAAAGTTGACGGTTACCTTTACAATTTTCCAATTCTAACCGTTTTCGGTAAATACGTCAGACATATTTACACATAATTTATACAATACACAAGATTCCCATCACACCGCGCCCCACAGGGGATGCTAAAATGCACAATTCCTGATTTAGCGCAAATAAGTGCTTCGACTTGTTATTGTATTTTTTATTCATAGCGTAGGATATTAGTTTATCTTAGAACTTTGCTACTCTAATACATAGTAATTCGCCGACAGGACGTCGCATGAGGTGGCGGTTACGTATATTTAAATAATCGTAACGAGCAAAGTTCTTAGATAAACTTATTTCCGAAGCTTAGAATAAAAAATATAATAACAAGCCGAAGCACTTAGTACGTTAAACAGTAATCTTACTTCTTCTTCCTTCCAAGTACTTTCCTGCACATATTCCTGCACTTGCAGCGCATATTTTTCTTAAGCACGCGGAATATTCCCCACATACCTGACTCAACATCCCACTTTAAGCTTCCTGAGCGGTACAGGTAATCACCGGGTTCTGACGCACCGCCGTTCAGTTCAAAATTATAGACATTTCCTATGCTGACTGCGCCCTGCAGTGCAACCGGTTCTGACTGCTTATCTTTCGGTCTTCTTCTCCAAGTGTGTCCGTGAATACAAAAGCCCACATTTCTCGGTTTATCTGCCGGCATAGCCATACGGAATATTACCCTCTCGTCAGAATATGCTTCAAAGACAGGTGTCGCAGGGTCGCCGTGAACCTTGCTGCTGAATATCTTCCATATCCTTGAATCCTTCTTAAGTCTGTTGGCAAATCTCTCAGAACGGTAGTTGTATCCCTTTTCGCCTGTGTCCTCTGCATCCACATCATCACCTTCTTCGCCTGCTGCCGTTTTTACCAGCTCGCCATCTTTATCAAGCATGCGGATTCCGTTCTGTGTCACCACAACACACTCCCTGAACGTCTCCTCTCCCGGTGCGGTTATGACGGCCTCCTCATCATAAAGTGCTTTTGTCCTGCAACAGTTCTTATACCATTTGGCTCCTACAGGCTCAATTATAATGACGCCGAACAGTCCATGGTACCTGTGGTTTCTCATATCTCCAAATGACTGTATGATACACGTTCCGTACTCCTTGTCTGCATACCACAGATACTTTTTGCTCTCTCCTACACCCACTGTCTGCTCGTGATTATTATACCCCACATTTATTCCCGAATCACAGACCGGGTCGTAATTTAAAAATTGCGGATTAAGGGACACGCGCATTGACGGCTTGTGTTTCTTGTCAAGAGGCACACTCGGATAATCAAAATACTGTATCGGTTTATCCTTATCAAAAAGGTTGTGAAGTGTTATCTCTATCCAGTCACCTGCATTAGCTCTGAGAATAAGCGGTTTCGGTTTATAACACTCATCCTTTGCAGCCTCAACATCCTCCAGCGGTACAAATATAAGTCCGTCAGGGTCATGGTCACCGTACCGGTTGTATGGTATATTTCTCTGTATGGCCGCCACTTCATATTTTCTTATGACAGAATCCTTCGTAGGACATGGCGGCAGCGGAATAATGCTGTCCTTTGGTTTACATATTGGCTTTAACTTCTTGTTATAATGCCTGTAAGCACGGATAATTCCCCAAAGTCCCAGCCATGCATCATCAATTCCTCCAAAATAATACAGGTAATCTCCTGCCTGATATCTCTTCGTAATCCTTATATTAAATGCCTCCGAGATGCCTAATGTCTGTGACGCAACCTCAGGTGAGGTAATGTCATTTAAATCCTTTTCCCATGATAATCCCGTCAGGTTAAAGGCATGCTGTTCCTCATGGGCACCGTCCAACAGACGAATCATCATCTCGTCTCCCGGATAAGTTTCAAGTATCGGCGTTGCAGGATCTCCATGAACAAGTGAACTGAAAATATATGCAGGGTCGTCTTTGCATTTAAGTCTTTCCCTCATAGGCTCACACCTGTAATTGATACCCATTACACCCGGGTCATCGTGAGAGCCCGGCACCTCAGGTGGGTTCAACGGTTTTCCGTCCTTGTCAAACAGCAGAGCAAAGTCATGGACAAACAGTGCAAATTCTCTGAAGGATGTTCCATCCTTACGCCTTATAACCGCTTTTGTTCCAAATTCAAGTTCCTCTCCTGTCCGTATATTATGGAAGGTAGCTCCCGCCTCCTCCACAATCAATGCTCCGAACACTCCGTGCTGCTGATGTGAATTTGCATAGAGATGGTCATGGAAAAATACCGTGTTTAACTCAGTATTTGCAAAGAAACGTTCAATTAAAGTTTCATATTTTCTCGCACCTGCAATATTATTCCAACCATTTGCCGCACCGTCTGAAACAATGGTATCAAATTTGACCAGGTGAATGTGATAGCCTGCAATGTCGGTTATGGTTTCCATCTGAAACGGGCTTCCCTCCAACCGCTCAGGAAGGAGATTTGTAAGCCGTATCTCTATGCAGTCACCTGCATTTGCCCTGATAACAAGAGGT
Organism: Lachnospiraceae bacterium; assembly: GCA_045126515.1. Lineage (GTDB taxonomy): Bacteria > Bacillota > Clostridia > Lachnospirales > Lachnospiraceae > RUG11237. The sequence continues at coordinate 15,306 of JBGVOM010000055.1, forward strand.
TCAACCTTTATTTCACATTTTTCAACCTTCTCTATATAACATTCAAGCCCTCCATGACGCTCCAGTTCTTCTTTCAACACAAAGAATCTTCCCTGTGGGTCATGCCAACCATACCGGTTATATACAACCTTTGCCTGAACAAGAGCAATTTCAAACACCTTAAGATTGCAATCTGTATAACATGGACAGGTAGCACAGTAGAGCGCACCTCTTTTGAATCCTTTGACAAAATTTGCCCTTTCAAGTGCCGTCGGTTCGATTTTATTCGTTCCGTCAGGAAGTTTCCCCGTTCCATCCTCCAGCCTGTCGTGAATTCTCCAAAGAGTCCACATGCCCTCATGAAAATGAGGATAAAGGTGGCAGTGGAAAATAACATCACCTATAGTTCCGTTAAGACTTCCCGCACCATGAAGAATATCAAGGGTGTAACATTCCTGCGGGCTTATTGAAATTGAATCGATTATGGTAGAATTCTGACTATTACCTTCCAGTCTCCACTGGTGGTTATGAAGATGAAATACATGGGTCTCCTTGACTCCTCCGTGAACAAGACGGATTTTTGCGGGGTCTCCCACATATGCCCTGAGAATAGGCGGTGCCGGATCACCATATACCCATGAACTCATAGAAATATCCTCCGCCGTATCGGCAGGATCATCGGTCAGCGGATGACGGTTACGCATAGGCTCAGAACGGTAGCTTATGGCCGTGGTTGAGAAAGGAAGCCCTGTATGATGGTCCATAGGCTGGTTTCCGTCTTTATCCTTTATCTCCAATTCATCATGGAAAAATACAGCATACTCTCTGAATGACGGCTTTGCAGGATGATAAATATCTGCAAACAGACCGCTCTCCAGTTCTTCCCCTGTCTGTGGATTCAGCCACCGTGATTCTGCCGCCTCTACGATGATTGCTCCAAACAGACCGTGTATATTTGTGCCTGTCTCGCTTCCGGTGGAATCGCCCATATCATTAAACAGATACACGCCCTCCTCTTTTGCATACCATGTGTACTTTATCTGATGATTAGTTGTAGAATCTTTGTTAAATCCAACGCTTGCTCCGTCTGATGTCTGCACATCATACTCAAGCCCCTGCACATGAATCGACAGATTTCTGTCAAGAGAATGAGAAAAACAGATTTCCACTTTATCTCCCACATTAGCACGGATAACTAAGGGCATTACCTCCTCATAAGGCTGCGGAACCTCCATGTTGAAGTTCTCCCACGCTCCTTTCCTAATACGCTCAGCATCCTTCTTCAGTACGTACAAAAGACCGTTAGGATCATGGTCGCCGTACTTATTGTAAACAATTGGAATTTCTATAGCTTCTATATCATAACATCGTGTCTTATGAGGGCACGGATAATTACATAACTCCATTTATACACCCTCCTCATTCGTGAATATCTCAAAATACAAATATATTAATGTCATCTTGTTAATATTCCTCAAAATTTTGTATTCCCTATATAATATGCACAAAAAAGACAGGGGACACCTCTATTCTAATTGAAACACATTTATGCCAAGAGAGTATTTTTTTATAATAGATTGATAGCTTCAGGTAAATGTGATATAATTTGTCAGACTTACAAGAAAAATGACGAATTTAAAATATTATTCTTTGAATTTACCTAAGAATAAAAACGGGGGAGTAATTTTGAAAAAAGCATTTTTAGCCTTAACAACCATATTGGCAATAACAATTCTTTCATGCTGTATTCATACCATAAGCGTCAACGAAACAGAACCGAGTAATGAACACAGCACTGATGAGATAACGTCAGAGGACACTACAATTGATGCTACAACTCCGGGAGTTCCTTCTTCATCTGAAACTCCCGAAAACACAACAACATCTGAGCCTCCAACGACATTCAGAGACTCAGAAACCACCAGCATAGCTTCTATTGTTACTGATGGTCCGATAGCTCCAAACTCTTTCGGAGATCACGGAAAGGAGCTTATTGTGTACGGTGATATTGATGCAAATGACACTCGTGTCCGGACACTTCAGGATACACTGATTAACTATGATAAAAATATATCATTAATAGCGTGGCGTAAAGACGGCACCCGTGCCGTTTCATATAATACAAGCCAGACATACTTTTCCGCCTGCACAATTAAAATCGGATTTATTTTAAATTGCTGCAAAATTATAGACAGTGGAGCTGTTGATGAAAACACACTGCTCACATACGAGGAGAAGCACTATCACGACGGCTCAGGCAAGATTAAGAACTCTGCATTTGGTTCACAGTACGATATAAAAACATTAATTAATCTCTGTCTGTCCATAAGCGATAATATTGCATACGAGATGTTGGCAGATTATTTTGGCATGACACAGTACAATGCCATGATTGATGCTCTTGGCTGTGATTCCCTTAAACTTAAGGGCATCTGGGCTTCAAATGTAAAAGTGAAAGACTATATTGTCATCTGGAATGAAGTTTACAATTACTTTGAATCCGGTGCAAAGATGTCCGGTTCGCTTAAAAATGCATGCACAAACACACCTTTCAACTACGGAACAGAAACACTTAACGGCATTGATTACTCACACAAATCAGGCGACAACTTCGGACAGTCTGCCGCTTACAACGATGCAGGAATTGTCTGGGAAGATAACACATACATATATGCCGTATTTACCAATTCAGAAGGAACACGCTACGATATCGACACAGTAAACACCGCCATGGATTTAGTGTACCAGCTCATGAAGTAATTCATATTATAGGAAGTGTGATGAAACAGCATCATTTATATTCTGTACCACTAAATATGTATTTGAATACCGTCAGGCTCCCAAGTGGCGTTCCGTCAAAAGCAAACATTGCCTGATTATCCCATGATGCACCGCCGTAATATTTTCCGGCGTCATCAGGATCGTATTCTTTAGCATAGCTTGAAGCCCATCCGCTTCCATTCTTTTCCCATGCCTTTCTGTTTGACTCATATACTGACGAAGCATCGGCGGAGCCTTCTGTCCATACCTGTACAGGCAGCCATGCAGGCTCCCAATAAAATACCCCCAGTCCTTTTTCTCCAACGGAACTGACTGTTGCCATTACGTCTCTTATCTCATTTGCCTGTCCCTGCACCGAAACTTCATAAGCAAACTCCATGCCCTCTGCATTTTTTCCAACTGCATTTGCAAACCCGTCTCCGTCCTCAAATGTATATGTATAACTTGTTTCGGCAACCATCACTTCCTTACCGTATGTGTCTGCGATTTTCTGCAGATTTATTCTCAGCTCCTCAAGAGTTCCGTGCCAGTATGGATAATATGATACCGCCATTACATCGAAATCAACGCCGGCATTAATCAGATTTCCTACCATATCAGGAAACCATGAGGAAGCAGGGTCCGTATAGTGAACTGCTATCTTTATATCCCTTGATATGGCACGTATTGCTTCACATCCGGCTTTCATAAGTGTATATACTTTTTGTGGATCAGTCTCACCTGCCATACCATTATTTGTCTCATTGCCAACCTGAACCATGCCCACATCTACACCTGCATCAAGAAGATTATTAAGACTCTCTGTTGTGTACTCATTTAAAAGCTTTGCCTTGTCTTCAAGTGTTTTCTCAGCCCAATCTTTAGGTGCCTGCTGCTTTGCAGGGTCTGCCCAGAAATCCGAGTAATGGAAATCAATAAGTACCCTCATTCCTGCATTTGTGGCTAATTTACCAATAGCTGCTGCCTTATCAATATCATTGTTACCACCGCCATAACCATTTCCGTCCTTATCATAAGGATTGTTCCATACCCTTACACGAACCCAGTTAATGCCGCAGTCTGCAAGGAAATTAAAGAATTCTTCATCACTGAGTGTATTTCCGTCAAAGTCCTTAAATTCTACACCACTGTCCTTCTCCGAAATATATGACGAAATATCCACACCCCTGATAAAATCATCTGTTATCCCTTCAATAGGTTCAACGTAAAATCCACTGTCAATGATTTCACTTCCTTCTGTGTCTGTTTCAGCGGTTTCACCGATTTCTCCATTGTTGTCCTTATCAGAACCACACCCTGTAAAACATACCATGCTAAAACAAAGAGCCATTGCCGTTAGTCTTTTAAAATTCTTTTTCATTGTAATACACCCTCCGTAAAAGTCATATCAAAGCATCCTAAATGCTTTATAAACAGAAATCATTTTCCGTTGCCAGCTTCTCCCTAAATCTCACATCATGCTCCACTATAAGCATAGTAGGCTTGTATGTCAGTATTAGATTTTCTATCTGCATCCTCGAAAATATATCAATATAATTAAGCGGCTCATCCCAGATGTAGAGATGTGCCGGTGTCAGCAAACTTGAAGCTATAAGTACTTTCTTCTTCTGCCCTTCCGAAAATTCCTCCATATTTTTTGTAAACTGCACCCTCTCCATATCAAGTTGCCTCAATATGGCGCAAAACAAGCTTTCATCAAGATTTCTCTCCTTGCAGAAGTCTTTTATGTTTCCTTTAAGAAATGAAGTATCCTGATCTATATATGATACAATCAGCCCTGAAGCAATTTCAAGAGTTCCCTCCTCCTCGATAAGCTCCTTAAAACCGCTGCTATCCATACCTTCAATTCCTGACAGAACAGCCTTGATAAAGCTTGATTTTCCACTGCCGTTTTTACCGCTGAGAAACACTCTGTCACCCTGCCTGAGTCCAAAGTTAAAATGATTTATGACCGACTTCTTCGAATCATGATACATCAGACTGTAATCCTTTGCAGATATGAGCACTTCTTTATGGTGCTGCAACGGATATATCTTTAAATCTACCGGATTTTCAATATCCTTAAGAAGGCCCTCCTTCTCCTGTATCTCCCTGTCCAGTCTGACCTCCATATTTTTAACTCTGCTCTGCATTTTCTTTGTCTTAGCCCCGATATACGACCTGGTTGAAATACATCTGTCATGCTCCTTTAATGGGTCGAAGCCAATTTTTCTGCCCTCATTTTTCTCTGCCCACTGCCTGTTGCGCTCGGATGCTTTTTTCAGCTTATCAATCTCCTTCTTATGCTTCTCATTTTCCATTATAGAAAATGCATCCTTTTTACTTTTATTTTCCCACCAGCTTGAAAAATTACCGCTCTGGACTTCTATTGAATTGCGGTTTAGCACAAGCACATGGTCAATACAGCCGTCAAGCAGGTCTCTGTCATGGGATACCAGAATAAATCCCTTTTTCCCTGCCAAATACTCCTTTACAATATCACGGGATGCCCTGTCGAGATGGTTTGTCGGCTCATCGATGAGAAGAAAGTCATTTTCACCGGAAAACAGTATTGCCAGCATAACCTTTGTCCTCTCACCATGGCTTAATGTGTTAAACGGCCGATACATAATCCCCGCATCTGCCTGAAGCTTGTCAAGTTCACAGACGATTCTCCAGAACTGACAGTTTGGCTTTATCTCCTCATAAAAGTCAGCCGCACATTTGTCTGATTTATCTTTACTGATTATATATGGGAAATAATCAAAAATTGTTGATGTACTTATGCTGCCCTCATACCTGTATTTACCAAGGAGAAGATTTAAAAACGTGGTTTTTCCCTTCCCGTTCCTACCGATAAATCCCAGTTTCCAGTCTGTGTCTATATTAAATGATACATTTTCAAAAATATTGTCAAAGCTGCCTTCATAACAAAAAGTCAGGTTGTTTACATTAATCTGTGCCATATAATACCTCCTTTGCACAAAAAATCATCCGTTGCCAAATGATTCCATTATGTTCCAACCTGTCATTTATTTTTATATACCAAAAAAGAGAGGTTATGAGAACATAATCCACTTTTGGCAACATGATAAAACAGGCAATTCCTTGAATCACACTGTTACAAAAAAAGTCATGTTTTCAAAAGCAAATTATATTCTCATCCTTTCACCTCTCTCCACTAATTTACCTATATAATACTATCTGGTCTTAGCCTTGTCAACTACAGACTGCGGTATATTTACGTCACCGGCATTATTGTAATTGTAAAATTCTATAGCTTCCAATCTGAATCATACTCCCTGTCAATATTTTCAGGTGCATATACCACAAATACTCCTCTTTATTGATTGCATTATTTATATACACATGCTAAAGTAGTATAGCATAAAAGTAATTGGAGGTACAATATGAACAAGAGAAAAATTGCTGTTATTACAGCTATAATTGTGACAATAATCGCAATATCCGTCACAACCGCCTTTCTGCTTATTACCAATACCGGCGGAAATGACGGAAATGACGAACAAACCACTTCTATTGAGAGAAATACTACGGAAAGAACTGCTGCAAAAGAAGATAGCACTGAAGAAACCACTACCGAGGAAGAAACCACTACCGAGAAGGATACCACCTCAACTGTAGTTGGATACAAGTCGGCATATATTGACATCATTAATAAATTTGAAGATGAGTATCCTGACTCAGATTATACATACAACCTGATTTATTTTAATGATGATGATATTCCTGAACTTGTGGCAGCAATCAACGGATATGTGATTTACATATATACTTTTGATTCCGGTGAAGTTTATGAAGTGATAGACGGCTGGCCTTACGGTGCCGGAGGCAACCACGGCTATGAATATATTCCATACCAAAACGTTATCAGAAATTACAACTCAGATTTTGCAGGCGCAATAGTATACGAAACATACACAAAGCTTGATAATAACCATAAAATGGTTGATTATTATGATGATTATCTTAGTATGCGCTTCTTTAAGGACCTCAACGGAGATTCAATGCCAAGTGATGATGAATTTACAGAGAACGGCGAAGCTTATTACTTTTACGGAGATACAGAAATTACAGAGGAAGAATACAGCTCATATGTGATTTCAGGTGACTATGAATACATTGAAGGAAAAATGAGCGCAGACGAAATTATCGGTACACTTAAAAAATAAAGTAAAAAAGATATCGATTAGAATACAAACATTCTAATCGATATCTTTTTATTTCGCATTGCCTCAAACAAAAGCACAATGCCGGCGACCGGAATCGAACCGGTACGGGAGGTTAGTCCCGCAGGATTTTAAGTCCTGTGCGTCTGCCAGTTCCGCCACGCCGGCAACAAATGGGCAGAGGTGGATTCGAACCACCGAAGCAATTTGCAGCAGATTTACAGTCTGTCCCCTTTGGCCACTCGGGAATCTGCCCATGATAAGGAGTAAAACGATTATCTGTATGGATAAATATTTTTCGCAAGTTTACTTGCAGAAAAATGTTTATACATGCAGATGAACATTTGCCTGCAAATGGCAACGAGAAAAACGAAGTTTTTCGAGATGTCGTTTTACCGTAACAATATATCATTTACCGGTCAGCTACTCTTTTCACTGACCAGTAAATAATAGCATATGATAAACCATTTCGCAAGCAGTTTATTAAATTATTCTTCTATTCTTTTAAATATCGCTGCTGATTTTGCCGGCATATCCACTTCAAGTCTTCCGTTGCTGATATCAATCTTAACACTTCCCGCGTTGTATGAATCCTCCGAAGTCAGCATTATACGCTCAACCCAGTCTTCTGTACGTATACCTGTCTGCGACACAAGCATGGAAGCTTTTCGCGGTATATCGTCATTGTTTATAATTGTAATAATAATATTGTCAAGGCAGAATCTGGCATATGCAAACAGATTAAATTCCTCAAGTAACGGTACAAAAGAACCTCTTCTTAAAGCTATATTACTCTTGTGTATGGCTATGACATCTCTGTGGAACTCAAGGAGCTCAAGATCCTCATGTCCCCAAGGATATGACCTTCTGTTGTCAGGGTCTGTCCATCCGCACAAACCGGCTTCATCTCCGTAATAAAGTGTCGGTGCACCCGGCCAGGTCATCTGCATTACAACTGCTTCTTTCATAACAGCCTTACTTATACCCTTATTTGCCGCTTCAGCTCCGAGAGACGCTGTTCTTCCCACGGTCTCATTTGTACGTGTCAGGAACCTTGAATGGTCATGATTTGAAAGCTGATTCATAGCCACAAGAAGGGACGGCATAAGCATTCTTGCCATGTGATATTTCATGGAATTAAGCATTCCCGTAGAATCCCCCTTCATCTGTGCTCGTTTCTCGTCACTGTGTTTTTCCATACCTGTCAAAAACCATGTAATAGGTTCCATGAATGCATCATAGTTCATAACAGTATCCCACTGGTCTCCCTGAAGCCAGCTCTCAGGATTTCCGTAATGCTCTGCAAGTATTATTGCATTTGGGTTTGCCTCTTTAACTGCATTTCTGAATTTTCTCCAGAACTCATGGTTATATTCAGGACCGTGACCCAAATCTGCGGCCACGTCCAAACGCCATCCGTCTACATTATATGGCGGTGACACCCACTTCCTTGCAATGTTCAATATATATTCTTCAAGCTTTTGTGATTCTTCGTAATTTAATTTCGGAAGAGTATCATGAGCCCACCATCCGTCATATGTGGTGTTGTAAGGCCACTTATCGTCGCTGTCATCAAAGAATTTGTAAAAAGTATGATACGGACTTTCCTTTGATATAAAGGCACCCTTCTCATATCCCTCCTGATTCTCATAAATGCGTTCTCTGTCCATCCACTTATTAAACGAACCACTGTGATTAAAGACTCCGTCTATGATTATCCTTATCCCTCTCCTATGTGCCTCAGCAACAAAATCAGCAAAAAGTTTGTTGCTTGCCTCAAGATTTGCCTTATTAGTCACTCTGTTTATATATCTTGTGGCTTTGGCATTCTCATGCTCGCCTTCCTTTAAGAGTTCACCTTCATCAACAACAATTTTTCCATAATGAGGGTCAACATAATCATAATCCTGAATATCATATTTATGATTGGACGGTGATACAAATATTGGATTAAGATAAATTACTTCTACTCCAAGTTTTTCCAGGTAGTCAAGCTTATCCATAACTCCCTGAATATCTCCGCCGTAAAACTCCCTGACGCCCATGGCCGCAGGATATTTATTCCAGTCATCAACCTGTTTTACACACTCATCAATATATGAGTACTCATTTGTCAAAACATTGTTATACCTGTCACCGTCAAAGAAGCGGTCTACAAATATCTGATACATGACTGCACCCTTGGCCCAGTCAGGAGTCTTAAATCCCGGTGCAATGGCAAATGCAAAATCATCATTATGCTTGTCAACAGCACCAAACCGGTTATAATAACATGATTCAAATCCACTGTTAATTTTAAAATAATACCTTAGTTTTTTATCTGTAACATGTACAGTTATCTCATAAAAATCAAAATCATGTGTAGACTCCACACATGTCATTTTTCTCTCACTCTCGTAGTCACAGAAGATAACCTCATCCACATTTGCAATACCTGTTCTGAAACGTATGGTCACATCACTGTCCTTCTCAGGCTCAGCAGGATTAACATACCATTCTGTGCCGTCACTGTACAGCAGTGTTTTATTCAAAATAGGTTTCATACTGTGTATATATATAAGTTTTTTATCAATTTCTGATAATCCGGAAATAAAAGGCAACATATTGCTCCTCCTTAACATTTCAACTCTATATGCGTTCATTATAATCCATATATTATATATTATTCAAGTCATTTTTTTTAGTAACATAAAGCCTCGCAGATGCAACCAGACGCGCAGAGGTGCGCATCCTTAGCGGAGCGTTTTTTATATAGGGAAGTTCAAAGAACTTTCCTATATAAAAAAGAAAGCGGCTCGCGCCGCTTTCTAGGAGAAGGTATTTGCGTTCGATTTCTAAATCGAACAAAGTTTTATGGGGTGTAGCAAAAACTATATATAATGTATTGGGGGGTTTTTACGTTTTGTAGTATAGCATCTGTCCACCAATAAGTGTGCACAAAGTTTACAAAACTTATTAGCTTCTTTTGTGCACTTTGCACAAATCCCGCAAAATTATTCCTCAACAGCTCCTGCTACAGTCTGCATATTTCCGCCAAACAGTGCTTCAAACTCCTGCTGTGTTATCTTTTCCTTCTGTAAGAGAAGCTCCGCACACTTCTCAAGAACATCTTTATGTTCTACAATAATGGACTTAGCCTTCGTATAGCACTCATCCACTATCCGTTTAACTTCCTCATCAATCTTTGATGCTGTATTTTCCGCATAACCGCGTGCATGTGCAAGGTCACGTCCGATAAACACTTCATCCTCATCATCGCCGTAGCATATAAGACCAAGTCTTTCTGACATACCAAACTTCGTAACCATGGATTTTGCATAGCCGGTTGCCTGCTTAATATCCTGCGAAGCACCTGTTGTTATGTCGTCAAATATCATCTCTTCAGCAATTCTTCCGCCAAGTGATACCATTATACTCTGAAGAATCTTACCCTTTGTATTAAACATCTCATCTTTTTCAGGAAGAGGCATTGTATATCCTGCAGCTCCGTTTCCTGTAGGAATGATGGAAACCGTATGCACCGGACCCACATCAGGAAGCACATGGAACAGTATCGCATGACCAGCCTCATGATATGCAGTAATTCTCTTCTCTTTTTCCGATATTATCCTGCTCTTTTTCTCCGTGCCTATTCCGACTTTTATGAAAGAGCGGTTAATATCATCCTGTGTAATATATTTTCTGTCCTGTTTTGCAGCATTGATTGCCGCCTCATTGACAAGATTTTCAAGGTCTGCGCCTGTAAATCCTGCTGTTGTCTGTGCAACATTGTCAAGGTCAACATCATCACCAAGAGGCTTATTCTTTACATGAACATCAAGAATCTCTCTTCTTCCCTTTATATCCGGTCTTCCGACATGAACCTTTCTGTCAAAACGTCCCGGACGAAGAATAGCAGGGTCAAGAATATCCACACGGTTTGTAGCCGCCATGACTATAATTCCCTCATTTACGCCAAAACCGTCCATCTCCACAAGCATCTGGTTGAGTGTCTGCTCACGCTCATCGTGGCCTCCGCCCATACCTGTACCTCTTCGTCTGGCAACTGCATCAATCTCATCAATAAATACTATACAAGGAGCGTTTTTCTTTGCCTCCTCAAATAAATCCCTTACACGTGAAGCACCGACACCGACAAACATCTCAACAAAATCAGAACCTGAGATGCTGAAAAACGGAACTCCTGCCTCGCCTGCAATAGCCTTTGCCAGAAGGGTCTTACCTGTTCCCGGAGGGCCTACAAGAATTACTCCTTTAGGTATTCTCGCACCCACTTCAATATATTTTTTCGGACTCTTAAGGAAATCCACAATCTCCTCAAGTTCTTCCTTTTCCTCTGCAAGGCCTGCAACATCAGCAAATGTCACCTTTTTACTGTTTTCGGTCATCAACTTCGCACGGCTCTTTCCGAAATTCATCATCTTACCATTGCCGCCGCCTGCTGCCTGATTACTGAACAACATGAAAATAAACAATATGGCGACAATAGATATTCCAAGAGGAAGAATTGTCGTAAGGAATATGCTCTCACCTTCCACATCACTTATGGAATATTCTTTGAACTCAGCAGCCATCATTCTATTCACTGCATCATTCACATCCGTTACATACACAACCTTCTTGTTATTATTTCCGTTAAGAATGATTTCAAGATAACCTGTAGGTACCTGTTCATTCTGATTAATAACAACTTCCTTTACCTTGCCTTCTTCAAGGTCACTTAAAAAATCCGTGTAATTATAATCTGTTTTGTTTGTTCCCAACGTGCTTACGAAATACCATATAAATGCCATCATTATAAGAATGACAAAATAGAATCCGAAGCCTCCTACCTGCTTCTTCACAAAAAGCTACCTCCTTAATTAATCTTCAAACTCCACTACTCCGATATATGGAAGATTTCTATATTTCTGAGCGTAATCAAGGCCGTAGCCCACAACGAACTCATCCGGGATGCTGAAACAGGTATAATCCACCTTCACATCCACCACCCGTCTGTCCGGTTTATCAAGTAGTGTACATACTTTTATGCTGTTCGGTTTTCTTGTCCCAAGCAGCTCCAAAAGTTTATCCAGTGTTCTTCCCGAATCAATAATATCCTCCACAACGATTACATCCCTGCCTTCAATACTCTCATCGAGATCCTTTATCATTTTGATGCTTCCTGAGCTTTCAGTTCCTGCACCATAGCTTGACACAGCCATAAAATCCATACTTACAGGAACGGTGATTCTCTTTGCCAACTCACACATAAAAAAGGCTCCGCCTTTTAACACGCATACAAGATGCACTGTCTTTCCCTCATAATCACGGCTTATCTGTTTACCCATCTCCTCGATTTTCTTGTCAACATCCGCCTCTGATATAAGTACCCTTATATTCTCTCTCATCTATGATTCCTCCAGTTTTATCGTTAACTTTAGAATATTTTCTGTACTTTTGCTTACTTTGCGGGCACCGTTCAAACGATATCCCACTATCCATACAACTTCATTCCCGGACGTTACAAGAAGAACATTCTCCCGCTCCTCTCTCGGAATTTTTTTATCAATAAAGAAATCCTTCAGTTTCTTTTTTGAACCTGAGCTGTCGGTAACAATGTAATCTCCCTGCATCCTGGTTCTGAGCTGTAAATTATCTTTCATTATATCACAGTCTATCCATTTAGTAAAATTATTTTCTTCAAATACTTTCTCTGAAAATATATCTTTTTCAATTGTAAGCCTTGCAGTATATCTGTCATTCCTGTATACATACATTCCGGGGCCGTCCATATTAACTATATTGTTGTTTTTTTCAAGGATAATATTGCCATTAATGGATGTGTCGTCTTTTTTTACCAACACTCCCCCGTACTCCCTGACCGCAGTCATACCGTATGGCAGATTGACTTTCTTCCCCACCTGCATGTCAAAAAGTCCCATGAGGCTGTCCATATGAACTCTTGATATGTCCTTTGTTTTTTTTGCAACACTGTAGAGGCATTTTTTGGCAACCTGCCACTTCATTGCTTCGTGGAGCGCCATAAATCCATCCGCCGCTATATATAATCCGTTCTGCCTTTTCTCGGCAACCCCGGCCATTATTCTGTCACTCTCTTTATCTATATAATCATCCAGCAAAGCAAAACCGTATGCTGTATTGTTAATGTGTTCCACTGCCTTATCATTTATACCGGATACAATTTTCGGAATTATATCAAGTCTTATCCTGTTTCTTGTATATTCATTTTCAAGATTTGTTTCATCAGTAACAAAATCAATGTTATTGCCTCTGTCATACTTCTCCACTTCTTCCCTTGTCAGACAAAGAATAGGGCGGATAATGTTTCCTCTCACAGGCTGTATTCCGGCAAGTCCCTTTAAGCCGGTTCCTCTGAAGAGATTTAAAAGAACCGTCTCTGCAAGATCATCTGCATTATGGGCAACGGCAATCTTCCCTCCGGAAGTTCCGCCTTCTCCCGACTGGTTAAGTTGCTCAAGGGTCTTTTCAAATGCCTCATACCGTATCTTACGTCCTGCCTCCTCATCAGACATCCCCCACTTTGCGGCAAGTTTCGGCACATCATATCTGTACACATAAAACGGAATATCTTTCTCTTCACAATATCTCTCAACAAAATCCGCATCCCTGTCGGCAGTCTCCTTTCTGATACCGTGATGTATGTGGACTACTGCAAGATTCAGATTCAATTCCTTTCTGATATCAGCCAGAATATGTAAAAGGCACATTGAATCAGCGCCGCCGGACACTCCGGCCACAACCGATTCACCTGCCTCTATCATTTTATTTTGTTTTATATAGTTTAATACTTTATTTTTCATCATACAAAGAATGTAGCCTATATTTAACGTAAAATCAAGTAGATTTACGCTATATTTCCCATAATGCCTCTCAGCTTGCATAATTCCATACACCGGCCACCATAACAGTCATGTCATCTTCTTTTTCCTCACCCAGTTCCTTTAGCGCTTTACTGAGTATTTCATCTGCCATATCCTGCGGTTTTCCGGAATCCATCTCAAGAATAATCTTTCCGAGAACCTCCTCCTTATTCTGTCTTGCCGCTGACTCCACTATGCCGTCAGACATCATAATAACATAGTCACCATCATAAAGTTTCTTTGAAGTGCTCTCAATATCCGGAATACTGTTTCCGCCCATGGGAAGTGATGTGGACCTTATTGCTTCCACCCAGTCACCTCTCTTAACATAAGTCGAAGCTGCACCAAGCTTCATAAAGTCACATATTCCCGAATACATGTCTATTATACCCATATCAACCGTTGCAGGTGACGCATTTTCTCCCTCCAGCACAAATATGGTGTTCACAAGTTTCAAAGCAGTCTCCTCACTAAATCCGCTCTCCATAAGATTTTCAATAAGTTCAAGAACCATTTCACTGTCCCGGTATGCCCTAACTCCGGTTCCCATTCCGTCAGATATCCCAAGCAGCGTCTGCCCCGAATCAAGGGTCAGACAGGAGAAATTATCACCCGAGACTTCCTCACAATTGGCTTTTGCAAGGCCATGGAGAACAAAGAAATTAGGCTTCTCCCTGAACCTGTATGTCTCCATATCACTTCCGATAACACGCTTCTTTTCCTTTACTATTTCCACCTCTTTATCAAACACTTCCTTAATAATCCGTATCATTTCCTTTATACTTACAAGCTGCCCTCTCTTTGCCTTCATTGTTATAATTATCTCCGATATCCCCCTTCTGTTGTCAAGACGTACAACCTTTTGCAGAACAAGACCGGAATCTCTCATTTTTCCGTTCAGCATCTCCATTTCCTCTTTGGAAATACCTCTTAAATCATATGTGTTTCCCAGACATTCCCCAAGTATTTTAGACATTTCCGACAGTTGGGTTGCTATAACTCTTCTGCTGTCAATAAGCTTGTTTTTATATATTTCGTTCTGGCGCATAAGTGCACGGCATCTGCTGCAATATTCCTCATGTCCTCCACACATTTCCGCATCAATTCTTTCACTGTATACAGCTTTTTCCGCATCCTCTCCTGCCTCCTCCGACGCCTTTTCAACACTTCTTGCCATTTTTGCAAATGCGTCTGATATGCTGTTCATTCTTTCTTCATATGAATTGAGTTTCTCCTTATAGGCATCCTTTTCCTGCCTTCCACGTTGTCTGTCCCGTGGCATCTGGAATACTTCAATAATTTTATAAAACACAATACTAAGTGATACAGCAAGAACCGATGAAGCCGTTGCCATCATAAGCTGACTGCTTCCCCCCGATGACATATAATAATCAGTAAGCTCCATCACATACAATACTCCCCCTCCAAGGAATGCTCCGGTAATAATGGGTACACGGGATTTTTTCCCTTCCATTATGTAAAAAACCACCATTATCGTAAACATAACCAGGGCGTACTTTGCACCCGCAAGAAGTCCCGATGAAATCACAAGTCCTGCTACCATTATAGGATACAACGGAAATCTTATTAACCTGCTGCACCATACGGCAATAAAGAAACCTATGGCTACAGGCTGATATCCTCCAAACGTGGCCCATGTTGTCATAAACCCTATCATTTGTGCTGCTGCTGATTTTAAAATTTTTCCTCTCATAAAATAACCTCCTTATGTTTTCTGAAACATTGGAGATTATAAAGCATGCATGTTCAGTTTTTTGTCAAATGGAAGTTTTGTGCCACAAGAATTTTTTGACACATTATCGGAATATCTCTTTTTTGAATCGAATCAAGGGAGCAGCAAAACCTTAACATCTTCCTAAAGTATATATCTATTTAGGCTTGTAAAGAATCTCGTCCGGATATACAAGTCCCAGTTCCTTTGCTTTATCTTCAACATATTTCATAGTCTTGACATAAACCTTAAGATTCTGAAGTTCCAGGGTTCTGTTTTCCTGTTCTGAAATAAGATTTTCAAGACTTTCAATCTCTTTCTGCTGGCGGTCAAGTTCTTCCTTTTTATCACGGTTGCTCATGGCAATTGTACCACAAAAGAAAGCTACAACCAAAAAAATCATAGCCATTGCTGCCTTATGTGATTTTTTCTTTTTTGCGTAATTTCTTGGCATTATCCACGACAACCTTTCTAAACATATATCTTATGCACATTATAATCTTTGTTATAGGTTTTTTCAAGACAGTATTCAATATTTTGTTGACATACTTTGCGGTATATTTTACCAGAAATCTCCCAAATGACTTCTCATAAATAATTCCTCCCAGAAAATTTCCTGCGATGATAAACCATCTGAGTCTTCCGTCATTCTCCGAATACACCAGTGAAAACACCACAAAACCTGCAATAATCCAAAACACAAAATCCTCTGTCCCCACAAAGAAATTCTTATGTCTGACTATTCTCCTAAACAATCTGATAACATCATATGAAGCCATAATGACAAGGCCCATATACAGTGAATCCAGTAAAAGAAGGGCCTCGTTTACTATATACTCTTCCATTACTTAAACAACCTTCCCATTAGTGATTGTTTTTTCATTGCCTTTGAATCTGCATAAATCATATCATTTGTTTCACCCTCAAAGTCGACCTCTCCTTTGTCAAGGTTTATACTCTTCACATGAAGTTCCTTCCCCTTAATGGTGAGTATACCCATAACCGTTTCAAGAACTATCTGTTCCAGATCAAACGATATCACATCTTTTACCCCGGAAACACTCCCCGCATTTCTGTTAGTCAGCCAGAGCTTATGGTTCACACTTTCATTTTTCTGATTTACAGCCATATAAAAAGCCCCTGATATACATTATTATTTAATAATATATATTAGGGGACAGCTAATTCTATTCTATAAGTCTTTGTACATTTCCTTAGCTTCATCTTTTTTTACTGTCTCGGCAATACTTGTAACCTCTACCCTGACAGTTCTTGTGCCGAACTGAATCTCTATGACATCACCGACTTTTACATTTACGGATGCTTTGGCAGGTTTATCGTTTACAAGTACACGTCCTGCGTCACAGGCCTCATTGGCTACCGTTCTGCGCTTTATCAGTCTGGAGACCTTCAAATATTTATCTAAACGCATAATTTCCTCCTGATATTTTCTCTGTAATACGGAAAAAAGTGCCTTCTGATTCAGAAGACACTTTTTCGTCAGTTCACCAAGAACTTATTTCTTCTTATTGATTTCGTCCTTTAATGCCTTACCAGCCTTGAACTTTGGAGCCTTAGAAGCTGCAATCTTCATTGCCTTACCTGTCTGTGGGTTTCTTCCCTCTCTAGCTGCTCTCTTAGCAACTTCGAATGTACCGAAACCTACTAACTGAACCTTCTCGCCCTTCTTTAATTCCTCTGAAACTACATCAATAAAAGCCTTTAAAGCCTTCTCAGAATCCTTCTTAGATAATTCTGTTTTTGCAGCAATAGCTGCTACTAATTCAGCCTTGTTCATGGATAAACTCCTCCTGTGTTATAGTTTTTATATATTAACCCACTAACGTGAGTTATGCACGGGCACATGTTTTCGCTACCCTTAAGTATATATATAAACTCTTTAGGGGATTTTGTCAAGAAAAAATAGCCTTTTTGCTACTAAAATAGGCTTTTTTTAAACCTCCATGCGTCTTCCGAGGAAGTTTGAAGCCATTGACGCAAGTTTTTCCTCTACAGATGACATTTGTTTGTCCTTTGTCTTTGCCATAATTATGACTCCTCCGATGACATCCCCCTCATATATGATAGGGCATACCACCTGCTCATTTTCCTCGAAATCACCATTCTCGACAAGATTGACAGGATGCTTTCCGTCAACATTATGGAACATCTCTCTTTCGTCGAGAATATTTTCAAGTTTTTTGCTGATTTTCTTTCCGACAATATCCTTTTTTGCAGTTCCTGCCACAGCTATGACACTATCCTTATCGGTGATAACCGTCATCTGCCCTGACACCTGCGCTATTGACTCTGCGTACTGTTTCGCCACGTTTCCAAGTTCTCCGATGGGAGAATATTTCTTCAGCATGATTGCTCCGTCTATATCCGTAAATATTTCCATGCTGTCGCCTTCGCGTATTCGCAAAACACGCCTTATTTCCTTCGGTATAACAATTCTTCCAAGATCATCTATCCTTCTGACTATACCTGTAGCTCTCATATAAAAAATCCTCCATTACCATGTGTTTCCATTATGGTCTTTGCTATATTTTTGATATGGAGTTAGTATGTGGAAGATTAAAATAATTATACCCATTATATCTTAAACTTTGACACAATAGATTCAAGCTCATCCACTGCATTTCTGCACTCTCTGAGTTTATCATATCCTCTCGCCGTTATCTCCTGTGTATGGCCGGATTTTTCTGCTATACCGTTTATGCCGTCAGCAGACTGGGATACCATGTTATCTATATCATCTGATGCCACTACAATCTGTTCAATATAATTCTCAAGTTTTTCAATTTCCTCTCCAACCTGCTCCATAAGGTGTTTAAAGGAATCTGCATCTGTATGGTATACACTGCCTGCCTTCAGGAAAGTGCCATAATCCTCAAGCACTGTGTTTTCAAGGAATTTCATAATCTCAGTGATACATTCCGTCATATTTGACACAGCCTCATTAACCTCTTTAACTATGCCATTGATATTATCTACTGTGCTAAAAGTCTGTGAAGCCAATTGTCCAATCTCTGTTGCAACCACTGCAAATCCCCGTCCTGCATCACCTGCACGGGCAGCCTCAATACTTGCATTGAGTGCAAGAAGATTAGTCTGTGAAGATATAGCCTTTATATCTTCTGTCAGCTCATTTATCCTCTGAACCGCCTTTGACTGCTCTATGGCTGTATCTGTTTTTTCCTTCATGACATCATACATCCTGCTTGTCTTATCGCTGGATTCGCGGCTGATTCTTTCCATCTCCTCAGCACGGCTCTGAACTTCTCTTGAATTCTCCTCACCGGATTTTGCAAGATTATATATGCTCTGTGAATTACTTCTTACCTCAGCCACACTGTTTACAATATTCTTTGTACTTGCTGATGTTTCCTGCATACCTGCTGCAAGTTCCTCTGTAGTTGCACAGTTATCCTCTGCATTATCACTGTTTTCTTTCATTATTACATCAAGACTTTCCACACCGTCAAGTATTGTAGCTTCAGTTGCATTAAGCGACTCTACCAGGTTTCTCAAAGTTTTACGCATCATGTGTATCTCTTTTGCCATCCTGCCGATTTCATCTTTTTGTTTTCTTAATGCACTTCCATCCTGAGTAGTGGTAAAATTAAGTTCCGTAGTCTGTGATATAATATTGGTAAGCCTTTTGATTGGTTTTGATATTCCGCTTCCCAAAAATATTCCAATGGCTCCTGCCAGTCCAAACACTACAATCTCAGCCATAACTACGATAAACACCTGATTATATAACTCAGAATATATCTCTTTTTCCGGAACGGTAATGACAAGCTTCATACCATTACTAAGACTATATGACTCTGTCTTTCCAAGCGAATCTTCAAACGTCTTAAGCTCGGTGCCCTGTTCATACTCTTTATGATGCATCACCTTACCCTGCTCGTTTGTCATAAAAGCATATCCGGTATCATACAATTTTATACCGTCTACCTTATCGGTAAACATCGTAAAGTCAATATCCATACCCACAATACCTATGGAAGTTCCGTCTTTTGCGTATAAAGGCACAACATAAGATATCATGTAAATATTTATATTCTGATTAAGATACGGCTCCATCCAGATGGCTTTTCCCGCATTAACAGGCACGTAATACCATCCCACATGTTCCAAATCATCAGGCTCATACATAGAGAAGTCCGTCGGTGTCACATATGTAAAATTCTCCTTCGTGGAATTTCTCATTAAAAAATTTCCTGACGTAGGGTTTGTATACTGTGGGTTATATCTCACATATGCTGTAATGGCTCCGTCTGTATTTGATGCCATGGTTTCCACAATGCTGTTTATGGTTTCCGTATAAGTATCCGCATAGTTTTTGTCACTCATAAATGCATTCTCATCCAGATTCTGCATAAGCAAATCGCTGAGCGTATTAACCGACTGTTCTATACGCCCCATAATACTGTTAATATCGTCTGCCTGCTGCTGTCCTGTAGACTGCAGCATTTCCTCGGCATTACTGTTTATGACTGATTTGAAGCTGATGATATTTACTCCTCCCAGTATTAACGCCGTAAGCAGGGAACATGCAAGAATCCCTGCTATAATCTTCATCCTGATAGTTTTCATAAAAACCCTCCTTTTATGCTTTCACGTACCGTTTTTTCACTATGACTTATTCAATTTTACGACACGAATTCACCTAATGCTATTATATATAATTTTGAAAAATATACAATAGAAAATTGCAT
The DNA here is from genome assembly GCA_045126515.1 of Lachnospiraceae bacterium. Taxonomy (GTDB): domain Bacteria; phylum Bacillota; class Clostridia; order Lachnospirales; family Lachnospiraceae; genus RUG11237. Next base: position 35,581 of record JBGVOM010000055.1, read on the forward strand.
TGTTATTGAACTAACCCTTCCTTTAACAGCTCAAGCTTATGCGATGCATCGTCAAGGGATTCTCCCTTTACACCAAAATAGTATTTAATCTTTGGTTCTGTTCCCGACGGTCGCACACAGCACCATGCATTATTTTCAAGTTCGTAATATAAGACATTTGATGCAGGAAGTCCTGTAGATGTAACTTCACCTGTTATCAAATCCATTCTTTTGTCTTCCTTATAATCTCTCACGGCAAGTACCTTAAATCCGTTTATATCCCTTGGAGGATTTTCTCTCCGGTCAGACATGAGCTTTTGAATCTGTGCAGCTCCGTCAATTCCCTGCAATGTAACCGTCGCAAGTCCCTCCTTGTAATATCCGTACTTCTCATACATGGAAATCATTCCATCCCAAAGAGTCTTTCCCTGTTTTTTGTAATATGCAGCTACCTCGCAGAGCATCATTACAGCCACGCAGGCATCCTTGTCCCTTGCATATGTTCCCGCAAGACATCCGTAGCTTTCCTCCAGTCCGAACACATAATTGTATGTTTTCTGTTCCTCAAACCACTTAATCTGCTCACCGATATACTTAAATCCTGTAAGCACCTCTATAAGCTTTGCACCATACTGTGCTGCTATGGCCTTTGCCATATCTGTTGTGACGATTGTCTCAACAAGTGCCGGATTTTCAGGAAGTGTACCCATCTTCTTTCTCTCACTGAAAATATATTCCGCTATAAGCATACCCGACATATTGCCTGTAAAGCTTACATATTCCCCTGTCTTTGTATCTTTGGCATAAACACCGAGACGGTCTGCATCAGGGTCTGTGGCAAGAACAATATCTGCGTCCACTTCCCTTGCAAGCTTAAGCGCAAGTTCCCAGGCCTTGGCATCCTCTGGATTAGGATACGCAACCGTAGGGAACTTTCCGTCAGGAAGCTCCTGCTCCTTTACAACATACACATGTTCAAATCCAAGTTCTGCAAGAACACGGCGTACCGGCACATTTCCCGTTCCGTGAAGAGGTGTATAAACAATCTTAATATCCTTCGCAACTTCTTTAATAATCTCAGGATGAATACTCTGCTCCTTTAATTTTGCAAGATATTTGTCATCAAAATCTGCCGGAATTATATTGAACAATCCTGCCTTTTCAGCTTCACTCTCCGCCATTGTTTTAACCTGTGCGAACTCTGTAACTTTCGCAACCTCTGCAAGAATATTTTTATCATGTGGTGGAGTAATCTGTGCGCCATCCTCCCAGTATACCTTATATCCGTTGTATTCTCTCGGGTTATGGCTTGCCGTAATAACTATACCTGCCGTACACTTAAGCTCTCTCACCGCAAATGAAAGCTCCGGTGTCGGTCTTAAGCTCTCAAACAGATATGTCTTTATTCCGTTTGCATTGAGACACAAAGCCGCCTCCTTCGCAAACTCAGGTGACATTATTCTCGAATCATACGCAATGGCAACTCCCTTGTCCTGTCCGTTCTGTGATACAATATAATTTGCAAGCCCCTGAGTAGCCTGACGTACGGTGTATATGTTCATTCGGTTTGTTCCTGCACCTATGACACCTCTTAAGCCTCCAGTACCAAACTCTAACTGGCGGTAAAATCTGTCCTCAATCTCTTTATCATTGCTTTCGATTGCCTTAAGCTCATTCCTTGTCTCCTTGTCAAAATAGGGGTCTTCACACCATTTTCTGTAAATATCCATGTAACTCATTTTTCAAATCTCCCTGTATTCATTCTGTAAATTATTTTAATCAAATTTTTAGCAGAGGAAAACTGCTGGATATTAATCCGGCAGTCAGAACACATTATCTGTCTTTCTATTCCATACTCTTCACATAATCTGCCAGTGCCTTATTGTCTGACAGCATACGGCATCCCACGATATACACGCCCTCATCATTGGTGCATCTTATAATTGTTCCTTCGAGTTTACTGTGCTCCTCCAATGCAAATGCATGAATATTAAGAACAACTTCCTTGTCTTTTGACTCCGTAAAAATCTTATCACTTGCAGCAAACGCAAAGCCTCCGCCGCTTATATTTACCATTCTGCCTTCGATTGTTTTTCCGGTGTCTTTGAAGGTAATGCTGCACATGTTGTGAATAGACAGTCTCGGATACTTTCTACGATTCATTACCTCCGGGTTTGTATCCGTAACAATCTTATACTCCAGCTCATTTCTGTCTTTTGTATGAGTTACATGTACACTGTGCCAATAATACAAAGCATTTGCTACGGCTATCTGAAGATGATATTTCTGTGCCTTATCCTTTGTATTGATATCTCTTGCAGCAACATCACTGAATTTAACAAAAACTCCTTTATCGATAACCTCCGAAACTTCTCCGTCGAATTCCCTTTTCTTCATATTATTATCTACAGTAAGCACAACCTTCATACCCTTTTTGGCATCCTGTATTCCCATAAATCCGCCGGAACCAAGTTCTTTCATCAGTTTATTTACAACATTTTCAATATTTCCTACATTGACAGCCGTCTCCTCATACTTACTTAGCATCGTCTTTGTTGTCTCACCTGCATTGCTTACACAATCCGTCATTGTTCCCATGACTTCTGTAATCTGGGACATATTATCAACAAGATTCTGATTGGAAGCTTTAACCTCATTCATTGCACTGTCAATTATCTGGATATTATTTCCCATCTGTACCGAATCTGTTGCAATACGTGTAACGCTGTCATGAACTGCCTCCATACTCTTCAAAAGTTCCTGTATAAGTTCAAGTGTCTGTGTTATGGAATTTGTCATCTTTTCAGATGTCTCCTCCAGATTACCCAGAGCCCCCATTATCCGGCTTGATGAACTCTGTGTTCCTGTACTGAGCTCACGAATCTGCTCTGCAACAACAGCGAATCCTCTTCCCGCATCGCCTGCTCTTGCCGCCTCGATTGATGCATTGAGTGCAAGAAGATTTGTCTGGGATGTTATTCCTGCAATTGTTCCTGTTTCTTCCTTCACCATCTCAAATTCTCTGCCAAATGCCGCAAGTATTTCCTCTACCTCTGACGAAAGCCTTGCAATAGTATTCGTCTTATCCACAATATCCGCCAGATCGCTCTTACTCTTATCCGCATGCTGTACAGAAGCATCGGTGAGTGAAACCATATCATTTATAAGCCCTGCCACATTCTGAACCTGTGTATTGATGTCTGTTGTCATATCAACCGACGACATGGTTCTGTCATACAGAACATTATTATTTTCCGAAAGTTTGTCCATGCTCTTTACAACATAGTTGGCGCCCTGCTTGTTCTCATCAGCAAGCTCTCTTACAACCGTAACTCCGTCTACAATTAAATTGCTGGCACCCTTTACCTGTCCTACCGTCTTGACAACCCTTTCAAGATTGCCTTTGATTGAATCAGTAAGTGCTCCGTCAGATTTGTTCAAATACTTTATGGACATAATACATCCTGCATAACAAAGCAGAATGGTCGTGGCAATCACAAGATAGTTATTGATATCCAGAAGAGAATTCTTACCCTGCATCATATGTATTATCGAGCTCAACACTATTGCCAGCGTATTAAATAAGCCGACACGCATAAGGAATTTGTGATCCTTAAAAATAATCATCATGGTTATGAGTGGGAATATATACACAAATGCCATATCATCCTTTGATGTACACATAATAAAGGTATACATAACCCCATATCCGATAGCGCATATATCCTTGTAATACGCAAAATGGTCACCCTTTAACTTCATGACAACTGCGCCTGCAATAAACGGAGCCCATCCTAATATTAAAAATATAATAAAGTACCCCACTGTTATCTGTTTTGAAATTTCACTTGCAAACGAAAATGTCATTATGCCAAGGAGTACCGCCCAAATAATCCTCGCCCTTTTGTTGGCACTGGCCTTAAAAAATTTCTCATCGTATTCCATACCGTTCTTCCTTTCTTTTATTCAGTTTTCTTCATAAAAACACGAAATATTTATATCTATTCTACACCACTTCCAACAGAAAGTCCACAATATTTTGGGGACGGTTCTCCCGTATCGAGGAGCGTCCCCCTGTATCATCTGCAATAATTCATATTACAGGAAGATGTATAAAGCCTCGAAAACTAGTCCCCGTAACATTTTACACGTATTTTAATAGCAAAACGTTACGAGTTTAGTTTTCGAGGCTTTAATATCAACTATTGCTTATGCACCTGCTTAGAAAATCCAAAATCTTTGAACGCATGTCTGTCCCTGACGAACATTCCCTTCCGATTGTCGACCTGATGAAAGACACAAAATTTCAGCGTGAGGTTATGCCATTAGGAAATTCCAAAATCAATAAGCAGAAGCAAAAATACATTCTGACACATACAGGCTTTACACACTTCCTATAATATGAATTATTGCAGATGATACAGGGGGACGCTCCTCGATACGGGAGAACCGTCCCCAAAATATTGTGGACTTTCTGCGG
>JBGVOM010000056.1:0-28395 GCA_045126515.1 Lachnospiraceae bacterium
TGGTTTTATTTTCACACTGGAACCTGGCAGTTTTTTATTCTCACAGTATGCTGTGATTCTATATTTATCCGTGACCGCTTTTTTTGCAACTATATGCTCTAAAACATATTCTGTCGTATTTCCTTTTTTTATCGTTGCAATGGTTTCGTATTTCTTCTTCGCAGCGTTGTAGCATTCAATATAGTAGCCGTCAGCACCATACACTCTCTCCCAGGAAAGTATACTTTTCTGTATCAGGATATTTTTCTTTTTATCGAACTGATACTTTGTCTTACTGACCTTAAATCCACTAGGAGCAGTAAATCCTGTCTGATATGTAATCTCCGCACTGGAGAAATACCGTTCTCCGTTCTCTCCGTTTTTATATGCTTTTATTTGAAAAATATAAGTTCCGCTTTTTTTGAATTCTTTTGTAAAACTCAGTTTCTTGGTGTCTTTCACCAGTTTAAAGCCATCACCCTGCACTCCTGATTTATAGTACACCTCATATCCGTCTGCATTGGCAACCTCTTTCCAACTTACCTTTACTTTTTTGGCTGCCAGAGTATTCACCTTCAGTTCTACATCGCCCAAAGCACTTTTTACTGTAGAAATTTTTGAATATTCGCCATATGCCTTTTTTCCAGTTTTTTCATCATAGTAATAAGCCCTTGCTTTATATTTATACACATTTTCGAAGGTAATATTAGTATCCTGCCATGTATTTCCGGTAACTCCGGCTACCTTTTTGTATTTTCCATTTCCTGTCTTTTTATAAATATCATAGCCGGAAACATAAGATTTTGAAGCACCTAATGTGATTTCTATGGTATTGTTTTCTGCTAACTTTGCCTGTAACTTGGCTCTTGGCACTGTTATGGTAACACTGTCTGACTCTGACAATGCTGTAGCAATTTCCTGTGAAATATAGCGGTCTTCTACAATTACTTTACGGATTTTATAATAGTAATCACCTGCACCTATAGTTTTGTCCAGATAACTGCATGTCCCGTCCTTTGTACTTTTCAATTTACCAATATAGCGATAGGAAGTTTTTTGGTCTTTTTCTCCACGATAAATCTCATAAACAGCATTTTCTTCTCCTGTCCATATAATCTCTGCCGCCGGCTTTTTAAATCCTGTATAGTTTCCATTTGCATCCGTGGCAGAATATGTTCTCTCTTTAACGCTATTTATATATGGTGTTTCGAAATCATCCTGCTGTAATTGTTCTGTTACGTCATCTCCAGCATCATTTTTTTGATTATAAGGGCAAATATTGATATTATAAACTGCTCCGGACTGCAACTGATAATTCAGCACATATTTATTTGCTTTATAGCTGGTTACCACTTCTTCATCATTGATACAAATATCCACATATGCAGTATGTTTTGCCTGCCATTCCATTACAATCTGCTTTGTTTTCGCATCATATTTCACTTCAAAGTCTTCAATTGCAGCCTTGTAATCATCTACCTGATACTGAATTGTTTTAGCAGTTGCCGGCTCTTTATTACCATTGTATGGCACCACTTTATAAGTATGACTGCTTAATGCTTCTAAAGTTATTTCTTTCAACAGTCTATCGCCTGTAACTTGTTCTGCCAGTAATACATCATCCTGATAAACATCCGCATATGCAATATTTTCTCCATCCCACTCTATAAGCAGAATTTTCTTTTCCAAATCATAATCTGCCTCTACACTTTCTAAGATTGCTGTCCCGTAGCCTACAGAAACAACCACTTTTTCGCCTGAATTCTGCCCCTTTGGAACTACTTCAAATGCATAATCCATTCCTTGATAAGAAACATCATATACATACGAAGTCCTTTTATAATCCTCTTCTTCTAACTTATCATTAACGTAGATTTTTACACTGGCGTTTTCTTCCATATCCCACGTAAGTGTAATCTGTTTTGTCCTTTCATTGTACTCCGCCTTTACATTACTGACCTGAAATTCTAAATCCTCTGACTCTTCTGGTTCCTCTGATTCTTCTGACGGTTCCGGTGTCATTGTCACTTGCTCCGATTCTTCTGCTTCCTCTGACACTTCCTCATTTATTTCTTCCGAAACTTCAACTGACATTTCCTGTTCTACCGTTTCCTGCTCTAATTGTGTCTGCTGCACAGCCTCCTCCGCTGCCGCTGAAACTGTCACCTCTCCTCCCATGGAAGTAACCATAATACTTCCTGCCGTAATAATCGTCATGCATTTCTTTAAATTCATTTTTACACCCCATCTCATGAATTTTTCTTCCTCTTTTGCCCACGATTATTTTATCGACATTTTTCACAATTCCCTTATGGTTTTCCGCAAATCAGTATGCATTTTTCACAATTTATTTCCATCCCACCAAATCTTTTATTACCTCTCCTGCAATAATTAACCCTGCCACCGATGGTACAAACGAAACACTTCCCGGAATCTGTCGACGTGCAGATGTCATCTGCTCCTCACTTTCTCTTGGGATAAGTGGCTTTTCCTTGGAATATACTACTTTTAATTTTTCAATCCCCCTTTTCTTCAGTTCACGTCTCATCACTTTCGCTAAAGGGCAAACCGACGTTTCATAAATATCAGCTACCTCAAAAGCAGTTGGGTCCATTTTATTTCCCGCCCCCATAGAACTGATTATTGGAATCCCTGCCTTTTGCGCTTGTTCTGCCAGAGCGATTTTTCCGCTGACGGTATCGATGGCATCTACTATATAGTCATACTGTTTAAAATCAAACTGTTCTGCATTTTCCGGCAGAAAAAATGTTTTATGGGTAAAAACAAGGGCCTGCGGATTGATTTCTAAGATTCTTTCCCTCGCCACATCTGTCTTATACCTTCCCACTGTCTTTTGTGTTGCAAGAAGCTGACGGTTAATATTTGTCACACTTACTGTGTCATCATCAATCACATCCAAAGTTCCAACACCACTTCTTGCCAGTGCTTCCATAGCATGCCCGCCAACTCCTCCAATGCCAAAGACAGCTACTCTGGCATTTTTAAGGCGTTCTACGCCCTCTGCTCCTATTAATAATTCTGTTCTTGAAAATTCATTTAACATATTTTCTACCTCTGATTTTGTATGGTGTATCTGAAATCATGCTGCTTTACAGAGTTCGCCAAACCACCTATTTGCCTAAGATAAGGGAATTATCAATAAAGTCATAAGGTGTCTGCTGGTATACATAGTAATTCAGCCAATTAGAATAAAAGGCATCTGCATGGGAACGCCACTGCAATAACGGACGTTTATTTTCATCATCCTCCGGATAATAATTGTATGGCAAATCAATTAAAAGCCCCTTAGATTTATCGCGTTTGTACTCTGTGTCCAATGTCATTCTGTCATATTCCGGATGTCCCATCACAAAAATCTTCTTACCATTCTCTGCCATGGCAAGAAACACTCCTGCCTTTTCAGACTCTGCCAACACAGTCAATGCCTCACAATTATAAATTTGTTCTGCATCTACCGTAGTGTGCCTGGAATGCGGTGCCATAAATACGTCATCAAAGCCACGTACCAAAGGGACTTTTCGATTCAGCACCTGATGCTCATAGATTCCAAATAATTTCTTAGGTAAAATGCGTTTTTTGATTCCATAATGATAGTACACTGCTGCCTGCGCTCCCCAGCAAATATGGATGGTACTCGTTACGTTTGTGTTTGTCCAGTCCATAATTTCTGTCAGTTCCCTCCAGTAGTTTACTTCTTCAAACTCCAAATTTTCTACCGGTGCACCCGTAATAATAAATCCATCAAATTTACGGTGTTTTACTTCACTAAATAGTTCATAAAACTTATTCAGGTGACTGGTAGGTGTATTTTTTGAAATATGGGATTCCACATACACAAAGGTCACATTAATCTGCAATGGAGTGTTTGACAACGCACGAAGCAGTTGTAATTCTGTATCCTGTTTAATGGGCATTAAATTTAAAATTCCAATTTCCAGAGGACGAATATCCTGATTTAAAGCCCTATTTTCGTCCATTACAAATATATTTTCGTTTTCCAGGATTCCCTTTGCCGGCAAATCCCCCTGTACTTTAATCGGCATTTCTATTCCTCCCTGCCTGTTTATTTTGTCATGGCAATTACTTCTTCTTCCGAAATGATCGGTATATTCAATTCCTTAGCTTTCTTATTCTTTGATGATGTTGAAGCTTTGTCATTGTTAATCAAATAAGTGGTTTTTGAAGTAACACTTCCCGTCACCTTGCCTCCATTTTTTTCAATAAATTCTTTCATTTCACTACGGTTACTGAAATGCTCCACGCTTCCGGTAATAACAAATACCATATCTTTAAAAAAGCTCTGAGCTTTTTCCTCTGCATCGATTTCTAATAGTTCAAGCAATTCCAAAAACTGTTTTCTGTTTTCTTCTTTTGCGAAATATTCGCAGAAAGACCGGGCGATTACTTCACCAATTCCATTTATCAAACTTAACTCTTCTTCCGCTGCCCTCATAATCCGTTCTGCATCCTGTTCAAATTCATTACAGATAATCTTCGCCGTGGACAACCCAATATTGGCAATCCCAAGGCTGTATAACAATCTTGGCATAGTTGTTTTCTTTGCCTTTTCAATACTATCCATCAGATTATTATAAGACTTTTCCCCAAATCCCTCAAGTGTGATAAGCTGTTCCTTATATCGTTCTAACCGGAATATATCCGCATATTCCCTGATAAAACCGTAATCTACAAATTTTTCCAATGTTGCTTCCGACAATCCCTCTATATTTAAGGCATCCCGGCTTACAAATAAAGTAAAAGACTTAATGCGCTTTGCCTGACACGCTTCATTTGTACAATACAATGATTCGCCTTCTTTTACTTTTCGAATTTCCGTTATACCACCGCACACCGGACATGTTTCCGGTATCTTTGCCAACCCACTCCGGGTAAGATTTTCAGCAATTTGAGGAATAATCATATTCGCCTTATAGACCTTAATTTTATCTCCCTCTCCCAATTGTAACGAACGCATAACACTGACGTTATGAACACTGGCACGACTCACGGTAGTTCCCTCTAACTCCACTGGCTCAAACACCGCCACCGGATTAATCAGCCCTGTCCTGGAGGCACTCCACTCAATTTCCACCAATGTAGTTTCCGCCATTTCATCTGCCCATTTAAAAGCAATGGCATTTCTCGGGAATTTGGCAGTATGTCCTAAAGATTGTCCGTATGCAATATCATCCATAACTACCACAAGACCATCTGACGGGAAATCATTCTCTGATATTTTCTCTGCAAATTCTTTTACCACTTCTGCCATGGTTGCTTGCGTAACTCTCTTATATTCCACCACTTCAAATCCTTGTTTTTTCAACCACAAGAATTGATTTTCCACAGAATTTTCAAAATCCACACCTTCTGCACGAACCAGTGAAAAAGCAAAAAAATTCACATTTCGTCTGGCTGTAATTTCATTATTCAGCTGTCTTACAGATCCACTGCACAAATTTCTTGGATTTTTATATTTTTCATCCGGATTGTCTATCTGTGCATTTATTTTTTCAAAATCAGAGTATCGGATTACCGCTTCTCCTCTTAAAATCACTTCCCCTTGATGTTCAATTTTCAAAGGAATGTTTTTAAAGGTCCTTGCATTGTTAGTAATCACTTCTCCAATAATTCCATTTCCTCTGGTCACTGCCTTAACCAATTCCCCGTTTTGGTATGTGAGAACCACCGTCAAGCCATCCAGTTTCCATGAAATCAACGCTTCCTGTGCTCCCAAAAAGCTCCTTAAACCTTCCACTTCCTTGGTTTTATCCAAAGACAGCATAGGTGATTCATGAGCCTCTTTCGGCAGTTCTGACAGTGCTTCATATCCTACTTTCACCGTAGGACTTCCAGCCATTACTACCCCTTCTTTTTTTTCCAGTTCCACCAATTCATCATACAATCGGTCGTATTCTAAATTGCTCATAATTTCTCTGTCTTCCGAGTAATAAGCCTTTGCTGCCTCATTTAATTTATCGGTTAACTCTTTGATTCTTTCTATTGACATTTTTTTCTGCTCCCGGTCGGTTGTCGGAATCTGCCAGCAAGCGTTTCAGTTCTGCCAGTTCTGTCCCGGTAATCTCCCGATATTCTCCTCTCTTCAAATCTCCCAGTTTGATATTCATAACACGAATTCGTTTTAATGCCACCACACGATACCCAAAATATTGGCACATACGGCGAATCTGTCGGTTCAGACCTTGCGTCAGAATAATTTTAAAAGTATAGTCGTCCACCTTTTTTACTTTACTAGGCTTAGTTACTGCATCAATTTCCTCTAACGTAACTCTGCCTGCCATTCCCCTTAAAAATTCATCAGTCAGCTTTTTATTTACCTTTACCACATATTCTTTCTCATGACCATTGGCACTGCGCATCATTTTATTCACAATATCGCCATAGTTTGTGAGGATAATAAGCCCTTCAGAATCTTTATCCAGTCTGCCTGCATAGTATATTCTCTCCGGATAATTAATATAGTCTATAATATTATTTTTTTCTTGTTTTTCTGCCGTACATACAATACCTTTTGGTTTATAAAAAGCAAGGAGTATTTTTTCCTGTTTTCGCTTTACCTCTTTCCCCCGAAAAACAATGTGCTGGGTTTCTGTTACGTGCATACCAAGCTCCGCTCTTTTCCCGTCTACTTCTACCAGCCCCTGCTCAATATACCGATCTGCTTCCCTTCTGGAACATACTCCTGCCTCTGCCAAGAATTTATTTAATCTGATTGTTTCTTCTTTCATACGCTCTCCAGCTTTCTATTACCATGAATGTCAACAAAAGACATGCGATGCCACATGTCTTTTATCTTTTAGCTTCTATTATCTTGTTTCTAAGAACTCTGTCTTAATGTATGCTTCTGTGCCGTTGTAATCAATCTTTGTCCAACCTTCTGCATAATCCATTATTTTCGTAAATTTATCTCCTGCATAGGCAACTCCGACTTTTTGGGAATCCTGACTCATGCTTTCTCTGATATTTACAGTTTCTTTTACATAAACAGTTTCCTTACTTTCGCTGCTGTCATTTTCTGTCATCTCTTTTGATACAGAACCGGTTCCATCGGATGTGGCTTCCACAAAATCAGCCTTTACATAGCCCGGCTGACCTTTGTAATTAATGGCAATCCATCCATCTTTTTCGCCGGTCTTTTCTGCCACTTCTCCACCTTGAAGCTTTCCAATCGCATCTGCTGTTTCTGATGCAGCATTTCTTACATTTACATTTTCCTTTGCCTTCACATATAATGCTGTGCTTTCCTGAGCCTGTTCAGCATTGTTATCTGCTGCTTCCGTATTTTCAGCAGTCTCTTCTGTCTGTTCTGTTGCTTCCTGGGTATTTTCCGCTGTCTGCTCTGCAGTTTCCTGAGTATTTTCCGCTGTCTCTTCAGAATTTTTTACGTTCCCGCTCTCTAAGCCTGCCACAAATTCTTTCAAAGATGTATCATCTGCTAAGGCCTGCTCATATCGTTTCTGAGAAGCCTCAAATAAATCAGCAACTTCTTTATCATCTACTACAATACTCTGAATATATTCTTTCATATCATCTTCTAACTTATTCTGTATATACAAACTACCATCCTCTTTTGTCAATACATAAAAGGATAACAGTCCCGGAGCTGTTGTATTGATTCCCACAAATTTTGCTTCATAACTGGCAAACACCACATAAGAATTTTCTGTCTTTCCCGGTTTGGTATAGCATACAATATTATTGTAGCTTTCTGTATATTCGCTGCCTTTTTTTACCGCTTCTTCATCTTCCGGAAGAACTTCCGCCAAAATTCCTTTTAGTGTTTCAATATCATTGTTTGCCATGGACGTAAAATACCGCTGAATCAGTTCATTTACTTCCGGATATTCCTCTGTACTCATGGAGTTTGCCGGTTCTACCTTCTCTGCTTCCTGTTCTTCTTTTTCAGCCTGCTGTTCCTCTACAATCTTTGCCTGTTTCTGCTGGTCAGCCTGATTTTCTTTGTTAGAAAGTGCCACCAGAATAACCACTAATAAAATGAACGCAACTGCACCAGTAAGATACTTCCAATTGCTGCTCACAAACTTCTTTATGTTATCTATTGAAAATTTCATATTAAATTAACCTCCTGTAATTCAGGGCTGTACATGTAATTCCTTTTTAACCTAAAACAGAATTGCGTCTGGAGGGATTCGAACCCCCGCCACACGGTACCGGAAACCGTTGCTCTATCCCCTGAGCTACAGACGCAAAGTAATTTACAACAAAAGATATATTATCACATTCATGAGAGTTTTTCAACGAAAAATTTTGAAATATTTGTGAAATTCATAACATTTCCATCTTATGAGCTATTTGTTTATGCTCAGGAAAAAAGGTGCAAAATCTCATATGAGATAAGACCTCGCACCGCCTATGCTAGTACAGCAATTGTTTTCAATATGATATCCTGATTATACTTAAGAGATTTCCACATGTAAACTCTTGCTTTTATAATTAAATCATACAGAATCCTCTCTCCTGCACAGAATACTTATATACATGATCCGATAAAACTTCTTCCGTAGGAATTTGTGTCATATTGATTTCCCTGACCATGGTTCTTAATTCTATAGAACTTAATGCTTTTGAGGCAGGAATCAATATCACTTCATGAATACTGCTTGGCAGAATATAAATATCCTCTCCCATTTCCTCTGCAAACATTTCTAACACCCCGTCATACACCATACATGCTGCCCCGTATAAATTTTTTGGATTTGTCAGCACATACATAGGAACTTTGTTTTCATTTTCTTCCATTTCTTCTAAAAACATCTCATATTCCATTCTTTCTTCCCCGCCACCGGCTGCTATCAACTGCCGTATCGTGTCTTCCATCTTACGAATTTGTGGCTGTAGTAGTTTCGGTGTATTTTCTGCCGCAATTTTCATAGCCGTTTCCGCATTGATTCCCCATATTTCTAAATGTTCATTCTTTACCAATACGGAACCATTATTATGCCCATCTACCGGAAATGACACATACGGCACAATCGCCAGATCTAAAAATGTAATATAGGGACTGCTTTTTAGCATTGGAGCATTTTTTTCGTAATTAATAATCCGAAATACCAGTTGCGATTTCATCTGGCTAAAATCTTTAAAATCTTCCATATGAAATGCCTGAATTGAATTATTATTACGATAAACACTTACTACAGCCTCTGCAATTTCTTCTAATGTTTTTCCCCGCTTATATTCCATATAGAATTCCTCCAGATAAACCGTAGGTGCCATATTGCAATCTTTTGCCTTTACCATCAGCCCCTTTTTTTTCACACCATTATTTTTACATATTTCCATAATGATTACTTTCGTTCCATTTTCGCTTAAGTTTTCCACCTTCTTTCGCATTATATCTACAAATTTTTCATATTCCATATAATTTCCTCCATTTTGTTGGGAAATTTTGCACGAACGTGCGGAACTTTGCAATGATGATGTTATCATAACATAATTTTTTAAGAAAAACATAGCTTTTATATTTTTTTTATATTTCTCGTCATATCGCACATAGATTTTTCCTAATTTTTTTGTTTCTTCCATTACAATAAAAACCGGACATATTGTCCGGCTTAATCTTTCATTTGTAACTATTTTACTTGAACTGCTTTTAAAATTTCATTACAGATTTCATCCACTGTTTTTCCATCAGTGGCAACCATAATATCTGCCGCCATTTCATAACGTGCTCTTCTTTTTTCCATCAGTTCACTGATATATTCCACATTCATATTTCCATTTAACACCGGTCGGTCATTTGTATCTTTCACTCTTTCGTAAATTGTCTGAGGTGTGGCAGTTAATAAAATGATTTTTCCCTGTCCCTTCATAATTTCAATATTTTCATCCCGCAGCACCGCCCCACCGCCGCAAGATACCACCACTGGTTTTTTTTCTTTGAATTTACGAAGCATTTCTGTTTCTAAATCCCTAAAATACTCTTCTCCATACTTTTCAAAAATATCCGGTATACTCATTCCCGCTTCTTCTGCAATCAAAGCATCCATCTCAATCTGTTCTACTTGAAGCATCTCCTTTATTTTTCCTGCCACTGTAGATTTTCCGGTTCCCATAAATCCAATTAACATAAGATTAAAATCAATTACTGCCATATTAGTTCTCCTTACTGTTATGTATAATTTCTAAAACGTTTTTTAAATCTGCCAACGCTAACTGCCCCGGTGCAGATGCTCTTTCCATACTTCCAAAGGTAATGGCAGAGCCAAAAATCTCACCGGATACCCGGCTGATTGCACCTAAGCCCGCCATAGACATAGTTACTACCGGCTTTTTTGCATGTTTTCTCACCATTTCTTCCGTAGCCGAAAGAAGCGTCAGTACATCTTTTTTATTCTCCGGCATTACTGCAATTTTTAAAATATCTGCTCCGATTTTCTGCATATGGCATAAACGTCTTACAATTTCCTCCTGTTCCGGTGTTTTATAAAACTCATGGTTAGACGCAACTACCTTGCAGGAATTTTTGTGACATTCTTCAATCAGGCTATCCACTGAAAGCCCCTCCATAAATACTTCGATATCTGCCAAATCCGCTATCCCAGATGCCACACCCACCTGTTTTTTATATTCATCCACTGTTCCTACAAATTCGCCGCCCTCGTCTTTTGTACGTATGGTAAAAAGCAGTGGCTTTGTCTTAAGAATCTCCTGAAGTTTTTTTAAAATCTGCTCTAACTTTTCTGGATTTTTACAAAATTCCCAAAAATCTGCTCTCCACTCCACCAAATCCGCTCTGGATTTTTCTGCCTTTTCTGCTTCTGCAAGAATATTTCCTTCCTCACATGCCACAATCGGAACACAGATTTTCGGAATTCCCTCTCCAATAACGACCTGCTTTACTTTCACTGTTTCTATCATAATCATCCTCTTTTCTTTCTCTGCCTTTCAAAATTTTAACACACTTAAAATAACCGCGCAATAAATAGTTGTACACACTTTTTTCTTATGGTATACTAAATGAAGAAATTCGACAAAAATATACTATATAATACTTAGGGGGAACATTATGATATACGCAGTAAATGCAATTAACAGCGATACACCAAATACCGCAGCACAGTCTGTAGCTACTGCCTCTGACTTTTCCTCTTTTCTTGGGGAAAACCAATCTTTGGACAGTATTTTCCAGAAAGCTGCAGACACCTATCAGGTGCCGGTAAATCTGTTAAAGGCCATTGGAAAACAGGAATCTGATTTTAATCCTAATGCCGTTTCTAAATGCGGTGCGCAAGGAATTATGCAGTTGATGCCTGCCACTGCTGCTTCTTTGGGCGTAACTAATTCTTTCGATGCCGAAGAAAATATTATGGGGGGTGCAAAATACATTGCCGAACTTTTAAATCAGTATAACGGAAATGTATCTTATGCACTGGCAGCTTATAACGCCGGAAGCAACAATGTAGCAAAATACGGTGGAATTCCACCTTTTAAAGAAACACAGAATTATGTAGTAAAAGTGACAAATTATATGAATCAGGGCGTGGATATTCCAAATACAGAATTTGCTCTTTCTTCACAAACAGCAAATTCTGTCCAGTCATTGGAACATCCTACGGATACCACTGCTTTGGAATCTTCTTTTTCTTTTACTTACGAGGATTATTTGGAATTTATTTTACTGTTTGAGAAAATTCTTTCTTCCCATTCAGAGGAAAATAATAATACAAAAGATTCGTCACAGCAGTCAGATTCTGTTTATAATTTATACGAATCATCCAGACTGCCTTCGTTGGCTTTGTCACAAATGTTAGATTTATAAATATAATATACAACAGTTCAGACTTATTGGTGAGAGGAACGCCCATAAACTGATCTTCGGAATCCTCTAAGCCTGAACTGTTACACAATTTCAATACCATTCATTAGTATACGAACAATATCTTTTCTAATATTTTCACCCATTTCGTCCGATTCTGATATTGCCGAATCTGTAACACTTCTTTCCAAGGTAGCTTCCAACATAGTACGCAGCAGATGTGCGGGTGCAGAAATAATTTCTCCCCGAAGTACAGCTTCCTTTATGGCGCATTCAATCACTTCCCATTCTCCATCATAATATTCTTTTAATTTTTTTGCCACTTTAGGATTTTCCTCTCTGATTGCTATCAGTTTCTTCTGGTTTAATCTACGATACTGCTCCGGCCATACCATAAGCAATTCTCTTACTTTTTCCGTATAACTTTCATCTTTATTTTCCAGTATCATCCGCTGTTTTTTAGCCGCTTCACTTCCGCAATAACGAATTACTTCCAAAAACAAAGTTTCTTTGTCCCGAAACTGAGTATAAATAGTCTTTTTACTGATAAATAACTGTTCCGCAATATCATCTAACCTGAACTTATATCCCCTTACATTAAACAAATCAATCGTAGTATTCATTATCTGTTCTCGTAAATTCATCTTTTCATCCTCTGCCTTTATGCTATAATATACTATATTACATTGTTTTTAATTTTTTTTCTATATTTTTACAAAACTTTTATGGAGGATAAAATTATGGATTTTACTCTGACCCTAAAACAAAAGATGACATCAATTGAAACTGAGATATTAAAACACTATACCTATCTGCATCAACATCCCGAACTAAGTTTTCAAGAAACAAACACTACCGAATATATCAAAAAGACACTTTCCGGTTTCGGAATCGAACTTGTAGATATAGACAGTTCCGTGGGCGTAGTCGGACTACTCCACGGCAACGGCAACGGGGCATGCGTTGCATTACGTGCAGATATTGATGCACTTCCTATCAAAGAACAAAGCAGTTGTAGCTTTCCTTCCCTTACAGACGGCATCTCTCACACCTGTGGGCATGACGGTCATATTGCCTGTCTGTTAGGTGCAGCCCGCATTTTAAGCGAAATGACAGACTACTTTTCCGGTGATATAAAATTCATTTTCCAGCCTGCCGAAGAAGGAGCCGGCGGTGCAGAGTATTTCGCCCGGAAAGGTTGTATGGAGCGTCCGCATGTAGATGCCATTTTCGGACTTCATAACGCCCCAACCGTAAAAAGTGGAAACTTAGGATTAAAAACCGGCGGCATCATGGCTGCTGTTCACAAATTTAAAATCACACTAACCGGAAAAGGCGGTCACGGTGCCATTCCGGAATCTAACATTGACAGCATTGTAGCCGCCTCTGCCATTATTCAGAGTTTACAGACCATTACCAGCAGAAATGTGCCTCCTTCACAAGCAAGTGTAGTTTCCATCTGCAGTATTCATGCCGGAGACGGTCTGACCTTTAATGTAAATCCGGAAATTGTGGAAATGGCAGGAACTTGTCGCTGCTACAGTAAAGAAATGGAACTGTTGATTGAAAAAAGATTCAGGGAAATTGTAAGCCAGATTGCTGCTGCCTATCAGGTACAGGCAAAAATTGACTACACTCCACTGCACAGTGCCGTAATTAACGATAAAAATTTGCACCTGTACGCAATAAAAGCTGCCAATTTGCTGTCTATTCCTTATATCGAACCAATTCCTTCCACAGCCGGAGATGACTTCAGCACCTTTGCCAATTATGCGCCTTCCTATTTTTTCTGGTTGGGAAACTATAATGAACAAAAAGATACTATTTATCCATTGCATAGTCCAAAATTTAAAATAGACACCGACACCTTATGTTCCGGTGCCGGCATCTATGCCATGAGTGCTCTATGTTATTTAAATCACATCAAATAAGGAAAGCTGATTGCTTTCAGGCAGATCGTTTAAAATGCCAAGGTCTGACATTAAATCAATTACTGTTTTGCTGACCTTGGTACGCTGCCGAAAGTCATCTTTAGATAAAAACGGCCCCTGTTTTGCTGCTTCCTCCACCGCATCTGCCGCCTTATCTCCCAAACCTTCAATAGTACTTAAGGCAGGCATCAGCTTGCCATCGATAATCTGAAACACACGTGCCTTGGCTTTATAAATATCCATGGAATGAAATTCCAGACCTCTGGCGTACATTTCCTGTACAATTTTCATATCCTTCAACGTATCCTGCTCTTTTTTAGATAACGTGTCTTTTCGCTTATTATAATCATCAATAAAGTAATTCAATTTTTCTTTTCCCTGACACATCAGTTCGTAATTAAACGCTGTAGCTCGAATACTGAAAAATGCCGCATAATATGCCAACGGATAGAAAATCTTACAATAAGCAATTCTCCATGCCATGGTAACATAAGCTACCGCATGCGCTTTCGGGAACATATACTTAATTTTCTTACAAGACCAGATATACCAGTCCGGTACACCATTTTCCTTCATAACTTCTTCCCATTCCGGTTTCAAACCTTTTCCTTTACGGACACTTTCCATAATGGTAAAAGATAATTCACTTTCCACGCCCTGATAGATTAAATATGTCATAATATCATCACGGGTACAAATGGCAGTGGAAATCGTTGCTTTTCCCTCTTCAATCAAGGTCTGAGCATTGCCAAGCCACACATCCGTTCCATGAGAAAGTCCGGAAATACGCACCAAATCAGAAAAACTCTTTGGTTTGGTATCCACAAGCATCTGTATAACAAAATCAGTACCAAATTCCGGTATTCCCAGAGACCCCAGCGGACATCCGCCAATATCCTCCGGTTCAATTTTCAATGCCTTTGTACTTTGAAACAGGGACATTACCTCCTGATTATCCAGCGGAATCTTTTTCGCATCAATACCTGTTAAATCTTCCAGCATTCGAATCATGGTAGGATCATCGTGTCCCAGTATATCGAGCTTTAACAAGTTGTGGTCAATGGAATGGTAATCAAAATGAGTGGTAATAATGTCTGTTGTCATATCATTTGCCGGGTGCTGCACCGGTGTAAAGGAATAGATTTCTTCTCCCAACGGCAGTACAATAATACCGCCCGGATGCTGCCCGGTAGTTCTCCGTATTCCGGTACACCCTTCCACAATTCTTGAAATCTCACAATTTCTTTTCCGCTGTCCTCTCTCCTCATAATAATTCTTCACATAACCAAAAGCTGTTTTATCCGCAAGGGTACCAATAGTTCCTGCTCGAAAGGTTTGTCCCTCCCCAAAAATTACTTCTGTATAACGATGCGCCTTACCCTGATAATCTCCGGAGAAATTAAGGTCAATATCCGGTTCTTTATTTCCCTTAAATCCCAAAAAGGTTTCAAAAGGAATATCAAACCCTTCTTTGACCAAAGGTTCTCCACATACCGGACAATTCTTATCCGGCATATCACATCCTGCTGCTCCGGCATACTTTTTTACTTCCTCAGAATCAAAATCACTGTAATGACATTTCTTACAAATGTAATGAGGCGGCAGAGGATTTACCTCAGTGATACCTGACATGGTTGCCACAAAGGAGGAACCTACCGAACCACGAGACCCCACCAGATATCCGTCTTCATTGGATTTCCACACTAATTTCTGGGCAATAATATACATCACAGCGAATCCATTGCTGATAATAGAATTTAATTCTCTCTCCAGACGCTCTTTTACAATTTCCGGCAGATTTTCACCATAAATCTCAGTCGCCTTATCATAGCAAATATTACGTAGCATTTTGTCTGAATCCGGAATTACCGGAGGACATTTATCCGGGCGTACCGGTGAAATTTTATCAATCATATCCGCAATTTTGTTGGTATTGGTAATTACAACCTCCCTTGCTTTTTCTTCGCCAAGATACATAAACTCATTAAGCATTTCCTCTGTGGTACGTAAAAACAACGGTGCCTGATTGTCCGCATCCTTAAATCCATTTCCTGCCATAATAATACGCCGATACACTTCATCTTCCGGATCTAAAAAATGTACGTCACAGGTAGCCACAACAAGTTTGTTAAATTCTTCACCAAGTTTTACAATTTTTTTATTGATTTCGATTAATTCTTCCAGGGTATCTACCGGAGCTTTGTCACTCTCCAACATGAACATATTGTTTCCTAACGGCTGGATTTCTAAATAATCATAAAACTCTACCAGTCTTGTAATCTCCTCCTGTGGTCTTCCTGCCAAAATTGCCTGGTACAACTCTCCTGCCTCACAGGCTGAACCAATGAGTAAGCCTTCAGAATATTTCATATATACTGATTTTGGAATTCTTGGTTTTCGGTTAAAGTAGTTTAAATGCGAGTAAGAAATCAACCGATACAAATTCACACGCCCTACTTCATTCTGAGCAAGAATAATCGCATGATAATACGGAAGCTTTTTCACCTTCTTTTCTGAAAGAATGGAAATCTTATTAATATCATCCAAGCCCTTTACATCACGCTCCTCCAACATAGGAACAAACTTCACAAAAATATGTGCTGTTGCCTCTGCATCGTCTACCGCCCTGTGATGATTTTCCAAGGAAACTCCCAGCACCTTTGCTACTGCATCCAGTGTATGCTTATTGAGGGAAGGCAGCAGCATTCTTGCCAGCGCAACCGTATCCATACTGGTAAATTCCCGTTCTATCCCTAAGTTTTCACAATTCTTCTTGATAAAACTCATATCAAAGGATGCATTGTGGGCAACCAGTACGGCATCACCGCAAAATTCCAAAAATTTCGGTAAAATTTCATCAATCTCTGGTGCATCGATTACCATATTATCACTAATTCCGGTGAGTTTTTCTATTTTAAAAGGTATAGGCTCTTTGGGATTTACAAAAGTGCTGAATCGTTCCGTAATGTTTCCGTTTTCCACCATCACCGCACCAATTTCAATTATTTTATTTTTCTCCGGCGAAAAACCTGTGGTTTCCAAATCGAATACCACAAATTTACCATGTAAATCCTGATTTTTAGAATGCTCTACAATCTCCTTTAAATCATCCACCAAATATGCTTCCACACCGTAAATCACCTTAAAATCACTGTCAGAAGGTACTGCGTGATTGGCGTCAGGGAACGCCTGCACCACACCATGGTCGGTAATTGCAATTGCCTTGTGTCCCCATTTCATGGCACGCTTGATAATATCTTTTACATCCGATACGCCGTCCATATCGCTCATCTTTGTATGACAATGTAACTCCACCCGCTTTTCTAAGGAATTATCTTCTCTAGATACCGTGAAATCTCCAATCTTTTTAATTCCCACTACCGAAGCTATGGTAAGTTCACTGTCAAAACGGTCAATGGTAGTAACACCTTTCACCTTCAAAAAAGCACCTTTACTGACACCTTCTTTAATTTCATCCAACTGTTCATTGCGACAGAACATTTTTACCACAATAGTATCCGTAAAATCTGTAATACTGAAGGAAAGAATGGTTTTTTCGTTACGAATGGGACGTTCCACTACCTCTAAAACCTTTCCCCGAATAACTACTTCTCCAATTTCTCCATCAATCGTACGAATTTCCGTACACTCGTCATCAAAAATATTCTTTCCGTAAATCACATCCGGATCATCATCCTTTTTGCCATAGCCACCAAAAGAACCTGTCTTTCGCACAAAGGGTTTTCTGTTTTCTCCTCCAAATTCTTTCTTTGCAGGAGCAGGTTCGGTTTTTTTCTCTGTTTCTGCCTTCTTTGGTGTTTCTGCTGATGCTTCCGCTATTTCCTCTGAAGCTTTCTGTTTTGCCTGTCCCCCCAGTGCAGAATTATTAATGATACGTTCGATTTCCATGGAAATACGCAAATCATCTTCCTTAGTGACTAAAGAAATATCTTTCTCCGTTACTTCTATACGAATTTCCACTTGAAGACCGCACCGTTCATTCAATACCTTGTCAAGAATACGCTCCAATTCCGGAACTTTTTCTTTGGTAATTGTGGTGGCTTCTACATGAAATTCCAATATATTTTCCTCTGTCATCTGGTAAGAAGCACTTTTAAACAGCTGATACTCCATACGACTGTATGCTTTCAATTCCTCTAAAATACTGTCGCTGTATACTGCCAGCAGATTTTCCGGTGTATACTGACTGGAAAGGCAAAACTTTTCATATATTTTAATCCGTACATTTCCTCTGCGAAACAGCTGATTTTTTATGGATTCCTCCATTTCAAAAACATACTTTTTTTCAATCAGACGATTACTTTCTATATATACACGGATGAAATCACGGGCAGAGGTGGATGTAACCTTAGTTACATCCACCTCTGCAAAAATATCCTGTAATTCCTGAGAAATTTTTAATTTTGGAAACACTTCAAAAAATGCATTTGCCATGGTTATTTCCCCCAGTTTTCTAATTCAAATCGTAATGTATCCAACAGTTCTTCTTCTTTTACCTTGCGGATAATTTCTCCTTTTTTTATGATTAATCCTTCGCCTTTTCCGCCTGCAATACCAATATCCGCTTCCTTGGCTTCACCCGGTCCATTAACTACACAACCCATAACTGCCACCTTAATATTCAAGTCAAAATCCGCTGTCATTTCCTCTACGGCATTTGCAAGACCAATCAAATCAATCTGGGTTCTGCCACAAGTCGGACAGGACACAATCTCAATTCCGCCTTTTCTAAGCCCTAAAGATTTCAAAATCATCTTTGCAGTCTTAATTTCCTCCACTGGATTACCGGTTAAAGATACACGCATGGTATCTCCGATTCCCTGATACAATAAAATCCCCAGTCCCACGGAAGATTTAATATTTCCCGAAAACAGTGTGCCCGATTCCGTAATTCCAATATGTATCGGATAATTGGTCACTTTTGCAAGTTCTTCATGAGCTTCAATGCACATAGGCACATTGGAAGATTTGATACTGATAACTAAATTACCGTAATCAAATTCCTCAATCATCTTTACTTTATCCATTGCACTTTCTACAATGCCTTTTGCTGTAACCTTTCCATATTTCTCTAAATATTCTTTTTCTAAAGAACCACTGTTTACGCCCACGCGAATGGGAATATTTTTTTCTTTTGCCTTTTCTACCACTGCTTTGATATTTTCCTTAGAACCAATATTTCCCGGATTGATTCTGATTTTGTCTGCACCATTTTCCATAGCAGCAATGGCAAGGCGGTAGTCAAAGTGAATATCTGCCACCAACGGAATGGAAATTCTTTTCTTAATTTCTCCAATGGCTTTTGCAGCCTCCATGGTAGGCACTGCACAACGGATAATTTCACAACCTGCCTTTGTCAGTTCCCTGATTTGAGCAACGGTTGCTTCCACATCCTCTGTCTTTGTATTAGTCATGGATTGTATTAAAATCGGATTTCCTCCACCTATCTTACGATTTCCAATCTGAATTACCTTTGTATTTTCTCTATGCATTCTATCAACCTCTATAAAATCCTTTTGATATCATTAATCATAACAAAAACCATCAGTGCCATCAGCAGTATGATACCCACGAAATGTACCATACCTTCTTTTTCCGGTGGTATTTTTTTACCACGAATTGCCTCGATAATAAGAAATACCAGCCTTCCACCATCCAGTGCCGGTAATGGAAGTAAATTCATCACTCCTAAATTGGCCGTTAAAAGAATGGCGAAATTTAACATATTCATCACTACAGTAAACGTACCATATTGACTGCTTTGTTCATAAGTATCGCTGATTGCATTTACAATTCCAACCGGTCCCTGCAATTCTGTGGCTTTTACCTGACCAGTGCAAAGCATTCCAAGGCTCTTAAACACATATTTAATCCACCAGCGAACTTCATATACGCTGTATTTTAATGATGTAAACGCATTTCCTTTTTTCCTATCAGGTGCATCCATCCCCATAAGATAGCGCCCAGACTTCTCATCATACTTTGGCGTGATACTAATTGTATTTCTTTCTCCATCACGCTCATAAGTAAGCTCAACTTCAGCTCCACCGTTTAACTGCATAAACATACTGACTTCCCGGTATATTTTCACTGATTCATTATTTAATTTTACAATTTTATCTCCTGCCTGCAAACCTGCCTCCTGCATAGGATAGCCTTCAATTACCTCACCAACAATCGGTGCGTCATAACCTATACAGCCAATTAATATAATAGAAAAAACAAATGCAAGAATAAAGTTGAAAATTGGTCCTGCTGCTATAACGGAAATCCTTGCCCAAACAGATTTTTCCTGAAAAGAGCGAGACTTATCATAATCTTCTTCCGGTGTCATTCCATCTTCCCCAAGCATCATACAGGAGCCGCCAAAAGGGAATAATTTAATACAATACTCTGTTTCTCCTTTTTTGAAATGTACAATTTTTGGACCCATTCCAATAGAAAACTGGGTTACACAAATCCCATTCTTCTTTGCCAGAAGGAAATGTCCCAATTCATGGATAATTACCACAACACTAAAAATAACTAATGACCAAACTATCTTCACTCTACCACCTGCTCTCAATCATTTCATATACCGATTTTTCTACTTCCAAAATCCCATCTACAGATGGATTTTCTATTATCTTGTGTTCTCTCATACATGCTTCTATAATTTCTACAATTTCTAAATACTTTATCTTTCTGTCTAAAAACTTTGCCACAGCCAACTCATTTGCTGCATTATAAACAGTTGGCATGGAGCCTCCTTTTTTCGATGCCTCCAATGCCAGTGGCAGCCCTCGAAAAGTTTCCATATCCGGTTTTTCAAAAGTCATGGTACCTAATTTTGCAAAATCAAGCCGCTCTCCTGCCAGAAACTTTCTGTCCGGATAATACAAAGCGTACTGAATCGGAAGTTTCATATCCGGTGTACCTAACTGTGCAATAATCGCACCATCTTTGTATTCCACCATGGAATGAATGACACTCTGAGGATGAACAACCACTTCAATCTGCTCCAGTTCCATTCCAAATAACCACTTAGCTTCCATAACTTCCAATCCCTTATTTACTAACGTGGAGGAATCAATGGTGATTTTCCTTCCCATTGCCCAGTTTGGATGCTTTAAGGCATCTTCCACCTGAATATTTTCTAATTCTTCCCGCTTTTTCCCACGGAAGGGGCCACCGGAAGCAGTGATTAACAACTTACTGACTTCTTCTTTTTTTACGCCCTGCATAGATTGGAAAATAGCACTATGTTCACTGTCCACCGGAAGAATCCGCACCTTTTTTTCCTTTGCCAAAGGCATAATAATATGACCTGCAGTTACAAGTGTTTCTTTGTTTGCCAGTGCAATATCTTTTCCTGCTTCAATGGCAGCTATGGTAGGACGAATCCCAATCATTCCCATAATAGCAGTCACTAGAATTTCCACTTCCGGAATCACTGCAATTTCCAACAGACCTTCCATGCCGCAAAGTATTTTTACGGAAATGTCTGACAATCTTTCTCTCAGTTCTTTTGCTTTTTCTTCACTTGCCATACAGGCATAAACAGGCTTAAATTCTCTTACCTGCTTTTCCAGTAAATCTACATTATTTCCCGCTGCCAGAGCAACTACTCTTAAATCATTATTTGCCCGGACCACCTCTAATGTCTGCGTACCTATGGAGCCTGTAGAACCAATGATAGCTATATTCTTCATATTGTTTCCTTTAACCTCTTTTCTTACTCTTATGCTTTATGCTAAAACAACAAACAGAAAATAAATCACCGGTGCCGTGAAAATCACACTGTCAAAACGATCCAGTATCCCACCATGACCGGGAATTATTTTTCCATAATCTTTAATCTCATAATTACGTTTAATGGCAGAAGCTGCCAAATCACCAATCTGTGAAAGTACCGCTCCGATTGCTCCAATTAAGGCAAACAACAGAACAGGGCTGATATTTGTTGTCATACTCTCTCTCAGTGCGTATCCATAAACCGCACCTACAATTGCAGAACCCGCAATGCCGCCAATGGAACCTTCAATTGACTTTTTCGGGCTTAATTTGGGTGCCAATTTATGTTTTCCTAAGAGCATTCCCACACAATAAGCTGAAGTATCGCATACCCAGGAGCAGATAAAAACAAGCCATACCAGATACTGCCCATATTCTTCTACCATTCTTATCTTATATATAAATGAAAGCATAACACTTACATAGAAAAATCCAAAAAAGGAAAGCCATATATCATACGCCTTATACTTAGGAAATGTAAAAACGTATACTGCCATCAAAAGAATCAAGTACATCAGTGATATGATTTCAAAATAATTATTTTCTGCAACTATGTTACACAGCTTATTTTCTCCCAGCATCAAACATATATAAAATATTATGCATATAGCATAGGAAAGCATTCCAAGTATGTTTTTTTGATTCTTTAATACCCGGTTTAACTCAACCAGTCCCACAAGCGAAATGAAAAGAGTAAAACACCACAAGATATTTCCACCTAAAATAAGTGCCGCAGCCAGAATAATCATTAAAACAATTCCACTGAGCAACCTTGTTTTGAACATATTACTCCTCCTTTACGCCTCCGTATCTGCGCTCTCTTTTGTTATAATGAGCAATTGCCTTTTCTAATTCCTGTTTACTAAAATCAGGCCAATGTACATCTGCAAAATAAAACTCTGCATAAGCAAGCTGCCATAAAAGGAAATTTGACAGACGCAGTTCTCCACTGGTTCGAATCAGTAAATCCGGATCTGGAATCCCCTTGGTATCCAGATAGCCAGCAATACATTCTTCCGTAACTGCTTCCGGCTCTAATTTACCTTGTTTTACGTCCTGAGCAAGTTTTGTGACAGCCCTTCTTATCTCATCGCGACTTCCATAGTTAATGGCAATTTGAAAATGAAGCCCATCATTATCTTTTGTAGCTTCTTCCAGTTCTAAAATCCTTGTCCTGATATCCTCATCCAGTCTGCTGATATCTCCGATTACTTTTACGCACATTTTATTCTTTTGTGCTGTTTTTATACAGGTTTTCATATAATTTCGTAAAAGTTTCATTAAAGCATCCACTTCATCCTGAGAACGTTTCCAGTTCTCTGTGGAAAACGCGTATACCGTAAGATATTGAATTCCCATTTTATAGGCTTCCTCACAGATTACTTCTACATTCTTACTTCCCTGTGCATGACCATAATTTCTAGGCATTCCCTTCGCTTTTGCCCAGCGTCCGTTTCCATCTAATATAATTGCTACATGATTAGGTATGTTCATCCTAAATCCTCCAAATTCTATCGTTATTATGGTATTGTCTGCCATATTTTATGTAAACTTATAGGGCACAGTAGTCTACCATGCCCCATAAAACTTATACAGTAAGTATTTCTTTTGATTTTTCATCAATTGCCTTATCGACTTCTGCAATATATTTATCTGTTAATTTCTGTAACTGATTTTCCAAATCTTTAATTTCATCTTCAGAAATTTCTGTTTTGCCAAGCTTTTTGAAAGCATCATTTCCATCACGTCGGATGTTACGAATAGCTACCTTTGCCTGTTCTCCCTTTTTCTTAACATCCTTTGCCAGTTCTTTTCTTCTGTCTTCCGTAAGTTCCGGGAAAACCAGACGAACTACTTTACCGTCATTGGTAGGATTAATTCCCAAATCGGAACAAAGAATCGCTTTTTCAATTTCCTTAATTAAAGATGCTTCCCAAGGCTGAATCTGAATCATTCTCGGTTCCGGAACCGTAACATTGGCAACCTGCTGTAAACTTGATGGTGTACCATAGTAGTCTACTCTAATTTTATCTAATACATGAGGATTGGCTCTACCTGCTCTGATGGTTCCAAACTCACTGATTAAATTATCATATGATTTTTGCATTTTTTCATCATACTGTGTCAATCTTTCATCCATTGTTCTGTTTTCCTCCTAAACGGTTACTTTTGTACCTGTAAATTTACCATTTACGGTATTTACGATACTATTCTTTTCATTTAAACCAAATACCATCATAGGCATCTTGTTTTCCATACACATAATAGATGCAGTCAAATCCACAACTGCCAGCTTATTTGCAACCACTTCATCGATTGAAATTTCATCATATTTCTTAGCGTTTTTATTTACTTTCGGATCGCTGTCATACACACCGTCAATTGCTTTTGCTAACAGAATCACATCTGCTTCAATCTCAATGGCTCTTAACACGGTTGCTGTATCCGTTGAAAAATATGGATGTCCTGTACCACCTGCAAAAAATACCACCATATTTTTTGAAAAATATTTTTCTGCTCTGTCTTTTGAATAAAGTTTTGAAAAATTACCACATTCAAAAGGAGTCAACACCTGTGTCATCATACCCACAGAACGGAAGATTTCAGAAACATAAATACAATTCATAACTGTAGCTAACATTCCAATCTGATCAGCTTTGGTGCGCTCTATGGTTTCACTGGTTCTTCCTCTCCAGAAATTACCACCGCCAATGACAATTCCCACCTGAATGCCGGAATCCACCAGTTGTTTTACCTGATTTGCCACCTCTGTTACCGTAGGTTCGTCAAATCCTGTTTTTTTATCTCCTGCAAGGGCTTCACCACTTAATTTTAATAATACTCGTTTCATTTGTTCGTCCTCTTATTTTTCGTCAAAGATTCCCTGTACATCTACTTCACTGTTGTAACACTGTGAGAAAGTACCTTCAATAACCGCACCGCTGTTAATCTGCACAGAACGTGATTTAATATTACCCATAACAACTGCAGATGCATCCACTACAACAGGTCCGTTTACATCAATATCACCTTTTACGGCACCTGCAATTACAGCAGAAGTAGCTGAAATGTTACCAATGATAACAGTTCCATTTCCAACCTTCACCGTTTCGTTACTGCAGATTTCACCTTCGATTCTTGCCTGATTTACAAAAATTTCAGATGCTCTTGAGTTACCATTTACTTTACCTGAGATAGTAAGTTTTCCTTTACATGTAATATTACCTGTAATATCTCCAACTACTTCAATGGAACCGTCAGATTCCACATCACCTTTAATTCTCATTCCTTTTGTTATTACTGCCACGTCTTCGCTTGTTGGTGTACCGTCATCCATAATTGTTGCTTCCTCCTGTGTAAAACCTTCCATTTCATTTGTTTCCATTGCCATTTTATTTTCCTCCTGATTTATTGTTTCTTCTATTGTTTCATTTTCCTTCATGAAATCTTCTAAAGTTAATTCTTCTGCTAAATCTTCTTCCTCTAACTTAATTTCTTCTGTATGTAATTCTGCAAACAAATCTTCTTCCGGTGCTTCCTCCTGAATAGATTCTTCCACCAGTTCTTCTGATGCTTCAATTTCTTCTTCCGGTACTTCTTCTAACACTTCCTCCGGTTCATCGGCAGCGTCTTCCGGCACATCAATATCAAATGTTTCCTGCCAGAATTCTTCCTGTTCCTGAACTGTATCTTCTTCCACTGTTTCTAGTTCTTCTTCCGCCTCTGCAACTATCTCCGGCAGTTCTTCTGTTTCTATTTCTGGTTCTTCTTCTGGTAATTCTTCTAGTTCCTCTGCCATCGCTGACTCTTCTTCCGGCAATTCTTCTACTTCTTCTGCTATCTCTGGCTCTTCTTCCGGAATAACAAAGTCTTCTGAAACTGGGTTATCTTCCAATATTATATCATCAGCCACCACTGATTCTTCCTCTTCAGGAATTATAAACTCTTCCGCAATGTCTGTAGGTTTCTCCTCATTTTCTTTTTCCTCAAGTTTTGTCAGCATCTCCTCCTCAGAAGGCATCAATTCACTGACTGCCTGAGATAAATCCTCTTTAAAATCTTTAAAAAAACTCATCTGTATTCCTCCATTTTCTCCCTTTTAATTGTTTTCAACCTCATCTGCTTTGATATGCTGTATCGGCTTTACATCCTCCGTAATAGGAAGAATATCCACTTCCATTTCTTTCAACTGTTCGATCAACATAGGAAGTGCCTGTACCGTATTGGGCTTATCTGATGCGTCATGCATCAAAACTACAGAATTCTTATACATCCCCACATCCTGAACCACATTCTGAACTAAATTTTCTGGTTCTAAAGATTTGCTGGTGGCATCTCCGCTGGATACATTCCAATCAAAGTATGTAATTCCCTCTTCATTTAAATATTTAACGAATTCCTGCATACCAATATTACTAACTAAATTACTGCTTCCTCCCGGAAACCGAAACAACCGGATATCTTCGCCTGTCGCTTCCTTTAATAATGCTTCCTGCCGTTCAATATCCTGCGCAAAAGCCTCCACCGACTGATAAATTGTACTGTACTGATGGGAATAGGAATGCATCCCAAGAGTATGACCTTCATCAATAATCTTTTTATACATTTCCATGGAATAGTCATCTTCTTTTCCAACCACAAAAAAAGTCGCTTTTACATCATATTCTTTCAAAACAGCAAGAATTTCTTCTGTTCCGGTGCTTGGTCCGTCATCAAATGTCAAGTATACTTTTTTCCTTCCATCATCTTCCTGATCAGATACTTCTTCCGTTTCCATAGTTTCCGGCAGTTTGCTCGCAAGAATCTCTGCTGCTTCCTGTTCTTTTTTTACTGCTTCCTCTTGTGCTAACTGTTCCTGTTTTTTTGTGTTCTTCCGCATTTCATATAACTGGTCAATCTGCTTTTGCATAGTACCTACTTTAATCAGCAAGCAGACACACATAATGATAGGAATTAGTATTGCACATATTAACGTAATTATAATTGCGCGCTTTAAATTCCTTACACGCTTTTTTCTTTTTTCTAATTCATCGTTTTTGTCATTGTTCTGTTCCATCCTACTCTCCGCTATAGACTTTTTTCTGCCCTCTCAAAGGATAAGGATAACCATGTTCTGATTATCCTTATCCCTTTATATACGAAGTACCAAGCTATATAATAACACATATTTAGTTATTCGTACAGCATTTTTTCAGTTTACTTATGTTACTTATTTTTTAGCTATACTGTTTCCTTTAAATCCTGTGCCAAAACATAAATAGAATTAAATATTTCCTTACATTTTGCTACTTGCGCCACTGTAACCTCAGAATAGCCCAAACCTTCGCTGGAAGAAGCTGCTACTTCTTCGCTGGTTGCTGACAACTGTGAAATATTATCGGAAATAACATTAGAGTATTCTATAATTTCCTTCATGGAATTTTCTGTACTCTCAATTCCCTTGCTTAACTCTTTCATTTCGCCTACTACCTGTTGGAAATTTTCTCTTGTTCGTGTAATCAATTCATTCTGACGCGTCACAGATTCTACCGAATAATTAATGCTTTCATTGGCTTTCTTTGTATCATCCATCAATTTCTGAATAATATCTGTGATATTGTTAGAAGCATCTTTCGTCTGCTCTGACAATGTTCTGATTTCATCTGCCACAACCGCAAATCCTTTTCCTGCCTCTCCTGCTCTTGCTGCCTCAATGGAAGCATTCAAGGCAAGAAGATTTGTCTGACTTGAAATACTTAAAATCGTTCCGACAAAACTTTCCACATCCTTGGTTTTATTCGTAAGTTCTTCTACAACCTCTACAGTATCTTTGCTTGCTGTTTCCACATTTGATGCCTGCGTTTTCAACTCCTGTACCTGTTTTTCAATGGCATCGATGGTATTTTCCACTCTTTTAGACGCTTCCATCATTTCCGTGGATACTTTTTCCGCCTTGTCTGTCTGAGTTCCAATTTCGCTACACATACTTGCCTGTGTCTGAATAGATTCTGCTGTCATTTCTGTGCTGTCTGCGATATTTTTCATTGAAAAATTACTGTTGTCAAGACTTGTCTGTAGCGTATCTAACATTTCCATGGCACTGCCAAAGTGCTTGGTAATATTGTCTGCAACAATAACCATCTTCTTATTACTTTCTTCCTGTCTCTGTGCTGCAGCTGTAATAGTTCCCATATTTTCTTTATTAAAGTCCACCAGTAAACTTACCACTTTAATAGATGCAAACGCAATAACTATGGAGAACAGAACACCAACAACCATATTCGTTCCTACTTCCCCTTCCAAATGAGATAAATTTGTTATGAGATCAATAATATTGCAAGTAACACAAACACCATTTGCTCAGACAAGCATTTTCTTATTTAAATATACCGTTGCCGCAAACATAATCGGCAGTACATATGCCCATGAACTAGACGTCACCCCCACAATCCTTATAATTGCAAACAATCCTGTAGCTGTAGCAATCACTCCCCTGCCACAGGTTTCACTATCCTTCCTTGTAAAATAAAGAATACTACATACGATTCCACCTAGAATACTTGCCACCAACTGAATTCCCGTTCTCCATGCCACCCCTGAATTTCTGAGCAATGCTGCTATCAGTGTCAACACCAGATAGGCTATTACCACCATCAAAACCGGATATACCACTCGGTTGGCTCTTTTATATTGTTCTTTTGTCATTTGCCACTCCTCCTTATGTATCCCTTTTTATTTTTCATTATACTACTCATCCGTATTTTTTGTCAATTATTCCCCTTACTTTTCTTGTGCTTTTTGCACAATTTCGTTCCTATATTCATACTTTTTTTGTATGTTTTTACATCGACATATAATGCATACAATCCTTTTCTAAGAAAAACAATTTTACCC
>JBGVOM010000057.1:0-39262 GCA_045126515.1 Lachnospiraceae bacterium
GACAGTGGATTTCGTCTTTGCTAAAAGCGCCTCTTAAATTGCCTTCCAAGGAAGAATGGGCGCTGCTTATGTGCTGTTCTTCGAAAGCACTAAGTATGAAATTAATAATTGATTAATTTTGGGAATTGCATCTACGAGCTGTATTACAAATTTAGCAGCTTCATTCAAGTTTATTATTTGACAAAAACAGCATATAGCAGATACACTTCTTCCCAGAAAGGCTGTTAAATATTCTGCCTTTCTGGGAAGAAGTGTATCTGCTATATGCGTCCTGCCAAGCACTAATTGTATTTTATTTTACTGTTACTGTAACCTTTACTTTTTTACTTCCACAGCTTACGGTGACAACGGCCTTTCCTGCTTTCTTAGCTGTAATCTTACCTTTGCTGCTTACGGTAACAACCTTTTTGTTGGATGTGGTGAATTTCACCTTATCCTTAGCTGTAACAGGGTTCTTCGCACACTGCAACGTGTAGCTTTTTCCCTTTGAAAGACTCAGTTTCTTTTTATCAACGGTAAGCTTTTTCAGCTTTACTGCACCTTTTTGTACCTTTACCTGTACGCAAGCGCTGACACCACTCTTTAAGGTTACAGTGATTTTTGCTTTTCCGACCTTCTTACCGGTAATCTTTCCGCTTGCATTGACAGTCGCAACTTTTTTGTCGCTACTGCTATAAGATGCAATTGCATCTCCCTCTGCCATTTTCACAACCTTCACCTCTGTTGTGGACTGCTTTACTGCAAGAGGTATGCTTGTCACATTCAATTTAATATACGCTTTCAGCTTTTCTGTTGCTCTTGTTTCTGTTTTACCACAGACGCTACAGGTTCTTGTCTCAACACCGTTTTCTAAAGCTGTTGCTTTCTTTGTAACAGCCCACTGTCCAAAATTATGTCCGGTGGCCTTAATTGTCTCTGTTTTCACAGAATCGCATTTATCACACTTGTATGTGATTTGTCCATTCTCAGTACAGCTTGCAACTTTCCTTGAAGCCTCCTTCCAATTATGGACGCAGACAATAATTTCCAAAGGAGCATTTGTTACATAACCACTATTTTCCTCTGTGACTACAACCCTGATGTCTCCTGCAATTCTGCCCGTCTCGTGTTCCTTTGTCATATCTTCTGCTACCACTACAATACTTCTATTATCCTCAGCTATACTCTTTACAAACCATTCTCCATCCCAGAATCTCAATTCTTCCACAGAATATTCTGTCACATCTGTACCTGCCGGATTTTCTTCCGTAAAGTATTTCACACTGATTGGAAGCTTCACGTTCTGCCCCGGCTCTGCCACAACAGACTTTGCAAATGCCTGATAGTAACGGTCTACTACATGGATATCCAGATAAGACTCTGCTATGTAGCTTTCTCCTCCCTCCAACGGAATCCTAGCTACCGCTCTAATACCTGTATCTCCATAGTTTTTAGCCGTTATCACTGTACCGTCTAGTGAAACAATTTCTTCGATCTGACTGTTCTCATCCAGGATAAATTCTACCTCATCAGCTGCTATTTCCTGCCAGATTTCTCCCTCTTCCTCTGTATAGCTGCCCTTATCTAATCTTGTCAAAAGAGATAATGTGCCGCCTTTCAGCAAAAGATTATTTCCTGTACTGCTTTCTAAAGAGAGACGATATAACTCCGTTGTAACGTAGCGTCGAAGCTCTATCGTATCTGTTAATGTAACCGGCTCTTCACCGACTTGAACTTCTGCGGAAACATCAAAGGTAATGGTAGCTTCGCCTTCCTGTGCTGCCACGAAAACAATATTCTTTTCTTCCGCACCCGTTTCAACTAATTTTATAGAGTCACTACTGATTTTAATACTATCTTTGTCTATCGTCCATGCTACTTCTTCACCGTAAGGGATATATTTGTTTTCTGCATGACCATATACCTTGCCTTCCTCAAAACGTAGCTCACTATTTAGAAGCATATCTTCCTCTTCTGACACATAATAGTTACAGCCCGGCTCTCTAAATGCCACATATACTCCGTATTCTCCAAGAGTATCATCACCAGATTTTACAATAGCCTGAACGAATACAGACCAGGTATTCTGTCGTGGCAGGTAAGCAAGCTTCTCTCCATATAAGGTAATGCCTTCCTTATCTGCATTATAACATTCTGCACCCACTGAATTCTCAGTTGGTTCCATGTTTTCATTAACGGTAACGACCTGCCACTCCACATCGTAAGAAGCCGGAAGCGTCTTTCCTTCCTCTTCACATGCTACATTTAGTCTCAACGTCTCATCGGTATAAATGAAGGAGCCCCATTCTTCTCTCAGATTGGTAAAGCAGAGAGCATACCGGTCTTCCTGAAATTCCATGCGGTAATCTGCTACCCAGATTTTTTCATCCCCTTCGGTAATTTCTGCATTAAATCGGATATCAACCCAGCCACCTTGTAATCTTGTAAGGTTATAACCTTCACTGTCCTCCGAAACACTAAGCACCTCTTTATTTGTCTCATAGCTATAAGTTACATTCTCACTAACCTGTGCAGCCTCTTCTCCCTTTATATAATGGTATAACTGAGGCTTTACAGTCAGGCTGTTTCCGACCGGAAGTATGTCTGTTCCTGCTTCTTCATTCATATGAATCTGGTAATAATCATTGGTTATGCCTATGTAATAATACTTCTCTGCAACCACTTCCCCATCTTTTTTTGCCGTCATCAAAAAGTCAAAGCCTTTTTCTTCTTCAATTTCCACATCCTTGGCTTTTATGTGGAAACTGTTTGGCTCATTTCCGGCAGAAAGCTCAAGGTAGTCACTATAACCCTCTGTAATACAATTTAATTCTGTAACAGTATCAGAAGTATCTACCGGATAACTATATTCTTCTTCACTATTATAGCCGTCACACATAACCTGAGCATATAAATCAAGTTCTGCCCCCGGAAGAAGCATGTTCGTACCTGTAGAACTGTCTAAATTGGTGTAATACGCAATATCCCTGACAGAAATATGGAATGTATGGGTATCTGAGTCTCCTGCACCATCCAGTTTCGTATAGGTCAGAGTTACATCTACTTCGCCCATTTTGTTGTACAATAAGCTCCAGCCATTGTTATCGTCCCACTGTGTTACTGTCACTACATCCTCAGAGCCCTCTGTAACCTTTACTGAAACATTAGTGATGGTTGTAGAGAGTTCTTCACCGTCAGGATTCTCTTCCGTTGGTCCCCATGCCGCCAGAGTTTTATTGATATCTGTACACCACCCCGGCACACCAACCAATGTCCCGTTCTGCTCAAACCAATAGTTGTACTGAGGCTCTTCCCCATTCTCCTGCGCTGATACTGTTAAAGTACCAAAATTCATCCCTGTCATCACCAGGGCCATCGTCATCAGCAATGCAAAGGTTTGTTTTAGGCTTCTTTTCATTTCCATACCTTTCATCCTCCTTTTTGTATAAAAAGCACCCCTAACTCCGGTTATACGCATGTAGCTCTTCCGAAAGTATGGTATTATTACACCATGTTTCCATTAAAAACGGAAGCATTTTCGTCATTTTATACAAAAAGTTGTAGCGATTTCGCCTTGATGCTTGACAAGAACAGCAGATAGCAGATACACTTCTTCCCGGAAAGGCTGTTAAATATTCTGCCTTTCCGGGAAGAAGTGTATCTGCTATCTGCGTCCTGCCAACCATCAATCCCGAACTGCTACATTTTATAACGCTTTTCGATAAATCTCCGCAATTTCTCCCTTATTAAATACTACCGGGTGATTTGCGATTCCAGCAGCGGATACTTTAAAGCAATTTTCGCTCATCCATGGGATATCTGCTTCTGTTATGCCCTGCTCAGATAAGGTGGTTTTTAATTCCAGCTTTTCTAACAGCTTTCGTATCGTATCTGCGCAGTCTGTTTCGTCTTTTCCGCCAAGACATCTGGAGATAACTGCATATTTTTCCGGTGCGCCGCTTATGCTTGCTTCTGTTATTACCGGAGTAAGGGCTGCAAGACCTCTGCCATGCACAATGTCTTTCAACCCGCTGGCAGGATGTTCCATGCCATGTGGCAGTGTAACCCCTGCTGTGTTTATTACCATACCTCCTATGGTACTTGCCCAGGTAATGGCATCCCAGGCTTCTTCTTCGTTGCTTCCTTCGTAAACCGGGACCAGATATTTCCCTATAAGTTTCATTGCATCAATGCTCATAATATCGGTAAGAGGCTGTCCGATTCTGGAAATATATGCTTCCATGGAATGGCACAATGCATCAAAACCTACTGCGGCAAGTACATGTTTTGGCATGGTCTGCATCAATTCCGAATCGATTATAGATACTTTCGCTATGATTGCATTACATCGTAAGGACTTTTTATCTCCGTTTTCCGGATTAGTCAGTACGGCAAATCCATTTCCTTCACTTCCTGTCCCACAGGTGGTTGGTACTAAAATCAACGGAAGTGCCTTGTCGCTTGTTTTGCGATTGAAAATGTAATCATTAATATCACCTTCATTAACACTTAAGAATGCAATTGCCTTGGCGCAGTCCATAATACTGCCGCCCCCAAGACCAATTACCACATCACAATTTTCCTGCTTTGCAAATGCTGCCCCCTCCTCCGCTGTGATTGTAAGAGGATTTTGACTTACTTTGTCAAAAACAGCAGTTTCCATTCCTGCTTCTTTAAGATAATAAGAAACTCTGTCTAACAACCCTGATTTTTTAGTACTGCTTTTTCCTGTAACAATCAATGCTTTCTTTCCATATTCTTTGGAAAAAGTTCCGATTTCTGCGACTCTTCCCCGACCAAATACCAGATTTACAGGAAGATTATAGTTAAATTTCATGGTGACTGCCTCCTACTTATCCATTGCTTCTACAGTTTCTTTAATAATGGTAAATGCTTTGTCGCAGTCTTCCTTGGATACAATCAATGGCGGAACCATACGGATAATATGGGCACCGATTGCTGTGATAAGGAGCTTACGGTCAAAACAGCCATGCTTTACTTCTACACCACTAATACTATCGTCAAATTCCACACCTACAAACAATCCCTGATGTCTTACTTCTTTTACATGTGGAAGTGTGGCTAATTTTGCACAGAAGTAATCGCCCATTTCCTTTGCATTTTCTGCACAATGACGGTCTAACAATTCATTTACTTCTGCCAGTGCTGCAGCACAACATACAGGATGTCCGCCAAAGGTTGTTCCGTGGGAACCCATGGTAAAGGCTTTTGCCACTTCTTCCGTAGCGCAGATTGCTCCAATTGGCATTCCACCGCCCAGTGCTTTTGCCATGGATACAATATCCGGCTTAATACCATAATTCATATAACTCATAACAGCGCCTGTTCTGCACCATCCTGTCTGTACTTCATCTAATAATAACAGAATTCCTTTTTTGTCACAATATTCTCTTAATCCTACCAAAAATTCTTTTGTAGCAGGATGAACTCCGCCTTCTCCCTGTACCGGCTCTACCATGATACCAATGGTATTTTCTGTTACCGCTGCCTTAAAGGATTCCAAATTATTATATTCTGCATAGGTAAATCCCGGTGTCATATCACCAAAACCAATCTGACAGGCATTGTCAGGCTGACCTGTTGCACTCATGGCACCAAAAGTTCTTCCGTGGAAAGACATTTTTGCAGTTACAATATTGTATTTATGAGGACCATACTTTTCTACTCCATATTTTCTCGCCATTTTAATCATTGCTTCGTTGGCTTCTGCACCTGAATTCTGGTAGAAAATTTTATCCATTCCGATGGTAGTACAAATTTTTTCTGCAAGTAATGCCTGAGGAATTGTATAAGGATAATTAAAAGTCTGCATAATATCACCACACTGGTCTTTTATTGCAGCAACAATTTTCTCATTACAGTTACCGGTACTGTTTACTGCAATACCTGCATAAAAATCAAGATACGCTGTCCCGTCTGCTCCGTACATATACATATCTTTTGCTGTTTCAGCCACAAAATCGAAACGTTCATAAGTTTCAATCATATACTTATTTACTTTGTCTTTAATATCCTGTTCTGTAAGTCCTGTGTCCTTTAATTTCATTTTCTTTTCCTCACTTTCCGTCAGCCTTTTGCAGCCGGCATATGGTTTTCTTTATTTTATCAGCTGTTTAATCCTTAAATATTCTTTAATCAGTTTCACACAGTCATCTACACCAACTTTTTCACTATTTAAAGTCATGTCATAGTTAACCGGATTGGTCCAGTAGTTGCCGTGAGTATAGTATTTGTAATAATCTGCGCGGTATTTGTCTGTGTGTTCAATGGTGGCATTGGCTGTTTCCTCTGTTACACCCATATGCTCCATGGTACGTTTTACGCAGAAATCTCGCGGTGCTTCCACAT
Organism: Lachnospiraceae bacterium; assembly: GCA_045126515.1. Classification (GTDB taxonomy): domain Bacteria; phylum Bacillota; class Clostridia; order Lachnospirales; family Lachnospiraceae; genus RUG11237. The sequence continues at coordinate 6,349 of JBGVOM010000057.1, forward strand.
AAATACTGACCACATTTTCTCTGCCCCTAAGCACCCAGTCTGCACATTTTCCTACGATGACACAGGATTCTGTGTCCGCAAGGTTTTCAATAATTTTTTTCTGATATTCAAACAATGTATCATCTGATACAAATTTTTCATTTCTGGTAATATAATGTTTCGAGCGTGGAAGTCCTTTTAAGAAGCTGGCAAAACTTCCATTCGCACGAATTTTTTCATTTACTTCTTCAAATAACTTTTCATCCAGACCACTCATCTGTGATGCAAGTGTCAGAATACGGTTTTCATAACAATGGATTCCAAGGTCTTCTGCAAGTTTGGAAGCAATTTCTTTTCCTCCGGTACCAAACCCTCTGGCAAAGGTAACTACAAAATTATCCATTTTCTCTCCTCCTATCTCTATCCGGCTATAAATCTGCTTAAGAATTCTCTAACTCTCGGATTTTTTGGATTAGTAAAAAATTCTGCCGGTGCATCATCCTCTATGATGTATCCTTTATCCATAAATATTGTTCTGGTAGAAACATCTCTTGCAAAGCCCATTTCATGTGTGACAATAATCATGGTAAGACCTGTTTTGGCCAGTTCTTTCATAACATTTAATACTTCACCTACCATCTCCGGATCCAGTGCTGATGTTGGCTCATCAAACAGTAACACTTCCGGATTCATACACAATGCCCTTGCAATGGCAACACGCTGTTTTTGTCCACCGGATAACTGAGCCGGATATGCGTTAATATAAGGTGCCATACCTACTGCTTTTAAATGAGTGATTGCCCTTTCAAAAGCTTCTTCTTTTGAAAGATGAAGAACTTTCCTTGTGCCTGCCATACAGTTCTGCAATACTGTCATATTATTGAACAGATTAAATGACTGGAACACCATTCCAACTTTAGAACGATATTCATTCACTTCTTTCTGCACATCTCTAACCGCTTTCCCATGATAAAGAATTTTTCCTGTGGTCTGATGCTCTAATTTATTTATGCAACGAAGCAATGTAGATTTTCCGGAACCAGAAGAACCCAGAATGCAAACTACTTCTCCTTTTTCTACCGCAAAATCGATTTTTCTTAATACTTCATGATCTCCGAAGGATTTACTTAATTCTTCAATACTGATTATTTTTTCTCCCATAATCTTCTCCTCCTACTGATTGTCCATATATTCCACTGCAAGCACATAATCTGATTTTAACGCCGTTTTCTTTTCAATAAAAATGAACAAACGGTTAAATGCAAAGCACAATACCAAATAAATTACGGCAATTACCAGATAAGATTCAAAATACTTATAGTAAGTTCCACCGGCTGTTTTTGCCATCATAAACAATTCTGATACACCGATTACATTTAAGACAGAAGTCATTTTTAAATTTGTTAAAAACGTATTTGCCATTTCAGGAATTATATTTTTAAATGCCTGTGGCAGAATTACGGTAAACATAGTCAGCATCGGGGACATTCCCAAGGCCATGGCACCTTCCCGCTGCCCTGCATCGATAGATTTAATACCCGCACGAACAGTTTCCGACATATAAGCTCCTGTATTTAGTACTGTAACAAGAATACCCGCTGCCATCGGTGTGATTTCTACGCCTCCCTGACGGAGTCCATAGTAAATAATCATGCCCTGTACAATCATTGGAGTTCCACGGAACAGTTCCACATAAATCATTGAAATCACTTTCAGAATACGTACCAAGACTTTTTTTACTGCATTATCTTCTTTATTTATTTTAATATCTTCAACAATTCCTACCAGATATCCCAGTATGAAACCTAAGATGGTACCAGCCACGGATACATAGAGGGTAATAAGTGTACCCTCTAAGAACAGGCTGGAATACTTTTGTGCCAGAAATAACATCCAGCCCAAAACATTGGTAGGATTTGACTCCGCAAGAATTACTGAAATCATAACATTACCTCCTTTATCCCAGTTAGTTGCCTATTATCCGTATGCCTTACTAATTTGCTGCCGGCTGTAATGTGATTGCTTCATCCATCATTTCGTCCATTTTCGCCTTATCATTCCATCCCAGGCTATCCATTGCTGCCTGAATCTTATCACGAAGGTCTGTATCGTCTTTTCTTGTTGCAATACATACATTTGTCATTTCATCATCATTTTCAAAAGAATCATTTTCATCTAAACTGATTACTACCAAATCACTATTAGTCATAGCTGCTGATTCTGCTGTAGGAACATCAATAACTGCCACATCTGCAACGCCGTTAGAAATTGCCATAAAGCATTCTGCTGTTGTCTCATAATTTGCTCCAAGTGTCGCATCCGGAATCTGCTCTAACAATGGAACCCAACCTGTTCCAAGCTGTGTTGTAACTGTTACACCCTTGCCTGCCAGTTCAGATAAACCTTTTACATTTTCATATTCGCTGCCTTTTTTCACTGTAATACAGTTATCTCTGTAGTAATATGGTTCTGTAAATGCGTACGACTGCTCTCTCTCTGCTGTTTTTCCCATACCTGCAATGATACAGTCATATTCACCGGAATCCATTGCCATTCCAATGGAATCCCACTCTACTTTATGTATTTCCAAATCCCATCCAAGCTCATCTGCAATTTTCTGCGCCATCATTACGTCATAACCATATGCATAGTAGTTTGTGCCGTAAATTGGAACTGCTTTTTCGCCATTTGAAACTTCTTCTGTTTCCTGTGTCCAGTTAAACGGAGCATACGCACATTCCATACCAACTCTCAACACTCCTGCACTTTCACCATCTTCTGTATCAGTTTCTGTTCCTTCCTCTGTAGTTTCTTCTGTTGTAGCTGCATCACTTCCACCGTTATCAGATGTACTTCCACATCCTGTAAGTAATCCTATTGTCATTACTATTGCCATCATTATGCTTACAATTCTCTTTTTCATGCTCATCTTCCTCGCTTTCTTATTGTCAGGTTATCAAGTCTTCAGTTATGGCCGGTTTGTTCATGCACTCTGCGCTAAGTGCTATTTTGTGATATGCCCTTTCAAAAGCAAAATAAAAAAGGTGCCTACTTTCTTACAAGTAAACACCTTCGTTCACAAAACCAACTCTGTTTGATTTTTCAAAGCTTATCAAAATCATTTGATGAGATGAGTATAGTCCATGTGCATTATATTGTCAACACTTTTTTTCCAAGAAAAATAGTTTTTATTGATTTTGCTGAATTTTCCAATGCTTTATTTTGTTTTTTCTATTATTCTCGCCTTTCATTGTGCACTATATTGCACATTTTGTTGATTTTGAATTTAAGCAGTGTAGGAAAAAATACTTACTATCCTAAGACTCTCTCTTCCATTATTGCAATATTCATGTTCCTTATCCGAATCAAAACGTACGGCATCACCTGCTTTAATCTGATAAGCTTCTCCCGAAACTTTTAATTCCAGTGTACCTTCCTCTACGATGACATATTCTTTTGTATTCTCGCCATGAGGACCACTAGAATAAACTGCTCCCGCTTCAATCTCAATTACATACAACTCAAAATTTCTTTCCTTTTCATAGGGAAAATATGTATATACACGATATTTATTCTTTACTTCCTTTGTCGGAATCAGCCATTCCTTGCAGACAGGATAAACGCTTTCTCCCGGTGTTTCCACTAAATCCGCCAAAGACACACGCAACCCACTTACAATCTTTCCTAAAGTTCCTATGGTCGGATTCGCCTCTCCACGTTCAATCTGCCCTAACATACTCTTGCTGACACCTGTCTGCTCTGCCACCAGGTCAAGGCTATACCCTCTTGCCAGGCGAATTTTTTTCAAATTCATAGATATATTCTGATTTAAATAATCCATCTTCTCACCTCACACTTAATGCATTTTTGCTTTTAATATCATGATGAGCTCATTATATCATTTTTATCCATGAATTTATATACAATTTTCCAACACATCGGTTACCTTTTCCACCGGTATAATCTCCAGTTTTTTCTTTATTTCTTCTGCTACATCCTCTAGGTCTTCTATATTTTCCTTTGGAATAAATACTTTTTTCACTCCAGCTCTCACTGCTGCCATTAATTTTTCAGGAAGTCCCCCGATTGGCATGACTCCACCGCGCAGAGATACTTCACCTGTCATGGCACACTCAGGGTTCACCGGTTTTTGCGTTACCAGGGAAGCAAGGGCTGTGGTCAGGGTGATTCCGGCAGAAGGGCCATCTTTTGGTACTGCACCTGCCGGAACGTGAATATGCAAATCATTCTTTTCAAACAATTCTGTTTTATCCGGGTACATGCTTTTCACAAGACTCACCGCAATCTGCACCGACTCTTTCATGACATCTCCTAACTGGCCGGTAATAGTGATTTCACCCTTTCCTTTTGTAAACATGGTTTCAATAAAGAGAATATCACCGCCAGCCTGTGTCCAGGCAAGCCCGGTCACAATGCCCGGTTTCTTATGCTGCAAAATACGGTCATGATGAATTGGCTTTGCATCCAAAAAATCATGGACTGCTTTTCCGTTGACAGATATCTGTTCTTCTTCTCCTTTTACCAGCTTTACGGCTGCCACTCTGCAAATGGTGTTCAGGCATTTCTTTAAGCCGCGTACACCTGCTTCCATAGTATAATCCGAAATAATCGTGTGCATTGCTTTATCTGTAATCTTTAAATCTGTTCTCTTAATCCCCATGCTTTTCATGGCTTTTGGCAGCAAATGCTTTTTAGCTATCTGAGTTTTTTCTGTTTCTGTATATCCCTGAAACTGAATAATTTCCATTCGATTTAACAAAGGTTCCGGAATGGTATCTGTACTGTTGGCAGTGCAGATAAACAACACATCGGACAAATCATAGGGTACATTCATGTAATGGTCTGTAAATGTACTGTTCTGCTCTGGGTCCAGCACTTCTAACAATGCACTGGAAGGATCGCCATCATATGCTTTTACCAGTTTATCCACTTCGTCTAACACCATCACCGGATTTGACACACCGCTCCGCTTAATGCCTTCCATGATTCTTCCAGGCATGGCACCTACATAAGTTCTTCTATGTCCACGGATTTCTGCTTCATCCCGAATACCTCCGAGGCTTACTCTCACATATTCTCTTCCCAGTGCTTTTGCCACACTCTGACCAATACTTGTCTTACCGGTTCCAGGAGCCCCTACAAAAAGAAGAATGGAACCGGACTGCTTTTTATTCAGTGCCATAACTGCAATTTGCTGAATAATACGCTCTTTCGCCTTTTTTAAACCGTAATGCTCCTGCTCTAAAATCTTTTCTGCTTTACTTAAATCAATCTGTGAAAATTCTTCTTTTTTCCAGGAAAGACTGGTGACGAAATCCAGATAATCATACAGCATACCATATTCGTGACTGTTTTCCCCTTCTTGTTTCATACGGTTTAAAATCTTCTCTGCCTCTGCTTTTGCTGTTTCATTCATGCCTGAAGTTTGAATTTTTTCTTCAAACTTTCGGATATCCGTAACATTTTCCGGATGCATTTCGTCTAATTCTTTCTGCAAAATGGCAATCTGCTTTTTAATTGCTTCTTCCCTGTATATTTTCTCATGAGATTCGGTCTGCGCCTTTTGGGCTTCTGCACCAATTTCTGACACTTCAATTAACTCATAAATTGCCTGCTCCATCAATTGGTGACGTTGGGATATTTTGTCCGCCTCCAAAATCTGATATTTTTCTTCATTAGAAATATTTAGCTGATAGGACATGGTTGCTGTCATTTCTTCTAAAGTCTTCCAGCGCATAATATGATTTCTTGCCATGATGCCCAACTGGAAGCCGCTGATAAACTTTAGCAAAGAAGTTCTTATTGTTTTAAATTGCTGTTGCAGCTCCTGTTTTTCCACATCCATAATGTCCTGTCTTTCCGTATAGGACACTTGAAATTCATCATTTATAATTTCAATTTTTTCAATATTTACACGGCTTATGGTACGAATTCCCACATTTCCATCCTTATCTTCGCCTTCCACAACTCCGGTAACACCGATAGGATAAAAATCTTCACCAGTCATATCCTCACGCTTTTTGTCCTCTTTCAGCATCAAAAATACAACATCCTCGCCGCTTTCTGCTTCTTTTTTCACAATTTCTTGAAAATATTCGCTCTGGAAGTAAAAGGTGACCCCCGGTACTACCACCAGATTGTAAAAAGGTACTGTAATCATACGCTCTTCTCCTTCATAATACTCATATATCTTTATGTGTTTTCTTTAGGTATTGTTTTCTTTTTGTTAGCACTCTCTTTTAATGAGTGCTAAGATTAGATGAAAAAAAATGCTTCTTTCGAAGCAGCCGCATTAGATGGGTCTTGGTTCTTAAACTGGTTATTTTTAAATTATTATAGTCTGAAATTATGAATTGTCAATGGATTTTAGATTTTTTTTATAAATTTATAAACGTAGGTAACAGTTTAACCGCGGCGGTTATAAAGACACCCATAACAGATACACTTCTTCTCAGAAAGACAGAAATTTTAACAGTCTTACTGAGAAGAAGTGTATCTGTTATGGGCTGTTTTTGGGAAAACGTTAAGGTTAAATGCAGCTTAATTATGGGTGAGTTTTTACCGTATTAATCGGAAGTAATTCTTGTCAATTTCTCCTTTTTTTGCGACTGTCAAAATAAACAAAGGAATCAATAGCATCCAGGATATCTTCAAAATCTTCTCTTGGCGCAAGCTCTAAATATTTACGCAGAATCTCCGTTTCCTTTTCCCTAAAGGGACCGTAAAAAATATCATACAAATTATGGCCCCGCATATATATTTTAAACTCTTCGAAATGTTCTTTCAGCTGGTCAACAGAATCTATTTCTTTTCCCAAGATTTCTGTGAGATGTTGTCCACTCACCAGCTTGTGCAGGTACTGTTTCCATTTTGAAAATAAAATCTCCCAAAACTGCTCCTCACTCTCCACTATCCCAATCTGAGCCATAATTTTAGGATTTAAAAAATAATTTTCAAAAGAATAATATTTCAAAACCAACACATTCTGTCTGCCAACTCTCGGAAGTTTGTCAATATCCTGCCTGTTCTGCTCACTGTAATAATGGCAGAGCCGGCTTACAAGCTCCTCCCGATTTTGACCGTCCCCATCACGAATCATCAAAAACTGGTCCCGCAGATACAGCTGATTCATATATTTCAGATTCGCATAAGTTTTGATATTGGTACAACTATTTGTTGTAATTATGGCAATACGGGACAATCCCCCATTCTTATCATGAACTTCCGGATAATACTTTTCTAAAAGAAGAGGAAATCTTGTTTTATCCTGTTTTCCTTCCACGATAAAAACAAAATCCACATTCAGAAAATCATTGGCACTATAGCCCAAATCATCTAAAATTTCATCAATGTGGGCATTCTGACGAGCCGCCGGATACCCTTCTTCATCCAGAACAATCTGACAAATCTGTCCCTTTGTAAAATTCACCACCATATTGGGGGAATGAGTTGTAAAAATTACCTGATTTTTCTTGGAAAGTCGATATAGAATTTTACTTGCCGTCTTCTGCAGGGAGGGATGAAGAAACAACTCCGGATATTCCACAATAATAATACTTGGAATTCTTGTTTCATCTTCTATATATGTTTCCAAGAGTGACAGCATATAAATACTTTTCATACCATTCCCAAGCTGCTCTATGGGACTTGAATGTTTCAATTCCTCATGCCATGCATTTACTTCAACCCCGAACATCTTATCCATATTGCAGGACAAAGTATAATGAATTTCCTCCACGCCTCCGTTCTTCCGGTAATTTTCATTTACTTTTCGGGAAAATTCACTGAGATTTAACTGGTACATTTTGTACTCCAAAAGTCTTGCCGTCTCATGCACCTGCAGCTCCTCCGGTCTTTTCTGATTAATCAGTCCAATGCAGCTAAAACAGTGGTTACAGCTCTTTGCAGTATCAAACATACAGGCATTAGAGCGCAGACGAATCAGCTCTTCTGAATTTTGAAACATCAGCAAATCTTCCTGAAAAGAAACCAGATTCCGATTGGTGTCAATAAAATGAAGTTTTGGCAGAATTTCCAGAATATATCGGTTATTTTTATGGCATCCATCTTCGTAGCGTACTTTTCCATTGTGATTTATGGTGCAGCTAAAAGTCAGCTTCCCATCGGAAAAAGACGGAAGCTTTTCACAAAAATCCCGCTTCCATGATTCATATCGTTTGAAAGGACTGACAATTCCCCGGCTGTGAAACTGATGTAAATCCTCTTCTGTAATTTTCAAAATCATAGTAATTTCAATATTTTGTTTTTTCTCATTAAAATCAGTTTCCCGTACAATATAATCTCCAGTGATAGCCCGAACAGCATCCAGAACACTGGTCTTTCCTGTGTTATTTTTCCCCACCAGAATCAGAGCACTTTCGATATCTTCCATCTTAAGTTCCCTGATAGATTTGAAATTTTTTATATGTAAAGACTTAATCTGCATATATCACATCGCCCTCCCATAGATTCTATATCATTTTCGCCTATAATTCATTTATCGTCTCTGTTACCACCATATTTCTAATCCGCTTTGCCGGAGTATACACCGCAGCAGCAGCCGAAGCAAAAACCACCAAAAGGATAACTAAAATTTCTGCAATAGGTATGCTCCATGCCTCTCCAAAATAGGCTGTTACCAGTTTTTCAAACAGAAACCGGTTAAGCGGCAAGCCAAGCGCACATCCTATTACACAGCCAAACAAAGCATAGGTAAATACTTCGACAGCTATCATCTTTGTAAGCTGCCACCCATCCATGCCTACAGCGCGCATAGCACCATATTGTCTGATTCTTGCCGACACGCTCATAGAAGTGCTGTTAATAATATAAAACACCGTAATCAAACCAATAATCGCCAAAAAACCATACCCGAACAATCTGGTTGCCCAAAATGTAGCATTGGATTCCCGATTGCTGTCACGCAAGTCTGAAAAGATATTAGCATCACCTGCTAAATCACTGATTGCCTGAACCGTTTCGTCTGTTGCCCCCTCTGTGAATTGTACATTTATCAATGAATAATTGCACTGACCTGTTAGTTTAGTAAGGGTTTCTTCCGAACAAATCAGAATCATATCATCGGCAAACACCCCATCCGATAAAGCCCCTGCAACTTCAATCTCTGTACCATTAATCTGTATTTTATCCCCCACTTTCAGCGGATTATCTTTGTTATAAACTGTCAGTGCACAATTACTATTTCCATATATTTTTAACAAATCGCCGTTGATAATATCTTTCTTCGCACACTCTAACATATATTCATCATAAGAAACCAAATTGACATGCTCAATATTATTCTTATCCGACAATGCTGGTACATTACCCACATATATATTGCCATAAACACGCTTTACTCCGGGTATATCATTAATTTCATCCACTAGTTCCCGTTCCAGTGAACAGGCATTGCCATAACCTATAATGTTACAATCCGGCTGCCATGTTCTTAACGAAGGCAAAAGAGCGCGCGCAAAATCAAGGCCTGCCGAAAATCCAAGAATCAAAATGATACTGAGTGCAAAAGAACCCGTCATAAGAATAAGATTTTTCTTTGCCGCTATTGCATGATGAATACCAAGTACTGTTTCAATTTTGGCATAACGTGTATTTGCCGCATGATGTATCCGCGTACTTTCCATATTGCCTGACACTGCTGCCACAGGTGACACCTTTGCAGCACGTTTTGCCGCAGATTGTGCAGCAAGTAACACCGTCACAATACCAACAAGCACTCCACTTATCATGCCCATTGCACTCAATCCAAAAAGAGGCATCTCTGCAAACTCACCACCAATGCCAAATCGCAATGTAGCACATACTGCCCACGTAATTACGATACCCAATCCAATGCCTGCTGGAACAGCTGTCTTACACCAATTCAATGCTTCCAGCCTTACAAAGCAAATAATCTGCTGTCTGGTTGAACCAATACAACGCATCATTCCAAAAAACTTTGTTCTTTGGGCAACATTACTGTTAATACTACCTGAAATCATCAACACCCCGGCAATCATAATCAGCACAAACAGCACTGCAGCTGTAGCATAAAGATTCCGCATAGCAGAATTGCTACTGAATCCTGTTACTCCCAAAACAGCCGTATTCTCAGATATATTTTTATCGGTCCATCCATACTGTTCCTTAATATCCGCAATTGCTTTACTTATATTTATGTGTTCCTTAAATTGTATATAATATATCGGCTCAGAGTCTTCTATATGATTCATATTGCAAATTTCACGAAAGGCTTCCCGATTCATATAAGCACCAATCAGATATGTCTGATTGGTGAACATATCATCATCCTCACCAAAACCCGATACGATATAATCAATGCTTCCAGAAGGAGTATTCGCTGTAATACTGTCTCCTATATGAATACCAAATATATCTTTTGCATTGGAACTGAGCATAATTTCCCGGTTGTTTTGGGGATAGGAACCCTCAGACAAACCATTGGTAATCTTGGTAATATACTCTTCATCCACACCATATAAAACCGCTTTTTTGTTACCTATGTAATATTCTTCATCCACACCATAGTTTATTACGTCATACCAGGCTGTAGCTGCAACGTCAGAGTGCCGGCTTATTTGCTCCGCATCACCTTCGGATACATCTTCAAGTTGAATATGCCAATTTCCATGGCGGTTTATCAAACGTGTTTTTTCTGCCCTAAGCGCCATATCCGCCATACTGAAAACTGTGGTTACCAGAAAAACCGAAATAATGATACACAAAAGTATCATACGATTCTGGCGCTTATGAACTTTGGCAGAAATCGGAATAAGACTAAGATAGTTTTTCATTCTCAGCACCTCCCAAAATCATCCAGAACACCATCTGATACTTGCAATACCCGATCTGCAGTCTGTGCGATACTGCGGTTATGAGTAATCATAATAATGGTCTGTTCATATTTCTTTGAGGTTTCCTTTAGTAGAGCAATTACTTCACTACTATTTTGAGAATCCAGATTACCTGTCGGCTCATCTGCAAGAATTAGAGAAGGCCGTGTAATCAAGGCGCGTCCAATTGCCACCCTCTGCTGCTGTCCACCGGATAACTGACTTGGAAGATGGTGTCTGCGCTCTTTCAAATTAAGTACCGTCAGAAGCTCCTCCAGATACTTTTTATCAGGCTTCTGATAATCAAGCAATACCGGAAAGATAATATTTTGCTCAACTGTCAATTCCGGAATTAAATTAAATGCCTGAAAAATAAATCCAATATTCCTGCGTCGGAAGATTGTAAGCTCCCTCTCTTTCATGGAAAAAGTATCTTTGCCATCAATAAACACCTTGCCGGAAGTAGGGGTGTCGAGTGCACCCAGCATATTAAGAAGCGTACTTTTACCAGAACCTGATTCTCCAACAACTGCAACAAACTCGCCTTTTGGAACAGAAAAACTGACTTCCTTTAAGGCGTGAACGGCTGCTTCACCACTGCCATAAGTTTTAGAAATTGATTTAACTTCTAATAAATTCATACTATAAGCACCTCTTTCTCTATTTGAATTATATTGGAAGAATACCATCTGCACCTTACAGCAAGATGACTATAAGACTACAATTTTGTAGGAATTAAAAAATTTACAATAAAAGTAGTCCCAATTCCCAATTCACTATCAACTTCAATAGTACCGCTATGTGCTTCAATGATTGCTTTAGCCAGTGGAAGTCCAAGTCCGATCCCCTGAGTATCCTTTGAAAACTTACTGCGATAAAACCGCTTAAAAATATAATGCAAATCCTCAGGGTGTATCCCGCTTCCATTATCTTTTATGATAACCTGAATAACAGATGCAAATTGTTTCCATTCTATCTGAACATAGTCGCCTTTTTCTGTATGATCTAAAGCATTTTTTACAATATTTTCCATTGCTTCTGTCAACCAGTCACGGTCACACAATAAAGTAATGTTGTCATCACCTGTCAAAATAATTTTCTTTGCCTCCCGCTGGCTTCGAAATGAAAAATGCTTTTGAATGCTTTGTAATATCTCAGATAAATTTTCTATCTGCTTATCAAGAACGATGGTGCCCGCATCAAGTTTTGTGATTTTTAAAAGATTTTGAACCAGTGTTTCAATTCTGTCCAATTCCTGTTCAGAATAATTAACAAACTCCTGAATTGTAGGATAATTTTCTGCCTCTCCCTGCAAAATACCATTATAAATATTGAGCGCGGCAAGGGGTGTCTTTAGCTGATGTGAAACATCTGATATTGTATCTTTCAAAAACTCTTTTGACTTTACTTCATTTTCAGCACGAGCGTTTAAAATTGCAACCAGAGAATTTACTTCATGAAATAATCTGTATAACTCCCCTTCATCATTACACTCTATACGAGCATTTGAATTACCCGAGATATATTCTGTAATTTGCGCTGTAGCATCTTCAAAAATTTTGTTTTGCTCCCTGCAATATCTATAACAGGAAATCAATATTGCCAAAGCCATACACAGCGCACACAAAAATATATAAATTGCTGCATTTTCAAATTCAAAGCGAATAAAAAATACAGAAACTAAAGTAAATACCAATATGCACAGTAATATTCTACAAAACAGGGATTTATTTTTTCTATTTACCAATAGTTTCATCTTACACCTCAATCAACCGTATTCCATTTATAACCCATGCGCCGAACGGTTATTATCCTTTTCGGATTTCCCGGATCATCCTCAATTTTTGTACGTAATCTCCGAATATACACCGTAAGCGTATTGTTGTCTACATAATTCTCATCGCAATCCCATAATCTGCTTAAAATCTGTTCCGGCGAAAGTACTATATCAGGATTTTCCATAAACAGACACAGCAATTTATACTCACCTGCCGTTAATTCAACCTGCTGACCATTTTTATACACCTCTCCTTTCAAAAGCTGAACTCTTATGTCATTAGAGACCAGTTCTGTATCCGGCTGGCTGAAATTATCACTTCTCCTGAGCAAAGCGTTGATTCTTGACATAAGCACGGCAAGTTTAAAAGGTTTGGTAATATAGTCATCACCACCAATATCAAGTCCCATTATGATGTCTGTTTCTTCATCCGCAGCAGTAAGAAAAATAATAGGTACTTTCGATGTCCGGCGTATTTTTTCGCATATCTCAAAGCCTGTACCATCCGGAAGGGACACATCTAAAATTACCATGTCATATTTTCCCTCCGCCCACATGGTATCTGCTTCACAGCTTGTGCGTGCAACCTCCAGTTCGTATCCTTGTTTTTTAATAGCAAAGGATAGCCCATTGATTAAACTCAAATCATCCTCCACTAAAAGAAGCCTTTTCATTTGTTTTCACTCTCCTTTTTCTACTCCTCTATAAATTCAAATAAGCTTCCCTGCTCCACATGAAATTGTGACAATTCCATTTTCTGAATATCATTTCCTTTGGTATGCTTGCTTTTCAAATACTGCATTCCCTTTTTCATACTGGAACTTACCAGCTTTAACACATATATATTGTCAAACCTGTTGTAAACAGAATCTCCACCGATACCGGACAGACAAATCAACTGGGTATTGGTTTTCTTTGCCATATCAGTCAAAGGTTTTAACAAATGCTCTGCATTCGTCTGGGCAAACGGGTTGTCCATCAAAAGCACCTTGCCTTCTTCTCCCATAGCAAACAAATCTGTTTCATCTCTCCGCATGTAGCTTAAAAGACTAGATAGAATGACAAATGCAGACAAGAAACCTTCACCGCCGGAATTTGCAGAAACTTCTGCCCAGGAAATCGGTACTTCACGTTCTGCTTCTATTTTATAAAGACGTACACCAACATTGCCCATTCCTACCACTTCATCATACAGCCTTTTTGTGGTTATTACTTTTCCTAAAAATTCTTCTATATTCTGGTTCTGTTCAATGGTTTCCATCCCCATCTGAATAAAGCTGCTTACAAAATCCCTTACCCTTACCTGATACAATTCCTTATTTTCTTCCCAGGACGGCACGGTAATTTTCAACATTTTGATACTTCTTTCCCTTATGGTAACAGAAGAATTTTTATCAATCCTTGCCATATGATCATTCACATCTTTTACATATTCCAAAAACGTTTCTTCTAAGCTGTTACGCTCTTTCTCCACATTTTCTAAATCCACCTGCAGTTTCTGTAATATGCTGGTATAAGAAGCTATAGTAGTTTCTAACTGCTTTCGCATATCTTCCACATGCTCAATTAAAGCCAATAAATTGGTAAAACCCTTTTGGAAAAATTCTTCCTGATATTCTTCCTTTGCAGCTATTTCACGCACCAGATGTTCTGTTGCCCGTTTTGTTTTTTCCTTACCATCCTTTCGGTTCTGGAAATCTCGTCTTAATTCTCCCTGGAATCTTAAAAGCTCCTCTTTTGTCATAGAATCTAACGAGTATTCCAAAACTTCACAAGAAGCTTTAAAATCTGTATATTCTGACATGGCAGCCTGGGTGTTTTCAAAAGAGCTTAACTGCTCCGTAAGTTCTTTGATTTTCTTACTGTTTTGTTCTAAATCATGAAGAGCTAATTTTCTTCGTACCACAAAATTAATATCTGTGATAATTTTCTGATCCAGCGGTTCTTCCAGACCTGTTTTCTCTCGCAGTTCTTTCTTGCAAAATTGGATTTTTTCGTCCAATGAAGCGATTTTATTCGCCACGGTAATATTGGCTTCAGTAGCTGCATTTACTTCACGTTCCAAATCTTCCACTTCTTTTTCCAAACGAGTTTCTTCTTCTTTGGAATAAACAAGTTTTTCATATTCTTCCGATGGAAAATCATATTTATTTTTATGTTTCAAATCTCCCAATTTTTCCTGGTAACGTTTTTCCTCTTTGTCTAAATTTTTCCTTAAGTCCTTAATATCTGCTGAAAATCCCTGAGTAATTGCCTGATATCTGATTTTTGCCGCAACATAATCAAAATCATCCGAAACCTGTTGTTTGACTTCTTTTTCATACAGGGCAAACTCTGACACATCTTTTGCCCAGCCATTTTTTTTGCCTTCCAGTACTCCTTTTTCTAATTTCAAGCTATCCAGAGAATCTCCCAGCTTTTTATATTCTTCATTAAGGTTAGCTAATCTTATTTCAGACTCCTTTTGTCTTTTCTTAAGTGCATCTTGTTTCCTTCTGTTTTCTTCATATTTTTCATAAGATGATACAAGATTCATGTATTCTTCTTTTCTTATGTCATAATCTTTTTGTAAAGATTTGCACTGTTCTATTTTTTTTCTGATTTCTTCTATGCTACCGGTAAGCTCTTTCTTTTTTTCTTTACACGCAACCAGCTGGTTTTGAATTTCATTTTCTTCTTCCTTAAGCTTTTCTATTTCCTTCGCTGTTTCCTCCATGCGTTCCAGTGTAAACTCCTGACGTTCCAGTGTGTTACGTCGAAAGCGATATTCTTCGATTTCCGCTTTCTTTGTCTGAATTTTCTTTTTGGTTTCCTCTATCTGCTGTTCTTTTTCTTTTAAAAGCTGCTCTAATGCTTTCCGATCCAGCAAATGGCTGTTAAACATCACAAAAAAGCTTATTTTTTCTAAGGTAATCAGTGTACTCGGGCTTTGAATAACCTTCTCTTCTAATTCCTCCCGCATCATAACAGGAATTGGAAAATTCGTATAGATTTCTTTGTTATTCTCTGCAAGCTTTTTCATGTCATTTCCGCTGATAATAATACTGTATGGAAGAAACGGATTATCACGAACCAACTTTTGATTTTCTTTCACGCTTCTACCATTCTTCTGAAGCCACTCCATACCGTAAATAATGTCGATACCTGATTCTTCCAAAAAATTCATGACATTTTCCGGCAGTTCCATTACTTTTCCCTGTCTTAAATTATCATATTCTTTCGTATAAGCTTTTTCTTCTGTAACATAATTTTCTTTGACCTTCTCTAGTTCTTCTATTTTCCGTTCAAAACGCTGTAAAAGAGATACTTTAGAATCCAGTTCTTCTTTTGGAGCCTCAATATACTGCATGAGAACCAGACGTTCTTCTTTTTCTTCTTTCATTTTCTCTGCATTTTCTTGCAGTTTTGAAAGTTCATAGGATAATTGAACTTCTCTCTTTTCATACTCCTCTTTGCTGTTTTCTATTCGATTATTCTCTTTTTCTAATTCCATCACACGCTGAGAAGATTTTTCTATCTGCTGCTTATTCTCCCGAACCTGTTCCTCCATTTTTTTCTCATATAACTGCAAACTTCCTTCTTCATATTCTCCTAAAATATTTCTGGAAAGTTGGAAAGAAAAACGCCGATTAAAGTTTTCCTCTACATAATCATAAGATGATATGGCCTGTTCTAGGGCACCTATTTGGCTAGACAAGCTTTTTTGTGTTTCCGTTTCCTGTTTGCTCTGTATCTGGTTTTCCTGCTGCTCGTTTATCATCTGCTCTATTTCTACCTGCTTTTGTTCCAGATTTCTTAGGCATTCTTCCAGCTTTTCCGAATAATAATGATATAAAATGGTACCTAAACGGATTCTGTCACCTTCCGTATCTTTTTGCTGCTCCATAATAATATTTATTTTTTCCTGCAACTCTGCTATATTTTCTCGAAAATCTTCCGCTTCTTCATACAAATGAGTACACTGGAGTCTGCACAGTTTTTTCTCTACTTCGTCTTTTGCGTGTTTGCTTATTGTGATTCTTTCCTCTGACAAAAGTCGGTCTTCTATCTTTTCTGCCTTTTCCTCCTGCAATTTGTAAAATTCGAAAGATATTCTTTCCTGCTCAATCCGGTTTAAAAGAATTTCCAAGCTTTTCTTTTCCTCTGATTCGCCTGCTAAATTTTCGTTGAGAAAATTAATTTTTTCATTTACTTTTTGGGTAAAGTCTGCTATCCTGCTCTTTTGCTGTTCTAATGCTTCCTCTGCCTGCTCATATTCTAAAATGGCATTATCCATCACTTTCGCATCTTCAAAATACTTTTCCATAATTTCTTTTTGTTGTATCTTGGACTGATTATTTCTATACATTCGGATAAATTTGTATGCAAGACTCTGAAATCCTTTGATTCTGCTGTTTTCCACATTCAGTTTATTTTCAATGGCATCCAGAAACCACTTCTCTACCAGACCTTTTTCATCTTTTGCATTGGAAAACAATTCCGACAAACCGGATTCCTTCAGATTCACTTTTTTAATAATACTTTCCCATTCTTTATAATTAATCTGATATTCGCCTAATTTAGAAAAATACATTCTTCTGTGATTTGCGTTTCCCATATCATAATAGGAAAACTCGGAATTTTTCTCTTTTTTCAACTTTTCAAACTCTGCCTTACAATCACCAAAGCCCCGCAAAACTTTGCCGCTACCACGATTTTCAACGATAGGAAGATTATCCATATCATATTTCGCCGCCTGCTTATAAAAAGCTGTAAAATTTATCATTTCTAAATCTTCTTCCTCTTCCGGATTCTGATTCTTCCGAACCATCATGCCAGTGAGGAAATACCCCTGACCATGGTCTAACAGCCACTCTACCATAATAAATGTAGGCTGGTTACTGGTAAAGTAACTTTTGAAAGGACGGTCTGAGGCGTCACGATATTTTTTGTGAACAAACAGACTCATAATCATCTGTACTAAAACTGTTTTTCCGCCGCCGTTTCTTAAAGACAACAGTGTGGATTCTCCATTAAAGTCAAAAGTTTCATCATCAATTCTCATGGTATTTCCGTTATAATTAAGATTCATGATTCGGATTCTGTTTATCTTACTCATCCTCTAACACCCCCAGCGCCTTCATAATGCGGTTGTAATTGTTTTTATTCAGCAATTTCCACTCCATAATGTTATCTAACTTTTCCGTGGTTTTTATCATTTCATCTTCCTGAATATACACAATCAGATTCTGTTTTTCCAAAAAATCCAGAATACTGTTGAGAAAACCTTCTTTTGTGGTCTTTTTTCTGGAATTCTTATCATCACTTTTTAGGGCTTCAAAAGCTTCGGACATGCTCTGATAATCAAGTCCTGTTGTTTCTACCTCTTCTTCTGCTTCTTTTCCTGCCTTTAAACGTTCTGATATCAAATTCTGTAACTGTCCTGCCTTCATAAAATCCCTTGATTTACATCTGCTTCCCTGACCATCGTAAAATTCCGTAAGCAGTGTAAGCAGTACAAACTGTGAAAGATAGTAATCTTTGTCTGTTGCTCCTGATTTACAAAGCTCCTTTTTTAAATCTGCCTTGGAAAAACCTAAATAGGTATTGCTGATGTTTGGCATAATATAAATTACATTTCCATATCGTTCAATCATGCAGTCAGAAATTTCCCCCTGACTTTTCACCAGATTCATCACTTCTTCATTTTCTACATATGCCTTATACAATTCCGGCTCATCCGTTTCTTTCAATTCACTGTTGCAAAGCAGATAATAAAAAATGCTCTGGCTAAGTTTAATGCTGTCTATTTCGTATGCCATCCAGACACCTCCTACGTTTCATACCAAAGTGTTACATTGGAACATCGAATATTCTTATACTCGCCCTGTTCATTTTTCACCTGTTCAAAACACACCATTTCTCCTTGTTCCGAACGGGATATATGTATTTTTTTTATGCTGTTCCAGTGTTTTTCCTCTATTACGTCTAAAATCATTTCATTGAGTTGGAAATTTTCCGGTGTTTCCATGAGAAATTCACTTCTCTCTTTCTGCAACTGTAAAATATCCAGCTCCCCTGTGCTCAACAGTTCTATCACAATTTCCCGAAAGATTTCCAAAGACGGAAACAACTGCTCTTTTTTTTCAGAAAATACCTTCTCTTTTAGAAAGGCTAGCGAAGTGCTTCCCTGTTCCATCATCTGCTCTAATACCAGTTCCAGGCTCCCTTTATACTTTTTCAAACGTTCTTTTAACAGCCGTTCTCTTTCCTCCCGGTACTCTTCTTCATCAAATCCTAATTCCTGGGTTTCATCTTCTATGGTATTTTTCCGAATACGTTTCTGCATTTCAAAAGCCTTGCCTATATTGTAGATTTTCGGCATCTGTTTCCAGAATAAAGGCTGGAAAAATTCTTCCATATGTTCTAACAGAGAAGCATCATTTAGTACCTTATCATACAATTCACTTCGGAAATGAAATCTTTGCACCATGGTCATATTAGAGTAATTTTCCAGTTCCATATCGTACAGACTCTTTAAGTCCATATGTTCGTTTAATATCTTCTGATGCTCGTCCAAGGCCCGAACTAAATAGCTTTCAATTTCCTTCAGACGGTTCAAACTGTCTTCGTCTTCCGTAGACAGTGTTCTCACATTAATATCCTGTTCTTCAAATTCCTGCACACGTTTTTCCACCAGTTCTTTGTGTGCCTTGAATTTTTGTCTGGTTTCTTCTATGGTGTGAATATTTTCTTCTATAATTTCCCGGTATTCTTCTACAGAATATGCCAGGGCATTCTGCCTTATTCTCGCCATAGCTTCCTGGATTTTCTGTGTCTGAATCCTTAACTGGTCAAAGACATTTTTAATATCATTCACCGCTCGTCCATAATCTGCTCGCTCTAAATGAAGTTTAAACAACATTTCATGGACAGTAAGTTTTAAATTATTTTCCAGTTCCATGGTGGAAAGTATCATATTATATCCGTCCTCAGTGAGATAATAGGAAGTTCTTCGGATACCATTTTCCAAATATACAATTTTGTTTCCTATATAATTTATATGAATGTCAATATATTCCTTTTTTTCATAATCGTATGATTTAAAATACATGGCACTGCCGGAATTACTTAAAATGACATTTACAATAAAATCTGCCAGCTGGTTTACATCATCATAGGAATACTCCTTTTTATAATAACGGTCATTTACCGTGCCAATAAATTCCGCAATATCATCTATGGTACAGTTTTCTTCCCTCAAGGAATACTCCATTAAAAATAGAAGTACTGTAAAAATCCAGTTCACCTGCTCATCGATGGTTTCGATACCGTATTGTTTCCATGTTGTTTTCTGAAAACTGTTATTCATAAGTACCGCATACCTGCCGGCACTTTTCATTCTTTTGGGAAAATCTTTTAAAAAATCCATATTTAATAATCACTCTCATTCAAAATTTCCTGGGGAATATATTTTCCGCTCTCTAACACTTTTTTTATTTCTTTTTGTATGACAGGAGAAAAGTTTTGATAAAATTCTTCCCCTGCATTTTTATTTTGCCCTTCCTTGGTATCAGGCAGTTCCTCGTATCCTATGGCTTTTGCTTTTTCTAACATTTTCTCATAGGCTTTTGTAAAAAGAATAATTTCTGTCTGCTTCTCATACTGCTTTTGCAAATGCTCATAAATCAGAATACCCTCATAATCCAAGTCACCAAAGTAGTAAACTTTATTCTTCATATGAGCAAAATAAGGTTCTACACAATTTACAAAATCGTCAAAGGATTTATAAATGCTTTTTCCACCTCCATAAACAAGGGTTCCTATCTTTAATCCCAGCAGCGTATCTTTCTGATGTATTAAATGCTTGCGCATACTATAGAAGGTATCTTTATTTTCTATAATCAAAAAATTCTGTGGTGTAGTTTTGTTATGGGAATAATAAGACATAGGTTCTGATGTTTCATAGAAATTCAATTTTTCAGGACAGACTCCAAGATGTGCAAGCAGCGTCCGCCCATTTTCTCTACCTAGAAATTTCTCCCGGTGAAAAATCTCAAAGCTCCGCTCATTTATGGCCACGGGGTTCTCTAACGATTCTTTATTTTTCATAAGATACTCACTGAGCAAGCACACATATTTCCGATTTGCAATATATTTTTCCGGATTTTTTTGATAATATGTGGTATCAAGAAGGGGGCTCAGACGGTAACGCAGTTCTTCATAGACTTCTGTATAATCTTTCTCCGCCTGGAATTTCCAGTAGGCGTTGTAAAGAGCCGGTTTCTTACCGTTTAAACCCGATGCTTTTACCGGTGCTAAAATCCCGGCATTTATTTGGTCACAGATATGCTCATACAACTGCTGGTAATCCAGCTCCGGGTGGGTATGCGCGATGTCGGTTAGTTTGACTTTGATTTTTCCCATAAAAACTCCTTGCAAAATTTGGTAGTTTTATTATACTTCACGTTAGGACGATTAGGCAATAGGGGGAATTTAAAATTTTCCTTTCCTACTATCCAACCACCTCATCCAGCACCTTTACAATTCTCTCCTTCTCACCGCTGCCATTTGTCTTAAATCGTAACAAGAGAATTTCATATAATTCCAATATATGATTTTTAAGCAAATCCCGTGAAGCTTGTATGGTATCTTCCTTATGATATTCATATCCATCAACTTCAACAGCTAATACCGGCTTTTTGCTCATTCTGTTGTACAACAGAAAATCTATGTGCGTAGCGGGATTCATAGCATATTTACATTCTCGTTCATTTAAAGCCTGCGGATTTTTGATTAGCATATTCATCGGAAAATGACACACAACGTCTAAACAGCTATACTTGTCCATGGAAAGCACATCTTCAATTATATATCGATATGGATGGTTGGCAAATCGTGCAAACACACCGCCTTTTCTCAACATTGAGAAAAACTTTGAATATCCAGATCTTTCCGGTACCCAGTAAAAAACCTATGCAGAATAAACTAAATCATACATATCATTTTTGATTTCCGTCATAGCAGGTGTAGCCTGCCACTATATCTGCAAATGGCTAGACGGAAATAACAGTGACAATTAGCCTAAAGAAACCCCACGAACTGCCATTCGTGGGGTTTCGCTTTGTGCCAACTTGGACACTAATCTCATTTCTTGCCTAGGCCTAGTATAGCATATGCCAACATTGTTTGCAATATTCATTTTTCTTGAGTTTCCGTACTTTTATCCACACTCCCCTGATTTTGCTAGTATCATTATTAACAACTTTCAAAAAATACCAAAATATAAGGAATCTTCTTTCTTTTTGATGTATAATTTAATCACCACAAAAAAACCATACTAAACAAAAAAGAAGGAGAATTCCCTGTGGTTAATTTTACATCAAATACTTATATTTTGAAAAGAAAAATTTTAACATTTATAAAAAAATTTTCAACTCAGCTTTCAAGACCCGAAAAGAAATTCATCTCTGACATCACTTATGAAAAGTCCGGTTCCGGCGGGGCTTATTAAAGTGCCTCTGTTCACAGAACTGCCATTCAATACCTTTCAAAAATTCGGCAGATTGGCACTTTGGGCAGCTGTATTCATTTTGGAATTATAATTTGCGGAAACTCAAGTTAGTTTCAACATTTTAGATCTACAAAACTTTCTCGAAATGATTTGCTCCATCTTATCCCATTTTTATCCAAATTGTCACCTCTGCTCCCCCGTTCCCGCAATTACGATATTCCAAAAATCCGCCTTGCTCTTCAAGAAATCTTTTCGTAATGGCAAGCCCCAGCCCCTGATGTCTTCTGTCATGGCGACTGGTATCTCCACTATAAAATTCTTTATCCGCATACATAAGGTCCTTTGAGCTAAATCCCTTACCAAAGTCACGAACATAAGCCACCAGATACCCTTGATTTTCTCGAATGCGCTGACACATATTCACTTCAATTCCTCTTTCTTTGTCTGTATGTTCTACCCCGTTACTTAAAATATTATTCCACGCCCTAAGCATGCATGTGGGACTGCAAAATACTTCTCCTTCCGGCAAGTCTATGTCAAAAGATATGGGAACTTTTTCTGCAGCAACTAATTGTATTGCCATCTCCCGAAATTTTTCTCCCAGCTGACTAGACGGAACTACTTTATAGTCATCCTCCGCCCGTGTTCCATACAAGACCTGTTTCATGCGCTCCAGATACTGCTCGATTTCTCCTACATTGGTTAAAATGTAATCTGTACATTCCCTGTTTTCTGCAGATAAATGTTCTTCCGCCAAAAGTTCTGCATTTCCCCTGATAATAGTGAGCGGTGTCTTTATGTCATGTGCCAGAGCAGTCAATTGTTCCTGTTTCTGCTGTTCCATATCCCATTGGGTTTTCAAAGAATCATTCAATGCATCTTTCATATGCGAAAAGGATACCATGACGTCATTAATTTCCCGGATATCTGATTGTTTTATTTCAAATTCCAGATTATTTTCTGTAATCTTCTCTGTGATTTTTCGCAATTCTCCAAGCTGCATATTCAGTTTTTGTGCAAAACGTTTTGAAAGGAGCCATGCATTCAGGACAAAAAAGACCCCATCCAGAATAAAAGACAGCACCTCCGGAGTCGGCAAAATATCATTTAACATATCATAGGAGTATTTCATATATAAATCATATTTGACAATGCAGATATCTCCATTATTCTGTTTTATATAACGATAATATTTTCCCGTCGATGCATAAACATTCTGTTTTTCGAACTGATTCCATGCTTTTTTCCGCTCCTGTTCAGAAAGATTGCCCTCTTTCCAGTTTCCTTCTGCATCATATATTCCATACGTGCAGCCTTTTGGAATCCATTTTTCCGCTGCCTCTCCAGCCTTTTGAATCTCGGATGTATATTCCATGAGTTGCATTTCTGCATAGTCTGATGGCAAAGTCATTCCCAGACAATAACTCCCGAACAACAGCAATGTACATCCGGCAACAATCATAACTGTATTCACACAGAACAATATAACATAGTTCAAAAACAGACCCGCCAGCGTTTTTTCTTTTCTTTTTATTTCCATCTATATCCAATCCCCCATACCGTTTCAATGGGATTTACCCCGAACTTCTGAAACTTAGCTCTGATATTCTTTATATGTTCGGTAATCGCCGAACTGCTACTTTCTCCATCAAATCCAAATACATGCTCAAGTATCCTTTCCTTTGAAAACACCTGACCACGGTTAAGTGCCAGATATTCGCAAATGGTATATTCACCTCTCGTCAACACAATCTCCGTATCCTGGAAGTATAGTTTCTTTTCCTGCATAAAAAAACGGACCTCTCCAATGCAGATAGTATGTTTCTTCACCCTGTTTTCCCGTCTTAAATGAGCCGCCACTCTTGCCCGCAATTCTCCGATTCCAAAGGGTTTAGTAATATAATCATCTCCGCCAATCCCCAGACCTTCCATCAGATCATTCTCACCTGTCTTTGCAGTCAAAAACAAAATCGGACAATCAACTTGATTCCGGATTTTCCGGCACAGACTGAAACCATCCATGCCGGGCATCATCACATCCAGAAGAATCAGCTGGTACTTCGCAAGTTTTTCATCCTCCAGCTTCAATGGATCATCTAGTACCGTCACTGCATATCCTTCCCGTGAAAGTGCCTTCCTGATTACTTCGAGAATTCCTCTGTCGTCATCTATTGCTAATATCTCAATCATTACACTGCCTTCCTTCATAAAAATGAAACCATATTCCTATTATGGCACACATTAAGATTAGGAGCAACATACAGATAACTGCAAAACATTTCATCTCTGCAAACAGCACATCCCTTATTTCTTCCCGCGCCATACCATTTAACAATATCAAAACACCTCTGGCACTCCATGTACACGGAAAGAGCTGCCATCTTCCCTCTCCCAAACCAGTCAGAAACAATGCAGATAGCAGAGATTCTGCCACACCCACACACTGAGATACTGTCCTTGGAAACATCAGGTTCAAAAACAGATGCTCTAAATACACAAGAACACTTCCGAAAAACAGAACCATGATTAATTGCATATAAGTAACTACAGAAATTCCTTCTTTTCCCAATCCAAAATGAAAACCCGCTCCAAAAAGGGCAACTGCCCCAAATATTGCCAGAAATCCCATTCCGGCAAGTACAAACCATTTTATCCAAAATCCCTTCCATTTTTCTATATAGCTTCCTAAAATAATTTGAAAATGATTCTGTTCTTCCAGTCTGATATTTCCTGCACACACGATGCTGATTACAAATGGAAGAGAGACACCAATAACTTCCATATAACCTGATATCTGCGCCATCTCGCTCCATCCTGCAAACTTATAATAAAATAGAAATACCATACTTACGAAGAAAGGAACCGCCACATGAAAAGGATATAGAAATGTGTGACGCATTTTCAGACCTTCTGCATGAATCCCCCAAATCAGTCCATTCATTTTGAATACACCTGCCTTTCAAACCACTTTCTGCTTCCCCACCAGAATATTCCAAACCATAACAGTGCAGCCGGGATACCAAGCAAAAGATTTCCCATTCCCGCAAGCTCCGGTGAATAGGTCATCTGTCCCGGCTGTAATAAAAGACCATTTGGAAGAACACCAAGAATGGGACACATCAACCGTGAAGTAATTGCTCCCGGAAACAATACAAACCATGGTTTCAATGAAACCGTTACAGCCAAAATTTCATAACACACCATATGAAGCACAATCATCGGGAATGTCCCTATTTTCTGTGACAAATACAAACAAAATGGAATCTGCCACAGCGTTGTGAGCCACATTACTACCCCCGCCAAAATCTGCATACCCACAGACGGCTGAACGATATACTGTATATGGAATCCTATTTCCATTCCTTTTCCAATGATGATTGTAAACAGTACAACACAAACCACTGAAATTCCTGACATCATTGCTCCCACAAGGACCTTTGCATCCCATATCCTGCCCATGCTGCAAGGCAAAGACCAAATTGTATAATTCTTCTTTCTTTTGTCCTTTCCCCCGAGCATACTGCATAAGATTCCAAGGAATCCCGGATACAGCATCACATACCACCAATTATAACTGTCCACAGCAAAAAAAACGTGTGTCAACCATGCCGAAAGAATGACGGTGAAGAAAGGCATGATAACCGTAATTCCTTTCATAGATGTGCGACGGTATTTTAATTTTTCTGCCAAAAAGTATTTTTTCATCTGTTTCCCCTTCCTTTCGCAACAATATCCATAAACAGAGCCTCTAAATCCTCCTGTTCATTCACTTTTCCTTCAAAACCCAGCATGCCATCCGAAATGATTCCAATATAATCCGCTGTCTGCTGAATTTCACTTAAAATATGGCTGGAGATAATGACGGTAATTCCTTTTTGCGGAAAGCTCCGAATCAGTTGCCGAAGTTCCTGTATCCCTAAAGGATCCAGCCCATTGATAGGTTCATCCAACACCAGCAGCTTGGGATTTCCCAAAAGAGCAAGGGCAATTCCCAGTCTTTGCTTCATCCCCAGAGAAAATGCACCCGCTTTTTTCTTTCCTGTATCGGAAATATCCGTCAGTGTAAGTACTTCCTGAATTCTCTCATCGTTTACACCCAGAAGCAGTGCACGCACCTTCAGATTTTCCCATGCACTCAGGTTTTCATAGATTGGCGGTGTTTCAATCAAAGCTCCAATTTCCGCCAGATCCTTTCTTGACCATGGATGCCCCCGAAAAAAGATTTCTCCCGAACTTGGTCTTAAAAGACCTGTCATCGTCTTTAATAAAGTTGATTTTCCAGCGCCATTTGGACCTAAGAGTCCATATACACAGTTCTCCGGGATTGCCATAGTAATACCCTTCAATACCTTCTGTCCTTTAAATTCTTTGGACAGATTCTTAATTGTAATTATATTCTGTTCCATATTTAACCTCCTGATTTGTTTTACTATAATCAGTGTAAAAGGTAATTCTAAGGAATTTATAAGGAAATCTCAAATTTTATTTCGCTGAAATAAAAAGGGCAGAGCAGAAAGCTTATCCATATGGAAACGCTTTCTGCTCTGCCTTCAACTGTTCAATCATTTTAATCGAATGCACTTGTATATTCTCAATCATCAAAAAACTCAATTATCATATCCATGACGTCCGCATCATGCTCCATGTACAATTCTTTGTCAATAGGCGGTGTGGGATTTTCAGCCGCATACTCCAACGCAGCATCTGTCAGGAAGTAGTCATAGTGACCATTATGATTTTCTTCATCCATAAGCACAAATGTGCAATTCGGATTAGTGATTTCATTTTGCCGTTCATAAATCGGACTTTTTCCACCATAAAATAAATCTTCCTCCGCACTGATAACAAGAACAGGAATCGTCACCGAATTAATTCCATCAATTGCGGACAAATCTTTATCATCACCATACTTCTGATCGATGAACAGAGAATTGAAGGGTTTGATAATCGGATAAAATATCCCTGTATAACGTTTTATCGAATACTGCCACTGCTCTTTGGGCGTATCAAAACCAGATGCTGCAACGACTTTCGCAATGTCATGACCAAACGAAAGCTCTGCACAAACAGCATAGGCACCCATGCTGTGACCAAAAAGGTAAATTGGCATATTTTCAAATCTTTTATCCGCTTCAATATAATCAAGAAGTGCATCAATATCGTAAACACTCTGACTGTAGCCCTTCATACTATTGCCACCGCTTGTGTAACAGCCAGTATAATCCAGACATACAACGGAATATCCGGCGTCAACAAAATATCGTATTTCGTATAGTTTGATATCATTGGCATCTCTGTGTCCAGGTGCCACCACTATCAATCCTTTCGCGTCATCGACCGCATAAAGAAATGCAGAAATATTATTTTCTCCTGATTGCACAATCATCTGCTCACGCGGATATTTTTCCTTGTCAATATCATCGTAAACAAGGTTATGGTCTGAATCATAGTTCTCATAATCCGCTCTTAAAAAAACAACCATATGAGCTATTGCAACGCTACTGAATATCAGCACCGACACAACAACTGTGCAGATAACTATTATACTAATTATTCTTTTTATTGTTTTATTCATGGGCAATATGTTCCTTTCATAGAAATTTGTTTCAAAATCTATAAACCATAATAAATTCTTCCTCATTTTCACCTACAATTTCAAACCCCAGCTTCTTATACATTCCTACTGCATAGTTAGCCTTTTGTACTGCCAGGGATGCCTTTTTATATCCTCGAAGTCCTAATTCTGTAAGCATTCTTTTCATAAGTTCAGTTCCAATTCCATGTCCTCGAAATTCTTTATATAAGGAAAGAGCAAAAGATGGTACTCCGTCTTCTATATGTCCATAGTCTTTCATATCGCGAACCCAGACTGCGCCTATAATTTTTTTATCCACCTCAGCTACAAAACATATGTCATCTTTTTCATTTCCAAAATCAGCAACATATACTTGTAATTCAGGTTCATTTATAATGCTTCTGTCCGGTGCTTCCGCCCTTTCTGGAATAAATATCGCCTCATACAAAAAATCATTTAAACAGGAATATTCATTTTTTCTTATTTCTCTAATAGTATAATAGCATTTTTCCATAACTTCATAAACCAAAACCACATCATTTTCCACATGCCATTTTTCGTGTTTAATGGTACGATATCCTCTCTGTTCATATAAATGGCTGGCTGGGAGGGAGGCATCTAACAGCACCGTGTAATACTTTTCTGAAATCTCCTCTTCCAGACACTGCATAATAAAGCTACCATAACCCTTTCCTTGATATTCCGGCAGAACATAGACTCTTGTAATATGATTCTCTTCATGACTTCCAGTTCCAACTATTCGATTATCAACCACCAAAACACCTACATTTCCATTCTCTATATCCTTAGCGATATTTTCTCTGCTATGAAGTTCACAGAAAAAATCCACAACCTCTTTGGGATAGTATTTGGGATAAACTGTTGTTACTGTGTTTTGTACAATATTAAAAATACAATCTATATTCTGGTCTGTAGCTTTTATGTATTCCATTTTTTCTCCTTTTATAACGGAACCGCCTACACATTCCCATGGTTGTAACTCTGTCACTTTTCTGCTCACTATACCAGCTCCATTTCATCTTCCATTTTTACAAATCCGTATTTCTCATACAATGGTCGTCCCATATCCGTTGCCTCTAAGACAATTTGTGAAACACCATGTTTCTTCGCAGCTTTTACTAACAAATCCAATGTTTGAAATGCAATTCCCTGTCTTCGATATTCTGGTGCCGTATACATATTCATAATATATGCCTTTTTCCCACTTGGATTATGATAGGTTGGCATTACCTGATAAAAACTCACACCACCTGCACCAATAAACTTACCGTTATCATATATCAAATATGCAATATGCTCGCCAGTTTCCAATGCCCGCTTATAATATGCATACGTTTCCTGCTCCACCAAAGACATATCCACATCATCTGACAACCTATTTGCCGCACGAAGGACAATAATTCTTGTTCTTACCAGTTCTTTAATATCTTCCATTGTTGCTTTTTTATAATCATAAATACTATCCGGCAGACAATTCAGACACATATAAATAGCATCTGTGCTTTCTTCCAATACTTTCATCAATTTATCAAATGGTTTTGCATAAATAATCCCATAATCCACTTCTCCAAGCTCTCTGCTCACCGAATAAGCTAATTTTTCCTGTTCCAAATCAAACTGAGCATCTATACCAACTTTATTACCTCTTGCATCCAAACGAATCCATTTATCCAGTGATTTTATATAAACAGCATTTAAAGCATGAATACCAAATTTATTTTCGGACGCAGCTCCCAAGGTAAGACGCTGATAGCAAATACCTGCCGGTATCCCACATGCACGCAACAACGCGGCAAGTAGATTTGCCTTCGCCCAGCAAATACCTACCCCCTGTTCCAACACCTCTGTGGCAGACTTTGTTACTCTCCTGTCCTGTGCATCCCACGAATGTTTTATATCATCACGCACAAACTCATAAACAGCCTTAACCAAAAAGATTTCATCTGCACATTTCTGTTTGAATTCTTCAGCTTTTGATATAATACTGTCCTCATTCCAGTTTATATATTTTGATACCAATAAATATTCACCTATGGCATCCTTTACAATCAATTCTTTCATTATACTCTACACCTCTTCCAATAAAGACTCTCCCTTAGAATGATCTCCGCTCTGATGATAAGAGAAAAATCATATTTCTTCACACATTAATATCCAGTTATTTCGTAAGCAGTATACTCGTGACTAAAATGATATCCCAGCTTTTCAGCTAAAGCCACAGACCACTTATTTTGTGCATCCCAGCTTGGATATAATCCATTTTTCAAGCATTCCAAAATCAACTTTGCCCCACACGCATATGCCAAACCTTTTCTTCTGTAATCTTCTCTTGTGTCAATTTCTATTTCAATTCCTTCATTGTATCTGCTATAAGATGATGCGCCTGCTACCAATTCTCCATCCTTTAAAACAACAGCCCCCAATCCCAACTTTTTATATGTATCGTAATCCTTAAATTGGGATACCAAATCGTTTGCCCATGTGTTGTTTCGACACAAATCGTATTCTGACTCTTCTAACATTTTCAATTCATAGCCGGCCGGCAATCCCAAAATCACCTGCTCCAATTTTGATATATCAAAAATATCTTTTTCTTTTTTGATTGCATATCTTGTGACTTTCTTTGCTTTATCACCATAACACTTTTCAATCAACTCAGCCCACTCCTCATTCTGTGGAACCATAATAATATAATCCTGTCCGCAGCCTTCCGGTTTAAATCTAAGCAATTCTTCACTTGGTGTTCCTGCATAAAATGCAAAATCCCCTAATATCGCCATTGCAGCATCTTCTGTAGAATTCGTATAGATTTCTCCCATTGTGCCTTGTAAGCAAGACCATATGAGTGTTTCATTCCAATTTTCAAGTATTTCTTTTATATTCTCTTTCAATTTGCATTCTCCATAAAATGTAACCACAACAAAGCACTTATCCAAAACTTCTCCTTATCTAGTGTACCACAATACACACCTTTTTTTCAACAAACTCTTAAAAAGTTTAATATCACAATCTTACTTTATATACATCTGCAATTTCGCCTTCAAATTCGAAGCTCCGTTCGTATACCCCACCATTCTTTTTGATTGTTTTTACAGATGGCTCATTTGAGCGTTCCACCGAAAGTTGTAAAGAATCGAAACCTGCTTTCTTTGCAACTGCTATAATTAACCTTAGCATTTCCGTCGCATATCCTTTTCTTCTCTCAGAAGGTCTTACACTATATCCACTATTTCCAAAGTCCTGTAAAAACTCGTTTAGCTCATGTCTTAAGTCTATAATGCCAACAATTTCATCATTCGCATCCACAGCAAAAAACGTATCTGTCAGAACCCACTCCGGATTAACAGTCTTAATTTCCGCATTATTAATTACAGACTGTAGCCATTCTTCATATGACTCCATTTTATCCAACAATTCTCTGCCATTTATCACATTCTCGTTATTATCAAAAAATTCCTTTTTAAATTGAAGTGCCTTATTCTTATATTTAATTGTAGGTAGTATCTTCTTTCTTATCAAGAGCTGACGTAGGAAATAAAATTGTAGTTCCTCCCAACATTTGTATTCCTTTTTCAAAAGAAACTCTAGTTCTGATACTACTCTCCGGAAAGAATAAAACAATCGTCTTTCCATAGAGCGGTCTTGCTATTCCAACATCTTCCTTTATACTATCTGCCAATTCAAATATATGTGGTATTTCCTGTTTTGATAAATCGCTCAAATGTATAAAATGCTTCATTGTCCAGCCTCCTTAAATTTTTCCAATCTATAAAGACGTTCTTCATCCAACTCCTTAACACCATTCTTATAATCATATCCAAATTTCCTGTAAAATTCTGTTGCTGTAATAGATGCAGGTATCTCAATGCGAGTTGCTCTTACATAAAATTCATCCTGTTCCAATGTATTTATGATTTTTCTTCCGATACCTTTTCCATGGAATTCTGGCAAAACAAAAATAGTCAACAAAATACTCTCTGTTTCACTTCCCCAGAAGCTTGAAATTGAGCCCGTACCAACTAACTTGCCATTCCATTCAAATACATACATATGTGCATAGCTGGCGATATATTGAACTTTTTTTGCATCATAAATCTTTGCAAGTTCCTCCGTAGTTGCAATTCCATAATCCTTGCTATTGACCTCTAAGAAATTCCTTACAATCAGCTTGCTAACTTCATCTGCATCCTCTTCTTCAAATCTTCGTACTCTAATACAGTTTTTTACATAATCAACCAATGTCATCTTTTCATTTACTACTATATCCTCGCCAACTCTAACAAAGCCGCATTTTTCGTATAAATGGCAATTGCCTGTTTCCTGCTTAATCGTATCTAAACGCCATTCTATTGTATTCGGATAAATATCAAATAATTGTTCTATCACCGTGCTCGCAATCCCTTTATTTTGAAATTTGGGAATTACGAAAATAGGAGATATCCAATTAACATTTTCATATACCTTTTTACCTTGATGCCATCTGACTCTCACACCTCCAACTTTTTCTCCATGAAACACAATGAAGTAGAAATCTGAATTATCCTCAATAATCTTCTCTGTTACTCTTTCCAGGCTTTCTTTTGCCGGACTTGTATCATCATCTTGATATTTTTCATATAATGGCATAAACGCTTCTACCTGTAGTCTGTGCAGAGATTCTGCTTCCCCTTCTGTTACCAATTTCAATTCAATTAAATCACTCATTCCATGCACCTCTTCCACGCAGAGACGAGATACGCTCTGCGAATCTCGCTCTGATTAGCGGTCGTCAAATGGTCACTCGTGCAAGCACGATGATCATTTTCCTCGTCGCCATAACAAAAAATCGCACCAAACATTCATTGTCCAGTGCGATAATTCCAATTTACGATGTAATATATATTAACACATCACTTACATTCTGGTTTTATGCACTAGACTAATAGACCTACCGGCTATAAGTCAATGCATTAACCTTGCAAAGCTTATAACGCGGTACGCCTATAATACATGTACATATAACGTCTTGAATGTAAGTTCTGATTCATTTGTATGCTCTCCTTGTATTTTTAGTTAATAGGCGTTTAACAAACGCCCCAACCCATTGATTTTACTGGGTTTTCTTATATATTTTATATAAATTTTCTCTCCACAAGTGGTATAATATAGATAACAACAACAATACATTTCACAACTTATGGAGGAGAAAATTTATG
>JBGVOM010000058.1:0-3814 GCA_045126515.1 Lachnospiraceae bacterium
ACAAAACTATTTGTGTGATATATAAAATCCCTTTGAGATTAAAAGGCTATTTCACTACAGGCAATTTATTTCTATTTATTCTCACTTCTCTTTTTATCTCAGATATCAATATTTCCTGCTGCCCCTGCAGATTCATATAGCTAATCAGCATTTCCTGCGCCGCTTCTGCAGAATAACAAATACATACAAAATATCCATACTCCTGCATATCTGTCAGGAACTCTTCCTGCTCTGTTGTTGTCGTATTCTTTCCGTACTTCATTTCTATGTACATCCCGTGGTACTTTCCCCTTGGATACGGCAGAAATAAATCTGACACCCCTGCCTTTACCCCCATCTGCTTTAAAACCTGTGCTTCTGCTTTCCCACGCTTTCCACCATTTGGAATGTGATATAACCACCTCAAAGCTTTGTATTCTTCCCTTGCCCTGTTAGCCCATTGGACTACCCTAATCTGTTCTGTCTCTTCACTCCGCTTTGCATACCTTAAATCCATACGTTCCCCTCTTTTTCCCTTACACAATCTCTCCTGTTATCTGTTTCAATTCCCTCACTATGTTCAACTGACCATCACTATCAACTGTCAGCTTTACCTTTTCATTTTTTGATAAATTGATGGTTGCCTTCCATATCTTTTTCCAGCATACAAGATGTGCAGTGTCTTTGATTGCATCATAGATTTCCTGTCTTACAGGTGCTGGTGAATTTTCGCCGAGAACCTTTTGCATTTTTTCTTCAATCTGCTCTTTCTGCATTTTCTTTTTTACAATGTACTTAGCTTCCTTGCACGTACAGTTCTCTAATGCTATTTCTCTCAATATTTCCTTATTTGCAATCATATCTGGTGTCACTTTGCAAAGAACAGTCTGATGGCACATCGGACACTCCAGTGACATTGTCTCCGTTATGCCTCCATTCTGCTCATACTTCTCTACTGTTTCCCTTAACATGGTCCATCTCCTTATCAATCAAACTTTTGTATGTAGCTGCTTAGTGCATCTCTAATAATCACGCTTTTCTTTAAAACACTGGCATTCCCTTTTTGTCCATCTTCATCATATTGTGCAACCCTGCTCACCCTGTCCACCTGTGCTGTATAGGTATCCAGTAAATGTGCTACATCCTCTTTTCCATAAGTTACATCACTATATGCCTGTCCATCTCCTGCTGCCATATCCATTTTTTCGTTCCCCTTATCTTCACACTGTTCTTCTATCTTTCCTTGCTCTTTTTCTTCATCTTCCACGACACTCATGTCATTTTTACTGTCACACTCACACATTAAATCATCTTCATCTTCCAATATTCTTTCTGATTTCTCTGCTACTACAGACTTTTCTTCCTTCTGATTCCATGCATCGCTCTCTTCACTCTTTTTATATCTCTGTATATCCGCATCCGTTATTCTTTCCTGGCTTAACAGTTCTTCCTGTTCCTCCGGTTCTAATGAACATACCTTTGATGCCATGGTAATTCCAAGCAGACCATGTTCCAGCATCTCCATGCCTGCCGGAATCAGATTGTTATAGATGTTCATGTAATTTCCAACCATTCCATCTGATTTACCCATTTCCTTTGCAATCTCTGCACGCAGAGCTCTTCCCTTCAGTTGTTCCCCTCCATGCATAATTGGAATGATTATTCTTAGCCTTGCAGCCTGCATCACTTTTTCATAATCTGTCAGGTCTCCACGTTCAGTAGAATTAGTCGCTATTATGATATATTCCGAGAATACATCCATTGCTTCTTCTGCAGTCATTCCCTTTTCTTTATACAGCTCAATCATTTCTTTGATTACTTCTGCTGCCACAATTTCAATACAAGGCACCTGTTCAAATTTCTTTAACCCTTTGTTTTCCACATTATAAGCATTAGCTGCCAATCTTCTATGCCCTGCCAAAACCTCATATTCACCCATATCCGTTTTGCATACTACCAACGGCTGTAATATCATTCCTGCCAGTTCTATGCTGTCTGCCAGTTCTTCTATTCTCTCCTTGCTGTAGAAATTCTTTCTGCTGCCTTTCAGCTTTTTGTAATGTATCATCTGAATCTTTGGCACTATCATTTCAGATATATTCAGTGTTTTCCCTTTTTCTTTTAGTAATGCCTGAAAGCTTGCCACTATTTATCCCCCTCTTCCGGTACCAGTTCATTTAGCAAATCAATATAATCCTGTGTGACTTTATTATTCTTTCTATGCATCAGTAATGGTTTTCTTGCATTTTCCGATGACCTGCATGCCGGTGAATATCTAATAACACTGTCCAACATTCCTATCTGCGAATCCTCTACCATGCTTCCCATTTTCTCAATGCTCTTTCTGTTTGGATAAAACTGCGTCATCAGGCAGCTATATGGCAATGTTTCTCCCCTCACTACCTCTATCTTTTCAATAAACTCTTTCATGATTTCCAGTCCATTTATTGCAAAATCTCCGGAAGTAACCGGTATAATTGCAATATCTGCTGCCGTAAGCGCACTTAATGTCAAAAACTGCATAGTCGGCTGACAGTCAATAATTATGTAGTCATACGCATCCTGCTCCATTTCTTTTATCAGCTTACGTAGTAAACACACATCATCTACTTCTATTGGCATCACGTTATTGATTTCTTCCAACTCTCTTGTTGCCGGTACAATATCCAATCCTTTAAATCTGCTTCTCCTTATTGCTCTCTTTAGCTTTATATTTTTCATCATACAGTCTTTCAATGTTAATGCTGTCGGACTGTATTTCCATACCATATAACTTGCATTACCCTGTGGATCTGCATCAATGAGTAATACCTTTTTACCTCTCAAAGCAACAATGTCATAAGAAAGATTAACTGCTGTCGTTGTCTTTCCTACACCGCCTTTATAATTTGAAACTGCTATTATCTGCATTA
Source organism: Lachnospiraceae bacterium (assembly GCA_045126515.1). GTDB lineage: Bacteria > Bacillota > Clostridia > Lachnospirales > Lachnospiraceae > RUG11237. The sequence continues at coordinate 2,892 of JBGVOM010000058.1, forward strand.
CAATTCCCTCCTCATTTCCTGGATGTGTAATTCCATTTCTTTTGTATATTCATTCTCATAATCCTTTGCAAAATTCAGATTATGAATGTTTAGCATCTGCAGTAAGTCTTTCCACTCCTCAGCACACACGACCTGCTCTCCTTTTGCATTCTTCCAGTCCTGCTTCTCCCATTGCGCCGGAAGTCCTCTGTTCAGCATATTCTCTATGTACTCCGACTTCACATATGCTGTAATATAACAAGGCTTTGTCAGATGTCTCATTGCCTGCACCAGAGCTATCAGCATCATTTGATTAAAACCAATATGACATCTCCTGTCATAATAGTATCTTTCCTCCACTTTTCCCTTGGGAGTCACATATACGATACATGCACCACATATGCTTTCTCTTTTCTGTAATCCTCCATAGGATACGTACACAAAAATTTTGACCTCCATATCCAAAATCCCTTTCCATTAATGTATTTCTGCACTATAGAGCTACTTTTCCCCTATCATTTGTCTATATTGTGAAAAAAGCCTCTCCATTTATGTATTTTCTATGGTTTGTGCCCTTTTAAATGCATCCTCAGACTAATGCTCCACATTGCAAGATATTCGTTCCATTCGTAATAGCACTTGTCCAACGCATAGCCCTTATACTTATTCTCAAAAAACTTTTTTACGTCTTCACTGTCCGGTGCATAATGCTGCACAATCTCTAATACCTTTTTTCTCGTATATGCCTTTTCTGACGGAGGAAAGAACCACGGCTTAGTTAATCCCTTCGACTGTTTCCAGTGCCTCTTTCCCTTCTGTTCTATTCCTAATAAGTCATCAATTGATATCTGCCCCTCTATAACCTCATTCTTCCTCATATCTTTTGTTATATAGATAGACAGTCCTTGTATTCCATCCTCTGTAAACTGCAGTCTGTCACAATT
>JBGVOM010000059.1:0-16504 GCA_045126515.1 Lachnospiraceae bacterium
AAGAGCCAAAAAAATTTTTTTGAAAACCTTAATTTTGGAAAATACACTATGAAAATCTGACAAAATGACAAACCCGTCAAGCCTTGTAATTACTGGGCTTGACGGGTATTTTATACTCAATTTTCTGCAAAAGTCAGGATATAGGAATATAGAGGATTATGCAAGCATCTTTTATAAAAAATATTGTTTTTTTTTCAGAACAATCCACGCTCCGTTATCCTTTATAATTCCAAAAGCAAAGATCACCAAGAGGGTTGCAATACCTATAACTATAAATGCAAAATGCTCCCTTAGCCATTTCTTCTTATAAAATACCACTTTTTCTTTCACCGAAAAGGCACTTACACCCAATATTTCTCCCAGTTGCTCTTGCGTATAATTATATTCATGCCTGAGTTCTGCCAGAAAATGACCAATTTTAATCAAATCCATATATATACCTCACTTTCTTTTTTACGCTTATCATATATAATCATATATGAGATACGTCAAAATGTCTTTACCATAAACAGCGAATTTGTGAGACATAGCTTTTTTTCATAGAGCCACCCCTAATTTTCCTGGTAAACACTTAGAATATATTATCATTCTGTAAATTGTTTTTCAAATTTCGCTATGTTAAAATATGATTACATCAATCAGGAGGAAAACCTTATGAAAAGTATAAACAAACACCCGAAATTCATCTTTGCGGTTATTGTATTCATTACGCTAACAACAGCGGCATTTCTTTTAATACGGATAATACAAGGGACTTCCCCAGAACGTTTAGAAAATAAGTATATGAAAGAAATCCCCACCGTCATTAGTCTTATTGATGCAGATAACGATGGTATTGACGACCAAACTGATATTCTTCAGGGAGCATTAAATTATACCGCAGAAAAGCCAAAATACAAAAGTAAATATTACAGCACAGGATATTCCAACGACGAATATGGGGTATGCACCGATGTGGTAGCAAATGCTCTAGTCGCTGCCGGATATGACCTGATGAAGCTGGTGCAGGAGGATATTTCTGCGAACCCGAAAGATTATGATATCCAAGAACCTGACGCAAACATCGACTTTCGGCGAGTAAAAAACCTTAACGTTTATTTTAAACATACAGCGCTTTCCTTGACCACAGATATTTCAGAAATAAAAGAATGGCAAGGCGGGGATATTGTAGTATTTGAAAATCATATTGGAATCATATCCGACAGGCGCAACCAAAACGGCGTTCCATATGTAATCCACCACAACTCACCCTTTCAGACAAGTTATGAAGAAGATATCTTAGAAAACAGAAATGATATCATTGGGCATTACCGGGTTGGATATATAACTCCAAAAGAAGAAAAGCACAATTAACATCATCTAACATTTCAAAGCTTCTTATAATAATGTTCCAAATTTACTGCCCTACTGGCTGTGTCCTCGCAAAAGCGAAACCCAAGATGAAACAGTAATTTTTGAGATATGGTGTTTTCGATATGGGTAAATGCATGTATTTCTTCCATATATAATGTACTTTTTGCATACTCCAAAATTGCCTGGCATATCTCTGCGCCGATTCCTTTTCTTCTATATAAATGGTGCAGCACATACCCTAACTCCGTCTTTTCTTCTCCACCGATTTCTCTCTCTTCTATCCCGGCTCTTCCAATCACTTTACCTGACTGCTTGTCCAACACCGTCCACATACCGTATTCATAAAAAGGATATCTGTACTCAATATAAGCCCGAAGCTTTTCCTGCTCTGTTTCATAATCAGACAGTGGCTCTATATATTCCATCCCTTCCCCATCATATATTTCATAAAATTTTTCCAAATCCTCTAAAACACTTTCTCTAATAATACATCTGGATGTTTCTGCTATTTTCCATGGTATATGGTGTGCTCTTTCATATACACGATTCACAAAAGCATAATCCACTTCTTCAAATCCCTCAATCAAAATAGCCGCCTTAGAAAAATCCCCTCCCACAGAACCATGAGGCAAAAAACCAATCACAGGAATGTCCATCCCACAGGAAGTATTTACTCCATCTTCCGAATCCGTTATCATAATACATTCCTCCACACTTACTTCCGACTCTTCCAATGTTTTCAAAATTTCCATCTCCGACAAAGGCGAAACTACAGCAACCTTCACGCCATTATCATTCAAACTCTCCACAAGCTCTCCAATCCCCGCCACTTCCCCATAGCGCTGCTCACTCTCCATATTAATTCCCTCCATGCCAAATATAACACCTCGAAGCACTCCATTCCCTCCTTCCACATACTACAAGTGATACTACCATACACACCTCCATATTTCAAGAACACTTCCATTGAAATATAACATTTCGTCGCCCAGCCATTGCCACGTACAGCCCATAATAAATCCATAAGTTTCCAGAGCTGTTTGATCCTGCTCTGGAAACTTATGGATTCATTATGGGCGTCCGTCCAATCTTACCCCCGAAATGTTACTATTACAACTTTTTTCCAAAAACTCTTGTAATATCCCCCCATAAACCTTATAGTAATTATTGTGTATATATCACAATATTTTATATTACGGTAGGATAAACATATGTGGTCACGAAAAGACTTAAAAACAAAAGCAAAACTGTTAGTAAAAGTAAACTATTGGTGGATGGTATTAATCAGCCTCATACTTCTGTTTGTAGGCGGCTCCGGAAGTGGTTCCAGCAGCAGTTCTTCTGCCGCTTCTCGCAGCAAGAATTCGTCTTATGTAAACGACCTGAGTGATTTTGAGGTAGCGCTCATCTTGTCTGCCCTGGCAGCAATGCTGTTAATCGTACTGTTTGTATTAGTAATAGCTTTTCTTTTAAAAGCCTTTCTTTTAAATCCACTACTTGTGGGTTGCCGCCGGTACATCTTAAATATGAGGGAAGGCAAACGCAACTTTAATGATGTAGTTTTTGTTTTTTCTAATTCTTACATGAACGTGGTAAAAATCATGTTTCTTAGAGATTTAAAAACCTTTTTATGGAGCTTGCTCTTGATTATTCCGGGAATTGTAAAATCATACGAATATTCCATGATTCCTTACATTCTCACAGAAAATCCTGAAATCGACAGCAAAAGAGCCTTTGAATTAACCAGATCTATGACTTATGGTGATAAATGGCACATGTTCGTGCTGGACTTATCCTTTATCTTATGGATACTGGCAACCCTCTTTACCTGTCTTTTAGCCGGAATCTTTTGGGTATATCCATACATAAATGCTACCATGGCAGAACTATATATCGAATTAAGACAAAAGGTTCTGAATGGTGGTGATGCGAGAACAGGAGAATTATGTAATTATAACTACATTGGCGTATATACAAACGCCAACTAACTTCAACTTTACACCCATCCTATTTTCTGTTAGAATGTAGCATGGATTATAACAGCCGCCATATTTAAATACAAGGCGGCTGTTTTATACTACAAATTCATTATCAAGAAAGGAAGATTTAAAATGGCACAAAATCCAATTGTAACTATCGAAATGGAAAACGGAGATATCATCAAGGCTGAATTATACCCTGAAATCGCTCCAAACACAGTAAACAACTTTATCAGTTTAATTAACAAAAAATACTATGATGGAATCATTTTTCACAGAGTAATCAAAGGTTTTATGATTCAAGGAGGATGCCCGGACGGAACAGGTATGGGCGGTCCAGGATATTCTATCGCCGGAGAATTTACCATGAACGGATTCACCAACAACTTCAAACACACACCAGGTGTTTTATCCATGGCAAGAACTATGGATCCTAACTCTGCCGGCTCCCAGTTCTTTATTATGCACCAGACTTCCCCTCACTTAGACGGACAGTATGCTGCCTTTGGTAAAGTAACAGAAGGTATGGACGTGGTAAATGCCATCGCAGAAACTCAGACAGATTACGCAGACAAACCATTAAAACCACAGCGTATCAAAACTATGACAGTAGAAACTTTCGGAGAAACTTATCCAGAACCAGAAAAATATTAATTATACCAAAGGAAGGATTTATACCAAATGAGAAAAACATTGCAGAAATTAGGAAGTGCACTGTTATGCCTGACAGCTTGCATAGGGTTATTTACCGGCTGTGGTTCATCTAAAAATGTAGAACTTACTTTAAAAATTAACGATACTTCTTTTAACTTCCAGAATACAATTCAGGACATTTATGATGCCGGTTTTGTCATCTGCGACACTGCTTATGGAAAAATTACTCCTGAAGAAGATCTCCCTGATATGGAAGCAAGAACAGTAGATACCATTTCCCAGTACTATATTGGACTTCCAACCAGCGATACTATGGCCGATTTTACTGGAGTTACCATTATGATTTATAACCCAACCAGCTCAGATTGCTCTTTTAAGGAATGTTCTATTTTTAATTATACTTACGAAATTGAACCAGATGACAGTGCCGACATCACAGTACTCTTTAATGATGTGGACTTCTCCACATTAAATCATGAAGAAGGGGTTACTGCCATGGAAAACATGGGCATTACTTTTGACGAAGAAGACAAAACAGAATTCCTTGATTCTGCTACAAATGACGGATATGGCTGGTCTCTTATCACCAGTTCTGGCAAATACCGGTATTCTCTCAGCAGAGATCAAGACACCAATGGTTCTTTATTTATCGATGAAGTTAGTTTTGAAAAAAAAATAGATATTGATTACGAATAAACAATATTCAGGGAGGGCATTCACATTTTGTTCATTTTTCATTTAAAAAAGTTTCATTTACCAATCACGATTTCTTCACGAATCTATTTTATACTAGTCTTAAGTTAGAAATCTAACTTGCTTAATTGCTTATTTGAAACTTTTTCATAATACTTTGCCAGACAGTTCAGCTGTCTGGTCCTCCCTCTCATTAAACTCTATAGTTGCTATAGAGTTTTTTTAATTACAATAATAACCCCGGATGCTCTTACTACATCCGGGGTTATCTTATATGGTTCTTTTGAAAGCTTGTCCTAATCTTAAGCCTTTCCTACAGAACCGAATAATTCCATTTTTTCTTTTACAGTTGCTTTGATTGCTTCTGCACCTGGAGCAAGTAACTTACGAGGATCAAATCCTTTTCCTTCCAAGTCTTTTCCTGCTTCGATGTACTTACGTGTAGCATCTGCGAAAGATAACTGGCATTCTGTGTTAACATTGATTTTAGCAACACCTAAAGAAATTGCTTTCTTAATCATTTCTTCCGGAATACCTGTACCACCGTGAAGTACTAATGGCATATCTCCTGTTAACTGCTGGATTGCATCTAATGTTTCGAAGCTTAATCCTTCCCAATTGTCAGGATATTTTCCATGGATGTTACCGATACCTGCTGCTAACATTGTTACTCCTAAATCTGCAATCGCTTTACATTCCTTAGGATCTGCACATTCACCTTTACCGATGACACCATCTTCTTCTCCACCGATAGAACCAACTTCTGCTTCCAAAGACATTCCTTTTTCTGCAGTAATCTTAACTAATTCAGTAGTCTTAGCAACGTTTTCTTCGATTGGATAATGTGAACCATCAAACATGATTGATGAAAATCCTGCTTCGATACACTTCATACATCCTTCGTAGCTACCATGATCTAAATGTAATGCAACAGGAACTGTGATGTTTAATTCTTCCAACATTCCCTTTACCATACCTACAACAGTCTTATAACCTGTCATATATTTTCCTGCACCTTCGGATACACCTAAGATAACTGGGGAATTTAATTCCTGAGCTGTCTGTAAAATAGCCTTTGTCCATTCAAGGTTGTTGATATTGAACTGACCTACTGCATAATGTCCTGCTTTTGCTTTCTGAAGCATTTCTTTTGCTGATACTAACATTCTAAATAACCTCCATTTGTAATTTTCATAATCTCAGTCTATCATATCTTTGTCTAAAAGTGAATAGTTTTGTTGCATTTTTTCTTGTTCCATTAATTTGGATACCTTTTTCTGATTTACTTTTATGGAAATTGCCTGTTTATGATTCACTATTTTTGCACATTTACGGTTTCCGCCAAACTCACCATCTACCGTCCATGGAATTTCGTTTTCCGCCTCAAAAGTGATTTCCGCCGCTTTAAAAGCATACATATATTTGCTGTCAAACTCTGCGATTAAAAGTGATGCGATAATATTTTGCAATTCAATGGGATTCTTAGGATTTTTAATAAGAGTCACCTCAAACATTCCATCATCCAACAGCACATTGGTACTGGTATTATTCTTAAATCCCCCAACGGAAACCGAATTTGTCACCATGCCATAAATAAAATCATCTTCAATGGTTTCTCCATTCGCAGTAACTTTCATATGATATGCCCTTATTGTATGAAGCTTTTTCATGCCTTCTATAATATAGGCAGCATGACCAAGGACATTTTTTATCTCCTGAGGCGTCGCATAAGACACTTCCGTAAAAGCACCGAAAGCCGCCACATAGACAAAAACAGTATCCTCTAACTTTCCCACATCGCACTTGCAAATCTGTTCTCCCACAGCAATTCTCGCCGCTGCCACCATATTTTTTGGCAAGCCCAAACTATTACCGTAATCATTAGTGGAGCCGGCAGGAATATATCCAACAGGCACTTGACAACCCGATTTTATAATTCCGGTTACCACTTCATCCAATGTTCCATCCCCACCACTGCACACAAGAAGTTCAAATTCACCACTTCTTTTTTCCGCTACTTTAACAGCCTCTCCCCGTTCCAAAGTAGGTGACACTGTCACATCATAACCTTTTCTCACAAAAATCTCAAGTATATCTGCCAGCTTATTTCGTATCCGCCCTTTCCCCGCACGTGCATTATAAATAAATAAAAGCTTCTTTTTCACAAAGATACCTCCGATACACTATAGTATCTTTATTTTACTACCCGGACTATTGAAATGCAAGGAAGATTATTCTTCTTCCACTTCTTCCACTTTTCTTTCCACAAATTCTTTCGCTTCTTCTTTTGTCATAGACAACACAACCGCCACTTCTCCATACAAATTATCTTCTGCTATCCTGTAATACTTTTCATCGGAATATGTCATCTTTTTCCCTTCTGCTATTCTTTCCTTTTTTCTCAAATATATGGTCTTAATAATTTTCACCAGTTCTCTTGCATCGCAGCTTCTGATTGCCTCTTTGTAAGCCTCTTCCCGTTTTTTTTCGTCCTTTACCCAAAGTGTATCGATGTTCTTAATATCATTTATCAAATCCATAATCTCCTCTTTTGTCATAACTGGACGCATAAGTACTTTATCACTGTCTACAGGAGTATACACCGAACTTCCTTTTACATAATACGGCAGCAAAGTATAATATTTCCTTCCCTTCACACCTGTGTTTAATGTTCCAATATTCTCAACTCTGCATGCTCCACTGCCACCATGAATTATGTTATCTCCTACTTTAAACATTACAAATGCTCCTTCCTTGCTTTCTCTTTTATTTCAATTTTATCACTTTAAATTTCTTTTCGTAAGCAAGAATTTAAGTACGCTAAGCCTTTTTGTTTATTCTGCACAATGCATTTTCGTTTCTTATTGTATATTTTTGCATATAAAAAAACCGGCTTCTGTGCCGGTCTTTCTATCATATCTTTATTTATTTCCTGATAAATATTTTTCAATTCCTGCTATCGCTTCGTCTTCATCTGCTCCATTGGCAGATACAACAACTTCTTCTCCCGAGCTAAGAACCAATGACATCATTCCCATGATGCTTTTTGCATTTACTCTTTTATCTCCGGATTCCACGTATATTTCACTTTCATACTGGCTTGCCACCTGCACCAATACCGCCACCGGTCTTGCATCTGGTTCATCTGTAATATGAACTTCGATAGATTTCTTTGTCATAATTTCTCCTCCTTATTACCTCTAAGTTCCTCTGCGATTTCACTAAGTTTTCTCAGTCTGTGATTTACTCCGGATTTTCCAACCGGATTTTGTAAATAAGTTCCTAACTCCTTCAACGGAGCTTCCGGGTTTTCCAGCCGTACTTTTGCAATTTCTTTTAAATTTTCCGGTAAATTTTCCAGACCTATGGTATCACTGATGTAATTAATATCGTCAATTTGTTTCACTGCTGCCGATACCGTTTTATTAATGTTTGCAGTTTCACAATTCACCTGCCGGTTTACTGAATTTCGCATTTCTTTCAGTATACGTACGTTTTCTAACTCCATTAATGCTTTTGGAGCTTCCATAACGTTAAGTATATCGACAATTTGTGCGCCTTCTTTAATGTATACAACAAAATATTTCTTTCGGACGACTATTTTAGCCTCAATATCAAAGCTGGAAATCACCTGTCTTAGCTGTTCCGCCTTTTCCTCGCTGGAACAGACAATTTCATAATGGTAAAACTTTTCCGGTGCGCTGATAGAACCTGCTGCCAAAAAAGCCCCTCGAATAAACGCCCGCCTACAACAGGAATTGGCAATAATCAGATTACTGACCATAGCGTGACTACCCGGCAAAAAACCAGACTCATCCATCAATTTGACTGTTTTCAGTACGTTTACCACATCAGATTCATTCTGAATTGTAATAACATAAGTACGGCTCTTCTTTAGATATACGTTTCGTCGAATTGCAACATCAGTATCTATATTAAATGTTTTTTTCAATAATGTAAAGTATTTTCTTGCAACTGCAACATTTTCTGTATGAATTTTCAGAGAAACTCCCGTTTCTTTCTCATATTTCAATCTGCCACACATGCTGATAATTGCAGCAATTTCTGCAATTTGGCAATGTCTCGCAGGACTAAATTGCTTCGACAGTTCGTCCTTCACCTGACTGGAAAAAGACATGTTTTCACCTCATTTATTTATTTCTAAGTGCATCTTTTTGAATATCTCTGTGTTCTACTTTAACACCATAATCCTTATGCTGTTTTAACTGCTCATATAACTTGTTTGCCAGTGTTACCGAACGATGTTTTCCTCCAGTACATCCAATAGCAATAACCAGCTGATTTTTTCCTTCTATAATATAATTTGGAATCAGGAAATTTACCATATCCACCAGTTTTTTTAAAAATTCATGTGCAATATCAAATCCCATAACATAATCCTGAATTTCTTGATCATTTCCTGTCTTTGGTTTCAATTCTTCAATATAATATGGATTCGGAAGGAAGCGCACATCGAACACAAGGTCTGCATCATTAGGGATTCCATACTTAAATCCAAAGGACAACACCGTAATAAACAGATTATTATACTCCTGATTATTGACAAAAATCTTTTCTAACTCCGCTTTCAATTCTCTAGTAAGCAGTGTGCTGGTGTCAATAATGTAGTCTGCCTGTTCTTTCAAAAAGGCCGTCATCACACGTTCCTTTTCAATCCCTTTGTCCACTCTTCCTGCGCCAGACAACGGATGACTTCTTCTCGTTTCCTTATACCGTTTCACCAATACACTATTGCTTGCATCCAGATACAGTATTTCGTATTTACAGTTTTTAACCAGCATTTCTTCCAGCACAGACTCTAACTCTTTTAAATTTTCTCCACTTCGAATATCTACGCCCAGAGCAAATCTCTCAATTTCGCTTCCCGGTTTCGTGGCAAGCTCTGCAAATTTACCAATCAGGGGAATCGGAAGATTATCAACGCAAAAATATCCTGCATCCTCTAACATTTTTAAAGCGGTACTTTTTCCTGCTCCTGACATTCCTGTTACAATTACAAAACGCATTGCCTCCACTCCTTTTCTATTTTTGCTTTCTTATTCTTTTTTAAAACCAATCATTTTTACTTCTGTTTCTAAGGTTACACCGAAGATTTTCTGAACCTTTTCCTGCACTCTGGTAATCACATCCACAACATCTCTCGCAGTTGCCTGACCTTTATTTATAACAAAGCCACAATGTTTCTCTGAAACCTGTGCTCCTCCCACAGTATATCCTTTCATCCCCGCATCCATAATCAGTTTCCCTGCAAAGTATCCTTCCGGACGTTTAAAAGTACTTCCTGCACTAGGATATTCTAATGGCTGTTTTTCCATACGGGCTCTTGTGTTCTCATTACATCTTGCTTTAATTTCTTCCACATCGCCCTTTTCTAATTGAAATTCCACTTCCAATACAACATACTCCTGCTCAACTACTGCGCTGCTTCGGTAACCTAGATTTAATTCATCCTTATCCAGCCGGATAATCTCTCCCTCCTTCGTCAATACCAAAGCACTCGTAATTACATCTTTTATTTCTCCACCATATGCACCTGCATTCATTGCCACAGCGCCTCCAACGGTTCCCGGAATTCCCACTGCAAACTCCATACCTGCATACCCTTCTTTAGAAACCCGGTTTGCCACCTTTGTCAAAAGCGCACCTGCCTGCACTTTTATTTTTCCTTCTTTCATTTCATATCTGTCCATTTTACTACAAATCTGAAGAATCACTCCTGAAAATCCCTCATCACTGACCAAGAGGTTACTTCCATTTCCAATCACGTAAAACGGAATTTGATTTTTCTCACAAACCTGTATTACATTTTTTACTTGTTCTGCACTCTCTGGTGCTACAAAATAAGTGGCATTACCTCCCACTCTGAATGTGGTATGCTTCCACATAGGTTCATCCAAAAGTACATTTATTTTTCCAACCGTCTGACACAATTCCTGATAAAATCTATTTTCCACTGTTTTACCTCTATCACACAAATTTTATACGATTTAAAATTTTTTTCCTTATTAAAATGATACAATATGTCCAATTATCAGTCAAGGAAAAAGAACCCCCTTTTCAACTTATGTCTAAAAGGGGATTCTTATGCATTTTATAAATTAATCATCATATCCATTTGGATTATTTGACTGCCATCTCCAGGAATCTTCACACATTTCCTTGATTCCACGTTCTGCAACCCAGCCCAGTTCTTCTTTTGCCTTAGTTGCATCAGCATAACAAGTTGCAATATCACCTGCACGTCTTTCCTTAATCTTATAAGGAATCTTAACTCCGGTTGCTTCTTCAAAGTTTTTCACAATATCAAGTACGCTATAACCTACGCCGGTACCTAAATTATATACACAAAGTCCTGCTTTTTCTTCAATCTTCTTCAACGCCTTTACATGGCCAATTGCCAAATCCACTACATGAATATAGTCACGAACTCCCGTTCCGTCCGGTGTATCATAATCATTTCCAAATACACCCAGTTCTTTTAATTTACCAACTGCCACCTGGGTAATATAAGGCATTAAGTTGTTCGGAATTCCATTTGGATTTTCTCCCATCAGTCCACTCTTATGTGCTCCAATCGGATTGAAGTATCTTAACAAAATCACATTCCACTCTTTATCAGCGTACTGAATATCTGTCAAAATCTGTTCCAGCATAGATTTCGTCCAACCATATGGATTGGTGCAGGTTCCCTTTGGGCACTCCTCAGTAATCGGAATAAACTGTGGATTTCCATATACCGTTGCTGAAGATGAAAAAATAATGTTTTTCACACCGTGGTTTCTCATAACGTCAGTAAGAATCAAAGTACCTGAAATATTGTTCTGGTAATATTCTAATGGCTTCTGTACAGATTCACCTACTGCTTTCAGACCTGCAAAATGAATTACCGCTTCAATCTTTTCTGCATCAAAAATTTTATCCAGTGCTTCTTTATCTAAAATATCTGCTTTATAAAATGTCACTTTTTTTCCTGTAATCTTCTCCACACGTTGTAAAGATTTTTCACTGGAATTACAAAGGTTATCAACAACAACCACATCGTATCCTGCATTTAATAATTCAACACATGTATGGCTTCCAATAAATCCTGCACCGCCTGTAACTAAAATTTTCATTTTTCATGCTCCTCCTTGTACTTCCTGCGCAAAATAACCGCTGCATTCTCATTCTTTTGTATTGTATACTTTATTTCCTCAGATTACAACGAATTTTTTCCATATTAAGAAAATCTTTCTAAAATTTATAATATTATCTTTTCTTTTATGCCTTTTGTGTCCTCTGTAAATTCCATAGAAGGTTTCGCCAGATAAAATCCCTGCACAAATTCTACACCACATTTCTGCATAAATCTCAATTCTCCCTCTGTTTCAATTCCAAGTGCAATGACTAACAAATTCTTACAATGCCATTCCTCAATTTTATGCATTACTGACTGTCTGCGTTCTTCCTCTGTTTCGATTCCCTCGTAGAGCTCTCTGCCAATCTTTACATATGCAACCTGCTCTAAAAGATGCTTTTCTTCTGTATTGTAGCCGTTTCCAAAGTCGCTTAACGCCATTTTACATCCTGTCGCATCCGCATATTCCTTTTTACGGCAGACATATTCCATCATAACCCTCTGTGCTTCCATCAGTTCAACAACAACCTGTTCTCCCCGTCCACTGCAGTATTCCCGCAATTTTTCCTGCTCTTTTTCATCCAGCAGCACACCGGAAAAGGTATTGATAAACAATTTCTTGTGAACATCTTTCTGTCTTCCAAAATAATCTTTTACCGTTTCTTCCCACAGTACTTTTTCCAGTTCCAACAGTTTTCCCTGAGCATGAGCAATCCTGATAACATCCTTCGGAGAATGGAGTGTATCCGTCTGCGGGCGCATCAAAGCTTCGTATCCGTAGATTTCACCGGTAAACGCGTCTACAATCGGCTGGTATGCCAGTTTTAACAGCCTCTTCTCCAGAAATTCATTAAATTCCTCTTTTCCATTTAATAAAACAGCATCTTGTTCATAAGTTTCCTTATTGAATTCCCTGATATTTCCTTTGTCGGAACGTTTTACATCATACATGGTAAAGTCCGCTTTCTTAATCAGATCATCATATTCCCTGCCATCTTTCGGACACCATACAATTCCCGCAGAAGCTCTGACTTTCATCTTCTTGCCATCCGGAAGATAAATCACCACTTCACCAAGCATTCCATGAATACTGTGAACTAATTCCCGCAATTCCTCTTCTGATTCTCCCGGAACATAGGCAAAAAATTCATCTCCTGAACGTCTTGCCACCAGACCGTTATGCTGTTCTAAGTATGCAAATACTTTCGCGGCTTCTCGGATATAAATATCTCCATATTCATGACCATAAGTATCATTGATATACTTCAGATTATCCAAATCCCACATAATCACAGCACTTACCAGTCTGTTTTCTGCCGCCAGACGTTTCTTGCTTTCTCTCGCAAAAGCCTGCTTATTGAGCAGTCTGGATAATTCATCAAAATCACGTTCATACTCTAATTTCAGCTTTTCTTTTGTTTTGTCTGTCACATCCATTACTACCACAAACAATCTTCCGTTCGTTTCTCTCGTCTGAAAAGAAATCCATTGTGCATTTTCGGCACCGGAGTATATTTTATATGTGTTATTGTCGCAAAATACCATCGTATCATCCTCTTCGCCTTTTTCAAAGAGTACAGTACTCCGTCTAAATTTCTCTATCAGTCTTCGAAATTCTGTAATAGAAATCACCTTGTAATCCTCAGACGGCTCAACTTCACCAAGAAGCTTAAACATCTGTGCCGTACAATATACTTCTTTTGTGGATTCATCAAGTTCTGCCACACCTATGGGAATTTCCGCAATCCTTATGATTTCAGACACTCTCAACGCATACATTTCCACTTCTTTACTAACACGTTCAATAGCCGAGGACAACCGGTCTACCTCATAGATATTAACCTTCGGCAGCTGCACTGGTTTTCTTGGATTTAGTCCATTCAAATGACCTACCAGCGTAGAAATTGGTTTTGTAAGAATTCTGCTCAGAAAAAATAAGCCAAGAATTCCCACAATACTTGCAAATAACAAAGCCATAAATATGGATTGTTTCATCTGATTCACGGAATTGTTAAACTGTTTTTCATCTACAATGGCACATAGTACCCATGCCTGATCAGAAAATGCAGAGGTTTTTGGATAAAACCGGATTTCCTGTGTCAATACATCCGGAAAGCTCCACTCACCTTCATTTCCAACTTCATAAATACCATCTCTATTTTCATCTACCAGCCAAAGACCATTTTCCTGTTTTAAAACACTTTCAAACAAAGCACCGTCCGAAACAATACGTTCTATAAAACTTTTTTCCGAATCCAGTACACCCAGCATATACGTTCCGCGAATATCATCGTCGGGAATCATCTTTCTTAATGCTTCAGAAGACACTTCAATTCCTACCACAGCACAAATATTCTCCATTTCATCAAGAACCGGAATACTAAATGTAAGTCGCTGTTCCCCTGTTTCTTTTGCCTGACAAGATATGTCAAAACAGGCATAATCCATCTCAGAAAGACCCTGGGTATTCCTCTTTACCTCTGTAATCTTCTGATACCCCGGGCACAATGTCATATCTCCATCTGTTCCCTGTTTCCATGCGGCTGCCTTTTCAATTCCCCTCTGTGCTAAGTATCCTTCCTCTCCATACTGTGCCACAACCACATCCTCACTGTCCTTCCTTATATAATAAGAAAAGCCATTATCCAAAAATATATATGCCCCCTGAACTCCCTTGCCCTCCATAATTCCCAGGATAGCATTGACAGCCTCTTCGTCGCTATTATCTGATGCATTTTTTATACTTCTGCAAGCCTGAAGAAGGCTACTGTAATTTTCCTCATTTATCCAACTGGCATCCAGACTTTTTTGAATTTCCGATGATTTCTGTATAAGTGACTGGCGCACCCGCTCCACTTCACCGTTCTTTAACTGTTCAAAAGCCCCCCCATACCATACGGCCCCCCAAAAAACAAGCGCGTAAATACACACTAATAATACCATAGGAAAAAACAATCTGTTGGCTATGGTATTTTTTCTCTTTTTTTCAAACCTGCTTTTCATATATTCTCCCCTCAACTTAATCTCTCATCTTCCCTTTTATTTTATCTTTCATTTTAACACAAAAGGGCGAAAATCACAATTGATTTTCACCCTTTTTCACGAATCTTTTACTTATTCTTTATTTTAAATAATAATTAGTCAACTACTGCAGCCTTGATTAAGTTTGTCTTACCAACAACACCCGGCTGTCCTGCTGTCATAACAACAGTATCTCCACTTTCAACTAATCCTGTATATTTAGCTGCTTCTACAGATGCATCAATTAATGCGTCTAAGCTGCTTTCTTCTGCGATACAAATTGGTGTAACACCCCAGGAAAGATTTAACTGTCTGCAAACCTTTTCATTTGGTGAACATCCTGCGATTAAGCTGTTTGGATGATATTTAGAAATCATTCTTGCTGTATCTCCTGATTTTGTTACTGTAACAATTGCCTTTGCTTCTAAGTCTGCTGCTGTAGTGCAAGTAGCATGAGAGATAGCTTCTGTGATATCTAAATCACCTTCGCAAGCTTTGTTTGTTCTTAAAGCTTTTACATAATCGATATCTGCTTCTGTTCTTTCTGCAATACGAGCCATAGTCTTAACAGCTTCTGCCGGATACTTACCGTTTGCTGTTTCACCGGAAAGCATAACTGCACTTGTTCCCTGGTAAATAGCATTTGCAACGTCAGTAGCCTCAGCTCTTGTAGGACGTGGATTCTTCATCATGGAATCTAACATCTGAGTAGCTGTGATAACCGGCTTACCTGCCTTATTTGCTTTTTCAATAATCATCTTCTGGATTACAGGTACTTCTTCTAATGGAATTTCAACACCCATATCACCACGAGCAACCATAACACCATCTGCTACCTTTAAGATTTCATCGATGTTATTTACACCTTCCTGATTTTCAATCTTAGCGATGATAGATACATGTCCTTTCTTCTGGTCAGCAATGATTTTTCTAACCTGAAGTACGTCTTCTGCTGTTCTTGTGAAAGATGCAGCGATAAAATCAAATCCCTGTTCTACTGCAAATACAATGTCAGCATAATCTTTTTCACTTACGAATGGCATGTTGATATGAAGGTTCGGTACGTTGACACCTCTCTTACCGCCAATGTTACCACCGTTAATTGCCTTGCAGATAATATCTAAATCATCAATTTTCTGAACTTCAAGTTCAATTAAACCATCATCAAGGAGAATCTTTCCACCTGGCTTAATGTCATGTGCAAGTTCCTTATAAGTAAGGCTTACGATTTCGTTTGTTCCTTCTACTTCTCTTCCGGTTAATGTAAAAGTCTGTCCTTCTTCAATGTCAATTCTCTTGTGATCATCATTATAGAAAGTACCGATTCTGATTTCCGGTCCCTTAGTGTCAAGAAGTGCTGCGATTGGAAGTGCTAATTCCTTTCTGATCTTCTTTAATCTTTCAAATCTTCCGCCGTGTTCTTCGAAATCACCGTGGGAAAAGTTAAGTCTTGCTACATTCATACCCGCTAATGCTAAGCTTTTAATAGCTTCTTCTGTATTTGCGGATGGACCAAGTGTACATACAATTTTTGTTCTTCTCATTTTCTGATATTTCTCCTCTCCTAATGGATATTTTGGGTAATAAATAACAATTAAGGCATCTGTATGCCATCATACTAACTGAAATATACGCTTCCTGCAACCTTTTGAACACTGCCTGCAAG
>JBGVOM010000060.1:0-33395 GCA_045126515.1 Lachnospiraceae bacterium
CGAGCCATAGACTGTAGCATTTCATCATTCTTATCATAAAGACAAGAAATTTCTTTTACTTTCATACTTTTTTCATCCAGGTCTACCTTACGATAAACACATTCAGAACAACTACCATAACACTCTTGACAAGCAAATGCAGGAACATCAGGCAGCTTATCCCAAATCTCTTCAAGAGTCATAACTTGTCGTTCAAGTGCTGTACTTTTCATAAAAGACACAATGCCATTTTCCCAAGGAAGGTGCTGAGTAGCAAGATACTTTACAAAAGTATAATGTTTATTAAAAACCATGTCTACGGCTTCGCCACGAGTATAGAGTTTACCAATTACATCAACAGAATCATAGCCTTTACTCCACTTCCAACCATAGACGTTGAAATGAGGGTCTTTACTTAAATCTTCGTTTCCTTCTGGATTGGCACATTCAATAGTATAAATCCATTTATCAATATTTCTTTGCATATTTAATCACTTCCTATATGTCACAAATGCATAAAAAGGTTCTGAATAACCTTTACAATAAAGAAATTGAATATCAAGGATTCTATCTTCTTGCCATCCTTTAAGCCAGTCATTTAACTTCATTGTTAATCTTGGAGAAGTATCTGCATGAATAGATACTGTTTGAATCATATAAATCAATTCCTTTCTTAACTTTGTATATATATTATAACATATTTTTATAAAAAAATCAAAAAAGATAAAAGAGGGCGTTATAAACGCCCTCATCCAAGAAATTTAGAAGCAAGTCCTAACATATCTAAAGTAATTCCCATCGCATAAGGCACAGGTACAATTTCTCCATCTTCATAGACTGCACCATAAATTACTCCATCTTGATAAATCTGATAAGGTACAATTGTACCAAGATTACTTCCTACTCCATAAAGTTCAAATATTACCTTCGTATCTCGATGATAGCCTAACCAGTATCCATTAGATACTACATCATCAAAAAAACCATCAGTATTGCAAATGTAGATATATGGACCCCATCCAGACACTTCTACATTATCCTTATTTGTGGTAGTAGTTCCACCACAAGCACATAGTCCAAGGCACATTACTAATGCCAACAGCATACAAATAATTCTTTTCATTAAAATGCCTCCTTCAAAATGTTCATACGTAGAGGATTACGCATCTTCCGCAGAGCTTTAGTTTCAATCTGGCGAATACGTTCACGAGTAACACCAAGTACTTCGCCTACTTCTTCCAGAGTGTGAGGATGATCTGCGTCAATGCCGAATCGCAGTCGCAGGACATTAGCTTCACGCTCATTCAGAGTGGCAAACACCGCATTGATAATATCCTTATTAGCTTCTGCAATCAGATTGCTCATAGGGTTCTGACAGTTATGGTCTGCCTGCAGGTCACCAACTGTAGTTTCATCATCATCACCCACAGGGACATCCAGAGACGAAACTGCCTGGCTCATATCCAGAGCAGTCTTAACCTTCTCTACTTCAACACCCAGCTCTGCCGCAATCTCTTCTTCAGTAGGCGTACGACCCATACGCTGAATCATAGGACCAGTTACTCTCTTGATACGGCTAACCAATTCCGCAATATGAGCAGGAATACGAATGCTTCGAGACTGGTCACTCAGTGCTCGGCCAATCTTCTGTCGAATCCACCAAGTTGCATAGGTAGAGAATCGATAACCCTTAGACAGGTCGAACTTACGAGCAGCTTCAATCAGACCGACATTGCCCTCCTGGATGAGGTCAAGCAGGGTCAATCCGCAACCAGCATATCTTTTAGCAACAGACACTACCAGACGCAGGTTATGCTTGACCAGTTCATCTACTGCCTCCTGGTCACCGGCCGCAATCTTCTGAGCCAGAATCTTTTCTTCTTCATAGGAAAGCAGAGGAATCTTACCGATTTCCTTTAAATAAAATCTGGTACTATCTCCGACAATACCGGAATAATCCAGTTCTTCTTCATCTTCAACTTCGAAAGCATCCAGGATATCTTCATCAGTTAAATTAAATACTTCTTCCATATTATTCCTCCATGAATCCGATTGTTTTAATTGGCATAATATAATATCGAGAATTATCGCAGAACTGCATTGCAATTACTTCATCAGAAGGCATAATATCCTTATTACGCCAACCATATTTATGGTCAAAAAATCCATAGGGAGCAATTTCATTCTGACACTGAATTAGATGCCGGCAAAAAGAGATATAAGCATTTTCAAATTCCAGGTCAAGCATTAGCTCAGTCGCATCTGATTTGTTTTTAAGAACACAAATAGGCTTGTTTTCTTGATATCTATCAACAATTGCATAAATATTCATTATTCTGCCACCTTTCTTTTCTCCTGGAAATAAAAAGGTTCAATCTGAATCTGAACATCGTAATGAACGTCTTCGCTCTTACCATCCCAATGAGAATCAAAGGTGGTTCGGAAAGGAATCTGTGCAAGCATCAATGCTTCTTTTACTTTTTCCCAATCAGCTTTACATACAGGATTTCTCATATTACTTCTCTCCAATCTTTTTATTTCCACGTTTACGCTTACGTTCGGTAGCATTATCTACAGTCTCACGATGGATGGTGTAGATACGAGAAGTGTGGCCTTCTTTCAGCCACTGATTTAAATTAATAGGCTTATAGCCAATAACATCAGCACAAACATTAAAATGATTCTTACGCTGATGACCAGCATGGTCGTGACCATGAATATTAAAAGCCCAAGGAATATCTACAGGTTCATGAGAGATAATCAGCTTTTCACCGACAATCAAAGCACCTTCATAGACTTCATCAAAGACTTCCTTATACTTAGTAGCTCCGCAGTCATGATTACCCATAATCAAAACCTTATAACCACGCAGCTGCTTAACATATTCCAAGTCGCCGCAATCGCCGCAGACAATCAGAATATCCTTACGACCGACTTTAGAATTAATGGACTTTACCATTTCATCATCAGAAGGTCTGTTGGGAAATGCTCGCTTCAAATCATCTTCATTAAAATGAAGGTCGGAAATAATATGAGCAGTCTGAAACTGACCCCAACGTTCGTTAAACAAATCATAAAAACCAGGCAGTACCATATTATTTCCTCCTTAATTAAAATGATAATTCTTCACAGGGGCATAATGCCAACGATAACCATAATCATCTCTGCTTACTGCAGTTTTATCTCTAAGAGCTTCTTCGACAGAGAAACCAGCATTAATTTCTACACAGAAATCTTCATACATTTCTTCAAAAGTCATATCACAGACAATAGACTGAATATCGGACTCGTCACAAGCAAAAATCTGCACATCCAGGGGTTCTTCATTCTCATCGAGACAGCGGAAATAAGTTATCCATAAATTAGAAATCATATTTATCATTTCCTTTCCTTAATTTTATATATATATTATAACATTTTTTTATAAAAAAATCAATAAAGCCCTTTACTTCTTGAGCAAAGGGCTTATATTTAATTATTCACTGAGAGAGTTAGACAAAGGTTCTTCATCTTCTAATACTGCATCTTGAATACCTTCTATAATATCTTGGAAATCTGGTTTACCATATTCCATTTCTTCTCTTACTATTGGCTCAAGCAGCAAAGTACACAAGATAAAGAAAATAATAAAGGGAATGACCCAACTTAGTAAATATGCTAAACCAAACATTACTGTAATAAGTCCAGCAAATACTACACTGAATCCCATTGTCATTAATAGATTGCTGTTAAT
Source organism: Lachnospiraceae bacterium (assembly GCA_045126515.1). GTDB lineage: Bacteria > Bacillota > Clostridia > Lachnospirales > Lachnospiraceae > RUG11237. Next base: position 3,713 of record JBGVOM010000060.1, read on the forward strand.
CTTAGGAAATCTCAATTTAATCACCTGCCTTTATAAAAGCTGTAACACACAGCACAATAAAAGCGATAACTACTAAGCCTGCACCGACTTTACTGGCGATAACAAATAATCCAAGGCCTAGGAAAATATCTACCAAACCAAAGAATAGCGAGATTAAGAAAGCCAATCCCGCAAAGAATAAAGTCATTAGTATAATAAAAGTAATCATTACATTTCCTCCAAAACAACTTTACGGAAATGAAGTTCATTATCCATAAGTTCATGCAGTTTATTTATGAATAAACTATTAGGGTCAATGCCGCATACTTCAATACCTTGAAGAATAGCACCATCCAGAATATCCATAAAACATTCAAAAGAATCGATATCTTCTACAGCTTTTGCAACTTTATTTGCTTGTTCTCTTGTTATAATTATTTCTCTTCATCATACCAAGGAGGATTAGTATAGCTCTTAAAATTATGAATCCGCTGAACTGCCTTAGAAACATAAGTCAAAGCACCAGACTTATCTACTAAACAAACAAAATTAGGAGGATTAGTTCTCATACCATTACCAGGTTCATAATCAGGACAGTAATAACCAGTATTAGGAGTCCAACACAAAGGCCAAGAGAGGCGATTTCTTTTAAGAGCCTGCTCACGACATTCCGCACGAGCCTGTTTAAGATTGGTGAACACAGGATGCTGCTTAGGCTTTTTACCATTTGGCTTTTTACTCATGTATATCAGTCCTTTCCATAAAAACAAGGTTTTTATTTTCATTTTCACAGAACCTTGGATAAACTGTAAAAGGGGTGGAATTCTTTCTCTCGCTCCTGTCTCCCCGTGAACACTGCACAGCCTGTTTTTTCCGACTCCATCTGCTGTCGTCAAGATTTATCCTTATCTTGTATATATATTATATCATAATTTTTACTAAAAATCAATTATGATTTTTAGTAACCAGAAACCTTGTATTTATCATATACTTCTTTACTGATTTCTTCAATGGAAATAGTAGAACCTTCGAAGTAATATTCCATCATTTCTTCATGACTATCGAAGCCATAATCTTCAGGCTCTCCGCCAACATCGGCATAAGCTGCAATACAGTCTTCAATTAGAGCATCTGCTTTACCACTGGAATACAGCTCATCTTTACATTCGGCAGCTTCATAAGAAGTTAATTCTTCACCGCAGTAAGGAGTACAAGCAGTCATTTGAAAATATTTCATATTTATTACCTCTTTCTTAACTTTGTATATATATTATAACATATATTTATAAAAAAATCAATAATATATCTTTAACGCATTAAAAGGGAAATGCTTTCTGGCATTTCCCTTTGATTTATTTAAAATTATATGATATAATATTAATAAGGATTAAATTATCTCCAGGCATTAGGATAATCAGTGTAACCACTATCAGTTTCCTTTTCGCCAGGCTTCACTTCAATTGCATTATATACAATCCAACCTTCGATTTCCTGCAGATACTGCTCCTCAATCATATCTTCAACTTCATTGTCATTAATAGTGTCAATGTAACCTTCTTCAATCAAATTCTCACGAACATCATTCCAAGAAAGGATTCCATGATAACCTTCATAACTTTGATATTCTTCTACTGCCAAATCATAGGCGTCTTTCATTGCGGCATCACGATTGGGATATTCCTCAGTCATGTGATATTCGGGTCCGCCAAAACCGCCACCCATTCCCGCAAAAATTTTAAACTTAGGCATCTGCGTCCTCCTCCTTACTTATCCTCATCGTCATACCACTGGCAGCTACAATCTTCTTCATAATATTTAGCGTGACTACATTCAGTAGGCATACCCAATTCTTCCCACCACTCGGGATTATATCTACGAATATAAGCAGGGTCACTCACGCAATCCATATAACCGTAAGGACAAGAAGGAATATAGTCAGGTTTTCTGGTAAGGTCTTTAACCTTATACATAGCCTGCTCCATCAGTCGCACCTGATAGCCAACAAGGTCATTGACAACGTGTTCCATATCTCGAATACGCTGGCTTTTAATTCTCAGCAGCTCTTCAACAGGAACACCGCAAGTATGTCCGCAATGAGGGTACAGAGAACAATCTTCATTATATTTACATTTAAGCATTATAACCTCCAACTTTTGCAATTACCAGCCTGCCGCACACAAATACATTCTTCGCTATCCCAACAAGGACAGCCCTTCATACAAGTTTCTTTTTCTCGTTCTGGATTGCGAATCATTTGAGCCATTTGCATATTGCCCTGTCTAATGACCTTTTGGACTTGTTTTGGAATGGGACTTGTACTTGTCTCAAATTCACAAACTCTCGCTTGTGCACAAGTTGCACATGTGCCGATACGGTCACCGCACTGACCGCAAGCCAATAGAGTTGTACCATCTTCCATGATAACAATCTCTGGTTTACCAGGCATTAAACTGCCGCAGAATCCGCAAACAGGTGAATCATGCCCGATGTATCGACGGCAAGCATTATCTGTATTTAATACTTCCTCTTGGAATATAGGGCATATTTTGCCGCCAGCCTGTTTTCTAATCAGGCAATCTCCACACTTTTTCATATTATCTCCCTTAATAAACTGAATTAACTATATAAATCAATGGTTCGTCTTTCACATATTCATAACAATCAAGATTATTTGCTAATTCTAAACGCACTTCACCGAATGGAAAAGAAAAATCATTGATATTCATAGTTTTCCTTGTTACTTGTTCACATAATTCTGGCAAGGATATTGCAGTACCCAAGGGAATAGCTGTAATATATTCTCCGAGGAAGACTTCTTCATAGTCACAGCAATAACTATCTGGATACCACCAATTATCTTCATATTTATATTCAGTTAATTCATTAATTGTATCCTATAGTCCAACAGGAATCTTCCAGCCATGCATAATTACACATTCATAATTTACACTCATGGGGCTACTCCCTCCCAATTCTATGCGAAAGTCTAATGGTCTTCACAAGGTGTACTTTCGCATATAATTACTGTTCCTCTTGGAGCATTTGCGGGAAAAGCAGATGTATTAGGATTCCAATGAATCTACTTAGGAGCATCTTCAATTACTGGTTCACTCTTTTTACTAAAATCTGTTTCTTCAATGATTTCCGCAGCTCCATAATCATTTACCGCGTTTCGTAATGCACGACCTGCCGCAATGGAAAGAGGCATGGTGTGGTCTTCACTGATTGCTTCAATCTTATCAATGCTATACAGCTCTTCTCCGTAATTTTCTTCTAGAATTGCCGCAGCTTGACCATAAGATGCCGCACAAATGATGACAGCTTCTCGCATCATTTTACGAGTACTATTTTCCCAGTAACACCAAGTTACCTCAGTATAATAAAAGCTATTCATAATAAGCCTCCTTAAATCCACATATCACTCATTACGAGAGAAATCTGTTCGGCTTGAGCCTCTTTAACGTAAAAGGTAGTATCATTACCTTTGAAATTAACTTGGAATCTCTGCAAATCAGTATTAGGAAGATTCTGCATAGAATAATAATCAATATTATTCAAATTAATACAATAGTCAGTATCTGCAGAATCACAAAACTTCAAAAACTTAGGCATAATTTAACCTCCAAAACAAGTAGTTACATGAAGATGGCACTGTTCGTTCCATCCGCAAGGATTATGGTCAATCGCACAAATATATGTGCCCCAGTCATCAAAATATCCCTGGGTGCAAGTGGAACCAAGTCGCACTCCTGCAGGAACCTTGTCAACGCAATCTCGCTGAATCCGCATCGTCAGTAGATGGTCATACAGGTCCATATCTCGCCACAGACGCCAATCGTACTCGGTGGTAACAATTCCAGTGATGTCATAAACAATGTTGTTGATACGGCATCCAAAGTGGTTGGCCACCTCATCGTACATAACTTCCACGCCATCTTCGTCCTGGAATCTGTTGGATAAGATATGTGCGAACCAAAAACACATTCCATTGGAGAAACAGTTTTCACTTCCAAGGTCTCGAAACTGTTTGATAAAGTCGAGCACCAATTCATGCTTATCATTAGAAATAATCATATCTTTCCTCCTTTTAAACTTCCATATCGAGTAGCCACTGCGGCAGACTCTTATTATCGGCACAATAAGTGGGGACCGCAGCTTCCCGCACCCAAGACGGAATATATCTTGAATCAATCATGTGCAGGATATCTTCCAGTGCGGCTTCTGCTTCTGCGGTGTCCTTATACGAAACATAAGCCTTACTGCCGTCAGTATAATAGATAGAGATAGACGATTCATACTGATGAAACTCTTTAACCTGGTCCGTATTAATAACCTTATTCTGCAATTTAATAAATTTCATTATTCATCTTCCTCATCGTCAATATTAAAACCCTTTACACGACGTACGGTTTGCGGAGTAAGCCACTTCGGATAGTCAACACCGAATCTATCGAGCAAGCAAATATAATTATAGAGGCAATCGTCCGTCGCATTTTCGCCTTGATATTCTAACGAAATTTCTTCTCCGTCCCGCAATTTGGCGATAAGTTTATTCTTGCTCGTGTCAATATAAAAATACTTAATTAGTTCCTCTGGGATGCAGTAACGTGCACCAACTCTTACCCAATTAGATGCCATTTGATATTCCTTCCACGTAAATCATTTGTAGTATTTAAAAAATAAGCGATTTTCGAGTTTTGTGGGCGGTTACGGAGACGAATGTTCAGCTTTTAAACGCCGATGATATTCTTCTTCGTATTTCTCCATCCATTCACGCTTTTCAACATGAAGATTATGAATAGTCTCTTCGTAATCTTTCCGGGTTTCCTCAAAGGAACGAATAGCATCTTCAAATGCTTTCTTCTCTTCATAATGTGCGGCAATAGTATTCTTCTGATTGTCCGCAATCATCGCCCACTCGTCGTTTTTATCACGAAGCCATTCAATCTGACGCTCCAGTTCATCAATGCGGCAATCGCGTTCCATCAGTTCAATTTTTAATTCAGATGCGGTATCCTGTGCGGCCTTCTTATCCTGGAGAGCTTTTGCTACAATGTGACCTAGCCGCATAGAGCTATCTTGAGTGTCCAGTCGGGACTGTTCAATGGTATCTTCAAGGTCTGTAACCTTCTGCTGCAATTCTTTATTCTGCTGTTTGACAATATGAAGCTCGTCCTGCAGATGGCATTCCCGCAACCGCAGAGTTTTATTTTCTTCTAAGAACTGTTCCATATCGTGCATATAAGAATTATACATTCTTTTGGTCATAGTGATGGTCGGCTGTACAGCACGCACTTTAACTTTCATTGCGGAACCCTCCATTTAATTCTTTTCTTAATCTTTGTATAAATATTATATCATATTTTTTATTTTAAATCAATTAACTGGGGCTTAACTGGATTAAATTATATATTCCAAAGAGGTAAAATTGTTAAAAAAACTAACATCTATATATTTGTTAAAAAAAAATGTTAAAAAAACTAACATCTATATCTTTGTTAAAAAAAAGTGTTAAAAAAACTAACATCTATATACTGGGTAAGATTTGTTAATGTATTAACGATTAAATTGAAGAATCTATGGAGGAGGTGAGTGTAATGTCTGAATTAAAAATAATGCCAAATTCTCGTTAGATACCAAAAAACAAATCAATTTGTGCTAATAAGAAATATTATGATATTCTTTATGCGTATTTGTAGTATATTTCTACTAAAGACGAGAATGGCGTAAGATATTTCACGAAAAAAGATATTAATTTTAGTAAGCTTGCGGATTAGTTTGGTTTGACAAGACAAACTGTGTCTACTAAATTTAAGAACTTAAAAGAATTAGAGTTAGTAGAGGAAATTGATAAGAATACTTATAAATTGGTGACACTTGATAAAGAGTTAGCTACATTGGTTTAGTATGATTTATTAAAGTTAATGACTGATACATTAAATGAAAACACTATTACAACTTATGTTTATTTATTAAATAGATATTATTCTAATGGTTGTCAATCATTTTAGTTTAGCCTAGATGCTGTAAAAGAAATGGTTGGATTAAGTGTATCAGCAAGAAATAATAATGATATTGTTACCAATATTTTATTTGTATTGCAGAAAATAGGTTTAATTAAATATAGTTTAACTACGGTTGTACAAGATAATGATAACTTTAATAACATTAAGACAATTTATCAATTAGATTGGATGACAAATGATATTAAAGATATAAAGTGTTAAAAAAACTAACATCTGGGGTATATAAAGTGTTAAAAAAACTAACATACTTTGTTAAAAAAAATATACACCTTATAATAGAATAGAGAGGGGAATTTTCCCCTCCACCCCTTTCAATAGATAACGGTCTTTTTGAAACCTTCGGTTTCAAAAATCCCTAAATTTTTTTTGAGAGTAAAAGGAGTTTAAAATGTCAAAAAGAATAGTTACAAAATTTGTTTCAATTTCACCAGATAAAAGATATTTATTTGAGTAGATGTATGAATCAACTGAAACAATAGTACCAGCTGAGTTATATGTGGATAAAACTACTGGTCATGTATATTTTTTAGAATAGGAAAGAAGACCTTTTAATGGTATCTATGAAATTAAAGATTCAAATGTAAATTTAAGTGTAGTAGATATTGGGTTTAATATAGAAGATGATTGTAAAGCAATTAATAATCTTGGTTTATGATTGGAATACTGCGTATTCCAACTATATTTGAAAATTCAAATAAAAAATGGTATAATAAATTAAAAGATGAAATGAAAATGGGAATCCTAACAGGATTCCCAAATGAAAAATGAAAGGAAAATTGGTGCACATAGTGCACCAGGGGTTACATCGTGGCTAAGTATAGTTATAAAGAGCTTAAAGCTGCTGCATCTGAAGGTCGACGTATAGGTGGCTGGAAGGGTTTGAATGTATACGCTATTAGTAAATATAAGTATGATGGTACTAATAATGCTTATTATGTCCTATATGATGATGATAATACATTGGTATATAAGGGCAAGGTTTATGGCAGTATTAGTGAATCTGGTGAGGTAACTGAAGTTACAAAGCCTTATAGTTATTTCGTTCCAAAGAAGAAGAATACTGAAGTACCTGTGCCCGCAAAGACAGTTCCCGCAAAGACAGTTCCCGCAACTGATTATTCTGTAACTATGTCTTCAGATGAATATTTTAGTAAACTCGACCGAGAAATTAATGAGCTTCTTGCGGGAGTAGCTACAATAAAGATTGGAGATTATAAGGTATGACAGGAGCAGATATTGCATTACTGATTGTCATTCCTGTTGGAATGGTTGTTGTGGTGACTACTCTGGTAGTGCTCGCATATATGAGTTGATGGCCAGCGGCCATCACGGAGATAAAGAATATTGGAGTTAAATTTGATAATTAAATAGATAATAATTTGTATTCTTTACTATTGGTATCAAAAGAAGAGTTATGAAGAATGGAAGTGGTTTTTGACTGCTTCCATTTTTTTTGTTTGTAGGTATGGAATAGAAATGAAGATGAGGAGTTATGAAGTTAGAATATGGAATGGAAAACTGAAAAATTGCTGAGTATGCGTGGCCGCTCGCCGGCCGGAATGACTAGCATGAATTTACCGTTACCGTCCTCGCATATATAAAAAAAATGAGCTACAGAAACTTTTCTGTAGCTCTTTCGTAGTTAAGTTGTAGCTAGTTGGGAAGAGTTAGAATTCCTCTTTATGATTACCAATCCATATTCTTCAGCCACTTGGAAATTACATCTTCAGCATGGCTGGAAGGAATGGTTTCAATCTTGACCTTGAAATTCTTCAGCTTATTAAACAGAGGCATAAACTCATCCAGCATCTCACGCACTTCAGCACCAGTCAGGGACTCTTCAGCCTCAAAACCCATCATAGTCATATACTCAGAGAGGGCATCCGCAATCTTGGTAGCAACCTCATCCATCTTAGCATTCTTTTCTGCTTCCTTAGCTGCCGCCACATTCTCCTCAGCGACTGCCTTCTGGGCGTCATTCAGCATAGCTGCCATCTCATCAGCAATACTATCTACGCTCTCGCCCTTCTTAATGCGGGCCACAATATCTTGATAATTCATCGGAATATATTCTCCTTTATCTTATTTTCTATAAATATTATACAAAAATTTTTTTAAAATTTCAACTTGATTTTTTAAAATAAATATGTTATAATAAAATGGGGTTTATTTATTTTTTTATTCGCTTTTGGAACGGAGAAGCTGGATTGCGGGAAAATGATGCATATGCGAAAAGCCGCTAGATTGAGCAAAAAAATTCCATATGCTCGTTTAAGACCGGAAAACGGGCCGAGGCGTCCCTGCTCGGCCCGATATTTTGGGGGTATTATACCCCCTTTTATTATAGCACATTAAAATGAATTTGTCAAGAGGTTTTTCAAAAAAAAAATTTTCGTCATTTTGCACAAAAAATCCTCGGAGGCCAATCCGAGGTTTTTTGTTCGTTTTGTTTTACTGGTTAGCAGTTGATGGCCAGTCTTCCGCATACAGCTACCGAGGGAGACTCCGATACTCCCCCCTTGGGATGGGGTTAGTTAAGCCAACCCCTCAAATGCATTTTGATACACCCGGGTCAGTGGTCACTTAGTACCACCGACCCACTCTTTCTCTGTACCGCTCAACTGTACCCAGTTCACGGAAGGGAAAGAAGATAATTCCCATTTCAAAATTTTTCTTGGTTCGCTTCATAATTTCCGCAAACAAAATTGCTTCGATGTCGGCATCATCGATTGCAGTATGTGCTTCGATGAAATCACACTTTTCAGTATAAAATCGGAAAGCGGTTTCCGCAGAGGTTTTGAAATACTTACCGCTTGCGGTTTCCCATCCATAATCCAGACACATTTCCTTGTAGTCATCACAGTTCAGAATGTGTCGGCAGGACAGACCCCAAATATCAAACAGGGGATATTCCTTATTTCTGAAACGAAAAATCGTTTCGTCAAAGCCATAGGGGTTTTCAAACTTTCTGCCAGTAGCAATAGCATCGACCCGACTGTTCTGGTAGTCAAGCCATTTATGGAAGTCGGGGGAATACAGCTGATTGATATACAGCTCCGTGAAGGGAATTGCCTTTTTGAAGTCAAACATGGAGTTATAAGCTCCGACCGCTTCACAGGCATCCATGTCCTCAACCAACTCCCGAACCGCAGTTCGCCAGTCAGTCAGCATGATTTCGCCCTTATCCAGTTTTTCCAGATACAGGGGACGCTTGTCCGCATAATATGCGGTATCAAAAATGGCAGGCACAGAGAAGATTTCCGAAATCAGAAAATTCTTTCTTGCATAGGTTCTGCCCAGAGCATCGACCACTTTCCAACCGAGGTCATAAATCAGAGGCTTGGCGATTGCAATGTTCTTGCGTTCTTCGCCAATGTAGTTGATTGCGTGGGGCAGGGTTGCGGTTTCGCAATCCAAAATCAGATAATACTTTCTACGCTTGTCATACTTGTTCATTTTACATTCCTCATTTCAATTAAGTCAGTTAGGGTTTGCCATCGCTCCCTCAACCGCATGGATATTGTATCACAGAATCTTTTATTTGTCAACACCTTTTTTGAAAATTTAGGGGGGAAATTTCCCCCCTATTTACTTCGGCTTGCGTTTCTGCACAAGTGTCAGTTCAAACGCATTTTCGCCCACAACGAACGCAATTTGGCGTTCTTTGTTCGTAATTTCCACATTTTCGGCACAAAAATCGCCATTTTCAGTCAAAATTGTTGCCAAAAGTGCAATAATGTTGGCTTTTGTGGGATTTTCCTTGCGTTTCTTCGTGGAAGTATCGAAATTGTAGGCAGTACCGCCCTTTTTTGCAGGCTTTTCCGCAGTTTTCTTCTTCTTTTCATCAGAATTTGCGTACTTAATAGCCTTTTTGTGTTCTTCTGGACTTAAATCCCATTCCAGAATTTCGCCACGGTCTATGCGTTTATCATCCATCAGCATCTGCTGAATCTGTTCTTCGGTATAACCGAGTTTACGCATAGCCGCTAACTGCTTATCTTCCGCCATATGTCATCAGCTCCTTTACATTACCCATTATAGCACATGGGTTGCCAGTTGTCAAGGGGTATGGGGGATTTCTCCCCCATATTTTTTACTTGACTCTGGTGAAGAAGGGGCGACCGCCCTTGCCTTCTTCACGAACGACACGACCATCGTCCATCAGAGGGGTCAGCAGAGGACGAACCTTGGAAGTGTTCAGACCTGCCACCGCAGGAATGGACTTGATAAGGTCAGTCACAGTGTACTGCTTATCGACTTCCATGCCCTCATATACGGCTTCGGTCAGCTTCAGATTCTCCTGCTGGAGCTTCGTCAGCTTGCCAGAATCAGAGGGCTTCTTGGTCAGCAGACCGACCTCATGGTTCATGGCTTCGACCACCATATGAGCGGTGATATCCACCTCAACCAGTTCAGAGCCGGACTTGACAGTTGCAGAGCCGATAACCATATCGGCATCCAGACCGGAGAAGTATTCAGCGACAGCACCGAACTTCATAGCCTTAGTCAGCTTCTTTTCCACATTGTTAGCCATAGTAACACTCCATTTCTCGCTATTAGGTTGCGACCCATTCAAAAGATTTTGTTTCGTCCTTTCCTTTAGGACACTTGTATTATAGCACATATTCAGTTGTTTGTCAAGAGGTTTTTTGAAGAATTTTCAAATTCTTTTTTCTTGGCTTGGTTGCCGTCCGGAAAACAACCAACTTACGAGCCAACTCCCGCGACTTCACCGAAGAACTTCTGTCCCTCACTGACAAGGGTATTATATCACATCCATTCACGGATTGCAATAGGCAGATTGCACAAAGTGAAAATAAATTTTTTGTGCAAATTTACTATTGACAAATAGGGTTTGGTGTGGTATACTATAGTGGGGAGGACTGCGGCCCCCTCATTTCTGGGAAAAAAAATTTGTGCAATTTTTTTTGAAAAAATGCTTGACAAATTGCTGAAACTGTGGTATAATAGAAATTTCGGCCCTGGCACGCGTGCCCGGGCCGCCAAAAGTCAAGTGGTAAAAGTGTACAAAAAATCGCCCCAAAATGGGGCGAAATTTTTAACTCATAAGCAAAGCGTACTGAGCCTGAATCTTGGGGTCAGCCATGTGTTCGGGGGCAAAATGCTGTCTGGTGAATCGGTCTTGGGGCAGGAAGTCTGCACCATTGTTACGATTCTTGTAGAACTTGCGGAGAGCATTTTCCATGGTCAACGCATCGTCTTCATTGTCGCAGGGGAACAGAGCCTTGACAATAATCTTGCCCAGACTTTCGCCCTTGTAGGCATCGTCTGTGAAATGCTGTTTGAATCTCTTCAAAGCATTTTTTGCTTTGCCGGTCTTGAGCCACAGGAAATTGCCGAACTCATCGTAATGCTCAACCACATAAGCACAAGGCTTGATGGTATCTTCACATTCGTATTCAATCTCTCGATTGAATTTTCTTTCGACATACTGGCAGGTTTCTTGCACCTTTTCAACACCGATTTCAAAAATCCGGCGAGCCTTTTCTACCAGATGCAGAACCTTTTTCCACATACCAGACAGAGTAGACACCGCATAACCAGTAATTGCGGAAACCACTCGGCGGGGGTAGCCCTTAACATGGTACAGGTAAGCAACCTGCGAATGTCGCAGTTCGGTAAAATTCATTCGGTTTTCTCTGGCGAAGGACTTAATCTCGTCCACATTTGCTTCACAATTCAATCGATTTACCATGGGTATCATTTCCTTTCAGTTCATTTAACTGTATTTAGTATAGCATACAAGCTATTAAAAGTCAAGTGAAAAATGGGGATTGCTCCCCATTATTTTTTTTACTTAGCCCACACCGCCTTGAAAAATTCTTTCAGATAGGAGAAGCAAACCTTCAGACCGAACAGGATGCCCACCCAGTCGAAGTAAGTCAGACCGCCCAGACAGGCCAGACCGGGGAACATGGGAAGAAGGATTCCGCAGAACCAAATGAGAATCAGAGCTTCAATCAGAATTTCGATGATGGGGGACAGGGAAACGCCTGCCACAGTGCTTACAATTGCCTTTTTCATAATTATCATTTCCTTTCTATTATTGTGGGGCTTAATTAAGCCCCATTGATAGCTTTCATGGCAGTGTCTGCCACATCCTGCAACTCTGCGATTCTGGCACCCAGATGATACCATTCATCACCGATTTCATCATAGACATACAGACCCGGCTGAGCATCCCATTCAGAAAATGCGTCCGGCAGATAACTGTCAACCACATCTCCATCCCAAACCTGTCGCAGTTCTTTCAGTGCAACATTGTTGGGGACAAAGACATAGAAACAATCGTTGTAAGAATCTCTGCGGTCGGTGGGAAGAATCCTATGATTGTGGCTAAGCAGAGTGAAATGAACTTTGCTGGCTTTACTGCCCCATTCATATTCAATGCACTCGCACTCGTCTTCAAAGTCCGTGCCATCATCGGCTCGGTAAATTGTAATCTCAGTCATGTGTATCAGTTCCTTTCCTTTTGGATAAACCTATTATAGCACAGGTTTACTTGCTTGTCAAGAGTATTTTTGGAATTTTTACTTCTGCCTTGATTTTTTTCATAATGGCGATATGGTATTCGTTGGGTTTGATTTCACTTTGCAGATGCTTTAACACATAATCCACACCACCATTGCACAGGCTGTATCGATACCATTTTGCCACTTGGTACTGCTCTGGAGTTAAGATGCCCATGATTCGCCACATATAGACACCTTCACCCACCCACACAGCGAATGCATAAAGAATAAATGAAAGGCAAATTCCGCCACCGATTAAGATGCACAGATTACTGCCCAAACAAGAACCCACAAACAGGACAATGAACAGTGTCACAGATAGCAACAGCTTAGTCCAGAACTTGATAAAATTTTTCTGAGTCTGGCTCATTCCAGATACCTCCTTGATGAATTGGGTAGGGGGCATATAGCCCCCTATTTATTAGTCCTCGTACTCCTCCTCGAAGTCCTCGTCCTCATAGTCATCCTCGTACTCGGGGGTGACATACTGCCACATATTCTTGCCCTTTTCCTTGGTGACCTTGACCTCGCCACGATTCAGCATGGCGTTCAGTCGGGGAGTAATCTTCTGAGTGGACACAGGGGGATTCTGCTCCGCAAAACCGGGGATGTTCTTGCACAGCTCGGAAGCGGAGAACAGCTGATTGGGGAAGTCGGACAGGTACAGCAGAATCTCACGCTCCATCTGCTCCTGAGCCGCAGTGACCTTGGAGGTTTTGCCCTCACCTGCGTTCTTCTTGGACAGCAGACCCATCTCATGCTTGAGCTTATCGATGGCGATACCGACAGTCAGAGGAACGACAGTCGCCTTATCGTCCTTGCCGATGGTGAACTGAGCCAGAACCTTGTCCTCGGGCATGGTGGACAGCAGGTCGATGATAGCACCGAAGTTCATAGCCTTAGTAATCTTCTTCTCGTTGTTAGCCATAGTATCAATCTCCAATCTTGCGGTAGGTCGCAACCCAATTTTTATTTGAAGTAGGTTTCCCTTGCTTCTGGACTTATTATAGCACATCTTGCTGAGTTTGTCAACCCCTTTTTTTATTTTTTTTCTCCGGCTACCGCCTTTCTAGCGATGAGTTAGGGTGGGACTTACCACCACCGGAGAAATTTCTTTTTGGTGTGATGAGTTGGAGTCGAACCAACAAGTTCCCGTCGGAGGCTTTCACTCCGGTGTCTGCGGTTTTACCTTGGGCGTCCATGCCTTGGACTACCATCACATCTCTTTTGTATCCTTATTGTATCATACATTAGGCGATTTGTCAAGGGGTTTCTTGAAATTATTTTCAAGAAAGTTGCGTGCCGGAAGGTTGGGTCATACACAGCTTCTGCCAACAGTTCGACACCTAGCGTGGGTTTCCCAACTCCCGAGGTGTTCCCTCCCCTTGACACCAATAGTATATCACACCCTACTGGAAAATACAAGATGGAATATTGCACAAAAACGGGATAAAATATTCATGTATATTTGTGCAACATTTCTCTTGACAAAAGTTGCTCGGTGTGTTATAATGGAAATTTCGGCCCGCTCGGGCGTGGGCGGGCCGACAAAAACCGCCACCCTTTTCACAGCCGAAGCTCAAGGGTGGCGGGAACTCATTTCAATTTTCAATTTTAATTTTTGGGGTGGGAAACCCCGCTACTTCCATTTCATAATAATCTCCTAGTCAGTCACACGGGCGGGAGCCAATCCCCTCTCTGGCCACTATCAATAAACAATCTATAAACTTTAGACAATCATTAGGCATCACTCTCGCTTTCTGGGGGAAGTTATCCCCCTATCTTACAGCTTACCCAGAATCTCAAGCAGGTTTCTGGGTTCAAAGGGAACTTCGGTAGGAGTGGGTTCGGGTTCAGCAACCGCATCGCTCAGAACAGCCAGGCTCATAAGAGCCATAGCCAGAGCCGTTTCGGGTTCTTCCTCGTAGATGCTGTCAAGCATCTGGATAAAAGTTTCGGGGGCGATGTAAGGAACTTCGCCATTCTCCACGATAACCAGAACTTCACCGGTTTCGCAGTTGGTAATGTTACCGCTCATGTTGGGATGACCAACGGCAGGGAACAGGGCAACTAGAGCATCATCGAAAGAAGCGGTAACTGCCAGGGACTCAACTGCACCATTCATAGTAATCTTAAACATAGTATCATTTCCTTTCATTTATCGGGGGTGTTCCCCTTTGTTGTAATTATTATATCATGCCTTGGGGGTTTTGTCAACCCCCAATTTGCATTTTTTTACAGAATAATTGTGCCAGCCATTCTGGACAGAGTGGACTTGATGTCCGGGGCAGAAATAGAGGTCTTACCCTCAAATCTTGCACCGCTCATGGTTTCATCGATTACATCGATGAAATTATTGGGGAAGACACCGCCAACATGATAGTTGACCATTTCCAGAATCTGCTCAGCGGTGATACCCTTGACAGAAATGGAATGGAAACGCTCATAGTCTGCCAGAATACTGGTGGCAGTAGACAGAGCCTTTTCACCAACCAGAGGACGAATCTCCACATCAGAGAAACGGCGAGCCAGAGCCTTGTCTTTCTTCAGCATGGTGACTTCTTCGGTGGTGGTTGCACCGATGACACGCACCTCAGCACGAGCCATTGCAGGCTTGAGAATCTGACCCATGGAGCAAGCACCCTCAGCCTTACCGGCTTCGTTCATCTGGTGAATTTCATCAATAAACAGGATAATGTTCTTATCCTTCTTGCAGTCATTGATGACATTCTGTAACTTTTCCTCGAACTCGCCACGGTACTTAGAACCGGCAACCAGAGTGTTGATAGGCAGGTCATAGATGACTGCGTCACACAGGGGAGGCTTGGGAACTTCTCGCATAGTGGGAGCATCCAGAACCTCGCCAGTCTCGGGGTCACGAGAACACTTGGAGAGAGCCTTGTCATATTCTCGCTCAGCCTTTGCCTTTTCGCTCAGATATTCGGCACGCTGATTTGCGATGTGGATTGCCAGAGCTTCTGCAATGGCAGTCTTACCGCAACCTGCCACACCAACGAGCAGGGCGTTGGGCTTAGTCCGGCGGAGCATCATCTTCTGAATGGCTTCAACTTCGGATTCTCGATGGAAAACCGGAGCAAGGTCACCCTTGAGAGCCAACAGGTTCAGATTGCGGGACAGCTCAGACAGAGAGCGGTGTCTCTGGTTCATGCTATTCAGTCGGTCGATTTCCTCGTTAATATACTTCTTTGCTACATTAGCCATGGTATTCATTTCCTTTCCTTTTGGATGATACTATTGTATCACAGATAGTTTGATTTGTCAAGAGGTTTTTTTGGAAATTCTCAGATTGCTCTGAGAATTTCCATAATGTTCTGCACATCGTAGGGGATGCCAGTCCAGTTGTCACGATTCTTCTTTTCATCATCGAAAAGAATATCGGCAGGAGTTCGGCAGAACATTTGCTTCGGAGTACCATAGGGAACGATGTGGACTTCATCCCACCGCACAGAGGGAAGATGGGTGTTGAGCCATGCTTGCTTGACAATGGAAACCATTGCATTGTACTCTTTACTTCCGCTCTTGGAAGTCCACGAAATGATTCCCAGTCGGTAGCCTTGCTTCTGCAATGCGTTCAGCTTGCGAGCCAGACTTGCCAGATGAAGCAGGGGTTTTGCGTATGCGTAGGGATAACAGCTTTCTCTTTCGAGATATTCGAGCCATCCGGCTACTCCATAGAGGTCAGCGATTGTGCCGTCCATGTCGAAGAAAATTGTCTTTTCCATTTGATTCATTTCCTTTCCTTTTGTTGTACTTATTATATCATGGAAGGGGCTGTTTGTCAACCCCTTTTTTTACTTTTTTTCAGAAATGCTTTTCTTTCTTCTTCGCTCATGTTCTGGAGCTTAACATGAGGACGATTCTTGACAATGCGGTGAGCCAGACCATCGGGAATGTGGTCATGCCCTTCGGAGCGGTACAGGGCATAAACCTTATCCAAAGTTGCCACATAAGCGGTGATTAAGAACTCAGTTTCCAGAGCCTTAACCAGAATGATACCGGAATCGGTTACACATTCTCGCTTGGTTTCCATGCGGTGTTCCAGAACTACAGAGCCAATACCCAGAGAGGGATGGGACAGGATGTAAACCATCCGGTCAATGCGTTCCTGCTTGAGATGTTCACTAGGTTTCATAATTATCATTTCCTTTCTTTTTTGTATCTTAATTGTATCACATCGGGGGCTGTTTGTCAACCCCCTTTGTGAAATTTTTTTAGGTCATTTCATAGGATAATGTGCAGTTAACGAGGGGGACAGCATTGTTTACATGGAGTCCGGTTTCAACTCGGCAGGTTTCCAGATTCAGAAATTTACAGCGGTCAAAATCCTCGATAATGACATACAATTTGCCATTATAAAGAAAGGTATCACCCTTCTTCATTTCATTGATGCGGACAGCATCCTGCTTTTTCTTAGTTATCTTAATCATGTTTATTCCTCCACATAATCGGTGTATTCTTCGGGTTCACATTCGGCCCACATAGTAAAGAAGTCATCGCAATCGAGATAAGGGTCATCCATCTTGCACAAGCAAAATTCTTCTTCCCCTTCAATGATATCACTGTCTTTGTAGTAAGGACAATCCCAACCATTCACCGGACAGTGAAAATGCTTTCCCTTTGGCATTGTAGTTACCTCCTTTGAGTAGTGGGGAGATTATTCTCCCCACAGTAAAGCTTCAAACTGCGGACGGTAGACCTCTTCCCACAGCTTCTCAGCCTTGGAGTAGTTGTTGGGATATAAGGCACAGTACATGGTGAGCATACCGAACGCTTGGTCGAAATAGGTACGCTTCAGAGATTGGGACATTGCAAACTTCTTGCAATAGTCCAGATGACGGTCGAGCATGGTAATCAGAGTATTCATAAGTACCTCCTAGTGTTGTGGGTTGATTTACCTTACACCCATAGTATACACCATGAAGCATGATTTGTCAACTGTTATTTTGCACAAATGTGGGAAAAATAATTTGTGCAACTTTTTACGAAAAATCTCTTGACAAATTGCTGGCGGTGTGGTATAATGAAAATTCCGGCCGCTGCGACTGGGAGCGGCCGGCCCAAAAGTCAATAGTAAAAATGTACAAAAATGGGGTGAAAACTCACCCCATTTTTATTCTTAATCATAATTCGTAAAGGTCACAGGAATAAACATCTCAGGCAGGAAGTTGACTTCATAGTGATAATTCTCAACACCGCAACCGGAAACATCTTCCACAACATACATCGTCCATTCATTCAGATAGACAAAATGTTTCTTGTACTGACCGGGGCTGACTTCTACAGTAACTTCCAGTTCGTTGCTCATGTTGTTGTCAATCGAGAAGTTGCCGACCAACTCGAACACAGGTGCATCAGTTCTGATGTTGATAACCGCCAGACGTCTGGTGACATTGAAGTTATCCGCCTGCTGACTGATGTTGTAGCTCACACGTTCAGCCTGCGTAGTACACGCACACAGGGACAGGGCGATGACCAGAACCATAATCATACATACAATCTTCTTCATAATTTTCATTTCCTTTCCTTTTGGTAATTGTATTATATCATGAAAAAGGGATTTTGTCAATCCCTTTTTTCAATTTCTCTCAAATAATCCATGGTCTTGGACATAGTTTTCAGAATTTCAAGCCGGTTGGGGTCGCTGTAGGGAATGAACTGCTCCATTCTCTCCCAAAGAGATTTGGTCTCCTGCAGAAGATTAGGCTCAAACTTGCGGAAAGCTACACCGTTATCAACAATGTAGATTTCCAGCGGTTCACCCTCATAGATACCGAGGTTTCTGCGGATTTCCTTGGGGATGACCACGCGACCGAGGTCATCAATTCTCCTAATAATACCTGTTGATTTCATTTTTATCTCTCCTTAATAGCCGTGTAAATGTGAATGAGAATATCGCTTATTGTGTAACCAATGCAAAAACCAATAAATAAGTTAAGCATTTTTTATTTCTCCTTTCAAGCTAAGAGGACAGCCACGAACAGAGCCATAAGACCGACCACACCGAGAACCAAAGCAGACAAAATATTCTTGCCAATGTTACGATAATTCTTACGGCAATCATTGGGGCACTGGTCTGCGTAATAGATGTTACGGCAAACCTTGTACCGGATGTATCTGAGTTCTCTTTTGATTTTTCTTTTCATGGTGTTGTCCTCCCTTGTTTTTGTACTCTTATTATAACATGGGGAGGGGGTTTTGTCAACCCCCTTTTTCAATTATTTTTTAATTGCTAAGAGAACTACCGGGCCATTGTAGCGGTGACACCACACAGAGTTCAGTACTTCATCTTGGCTCATGCGGAGAATGGGTCTGGATGCACCACGCTTGTGATGCCACTGACCGTTGCTCCCCTTCTTGATGTAATGGAAATCACCATCAGAGGACAGCCGGAAAGCAACCACTCGCTCAGTCTTTTTATCCAGATGTTCCAGACACTTAATCATGCGAAGATTACCTTCAAAGTCCAGAATCATCTTGCTAACAGCGTACATGGTCTTGACCCATGCTTCTTCCTGTGTCTTGAAGCTGTAGTCATAGCCCATGCCGAACCAACCCATGTCCTTTTCATCTTCCGGATTGTGGGGGCAGTACCAAGAGAAAGTACCGAGGGCATAGCCACCGCAGTTGAAAGTTCTGCGAGGGGTGTTCCGCAAATTGCGGTTGTTATTCTTATTAAAGGGGTCATCATTCAGATAGTAGTCACGAAACATTTGTAATCATTTCCTTTCCTTTTGGTACTGTTATTGTATCACATTAGGGGCTGTTTGTCAACCCCTAATTTTAATTATTTTCACTGCATTTCCGTTGCCATCTCGCAGAATCTTAACAATACAAGTCTGCGTAGGCTTCTGCTGTTTCATAGTCATAACTATCCTCCATCAGAGCCAAAAGGATTTGGTCGGGGGTAAAGTATTTAATGAAGCTTGCACCGACCATTTCACAGATGTACATTCCATCATTCCAACTGAAACTGTGTACTTTGTATTTGCGGTTGTTGTGCGTGAATACCTTACCACGCAGACCGCAAGGTGTTGTGATTGCCATTTTATTTTCCTCCCTCTCTTGGATGGTTCTATTATATCATAAATTGGGGATTTTGTCAATCCCCAATTTTAATTATCTTCCTCAAAGACAATGGGTTCACAAGAAACCACATCTTCCCAGTTCATGTCTTCCCAACACTCTTGGAGAAGTTCTTCCCATGTTTCGCAGTCATAGTCCTGCGGAGTGTCGGGGTAATCACCACTGGTCTGGTCTTTAACCCCATTCCCAGAACACTCGGTCAAAGATTTCTTTCGCCTTGTTGATGGTACGACAGAAATAATAATCAATACCATACTTCGTATAATCTTTAACACAAAACATTTTTATTCCCCCTTCTTAAACTTCTGGCGGTTGTACTTCTTGCCACTCTCCACCCTGCTACCACGCTTGCGGAAAGCAAGATACTGTTGGAGTTCTTCGCCCTCTTTCTTGAAGATACGGCGGTCGAGTTTTTTATTCTTTTTCATTATTTTCATCTCCTTTTCTTTTGTATAATTATTATAACATATCTTTTATTATTTGTCAATAGGGAATTTTTAATTTAGATAAAAAAGATTGGGGGCTATTACCCCCTTTCTTTTAAGCTGCTGTTAAAGAAACTTTGACTTCACTGGATTTGTAAGCAAGTCTAGAAGAAGACTTGCCATTAACCTCTGCGAGAAAATCCTGTACCAGAGCTTCGGTCAGTTCCTTTTTGGTCATGGTTTCCTGCATGGTCAGCTGACCTTCCCAACCCAAAGAAAAAGATTCACCCTTGCGAGCAGTATGGATTTTGAAATTAACCTTTGCATTAGTATTAAACATAGTATCATTTCCTTTCTGGTTTTGTAGGAGTTTTCCCTCTCCTTTGTTATATTAAGTATATCACAGCTTTCGGGATTTGTCAACTCATCATATTGTACAAAAAAATCGCTTATAAAATTGCTGAAACTGTGCATTTCGCCAAATGCCGCCCGCCACGATTGGAAGGCAGTCGTAGGCGGGCGGCCAAATAAAAAAGTGCCCTCAAATTTCGAGGGCACCAATGCAAGTATAATATTCCATCCAACCACAGGGGTTTGTGGGGTCGCCCCCATCGTAGAGTTCAGCCCATTCCTTGAGCATTTCGGGGTAGGTGAGGATGTTTCCGCATTCACGATTCTGATAGTAGTAAGTTTTCATAGTTTTCATTTCCTTTCCTTTTTTGTATCTTTATTATAACAGATAAAAGGGGTTTTGTCAACCCCTTTTTATAAAGTTTTTGATTCACTCACGAAATATTTTGCATTGTGTTTATCGAGTATCTTTTTAACAATTGTGCTTTCTGCTTGTGTTGCACAGTAGCAGTTAATAATGATGTACTTATCAATGTCAATGTAGTTGAATGGGATGTTAGAATTTTTCAAATCGATAATACAATCATCCCAATCGGGGTCATGATTATAATTATGAATAGTTGCTTCGACTTTCCACAATTTATCCTTGCGAGCCTTTTCTTCTGCCCACTTAACCACATACACACCAATTAAGTTACACAGTGCAACAATTGCGGCTTTCCATCCAAGAGGAAGATTGCACATCATGTAAACTGTAACCACTGTGTACAGACCATAGGCAATTGCATTGACTAGGGCGGCTACTGCTTTTCCGCATTTAACAGTTGCGATAGATTTAATTGTCTGAATAATCACATTTAGAATATTCAGAATGATGAAGATAACGAGAAGTTGAGTATCCATTGTTTTTATTTCCTTTCCTTTTGGTACTATTAGTATAACATAGAAAAGGACTTTTGTCAAGTCCTTTTTTCAATTTCCCTAAAGATTTCTGATACTGTTTTATCAGAATGCTCGAACATGGCACACGCTTCGTTGTAGAGCTCATAGCTCATTTTACCATGAACCTGCAGGTAGCCAGTGAGGGCGACATCAAAAGCTTTCATTCTTGCCCATTTAGCTTCCAACCATTCTATTTCTCTTTGGTGCTTATCAAAGACTTTGGAAGTGAAAGTGCCAGGGTCAATCAAATCATTGTATCTCAGAGTAAGCATTGTTATCAGTTCCTTTCTTCAATTACAGGACCGAGCAACTTATAAGTATTGTACAGTCCACCGAAAGCATTTTCCATTACAGTGACTTCAACCTCTACAATGTCACCTACTGCGAACTGTGCAAACTGATTGCTAGTGACGTCAAGAGTGGCTGCAAAGTCATCACATCTCACACCCATCTTGTACACAGGCCTGCTCTTGACACGGCTCACAGTTTCCTCTGCATAAGCCATCTGGGACACTTCACAGCCAACAGAATAGATTTCAACTTCTGTCTGGTTGCATCCAACGTAAAGACCGAAGACCAGAAGACCGACCACCAGAATGCACATCACAACTATGAATACATCAAACAAAGTATCAAACATTTTAATTACCTCTTTCGTTTTTCTTTATTATAGCAGGTCAAAGGAGTTTTGTCAAGCACTTTTGAAAAATAAAATCAAATTAAAATTCCGAATCAAAAATGAAATGAAATAAAAAACCCCGATTATAAATCATCGGGGTCAATTGCTGATGCACCATTCTCAAGCACATCATCCGCCACATAATACTTTTCATAGAACTCCATGTTCGCAGTATCATGGACGTTAATTCGCTTCAGCAGGCCATCCTCCTCCATCTCATACAGAGTAGTGATGAGAGTAAAGTGACGGCAATGCAGATAGCTTGCAATCTCTCTCTTCCGCAGACCGGGATGCTCACGCAGGATGTTCAGAATGTTTTCTCTTGTAGCTTTCATGGTATCATTTCCTTTCCTTTTTTGTATCTTTATTATAACAGAAGAAAGGGCTTTTGTCAAGCCCTTTCCAGAATTTCTTTTGCTTTTTTGTAATATTCACAGAATGGAGAATCACTCTCATAGAGATAATGATGAGTGATGTTCCGGCCTTCAATTTCAAATTCTTTCAGACCGCCATCCCACAAGCACCAGAAAAGCTTGAAGATGTGAACTGGAATAAACATCAGCAAATAAGCGAACCAACCGATTTTGATTTCCTGCTTGATAGTGCCGGGTTGAACTTCTTCCAGAGTGTAGACGCAGAAGGGACGAACCCATTTCACTCCAGAATTATAAGTGCCGATGCAGTTCCAGTCTTTCAAACTAATTCTTTTTTTCACATTAGTCACCTATTTCCTTCCCTTTTGGATAAATCAATTATAACATGGGAAAGGGCTTTTGTCAAGCCCCTTCCATAACTTTCGCAACCATGCTGAACCATTCCTGCTGTTCGCAGTCAATTTCCGTCCATCCGCGTCCACTACCAGTCCAGTCATAAACCAGAATGGCTTCGCCATCGCACTGGAAGTCAGAGGATTCCAAAGCAAAGTAGAGGTCATCGAAATGCGAACCAAAAGCAGACATTACTTCTTCGATTTCATCGACAGAACATTTCAGATTGATACCATAAATGTCGGTTTCCTTGAAGGTAGTATCAATCTGAAACCGGTCACCCTCAGAGCGATAGAATTTGCAAACTCGATTGAGAAGTGTGGCGGTTTCCACATCCTTCTTTAATTTGCGGGCTTCGTACTCCACGCATTCTTGTTCTGTTTTGAAAACTGTGCCATCATCGGCAACATAACTCATTTTAATAGTCATTTGAAAACCTCCTCCTTAATTCCAACTTCTGGAATTATAATAATCTTGTACTGAATCAGAAATCCTTTCAAAAGAAGAAGTCTGCATACCACCATGTAAATGATATCCATTATCAGATTCAAAATCTCTCCAATTCATTCCCTTAAAGGGGCTATTATAAGGTTTGTCCTCCTTAAACAGCTTAACCTGTTCAGGAGTGAGAAAACAGGGATACATAACACATCTTCCTTTCTTTTGGTATCTTTAGTATAGCATACCCAACTGGAAAAGTCAAGTAGTTTTTTATGGGTTTTTCATATTTGTGCATATTGCACAAAAATCGGCCATAAAATTTTCTATGGCAAGGGCGAATCGAAAACTCGGCTCGTTGCGGCTTAGAAGCGGCCGCCAACGAGCCGCGGCAAAGGCACATTGGTCTGAATTTTGGGATGTGTCTAATATTCATTTGAAAAATAAAACAAAAAAAAAGAATGAAACCGGGATTCTTTTTTGAATCCCGGTTTCAACTTTCATTCTTCTGTGCCGAACCGGTACAGAATTTCATCATATGTGATGATATCCAGCAGGATAGCCAGGGCAGTGTATTCATTGTGCCGGTTGGGATTGTAGTAGTAGGTGGTGACTCGACCAGGGGTGGAGTGGGTATCGTGAATACTGGTTTTGATTATGCCACGAGCCATATAGGCATCAGCCTGGGGCTTATACATCCGGCAGAGTCCGCCAGAAGTATAATGGACATTCAAATTAAGATTGCAGTCCAGGAAGATGTTTCCGTTGGGATAGCTCTCATTAAATACCATCTTGAGAGTTTCAAAGTTGAAGTCGAAAGTTTTCATATATAAATCTCCTTTATAAATATTAGAGAGGGCTATGCCCTCTCTCAGTTGATAATGTTGCCGTGTTCATCGAACTGGTGCGGGTCAGTGAGTTCCAGCTCTATACCGCATTTTTCGCAATGGAAAGTGGTATCTTCAAAAGGTTCGTTCCAACTGGGGAAAGTGACCTCAACCCACTGGCGTTTGCCGCACTCGGGGCACATTGTA
This sequence comes from Lachnospiraceae bacterium, assembly GCA_045126515.1. Taxonomy (GTDB): domain Bacteria; phylum Bacillota; class Clostridia; order Lachnospirales; family Lachnospiraceae; genus RUG11237. Next base: position 27,991 of record JBGVOM010000060.1, read on the forward strand.
TAAACTCGGCCGGTATGTCTTTCGTTCATGTTATATTCTCCTTTTGGTTTTGAATTTTGAGATGAGAGAGGGCTATGCCCCTCTCACTTCTTGCACATTTCCCGAACTGCTTCGGAAATCGGGAAGCTGACTTTTCTTACCCAGTCGTAAATCTCGAGCTGGTCACACAGGGCACCCCAGATTTCAGCTTCTAACTTGGTGGATACTCGACCGCACACATCGACGTACCACAGATTGCCCTGCCGCCATATGCCGGTATTCTTGGCATTGCGGAATTCCTCAGAACGAATGGCTTTGCTCACTTCTTCGGGGCTGTGGCAGATAATGCCGTGGTGGGCAACCTGGTAACCGGTCTTATAAATCACGATGCGTCCATGCTTGAGAGTCAAGCCCTGGCCATCCTCGATTTTGCGGATAGTGCGAACATTGATAAAACCCTTGGACTGGTACTTCATATTATTTCCTCCTAAAATTTGGTTATTGTTTATTTACGTATTGATTATATCATAGGGGGTTGCATTTGTCAACCCCATATGGAATTTTACCACATAATGAGAATGGCGTTCCGCTGACCAAAGCGAATCTGAGATTTAAAGCCGTATGTGGTCAGTCTGGCACAGATGCTGTTAGTATGCTGGTCCAGCTCCTGGGGAACTTCAACCAGAATGTCATGGAGTTTCTGGCTGGCTGCGTTAGTGATGGCGGAATTGCACTCTTCATCCAGGAACTTCTCGATGGCCTTTTCAATGGCTTCCTGCTCCTGCTTCTTGATGTTGCTGATAATGGTTCTTGCTTCATTGGCGGTAATCATATTATATTCTCCTTTTTCCTATAAAAATTAGTTGGCTGGATTGAGCTTCAGCCGTACGGCTGTGGTGGTTGTCAGCGGTGCAGTGGGGCTTGTTAAGCCCCTACCGCATACACTCTATTGTTAACTGCTCTGTGAAGCAGTTCCATCTTCAGTCGGTTATCCTTATTCATCCAGATATAACCGAATTGCCAATCGGTTGCTAACTTGGTCAGCTCGATATAGTCGGGGTCACTGTCAATGTGGTAGCCCACCTTGTCTGCGATATCTTGCAGGCTCTTGAGTGCGTGGTCCAGATGGTCGAGCTTTTGTTTCTTAGTCATTGCCATATATAGTCCTCCTTGTTATGTGGTGGACTGGCTTATTCAGCCAGTCCTCTATCCTGTGCGTCTGCGTACATCTCTTCCATCTCTTCCTCGGTTGGCTGGTAGTTCATACCAGCCAGCTCTGCCATGTCTGCGAGATAGTCGCTGTATTCAGCGATGGTGATGTTATGGTTATACATATCTCTGTGCCTCCTTACCGATGATAGTGGCGACCATGTAGGTCATATGCAGTTCAGCTTCGGTCTGTTCCTGATAACCAGACTTGCAATAGTGGCAATCGTACTTGCGGTAGCTGTAGGCGATACCGTAGAAGCCTACATAGGGAAGAGCCCAGCTGTGGACATCGTGTCCGCAATCATTGACCATGCGTTCAGTGCTGTTATCTTCCATGTATTCGACCAGTGCTTTATGTGCTACGGGGTCAGCACACCAGATAATGTCTGCCTTGGCAGGGTCAGTATTGGTAGCATCTTCGCCATGCAGGTAGATGCGTCCCTCGTTAATAAGCTTAGTGATAGTAGTCATAGTTCATACATCCTTTCATTATGTTTTATTCTTCATCATCATAGTCACCGAACAGCTCACGCTCACGCTTTTCCTCGTATGCTCTATCCTCGTCATACTCATAGGTGTGTCTGTAGCCATAGCGTGCATCGTCATCTTCATAGCCATAGTATCCGTACATTTTTTTCATCTCCTTTCGTTGTGCGTTTCTTTCCTGTTCAATCCGAGGTAGCCCTGTATCCCCCAATCACCCGAAGTACGGGTCTGCACATGGTCGACTGTTCCCGGCGGTTTATTCGCTTTTCTTCTGCGGAGATACTCAGCTGTGGGTCTGTGTCCGTATCTCTTGTGGACACCTACATGATAGCACATCATGTTTTAGTTGTCAAGAACTTTTTTCAAGTTTTTGCAACTTTTTTTTCGGCTGTCGTTTAGGCTGTTGTCCCTTGCGACTGTCTGTATTCTAACAGATAGCAACAAAGAAAACAACAACATTTTGGTAAACTTTTGGTTACAGTTTGGTTACAATGTAAGGGGTGTATTTTTAGCACTCTAAGGGGGTGAGTGCTAAGTTAGCAACAGCTAACAGCAGAAAGCCGACAATACTTTTTCTAACAACGCCCCCGGGTGTATTACGGGACAAAAAAATTACAATTTTGTAACCACGGTTCCCTCTGAGCAAAACTCCCACCAAATCAATTTTAGATTCCAGAAAACGGCAAAAGAAAAAGCGATGGTTAATTAATAACCATCGCTCTATATTCAAGGATTTTAGGTTTTCCAATCGGCCAGCCGCAATTTCCGCATATTTTATTACTTGACCTATTGGATTTCTCGTCATCGTTATCGCTTACAACTTACCAGTCTTTTCTATTTTCTCAATCTCTTCTGGAGTAAGGATATGCTTTTTCGCACACATAAACCATGTGCCATCCACATAAGCAGTATAATAATCCATATAGTCTCCAATTTCAATATTGAATTTACTTCTCATATAACTGGGAATGATAATGCGTCCAGAAGCATCAACCTTATAAGCACTGCGTTCTGGTACTAATTCAACACCATTAATATGCATTTACTCATCTCCTCTCACAATCAAAATATCTAGGACAATACATCATACATTGCGAATCGCTTTGCGAGTCGCAGGGATATATTGAATTTTTGAATTCTTCACTTAAATTCCATGCATCTTCTAAAAATGCCTCATATCCAAAAGCATGAAAAACTTCTAAAGCAAGCCATTCATCCCTTTGCCGCATATATGAGTCTCTTTCAGCCTTCCAGGCAGAAAGTTCCTCATCGGTACATTCATTATAAGTGGTTTTTGTTGCAGGAATTTCTTTTCCGCAAATTATTGACAATACTTCTTCTGTGCGAATGGGCCTATTGGGTCTATGGTCCCATGGATCACGCAAACCTCTGCGAGGAGCCTCTTCAAATTGCCATCTAGTATTTGCGTCTAATCGGAATAAACCTTTTTCATTAATTACCATATGCGGCCTCCACCACATTTTCCAAAAGTGCGACTCTTGTTAATAATCCAACTCCACCTGGAACTGGAGAAACTAAATCATTTGCTTTCCCCATTAAAGAATAACAATCTCCGCATATTTCACCCTTAGAATTAAAGTTAATACCAACATCAACAACTGGCATAGTTAATTCTGTGCAATCAAGAAAATGCTTACATCCAACAGCACAAACAACCAAATGTGATTGACGTACCAATCTATTTAACATAATACATGGCGTTTTACTATGGCATACAGTAACAGTCATATTTTTATCAGTAAGCATTTGAGCAACAGGTTTACCAACGATAGCACTGCGTCCAATAACTACTGCGTGTTTACCCTCAAATGGGAATTCTCTCCATTCGAGATAATCAATAATGCCTCGTGCGGTCGCCGGTTTAAATTTAGTCAAAGGATGAAATCCATCAACATCTTTAGTCGGTCTAATTGCACAATCAATAGCTTTTTGGTCAATGTGTGCGGGCAGAGGTTGCTGAACAATTACTCCAGCATATTGGCCTTGATATTTAATAATAAAATCTACAAGTTCTTCGGTGGTAATTTCAATAGGGCATTTATAATGATGTGCGATAATGCCAACTTCTTCACAATCTTTCATTTTATTGCGGATATATCTATTAGAAGCTTCATTATCGCCAACTTGAATAATTAACAACCAAATTTCACTTTTATTCTGTGCGTTCAGTTCTTGAATTTTTTCTTTGAGCTGTGTTTTACGCATTGCTGCGTATTCCTTCATCTTATTCATGCTTTAAAACCTCAAATTGTAGCTGGGCAGAAATGGGCAATAGTATTGCCACATTTTCATAGTATTCAGCCAAATCTTTTAGTTCAGTATCAATCTCTTCTTGAGTGATATCATCTGGATACCAATATGTATGAGCAAGAGTTGGGTCTTTACAAATTATATCTCCACCCTTTAAAAACCAATATCCAGTTTTTTCATTTTCACCAATTTCAACTAAAGCAAATTTATCCATCCTAGTCCCATCCTTCCGGCATAATTGTATCTAATAGAGCTTCAAGTACATTGACAATCGCAAAAAATGGACCGCCAATAATAAAGATTATGCCAGCAAGCATGTAATCGCCGAATGGCATTTCTTGACAATATGGAGCATATTGAATCATAACCAGAAGTGAGCAAGTAGCCCATAAAATGGCGATTATAATATTTTCCACAGCCAGTGTCCTCCTACTTTATATACTACAGCAGGTGAATATAAGTTTGGTTTATTATCAATCTTTTTTTCATGCTCAGTTGCGGCTGGAGCTTTTCTATCAATAGTAACACCAATTATACCTAAATCTTCATAGCGAGACATATCAACTATTGTTTGTTCATTTTCTTGACTGTATCTCACTGTAGCAAACATTTTACAAGGATAAACTTCTTCAACTGATTCTTCTATTAATTCAGAAATTGTTTCTTTTGATTTATAATACAATAAAAAATAGCTTCCGCTAACACCAATGAGTATTGAACTAAGTATAATAATAATTATACTGGTCAACTTATACACCTTCCTTACTTTTATATTATACCAAAAAATTTTATTTTTGTCAACCTTTTTAGGTATTTTTAAGGTTTTTGACTTTACGTTTTTTTTCTGGTATAATTTGTTCAATAAAACTGGAGGTAAAAAATGATAAAATTAGATTATTCTTTACAAACTCCAGAAGAAAGAAACGCGTTAGTTGAGCAAATACTTGAAGAAAATCCTGATGTATCGGATGCTTACTTAGAAGTGCTTGCGGACTACCTCGTTCTTTGTATGGAGAAACAAGAGAAAAAGGAGCGTAAGCTACTTACGGACAATCGTATGGCGACTGTCACTAAAAGAGAAACTTCTTTTGAAGGTCTTGTTTCCCAATTAGAAAATGGCGAAGATGGTATTTATAATTTAATGACAGAAAATAAAAATATGATATTTTAGCCAAAAGTAACAATAACGAAAAAAGATTTAGAAGAAATTCCTTGTTTAAGACAATTAAAAGAAGCCATTACTTATTGGGAATAGAAAATGAGTGTTAGTGAAGGTAAGGATAAGTTTATTATTAAGAAGACAATTATTGAATTGCGAAAAGACCAATATGTTATTAAAAATGCTTATCGTAAACCAATTGTTAATACTACACTAACACGTTCCCGCAATTTTCTACCTATGGATGATGATTTTGAATTTGATGATGAGGGATATGTAATTCCCCATGGCGTTTCATTCA
>JBGVOM010000061.1:0-2140 GCA_045126515.1 Lachnospiraceae bacterium
GGCCCAGCTGTATGGTGAGTTCAAGGAATTCTTCCCTGAGAACGCAGTGGAGTATTTTGCAGCCTACTATGGAAGTTAAATATTTTGTCTACATATAGTACTTTTCGGTGCTATTTAATCCATATTTTTGTGAAATATATAAATTCCAATCGAATAACATTTCAAATTTATACTGTTACAGCCTTCTTACCTTCTATAATGTCCTCAACCTCTTTCACATCCTTATCCGTTGCATCCGCAATTTGCTGAATGGTGAAGCCATTATTGTGCATTCTTATTATTATCTTTGCTTCTCCTATCTCCTTGCCAATCGCAATGCCATCTTCCTTAATTCCCTGACTTAAATTACACATAATGCTCACATCCTTTCTAAAACTCTCCGCCATCGGAATCTCATAACTTTTAAAATCAAGTATACATCTTCCGGTAATCTAAAACAGGTAACCTCCACGACGAATGCAGGTCACCTGTTTCCATAATCTTTTTCATCATTTCTTACTAGTACATTAAATAATAATTAACTAAAACAATTATCATTGGATTTTACACCTGCTTCTTGTGCTTCAACTACACTGATATCATCCAATTTATATGACCAATGATAAACGACCGGCTCTCGATTCACTTCTTCGAAATACAAGTAGATGCGATCCTCGAGTTCCTGTTTGGATTCCACACGGATTCCTTTGAGCATTTGTTTTGTCATTTTACTGAAGAAACTCTCTATCATGTTGAGCCATGAACCATGTCTGGGTGTAAACACAAATACAAAACGTCCTTCCGGACATGTTGCAAGAAAGTTTCTGGTTTCCTTCGATTTATGGGCAGAATGATTGTCGCAAACAATTCGAATGATATCACCCGCTGGGTATTTTTCATTCAATTTTTTAAGCAGATTGATAAAATCTGAACTTTTGTGTGTCTCGCTTACAACGGGAATAGCTTCTCCTGTAAGAAGATCAATCCCGGCAAGCAGGGACAATGTTCCGAGACGTTTGTACTCTGCATCACGCATAACACAGCCATTTTCCTCCGTTGGACGCAGGTCAGATCCTGTAGTCGCAATTGCCTGAATCCCGGGTTTTTCATCACAGGATATCGTGTGAACCATCGGTTCATCAGCTGGTATTATTATGTTACCGTTTTCATCAAACTGCATACTGATTTGTTTATATACAACAAGCACATCATGCATTTTGCTCTCAAAATCAGGATCACGCTTCTCGCAGTAATACTTGATTTTAAACGGCTTTATATCAGAACGATGAAGGATCTTCTGCACCATTGATTTAGTAATAGTTTTCAGTCTTGGATACCCGGCTTCTTCAGCATGACTCCGGATATGTTGATGCAGGTTCTTAAGTGTCCATAATTCCTGCGAATATCCTAAGTCTGCAGGACGCTGACAGGCTACACTGATCATCCATGCAACTGCATCATCCGTAATTTCGGCAGGTCTGCCAGAACGCGGATCATCAAATAACGCACGATCCGTACCACCTTCAATATATTTGTTGATACAACGCTGAACAGATGCAGTGCTTAAATCATAAATGCGGGCAATATCTCTTGTTGTAACACCATTTGCCTTATCAAGTAAAATATGCGCTCTGATTACTATCTGCGCCTGAATGGTTCTTTGCTTGATTAATGAGCGGAGATATTCATAATCTCCATCCTGTAATTTTAATGTTTCCGCTTTACGTGGCATAATGAACACCTCATTCCTTAAAGATACTAACATTATACCACAATATCATTGTTTTGGTTATTTTTTATTCGCTGTACTAGGTAGCACTTATGCAATTTTCTGAATCATTTTAATTTTACCACTACTGTCTAATGAAATGTCTATAGTAACAATTCTTCCACATTTCGAGCACTTTGTCTCTATCTTCCCCACCGCTGCAATGTCAAATAATCGTTTCCCACAATTTTTACACTTTACTGCTTTCATCATATGACTACGCCTCCTAATACTTGATTTCAGAATTTTTTCCACAATCTACTATCAATTCCCAGACAGCTTCATTACCAACCTGTTCAAGCTCATTGCAAAAGGCATCTAACACAAAACCAGCATACTCATACATAGCCTTAGATTCGCATACATTCTTTTCACGAATTGCCTCAATATTGT
>JBGVOM010000062.1:0-27652 GCA_045126515.1 Lachnospiraceae bacterium
GTAAACGCTTCATAGTGGGTATATTGACAACAAGAGCAACCATCTCAATTCGGTTGCTTTTGTTTGTTCTTTTTGCAATTATCCGGAAGCTTAGGTGACCAAGGTAACAAATCTTCCAAAAAGCTTCGGTCTGTATCATCCATGTGCTTTGGTATCTCGGTTAACAAATATTCAAAATAATCATACGGTTTCAGATTGTTTGCTTTTGCTGTTTCTGAAAGACTGTACACAATGGCACTGGCCTCAGCTCCTGCAATCGTATCGATCATCACCCAGTTTTTCTTTCCTACGCAGAAACTTCGAATGGATTGTTCTGCGGCATTGTTATCCATTGGAACCTCTCCATCTTCAAGAAATACTCTTAGATATTTTTCCTGATTTATGGAATAGGAGAAGCCGTTGTGAGTCTTACCTTTTGCTGTTACCTTACTGAGATTTTCTTTTACCCACGCAAAATAAGCATCAACCAGTGGCTTTACAGTCAGCTGACGATGTTTCAGACGTTCTTCAGAAGTCATATCTGCAAGTTTATTTTCTTCTCGGTAGATTGCCTGGATCTGCTTTAATGCAAGATATGCCAGTGAATCTTTTCGGTTAGCCTTTGGCAAAGCTTTTACAGCTTCATCAAATCTGCGTCTCGCATGTGCCCAGCATCCCGCAACCTTCAGGTCCTCACGTTCTTTTTCCAACGTGTGATAGACCTCATATCCATCCGTGACACATACACCCTGAAAATCTTTCAAAAACTTTCGGGGATGACTGGTGTTTCTGGATGGCTGGTAATCATACAGAACAATCGCTTTATCCTGATACATTTTCCCTGTACGATATACCCACATATAGTGCGTGGAACCTTCTGTCCGGTTTTCTTTTGTAACACGGACAGGAGTCTCATCAGCCTGCAATACATGATAATCATATATCTTTTCGTGCAGGTAATCATATAAAAGAGAAAGATACCGTTCGGTACAAAGAATCGTCCAGTGTGCCATCTCTCTTCTTGTAATCTCCACACCATATCTGGCAAACTCCTGCTCCTGACGGTACAATGGAACTGCATTTATATACTTGGCATTCAGTACCGCAGCCAGAAGAGATGGAGAGACCAGGCTGTTGCGCAATAAATATCCCGGATGCTTCGCCTTTTTGAAGTGATTATCCTTTTTGGATTTATATACACCAACATGATGTTCCTCGATCTCTACCTTTGCCGGTGTAAACTTATAGCGGTTGTAGACTTCGTCTTCCAGCTGATACCAGCCATCTTCGCCAAATTCTGCAATCAGTTCTTCAGCGGTCATCATATGATGTACCGGAACAACCGGCAGATCCTGTATCAGACTTGCCCGTTTTCCTTTTGTTTTCTTTGGTCTTGGTTTGAGCGGTTCATCTTCGTCATATTCCGTGATTGCGGCAACCGCCTCAGCTTCGTTGAAGAATACGATCTTTCCGTCAACCTCGATGAATGCCATCTGGTTATCAGCCTCGAGTTTTTCCGATGATCTGCCAAAACGTTTTTGGTTCAATACTGCAACCTGCTCTAACAGAAGCTGCAACTTTGTATCGATCTCTTTCAGCTGTGACTGCTGTACAAGAAATAATTGAACAAGTGTGTTCTTGTCAAAACTATTCAGTTGTTCTTCTGTATATTCCAGTGCCATATTGAATCTTCCTTTCTTTTATCCAATTATAGCAGATATCCTGGATTTATGCGAATGCTGTATTCTCCGGCATTCGTCAAATTGCCATGTCTTACAATGCTTTATAAGATTCGAGATGAGATCATTATGACAAGGTATCATAATTCGTAGAAATGTCAGAAACAAGCCGTTACAGCCCCTGATATAACACAGCAGAAGTATTAGAAAAAGCCATTGTTCCCATAGATATTGGATATTATCAGAAAAAAATATTCTCTGTTTTGCACAAGAAATTATTCCATGTATTCCGGAAGATCCACTGACTGAACTGACTTTTTAGGTGCGATTGTCAAGCCCTCCATCAGCCAACGAAACTGTTGTGGTGTAAGTGCACGCACTTCACTTTCTGAACGTGGCCATTGAAAGTTCCCCTGTTCCAGACGTTTATATAAAAGAAGATATCCATCAGATTCCCAGACCAATCCTTTGATACGATCTGTTTTTCTTCCACAGAATAAGTAGATGGTGTCTGGTGAGAAATGAGGATTACTCATTTTAGATTTTACAAGAGAAGCCAACCGATCAATCCCAGACCGTAAATCGGTATAACCCGTGACAATATAAACATTTTTGAAACAGGTTGCATCATTAAGCATTGGAAGCCACACGGAGCACCATTTTCAGAAGTTCCGGACTGGTAGTTTCTGTTACATGTATAGAAATGCCATTCACTGAAACATCCAATCCGGTTATATTAGGTGCAGCCGCTTTCTGTCCAAGTAATTCCCGAGAAACAGGAACAACCTGTTGCTGGATACCTTCTGCAGGAAGTGTCTCAAGACAGGCTTTCCTGACTTCATTTAGCCGATAATAGTAGTTTGCAGGTGTAACATCATGTTCCAAACACCATTGTTTGACAGTCATTCCATGTGGTCTGCTGTTGCATTCCCGAACCATAACCGCCCATTCCTGTAGCCTGTAGTTTCTTGCAACTACGGATGTTTCTTGTTTCATATACTAGCCTCCTGACTGTTGTCAAAAAACTATAGACTATACTTTTTTGACAATTTTTAAGTAACTTTATTATCTCAAAAAAGTATAGGCTAGTCTATGTACTCACTGTGGAGCGTTTACCTCGAAAAGATGAGTACCATGTATTGATAAACAAGGTGAGTAGACATTTTAAGTCTCCCATTTATCAGAATGTGGGACATCGTGAACTTTTGAGTCAATTATTCAATATAAGCGAAGATAGAATAGTTTGTATAAGTGCAATATGTACAGATGATGATTCTGCCAATAAATATGTTAGAGATCGTAATCCAAAGCGTTATGAAAAGAGCCACGTAATAAAAATTGAAGACTTGATACAAAAGATAGAAGCGTATGAAAAACTTGTGGAAGAAGACCTAGAAGGTTTAGAAGATATTTGGGGTAATATTGAAAGGGCAAACTGGGCATCAGAGGAAATGTATCGTGCTAACCATGAGGAATACTGTAAAAAAGTAAAAAGATTTTTGAAACAAGGACTTTCTTTTCCTAAATTTATGAAATGTGATGAATGTGGGGGAATCATAGTTTTAGGAGAAAAAGAAGGAAATTATTTTGGAAAATGTACTAATTTCCCGAAAAGTTGCAAGAGAAAAACTATAGCGCAGGCGGATTTCGAACAGTATGTTGTTCAAGAATGGTTTAAAGAAGGAAGGATTATTTATAAAATGCCTATTGTAGAATATGAGAATGAAATTAAGAAAAAAAGAGGCGAACTGGAAAAATTAGAAGCACTTATTCAAGAAATTAAGTTGAAGCCAGAATGGATTCGAAATGAAGAATATGAAGAGGTTAAAAGTATAAACGGCACATTAAAAATGCAGTTGCTGAATTCTCAAGAAGAACAACAGAAACAGGAAAAGAAAATCAGTACATTATTATTGCAAATGGGAAGTATGAAAGATGAATTAACTGGTGTGCAAAAAGAAAAAGACATATTGTTGAAAAAATATGAAAAAACATTACGGTATAAAATTGAGAAGATAATTTGAATATTCTTGTGCGGCAGAGCCGCCTGTCCAGTATAGACTGAGCCACCTGTCCAGGCGGAGTGAGCCACTAATAAACCATACTATTTGTATGATGCGAGTTTACTCGCGTAATGCCTTGTCTAATCCATATACCTCACGCATGGAGATATCATGTTCAGCATCAATACTTGTGATGTTGATACGATAACTGTCATGGGCAATGCGATCAATGATTGCATCCGCCAAAGGACTTGCACTTCCACCGAGTTGCTCATACCATTCCTCGAACTCATACTGCGAACAGAAAATCGTAGATGATTTCTTACGTCTTCTGTGAAGGAGTTCAAAGATATCCTTCTGTTCTGAGTCGGTAGGCTTTAAAAGAAGCCATTCATCAAGAATCAGAACTAAAGGATTGGCGTATTTTGCCATGACCTTTCTATAGTTACCTTCTGTCCTTGCTATTTCTAAATCGATAAGCATATCCGGAAGGCGGACATACTTCGTATTGTAATACTGCTTACAAGCCTCCATGCCAAAGGCACAGGCCATGTAAGTCTTACCACAGCCTGTAGCACCGGTAATAAAAAGATTCCGGTGTTCAGATATATATTCACAAGTTGCAAGTCTGTTAATCAGCTCCTTGTTCAGCTTGCGTCCGGAAGTGTAGTTGATATCCATGATACATGCTTCCGGCTGGTCGAATCCGGCATTCCTTATCAGTCTTTCAGACGATTGTTTTTACGATTGCTGTATTCGATATCTACCAGCATACCGAATTGATCTTCAAAGGGAATTTCCTTAAACTTTGGATCATCAAGCTGGTTACGGAATGCATCTGCCATTGATGTAAGGCGCATTTCAATTAATTTATCAATTGTACTCTGATTGGTCATAATGGTTACCTCCGATAGTAGTCGGCACCTCTTGTGATGCCGTGTGCTTTGTGTGTGGTCTTTGTATCAGTTGTTTCTGATATAAGCTTTTCAGAACTGGTTACAAGGATGTTTTTAACACTCTTATAACTTGGTGATGCTGTATAGGATAAAGCTTTTTTGCAGGCTGCTTCCAGCAATGCATCCGAGTATTTCTCGGCAAGCTTCAGAAGTCCCATACAACTTCGATAAGTTTGTTGTTCCACACCTTTAGAGGTTAATATCGCATTAATCACAGTGTACGTATTTATGCCAATCCGCTCAGCCCACTTACGGAAGCGGTCGCCGTTCCATTCCAGATATTTCTGGTGGTCTTCCGGCATATGCTCGGTAATGGTGCTGTACTGCCCGGTACGTCCTTTCAGACGGCGGTGGGAAGCAATGCGGTTATGGTTGTAGAAAATTTCAATAGTGGTATCTGTTACCCTTACATCAACTTTCTTTTTGATGTATTCATACGGAACTGAGTATAGCATTCCGTCCACAGATATGTGATAATTGAACTGAACAGTGGCTGTTTTCCAGTCGCTCAGTTCAAAACGGGTAGCAGGTAATGGTGCCAGCAATGGTTTTTCTTCCTCAAGAAATAAGCTTAGCCGACTACCCTCTTTCTTCTGAAAGAGCCTTTGGTTGAACAGTTCTAGCTTATTCCTGATTGCACGGTTTAATTCGGCAAGGGAGAAGAACTGTTCATCCCGAAGTGCTGCTGTAATCCAGGTAGATATGTTTCCTACCGTTCCTTCAGCATTCGGCTTATCCTTGGGAGCCCTGACACGCGCCGGAATAATAGCGGTGCCATAGTGTTCAGCCATTTCCTGATAGGTTTCATTAATCTGCTGGTCTTTAAATCCACCATTGTGAATAACTGCGGTTTTACAGTTATCCGGTACGAGAATCCTGGCAACACCGCCAAAATATTCGTACATGTGGACATGAGCATTAATCCATGATTTCTGTTTCATATCCCAAAAAGCTTCAACATAAGCATACTGGCTGTAGGTCATGACACCCACAAAGATATATGCTTTGATGATTTCCCCGGTATCCGGGTCAATGATTGTTGCAGGATCACCTGCCCAATCCACTTCAACCTGCTCGCCAGGTTTACGATTAATGTGCATGGTTGCACGATGTTTCTGCTCTTCCTGTTGGATGTGATAGCAGAACTGGGAATACATGAGTGGTTCTTCGCCATTGGCACGGCAGTCCTCCATGTATTCTGTCCACAAAAGCTTCTTACTTACACCGTTGCGTAAAAGTTCTTTACGAATGTATTCGTAATCAGGCATACGGCGTTGAGGCTTATTGTGCAACTTTGGATAAAACAATTGCTCTAATACAGCATCTGTTTGTTCGTCTGATAAAGGCCAGGAAATATTTAATTCCTGTGCTCGTTTCAAGACTTTTGCTACAGTATTGCGAGAGCATGGAACACTTAAGGCAATGTTTCTGTTACTAAATCCCAAGCTTGAAAGCCTAAGGATTTCTCGATATTTGGTCATAATCATGACCTCCTTCATAATAGATTTACACTATAAAAATAAGCAATATGAAAGGAATGGATTTTTCTCAAGCAAGAATAAAATACAATGATGAATATATGAATAAATCTGTATTGAGTAAATCGTTATGTACGGTAGATGGTAAGTTTATAGAGAATATTTCAATAAAGGATGTTCATGGTAAACCTAATGAGGAGTTTTACAAATGGCAATTTATTTATAAAAGAACCTGATAGTCCATTTGTATTAGGTATATATTATGATACTGGGAGATTGTTTCTATTTAAAAGAATTGGTGATGAAATAACAAGATTTGATAATAATAAAAGTTTTCCAACGAGTCAAAGAGTGTTAAGGAAGCAGCAGAATATTTCAATATTGGAATCAAGAAAATGAGACGTTTAGCAGAGGATAACGAAGGTGAATTTGCTATTTATATGGGAAATCGATACCTTGTTATTAGAGAGCGATTTGAAAACTATATTATGAACTTAAGTTGCGGAGGGGAGGATGGGGAAGAGTGAAAAATCCGAGTCCAGGAGTAAAGGATATTATTACACCCACCGAAGCGATTGATTATTTTGTACTCAGTCGTAGGAAGTTTTATGATTTATTAAAATCGGACAAGCAGAAGGATTTTCTTGTGTTCTATAAGGAACGCAAAATGATAATTCGCACTGCGTTTGCAAAGTATCTGGAAGTGCATCCGGATTTAAGGAGGCGATGTTAAATGGCAAAGTCAGGTATCAGGAGAGATTCAAAGCACCGAGTGTTGCGTAGAGGTGAGTCAATAAGATGGGATGGAAAATACCAATTCAAGTACCATGTAGATGGCAAGGCACATTTTGTATACAGTTGGAGATTAGAGCCCACGGATAAGCTGCCGGCAGGAAAGAAGCCATGCTTATCACTGAGGGAACTTGAAAAGCAAATAGGGTATGACTTGGATTCACAAATGCATCCGGAAGGAAGAAGTATGACGGTTGAGGAATTGGTAGAGCGTTATTTATCTACCAGGATTGGAGTCAAGCCGAATACGAAATCCAATTACAATTTTGTGAAAAATCTTATGAAGAAAGAGGATTTTTATCATAAGAAGATAGGCGATGTAAAAACTTCGGATGCGAAGCTGTTTCTGATAAAGTTACAGCAGGATGGAAAAAGGTATAGTACAGTAAAAACAGTGCGGGGCGTATTGAGACCAGCCTTTCAAATGGCGGTGGATGACGATGTGCTTCACAAGAATCCATTTGGTTTTGAACTTGCCGGAGTGGTGGTAAATGATAGTGTTACCAGAGAAGCGCTAACGCGAGATCAAATGCGTAAGTTTCTAAAGGTTGTCCATGACGATAATGTATACTGCAAATATTATGAAGTGGTATACATACTTTTCCATACTGGTATGCGAATTTCAGAATTTTGTGGTCTTACGAATAAGGATATTGATTTGAAAAACAGGATTGTGAATATAGACCATCAGCTTCAACGATTATCTGATATGACCTTAGTGATTGAGCCAACAAAGACTTCTGCCGGAACAAGGAAACTGCCGATAACAGAGGATGTTGCAAAATGCTTCCAGGCCATCCTTGAAGACCGGGAGAAACCAAAGGTAGAAAAGGTGGTGGATGGATATACCGGTTTCCTGTTCGTGGACGACAAAGGCCTGCCACTGGTGGCAATGCACTGGGAACATCGATTTAACCACATGGTGAAGAGGTACAACGATATCTATCGGGTGCAAATGCCTAATATTACACCGCATATTTGTAGACACACGTATTGCAGTAATATGGCGAAATCAGGAATGAACCCGAAGACGCTGCAGTATCTTATGGGGCATAGTGATATAGGGGTTACGCTTAACACCTATACGCATCTGGGCCTTGAGGATGCAGAGGATGAATTGAAGCGGCTGGAGGACCTGCAGAATGCCAGAAAGGAACTGGAGCGGACGCAAGGGGAGAAGCCGGTGTCACAGAAGATATTTAAGGCAATTTAATATAGAAGAACGATGACGCTCTGGCATAGGCTGGGGCGTTTTAAACTAGAAGTTTAATGACAGATAGTGTATGGAAACATAGAATTAGTTATATGCTATGGAAATGGAGGCTGCGAAATGGAATACAACAATTATATTCCGCTAGAGAAAATGTCAATAAGATACAAATACTTTTGCTTTATTGATACAAAAGAATACCTTGCAGACGCATTATTCATAAAAAATAGAGTCAGGGTATGGTTCCAAAAGGAAGCACATAAATCCAATACAGATTTTATAGTTGTTTTCTGTAAAGTAAAAAAATGTGATGCAAAGAAGTTCTTGGAAACATTAGGGGAATTAAAAAAGAAAATGATATTGTTAGGGCATTCTGGTTATCAAAATTTTTGTAAAGAATTTTACGAGAATTTTTCTGGTGAAGAAAGAGAAAATATGATATAATATCGACGTGTATCGGGATGGACGATGAATAAAGGAGGGACGATTTTGAAACCTATATATTTATCTATCCAGCAACAGGCAACCGGGAATAGGATTCGAGAATTATTAAAAGAAAATGGGTATACTGTAAAAGATATCCAAGAGGCTATGGGATTTGAAAATCCACAAGCTGTATATAAGTGGATTTCAGGACGGTCGCTTCCAAGTATAGATAATTTTCTAATTCTTAGCAAGGTATTACATACAAGTATTGAAGATATCCTCGTCGTTGACGGGGATATTGTTGTTTTTATAAGAAGGAGATACGCATATGAAAAATGTATGGGATAGTAAGGAGTTTCGATGGCGGATTAGACAACCTTGGAAATTACCACGTTTTGTTTTTGAAAATATAAAATATAGTTGGCAGAGAATAACAAAAGGATATTGCGATAAGGATTTGTGGAATATAGATGGTTGGTTTATGGCTATAATGCCAAATATGTTACAACAATTTAAAGAAAATCGAAATGGAAGTCCGGGTGTTTTGGGATCTGATTATGTTAATGCAGATGGAATTCTATGTAATGATACTTGTCATGAAGAATGGGATAAAATTTTGAATGAGATGATTTTCTTATTTAGAGAGATGAATGAAGAAACATGTAAACGGAAGAATCCTTATGAAAAAGAACATGAAGATGTAGCAAAAGAGTTCGAGAAAAAATATGGACTGTTTGGAGAAAAGCTGGAAAGGGAAGAAAGTGGAAAAACGTTTAGTAGAAGAATGCATTTTCCGCGTGAGATTGATGAATATAGAGAAGTAGAAAATAATTTCTATGAGGCAGAAAAAGAACTTGATAGATACAGGGAAAACTGTAAGAATCAGGCATTTACCTTATATGCAAAATGGTTTTTCTATTTATGGGATTAACAAGCTAGGGAGAAGGTGTTATGATGGAAAATACGGAAAAGAAATATTATGAGAGATCATACAAATTGGCATTAGAAAACACAAAGTACAATTCTGAAGGGAAAGCAGTTATAACGTTAGATGATGAATGGCGTGAAGAAAAAGAATGGGACGCAATGTTTAACCAGATACAGATGGAAAAATCTTGATTAGATGGAGGTAATTATGAGATTATTTGATTTTCTATCATTTTTTGATGAATCAACAATGGTAAAAATAATAGATAACGATGAAGTATTAATGGAATGCAAGGTTGGAGAGGTGACTCAAAGGTTTTTAAATTGTCGTTTTCTTATAAAAAGCTATATAGAGAATGGCGCACTATTCGTACATACAGAAGTTAAACAAGATGATATGTTGGATGAATTAGAGTGAAGAGAACTTTGTTACAATGTATAGAAGTATACTGGTATGAAGGAGTAGTAACCCTACCCACTTTTTACTCCGTTTCTACTACGATTGCTGTACACATCTTGAAATATTTTGCTAAGTTTTGCATTTTATGTACAGAAATGACCGATACATAAAGAAGAATTGACACCGCGCAAATCGCTGCAAATGGCAGCAGGACAGCGCATTTTGAAAGGAGATAGAGATTTGATAAAAGTACTTTTCATCTGCCACGGCACGAGTAAAGACTACTGTTATGTATAATGCACTATGGGGCAGTGTGGGGCAAATATCGGCACTATGTGAACTACTATTGTGCCAAAACACTACGGTCGGACTACGAATGACAAAAGAGAAAATAGTATCTGTAAAAGTGGCTTGTAGCCGGGTAGTAACTCTTAAAACGATAGCAAATTCCTATCGTTAAATGGTAGAACCCCCTAAATGCTATCGTTAAAATGTAGGAAATGAGTAGTCCGAGAAACTACTTGATTTCTGGGAACTGTTGAGTGATATATGTCACGAGCCTTTATGGCCAATAAACCAAAGGAGCGTGATGCATATGCAAAAACCAACAGGAATTTATGAACTGCCTATCCAGGAGAAATATATGCTTTCCCTTAAAGAGGCAGGAGTTTACTTCAACATCGGTATTAAGAAAATGAGAAGAATGGCAGAACTGAACGAAGGTGGATTTGCCTTGTTCAACGGAAACAGATGGATTATCTGCCGACCGAAGTTTGAAGAGTATTTATTGAAATTGATGAAGAGTCCGAGCGAGGCAGCAGAGGTCTTGGACGAGGATGATTGAATTTTAGGACGCGCTTTGACATTAACACCACGTTGCGAGCGTTATGTTTATGTCCAAATTAAATAGGGATAGATGTCATAAGACTTGGAGAAGAGGCTTTTAAGACCAAAGGTAGTAATTTTGAGTGCTACTTTTGGTCTTTCTTTTTGAATGAAATAAACGCATAACAACAGAAAGAAGTTTATTGAAACACTATGATTAACGAATTTTGATGAAAGAAATAAATATTTACCCTAAAAGATTTTCTTGTTACCTATGAAAAAATAATTTACGTTCGCAAAGTCAGCATCTTGTAAAAATTAAGGTTTTGTGATATGATAGGATATGCCGTAGTTTGCGATTGCGAGTGTGATTTGGAGGAGAGAATTAATGCACATAACATACAAAAAATTATGGAAATTATTAATAGATAGAGATATGAAGAAAAAAGATTTGTGTGAGTTGGCAGGAATCAGTTCTGCATCAATGGCCAAATTAGGAAAAAACGAAAATATCAATACTCAAATTCTAGTAAGGATATGCGAGGTACTTCAATGTGATACCAGCGATATTATGGAAATTGAGAAGGACGAGGAGATTGGATGATGGCAGCTAAAAAGTATACATTTATTGATTTGTTTGCCGGTTGTGGTGGCTTGAGTGAAGGATTTTATAAGCAGAATTATGAGGCACTTGCACATATAGAAATTGATCCAACAGCGTGCAAAACCTTAAAGACGAGGATGAAACATTATAAGTTCAAAAACGCAGAGGAAGCAGTTCTCGAACAAGATATCACGAAGGATGATGTGATTGAAAGATTAGATAAGGTTGTAAAGGGAAATGAAGTTGACTTGATTATTGGTGGTCCACCTTGTCAGGCATATTCAACCGCGGGAAGAGCAAGAGACGAAAAGGGAATGAAAGAAGATCCTA
Source organism: Lachnospiraceae bacterium (assembly GCA_045126515.1). Taxonomy (GTDB): domain Bacteria; phylum Bacillota; class Clostridia; order Lachnospirales; family Lachnospiraceae; genus RUG11237. The sequence continues at coordinate 11,610 of JBGVOM010000062.1, forward strand.
GAAATTTCTTGTTTGAAAGTTATGTAAAAATTCTTAATCACTATAATCCAAAGTTTTTTGTATTTGAGAATGTTACGGGAATTTTGTCTGCTAATGTAGATGGCAAGCAGATAATCAAGCTTGTAGTTAGAGCACTTGGTGAAAAGTATAAGGTGGACTTTTCTCCAGAGTTATGTGTTTTGAATTCGGCAAATTATGGTGTTCCTCAGATTAGAAAAAGAGTAATTATTATCGGTGTGAGAAAAGATATAGAAGTTGAGCCGAAAGAAATCTATGAGTCAATAAAGAAAACTCATTATGACCCGGAGATGGAAGAAAGTGAAAGAAAAGGACTTAAAAAATATGTAACGGTTAAGGACGCAATTGCGGAGCTACCATTCTTAAGACCAGGTCAAGGAGAAAGGGAAATTGAGTTTGAGTTTGCAAGGGACAATGAGTTCTTGAAGAAAATTACTTCTCCTAAGTTGAAGGTTTTACGTGACCATGTAGCAAGAAATCATAATGATATGGATATTTTACGATATGAAGCTATGGCTGAAAACAAATGGACATTTCAGGAGATGCTTGAGAAACGAGAAGACTTGAGACATGAAAAGCCTAGGGTTTTCGGAAACAGCTATACAGTGCAGTGGTGGGATTTGCCATCAAAGACCATAATTGCACATCTGTATAAAGATGGAAATCAGTTTATTCATCCAGATTATAAGCAGGGCAGAACATTTACGGTAAGGGAAGCTGCAAGAATGCAATCCTTCCCGGATGATTTCGTTTTTGAGGGTCCAAGAACAGAGCAATTTAAGCAGATAGGAAATGCTGTTCCACCATTGCTTGCAGAGGCTATTGCAAAGGCATTAAGAGTACATTTGGAAGGGTTGGATAAGAAAAATGATATTTAAGTCGGTTTCAGACTGGGAGAATAAAACAGAGAAAAGTTTTTTTATAGAACAGATATCTGTATATATTAGATTAGTACAAGTATTTTGTGAGAAAGAGAATATCCCATTTGAGTGTGATGATGTGGATGTTGTTGATGAATTAAAGTCAATAGGTGTTATTGATAATGCAGAGGAACTTCCAACACTGAAGAAGGAAGTCCCGGCACTGTATGATGATTTCATAAAAGCAGTACGAATCGCAGTTAAGTATGGCGAGCAGATGGATGGTCTGTTGGATAAGCTGTATAATTCAAAGAGAAAACAGATTCAGTCTGCTGCAAAGAAAAAGAAAAATTTAACATTGGTTGATTTTTTCTGCGGAGCTGGTGGATTGAGTTTGGGATTTTTACAAGAAGGATTTAATGTAAAACTTGCAAATGATATTGAAGATGTTTGTATTCAAACCTATAAATACAATCATCCCGAACTTCCTACGGATAAATTAATCCAAGGAGATATTAAGCAAATTGTGGATCATATAGAAGACTATATTGATGGAGACATTGATATTGTAGTTGGAGGTCCTCCATGCCAGGGATTTAGTGAAGCTAATAGACAGAGAGTCATTGATGATCCAAGAAACAAGCTTTATAAGTATTTCGTAAAAGCTGTTGAGAAGATTGCTCCTAAATTTGTAGTTATGGAAAATGTAAAAGGAATGTTAAAGGTTGCCGATCAGGTTGTTGAAGACTACGGCAAACTACGAGTAAAGGGAGATTGCTCGTATTTAGTTTCCTATAGAATATTGAACTCGCAAGAGTTTAATGTGGCTCAAAGCAGAGAGCGTCTTATTTACATAGCAATTAGAAGTGATGTTGCAGAACAGAAGGGCATTACTCCTAATCAGATTTTTGACCTAATTGAGCAGAAGCATTCAGGAAATAGGCATTTTACTTTGGAAGAGGCATTAAGGGACATCAAGCCGTTAGATGCACCAAGGATTAAGAACATGAATGAAGTCGATAGCGATACTACCGGAAAAAAGATAGATGTGAATGCTTATGTTGATGCAGACAATGATTACTTGAATCTGATTAATATGGGAAGAAAAATACCATATGTCTATAATCATAAAGCACGCTATGTAAGTGATGTGAACTATGAAATTTATAAAAGACTGAATCAGGGTGACGATGCAACGGATGAGAAAATAAAAGATATTATGCCATACGCTCATCGAAATCATTGCTTTAAAGATAAGTATTATAAACTTGTAGCGGATAGACCATGCAGAACCATCACTGCACATTTGAGAATGGATTGTCATTCACATATCCATCCTTATCAAATTAGAGCAATCTCTCCAAGAGAGGCAGCTCGTATACAGTCATTTCCGGATGATTATTTGTTCTGGGGTGCATACTTGAAAACTTATATGCAGATAGGAAATGCAGTGCCTACAATGATGGCGAGAGGAATTGCATCGGTTATAAAAGAATTTTTGAAATAGGATAGTGGGGTGGTCAAATGAAGATTGTTCAGCTAATAAAAAAACTAAACAATACTGAACTTGGAAAAACAGGAACCCATGAAACATACATTCAAGTTCCACAAGATTTGGAAATATCTGATATATTCCCTGAATACGAAGATGTTAAAAATTTTGTCTACAAAAAGACGGGTAAAATATATTATATCCGTGCAACATCAGGGCGTGAAAAGAGAATAGTTGGTCTTGGAGATTTTTATAGAGACAACGATGTATGTGCGGGAGATGAGGTAGTTTTAGAAGTTCATATTGCTGAAGATGATGATAAATCTTATTTTATAGATTTGAACAAACGAGATGATATCTTAATGATTCAGAAATGTAAATCTGGATTTGAACTTTTGAATGCTGAAAGAAAACAATTGATTACATCGTCTGCAACGGTATTTGTTGACGGTGCATATCAGCCAATAGAAATTGAGTTTATTTCTTCAGAAAGAAAAAGAAGTGATTCGCCAGTAACCACGGATATATATGATGTGAAGGTGGGTGGAAATAGTATCGTAGAGAACTATTCCGGCAAGGAAATGGTAGAAATTCAAGTTGAGAAAAATGCAAACAGAGCATTCTTAAATAGAATTTGTGCTTGGAAAAAGTATCTTTTTGAAATGGAGGGTTATGATGAGTAACTATTATATACTTTCGGTTAATTCGTTAATAAAAACATTCTCTGTACTGGATGCAGGAAATACCATTAATTTTGGACTGACTACTCAGGATGATGCCACTATTTTTTCGCAAGTGGTAACTGGTGATTACATCTTAGGGTATGTGGGAAATCCAATCGGAAAGGTTAAATATGTTTTTGATGTTAGTAGCGTTGAAACATCAAATCAGATTGAGTTGGTAAAGAAGATAGAGGTATCTGAAGGTGCCAGTTTAGAAGATGAAAACTTGGAAAGAGCATTGATGTCATCAGAAATGATTTCTATTACAAAAGAGAAATTTGCTGAAATCATGGAACAATTGCTCGCATTAAATAATGAGCCTTTTTCTGATTTAGGGGATGAGGACTCTGCTCAAGAGGAAGTAGATATTGACGAAAGCACGAGATTAAGAGGTGGCCGCAATATCCTTTTATATGGAGTTCCTGGTTGCGGAAAGAGCCATAGTATTAAAACAAAGTACTGTAAGGATGTATTTGGAATGGAGAGAGTTGTATTCCATCCTGATTATACATATGGAGATTTTGTAGGACAGATTATGCCGATTACGGATGAAGAAACGCAGAAGATTAAGTATGAGTTCTTGCCGGGTCCATTCACTCGTATTTTGTCTGCAGCCTATAATAATCCAACTAAAAAATATTGTTTAATAGTTGAAGAAATAAACAGAGGTAATGCTCCTGCTATTTTTGGAGATATATTTCAGTTACTCGATAGAGAGGATGATGGAACTGGCTCATATGATATAACAAATGTTGATGTTGCTGATAGAGTTTATATACACAATAGAAGTTTCATTGAAGATCCTAGTAAAATTAAAATTCCGTCAAACTTGTATGTTTTTGCAACAATGAATACCTCTGACCAGAATGTATTTACTTTGGATACGGCTTTCCAAAGAAGATGGAATATGCGTATGGTTGAAAATGATGTTGAGCATTCAAAGATTGCAAACAAGAAGATTCTTGATACAAATATGAAATGGTCAACATTTGCAAAGGTTATTAATGAACTTGTACTTGCAAAAAATGTAGGTATGACTTCATCAGAAGATAAGCGTTTAGGTGCATATTTTGTGACAGAAAAGGATTTATATTTCTACACAACTAATGACGAGGGTGTTGTTGACCAGGAGGATGCTGATGACAGAAATCACAACTTCCCGGAAAAGGTACTCAAGTATTTATGGGATGATGCATTTAAATTTACTAGAGATGAAGTGTTTAAGACAGAATTTGACAGCTTGGAAAAACTCATAAAGGCCTTCGAGAATGCAGAAGGGGATCAGAGATTTTCAATATTTATGGATGATGTATTTGGTATGAATCAAGAAGAATAAAGGGGTGGTTGTATGGAGAAAAAATCAGCGCCTTTATATGATTGCCATGTAAATACAAACGAAGGAACGGATACTTTTGTGGGCATTAGATCTGATGGGGAGCAGATAAAAGTTTGCTTTCCGATAGGTTATAAGCTGGGAGCAACAGAAGCAGAACAGAAGAAAGATGTTCAATTACTGATAAGGGTGTTATCTCGTTTTTCTGGTATAAAAGAAAAATTACTTCCGCAGTTATTGATGAGTAATCCTGAAACAGTTAATTTTCCAATCCAAGCATACATGACAATCTTAGATGAATATTATAGCAGGGGTTACTATACCGAAAACGAGAGAATATTTAAGGTCAATGGTAATGGTCATAAGAGCTGGGCAAGAACGGTCAAGACGCAGAAAGCATATCCACAAGATGGTTCATTCATTTATTTGACAACTGTGGCGCAGGAATCAAGAGTGGATACAGCTAATTATATAACCAAAATAAATGAATTTTGTGTCGAGGAAGCTTATAGGAAGATAGGTTTTTTGTTTGGGCAGGATGTTCCGAGAAGGTCAAGTATTCCATTTGATGAGAAAAGATTCTTAACAGCATTAAAGGAAAAGCTTCATAGTGAAAATAACAATAGAAACAAAGCTTTATTCGCTGGGATGATGGATATGATACAGTATGTTGGGAAAAAGGGTAGAAATGCTCGATTTTTCTTTGGTACTAACGATTTTGAGTATGTATGGGAAAGGCTTATAGACTTTAACTTCGGAGTGGATAATAAGAATTATTATTTCCCAAGAACTTCATGGTATCTCGGGGCAGCAGGCAAGCATGCGAAGTCTGCGCTTGAACCGGATACGATTATGAAGGTTGGAGAGAAAATATTCATTCTCGATGCAAAGTATTATCGATACGGAGATAGTAAAGATCCAAAGGAACTTCCTAAGTCAACATCAATTAACAAGCAGATTACTTATGGCGAGTATGTAGCCACAGATCCTAAGTTCAAGGATGAGAGTGGGCAGGCACCACCAGTGTATAATGTATTTTTAATGCCGTTTAATAAATGTGGAACAGTATTCCCATCTAGAGAAAATATGGTTCATATAGGTGAGGCTAGAGGAGATTGGAAAGACTCAGGTGCTTCATATGAAAGAGTTCAAGGCATCCTTCTTGATGTTAAGTGGATGATGGAAAGAACTGTTAAGCAGAATCAGACGGACATTAATCAGTTAGCAACTCTTGTAGAGAATATTATAAAAAGCACTGATCCGCTAAAGTCAAAAGATGATGAAGATGATGCTGAAATAGAATTAATAAATGGAGCAGCAACTATGTAATGTAGTTGTTGCCCCATTTTTTTATTTGCCTAGTTTTCGATGTCTCATTTGTGCGGCTGCATTTTGGCAGGCTGTATTGTGATACTGCTTTCTGCTATTTGTGGTCTTAACCTTAAAAAGTCTATTGCAATTTGGATTTGCACATTTTCGATATACTTCATATTCTGGTCGAGTATAGAACAGAGCAAAATATAAAGCTGTGTATAAATTTGGAATCTCCCAATTTGGAGACATTGTTTCAATGTCATATGTTGGGTGTATTCCGTACAGCGCATAATCGAATTCATCTTTGATTACAGATTTTGCAATTTGGATAAGAGTGCTTTTGAAATCCTCATCGAATTTATCCATGTTATTAATGTTTTCTGATATTGTAAGTTTTCCACTAGGTGGTATGTCATCTATTTTGATTCCCATTTTTAATAAATGAAATAAAAAATCAATAACAAGGCGAGAGTGTTCTGTAACGGAATTAGAGAACGCATCTCGATATAATTTGTATACTTTAGCCTTGAATAGAGAACTGCTGGAATACTCATAATCATCTAGTGTTTCTACAATTTCATGATAGTCAATATACCCGAGTTTTTCTTCTTTATTTGTAAATGAATCGGGTATTGGATAGTAGTCATCATATGGGTCATTGGTTTGACAACATATAAGATTCGAACTTAAATCGGGTAATTTGTCTATTTGATACCACAGATTTGTAAATTCATGAATACAAGACTGAAGACCCGAATCGTTATCGTTTATTGCTATTTTTCTTGGTTGTGAGAAAAGTAAATTAACGACATGACGAAGAATTTTATCGTAGTCTATAGTGTCATCTTCAATCAGAGCCATCAGTTGAACAAGATACCTAAATCTTAGTAGAAGGCAACCAAGTTCAACATGATCGAACAATCTATATTTTCCATCATCCGGCAGAGGCATAAAGAAACCGTAATTGTCTACAAAGTTTTTTATACTTGTGGCATCCTGCATTTTTATATTCAAAAAATCTTCAATGACTTTATAGGTTTCAATAATAGCTCCGGTTTTACTATTAATCATTACAAGTCCATCTAAAGATGCATAAGCGTATTTGTAAAAGCCATCTATGTTTTTTATCTGCAGACTATGATATTCTTTTCCATCCTCTGTGTAGTTGGTAGTTACCTTGCAGTCACATCTTTGATTTTCATAGGAAAACATGTTACCTGCCATTTCTAATGATTTATTTCCTGTCATATGAAACACCTCAAATCCTTAAAAATAAGTGTATAAATAAGTGATAGTTTATATCTAACATAATATATAAGTGCAAATATAATGTTAAGTTTATTCTATCACATTTCTATAAAGAAAAACATAAATGAATATATATAAATAAAAAATAATAAGTGGTAATTTGATAAATTCCCTTATTCTCTTTGCCTGACTAAAATTATTAGTAGAAAAAGAATAAAACTACTTCGTCAGTCAAATGAGAAACAGATTGACAATCGAACAAATGTTTGGTATATTTTTTTCATCGCTACATTAGGTACCAAGTCACGGAACACAGTGCAAAGGAATATTGAAAGACTATAATCAACGGTCAGTTTGACATCCCTTTTAGCTGGCCTTCTTAACAGGAGGCGAAAAATGAATGCAGGAAGTGCATGTGGCTTGTCCATGTTGTAAAAATAAAAGGTTGTTTGATGCAGACCCGGCAGCAGTTGAAGGCATTATTAAAATAAAATGTCCAATCTGCAAAGCTGTGGTAGCGGTCAGCTTCCACCAAAAGAAAGTTCGTACTGAGCGAATCGGCGCATAAGAAATTATAGCGACCAAGGCCTGACGAAGTTTAGAGGAAAAACTCTATTCTTTGTCAGGTCTTTTTGTTTTGCACAAAAACAGAAAAGTGTCTTGAATACCGAGATGGCTGCATAGATGCTTGTGCATCCATCTGAGTTTTCAAAAACTCAAATAAAAATTGTATAAGGCCGGAGTGACGTCCGAAGGCAGGATATTACATATTTTTTCTTTCACGACTTTTTTGCAGGTTGTGGAGGATTGAATATTGGTACCCATGACTTCGTGCGCTCATTTTCGGTCATGGGTGGGTATCTCCCAAGTGGTGGGGTAGTATCTTGCTTTTGCGTCCAGACGGCAGTTTGGAGGCTAAAATGAAAAAATTTACAAGAAACTACAACGGAGAACCTATCAAAGCCAATGAAGTAATGGTGCCATTTGAGTACACAGAACTCGATGCAAAGACAGTAACTAACCCAGAATGCATCAGTTCCATTACAGTTGGTAAGAAATCATTCAGAGTTATTTACAAGGCCGTAGATCAGGCATGGGAGAAGGACGCAAGAGCAGCATTCAATTTATATCAGAACGAGGAACTCGGACATTATGCCGTACCAAATTCTGTATCAAGAGATGCTTTAGAAGATGATTACGAATTGGAACTTGTGTCAGCCCCATCCGCAGAAGACATCATTATGGCAGAAGAGAGTACCAAGGAAACTATTAATACATTTGTTGAGTTGGTAAGCAGAGTGATTGAGAAATCTCCAAAAATCGGATATGCCGTATTACTTCTTCACACGGGAGTAAAGGGTGCAAAGTTTTATGAAAAAATGAGACTCGCAAAGTATCCTGGTAACCGTGTAAGACAAGAGGCAGAAGAGATTCTTAAGGGTGGACTTGTTAACTTTGATGTTGATAGCTACAAGGGCTATAAGAGCCAGTTCAACGATATTTATAAGGAAGAGGCATACGCACTTCTTAATGTAATCATTGAAATGTTAGGATAAATTAAAGGCACTATGGAAAATGAGCGCATTCCATAGTGCCTGTTTTTTAGTTATCTTTCTGATAGAAATTACATTCATATCCATCGGCTCGAAGTAACAAGCCTTCAATCCAAGGTGGGGTTCTTCCCATCTGTTCACAGATAGCATCAAGAGATGCATCCGGGGAACATTCAATTATCAATTCATCATGCACATGGCCAACTATGAAACAATGGGAGAGAGTTCTCATTGCATAAGCAAGGATATCTCTGCTCACAGCCTGTACAATGTTCTCGACAAATTTAGGTCCGTAGCTTTCGATTCTGACCCATTTGCCACCATTAATACCTTCATAGGTAACAGATTCTGAACCGAACTGATTCATTCCCATTTTAGGTTTTACATAGCATAACCTTCTGCCGGATGGTAATTCTATAAAAAGCATTCCACTTTGATATGAAAATGTAAGACAACCGACTGTTGAAGTTTTCTTATTAATTACAGCCTGCTTAACAGCCGAATCCACCTGCCACCAAAACGAAGTGATGTTACTGTTGGAGTTTCGCCAGGCATCAACAAGTGGCTGCAATTCTTCTTCCTCAAGACCCATCTCGATAGCACCCATTGATTTTAATGCTCCAACGGATCCACCGTAGCCAAGTGCTAATTCTGCGATTTTTCCTTTTTGTCTTAAGTGTGCGTTCTGTCCGTGTTTCTCTACAGGTACTTTAAACATCTGACTGGCAGATGCACAATAGATGTCTTCGCCTTTACGGAATACATCAATTCGCCATTTTTCATCTGCAAGGAATGAAAGAACCCTTGCTTCAATAGCAGAGAAGTCGGCTACCACATATTTATATCCCGGCTTTGGTACAAATGCCGTTCTTATAAGTTCAGAAAGAACACCCGGAAGATTATCATATAAAAGTGAGAGAGCATCAAAGTTTCCATCTCTGACAAGGCTACGAGCCTCGGCAAGGTCTGTCATATGATTTTGTGGAAGGTTCTGCAACTGAATACCACGGCCTGCCCATCTGCCACTACGGTTTGCACCATAAAAGGCAAAGCAGCCTCTCGCCCTTCCATCATCACATACCATATTGGTCATGGCGGTATATTTACTTACGGAAGACTTGGCAAGCTGCTGTCGGCATTCCAATACTTCAGTAGTGGTTTTATCTGCATCGGACAATAATTCCTTTACAGCTTTTTTATCAAGACTCTCTGTTTCGATTCCATTATCAGAAAGCCAGCCTTTCATCTGTGCCACGCTATTTGGATTATCAAGTCCCGTTAATGCCTGCATTTTAGTCATAAGTGATTCCTTGCTTATTTCATCAAGTTTTACGGCATTATCTACAAGTTGCATATCAACGGCAATTCCTCTGTCATTGATTTCCTGGTCTAAATGATATTCATCCCACACAAAGTCTGGAACAGGGAAGAGACGCAGCTTATCCTTGATTGCAAGTTCGACTTCAACATCACGGATATTGTAGGCTTTGAATGTTTCCCACTTGTCCGGGGCATCGGAAGGATAGTTTCTTGTACGGCCACCATTTGTTTTGGTTGCCTTGCAGGGAACACAAAAATAACGAATAAGGTCTTTGCCTTCTTTCATCTTCTGGTCTTGCAATTTAAGTACAGAACCGATGCTTTCAAGGGAGAGTGGAAGACCCATATATGCTCCCCATATTCTTGAACATTTCCATGCAGATGGATCCAAGTACAAACCTACAGTATCTTCGTCAATGCTATAACTTTTAAAGTACATAGGGTAATGTTTTCTTAAAAAGAATGAAAGACAGATTCGCTCGAAGGAAGCGTTGTATGCCCACTTGGTTATATTGTCATCAGTTAATGCCGCAAGTATCTCCGAAGGAATCTCTTCGCCCTGTGCAAGGTCAATTACCTGCACAGGACCATTGTTGATGGAATAGGCGAAGAGAAGTATTTCAAAGTTTGGAGATTCGGCATAACGATAGACACCACATTTCACTAAATCCACATCTGAAAATGTCTCAATATCTATGGCTATTTCTTTTATCTCCATAATTGCCTCCTTACTGTTTTTCAGAAAATCTCTTATTCAACCATTCTCCGAACTGATGGTTAGCGGTCTTGCGTCCATCAAGGAACTCTGCAATGAGTTCTTCATCTTCAATTTCCCAAGGGAGATATTCCTTACCAAAGTGACCGCCGGAAGATACGAAATTGTAATCTACATCCAAGAGATGGAGCTGGGCAATGATACCGCGTGGAGTTAAGTTGTAATTTGCCTTAATGTATCTGTCGATGCAATCAGGACATACATGAGCCGTACCGAAAGTTTCTGCAACAACAGATACGGGTTCTGCCTTACCGATGGCATATGCAATCTGAATTTCGACTTCATCACAGTATCCGGAACGAACTAAATCGACAGCAATTCTACGAGCCATATATGCTGCAGAACGGTCTACCTTTGATGGGTCTTTTCCAGATAATGCACCGCCACCAATTCTTGCAATACCACCGTAAGTATCGCAGGCGAGTTTTCTTCCTGTAACACCACAGTCTGCCTTTGAGCCACCTACTACAAATCTGCCTGTAGGATTGATGAGTTTCTCAAAGTCTGTGTTTAATCCATATTCTGATGCAACGAGAACCATAAGGCTTTCAATGATTTTTCTGATATCATCAAGTGTTGCATCTTCACTATGCTGCACCGAACATAAGAAAGTAGTGATTCTTCCTTCATCATAATCGTAAGATACCTGTGCCTTTGCATCCGGCATAAGCATAGGGCAATCAAGAGCCTCAAGTCTTTTGATGAACTTGGTTGCTACGGCAAATGGGATAGGAAGAAGTTCTGGTGTTTCATTGGTAGCATAACCATACATAATGCCCTGATCTCCGGCACCACCTTTATCAACTCCCATTGCAATGTCCGGGGACTGTTTTGTAATAAGACCCTTAACATCAATAGAAGAGTAGCCGAGTTTATCAATACCGATGTCGGCCATAACCTGCATTACAAGGTCTGCATAATTTGGTTCATGCTCACTTGTGATTTCTCCTGCGATAATCACAGTTTCATTTTTAAGTAATACTTCAACAGCAACACGGCTGTTTTTGTCATGCATCAAACAATCTGTTACAATGGCATCCGCAATCTGGTCGCATATCTTATCTACATGACCACGGGATACCTGCTCTGAACTATAAATCTTACTCATTTAATTTTTCCTCCATAATATAAAATGTGGGGTGGCAGCAGTAACCACCACCCCGTGTATAAGTGTTCGGGGGCATTAGCCCTTGACGATTAGCTTAAGAAATCATCGTCATCATCATCATCGAAATCATCCTCGGCTCTGCACTTGCCACCAAGTGGAGTTCCATCAGAAATCTTCTGAAGATTGTTAAGACCACAGGCAATACCACGGTTGCCGTTTACATTGTAAGCATAGATGTTGATTGAAGCTCTGCCCTTGCAGCCGGAATACATCTCGCCTTTATCAAGGATAGGGTTACGGTCTGCGTCAACGATACCAGGTGCTGTGCTTGAATTAGCATTAATGAAATAACTGTTAGCATATGCTTCATCGTCTGGTCTTTCTGTATCTCCATCACGAAGAGGAGTCTTAATCATAGAAAGTGCAGGTACTGACTTGCCACTTCCCTTAAGAGTAGACTGACCTTCCTCGTAGGCTGCCTGAATGGCTGCGTTAATCTTGTCGATTGTTCCCTTGTCTGACTTAGGGATGATAAGTGATACGGAATACTTAGGTGTACTTCCGTTGATGGAGCGAGGCTCCCAGCAGTTTAAGTAACTGAATGTTGTATTAGGTCCTGTGATGACCTTTGTTGGATTCATAAATTTTGCCATGATAAAAAATCTCCTTTACTATTTAAAATCTTCCTGTGCTGTATTCTTCATAGCCGGGCGCTTGTCCGACTTTGGAACTAATGTTGGTTTGCCGGGTGGCTTCATAATCATTCCACCAAGCAGGTCTTCAAACTTCTTTTTACCCAGAAGAGAAGTCATAGCTGTGATGCCGAGAAGTTTCTTCTCAAATGGGTCAAACCCTGCATCCTTTACTGCAAATGCAACGGCATCTTCATCCGTATATTTACGAACACTTCTGCCTTCCACAACCTTGAAGTTCTCATATTCCTTACCCTGCAGAGCCTGATTGAGTGCGTATTCCTTGACATCGTCTGCCCAGGAAGTAAGCTGGTCTACTTTCATAAGGATTGCTTCAACTTCGTGGTCTTCTAAAGTATCCGGCATCGCAAAATCATACTGTGCCATTTCAAGATTGAACTCGGCTCTTCTTCTGCAGGTGGCTTTGCACTTACAGAACTGACAATGTGAGCCTGCCTTAAATTCTCCTTCGCCTTTCATGGCAAGGGCAGCAGTAGGGGCTAATACTTCATCTGCCCACTTAAGAAGGTCTGCCTTGCTCATTTCATAAACCGAAAGATTATCTCTTCTTGGCTGGTAGATAGCCATGCGGATGGTATCAATATTGTAAATGCCATCAAACATATCAATGACTCCGAGGGAGTAGCACATAAGCTGTGGGTTGCCACCGAACTCTTCAGATTCAGAACTGACCATGACTCCAAGACCATTCTTGTAATCAATGATTTCTGCCGTTCCATCTGATAAAAGAATACAGTCGGCCGTACCTTTGCCACCTTCTACCCATTTGGAGAAGTCGACTTTCTGTTCTACAAGCACTTCTGTGTCCGGGCAGGTTTGTCTTGCAAGTTCAAGTTCCTGCATTACAAATTCTGCGTAGCCTTCTGCACACATCTGCATCTCTTCATCGTAATAATCAAGGTTCTCTGTTGGATCCTTAACATCACGGCCGAGTGCCTTTTCTACAAGGTAGGCACAAAGTTCGTGTGCGTCTGTTCCCTGCTTAGCATAAGGACTGGTCTGATCTGGAAGAGCAGCATTGAGCTTTGCACTTGGTGGACACATTAACCATCTGTGGCTTGCTGATGGTGAGAGGAAAGCGTGTGTACTCATCCAATCACCTCCAGCTCCTTCATGATGGCTGCGTAATCAGATTCATTAATATCTGAAAGTCTGCTTGCACCATACTTGCCGATGAGTGCCTTAACCTCAACCGTGAAACCTGCGTGGCTCTTGGCTGCAAATGCCTTTCTTAACTCCTCAAAAGTGTAAGCAGGAGTTTCGTCCTTTGGCTCTGCTTTAGGTTCTGCTTTCTTTGTTGCTTTCTTGTCTTCGAGTACCTTTGCTGCCTTAATCTCTACAGCCTTACCCTCGATTGCTCTTTCTGGAATCAACTCCATGAACTGTGGCACGAAATCTCTTAAGAGTCTGCCAAGCTTTGCTACCTTCTCTGAACATTCGATGATTCCATCGAGAAGTTCATAAAAATCATTTTTCTCCATTGTTTTCATTTCCTCCTTTTTCCTTAATGATTCGTAGCTTGTGAGCCAGTCTTTTTGAAACAACGCTTATGGCTATCAGCGTGTCGATGAGTTCTTCATCCGGGATTTCATCTTTGATGATTTCATCCATTTCACTCATGTTGTTCATTGGTACCTCGCTTTCCGATTGGGTCTTGCCCTTTCTGACAGCTATGTATTGGAATTTGATGAAAGTGCTAATTTCGAGATAATTTTTGAAAAATTTTTTTGAAATTTGTTTTTTCATCATCTGCTGTCAGGGGATATGTATTGGAAAAAGGGAAAAGTGCTAATTTCACATGGAATGTTGAAAAATAATATCCTGTGTTGGGAACACATCATATTGTTAAAAGAACACATCCTATGTTATGGGCAACACAGGTATGTGGAAACCCACACGGGATGTTAGCCGCAACATAGGATGTGGCAAGTGCTTGATTTTGTACTTGATATATAAGAAGAATCAGGGCAATGTATGAGTATTATGATTGAAGGAGGTGATTGCAATGAAGGTTACAAAATTAGAAGGTCCCGTGGAATTAATGGCAATTCCAGAAAAGACCATATTATCAGAAGAACAGTTACAGAATGAATTCGATAATTATATGGCAAAAAAGATAGCAGGGAAAATGCATGATGCTGGATTGCTCACGGAGACAGAGCATAAGCAGGTGTTAAAAGAAGTAAGAAATACATTCCCAACAAATATTAGTATTTTGGAATCAGATGAATGATCTGGTTCCTTTTTTATTATGGAGGTTATTATGGATTTATCAGGACTGACAAACGAAGAATTGATTCAACTGGTGGTCACGGGAAAAGCTGACGATAGGGTGTGGCTGCAACTTCAAAATAATTACAGACCTATGATGTGTAAAATAGGATATAAGTATTTGGCAAAATTACCTTTATATGATGAGGATGATATTATCCAGGAGGGAATGATTGTCATGTGGAAACTTACAAATAAGAAAAACTTGTATTTTGATAGCAGGTTTAGCAATTTATTTTATACGGCTTTTGATTGTAAGTGCAAAAATCTTTATCGGGACTATGTGTTGCGAAATCTTATTGTAACCAATGAATGGAAGGATTCAGAGCATGACGGCTACCATGTTGTTTCGTATGGTGTTGCAGATTATGCGGTGGAATATAGGAAGAAAAAAAGTATTTATAATAAGCAACGAGCTGAAAAATTAAAGGCAGAGAGAGGGGAGTCAATAAAAAAAGAAATCAAGCCCAAAATGACAGAAGAGGAAAAACGTCAGAAACAGCGTGAATATTATAATAAGAATAAGGAGCGATTTCGAGAAGCAAAAAGAAAGTGGTACTTAAAGCATCGTGAGTATGCAATTATGTATTCAAAATATTATAGGATGGGGGGTAGACTCAGAGACGATAAGTAGGACCCTGTGTTGGGAAAACAATATAATGTGTAAAATAACATAGTATGTTACGGGCAACACAGGTATGTGGAAATCCACAAGGGATGTTGACCGCAACATAGGATGTGGAAATATAACAATTAAATAATTTGAATGTTGAAAACGACATTGCAAGGTTAGAACAACCTGCGATGTCGTTTTTTGTTTTGTCCGGGTTCTGTCCCACATGGAATGTTGGAAACACATTTTATAAGGAAAAGAGTGATTCCAAAATAAAAAATTTTAAGGTTTCGGTCTGAAATTAGCACTTTTGTCCTTTTCCAATACATAGCTGTCGGAAGAGAAAAACTCTTACTACTGAATGAAAGGAGATACGGCTTATGGGAATAAGTGCAGACAGACCTCTTGTTTATATATGTTCTCCGTTTTCCGGGGATATCGAAGGTAATACCAAGAAGGCAAGGGAGTATTCAAGATTTGCAGTTGATCAGGGTGCGATACCACTTGCTCCACATTTGCTTTTGCCACAGTTTGTGTCTGAACAGACGGAGAGAGAACTGGCAAGTTATACCAGAGCAACATCATATGGTGCTGCCAAGTACGTAAAGAAGGTTGACTACGACAAAGATACCGGCGAAATACTTACCGCGTCTTCCATTCTTGACATAGATGAAGACCTAATCAGGGAGGAAGAAGCCCTGGA
>JBGVOM010000063.1:0-12068 GCA_045126515.1 Lachnospiraceae bacterium
AGCCATGGACAATGGCTTATTAAAGTACGCTTCTTTTATAGAATGGTAGAATAAATCGGAATCTTTTCTTGAAATTAATCAAAAAACAGAAAAAATGAAGCTGCCGCTTCACGAATTCTCATTCGTTAAAGCGACAGCCCCCTGCTCGATGTTATGTAAGTACCTCACTACATATAACTGCTTTTATATCCTTAAAACACAGTATTTCCATAACCAACTTACTCTGCTACTTTATCTCTCATTTCATATCTGGCAATTGGTGCTACCCAGAATAACTCTGCTGTACCATTTGTTTCTGTGCCATTCACATGGGTTGGTATGGTTTCCCCTGTTGTTCCTGCTTTGCTTACATAATACAGGTTATCTTCCGTGTAGATAAAGGTTCCTACACTATACTCTGTATTTGCTGTAAAATAAGCATCTGCATCACAATTTAGGAATTCACCATTCACCGGAAATACACCCTCACGGGTACAGTACATATCCTGTCCCTTCTTAATACTGCCATTTGCATTTTTCAAATCTGTAAATATCTCGCTATAATACTTTGGCCCAAACAATCTGGTTACTTTATCCAAGGATTCTGTTACCAAATCGCCTTCTTTGTAATACAATCCTCCCGGTACTGGATTGTCTACTGGACGGCAGATTACAGGCGAACTATACTTACATCCTCTTGCCGACCATGCCATATCTGAAGTTGTCAGCTGATCCGGTGTAAAGTAAAAGTCCTTAATTCCTATGGCATTTACAACAAACTTGGCAAATTTATTATTTTTAAATGTCAGAGTTATATTTTTCCTGTAATCGTTTTCTGGATCCGTTACCACAATATTGGTGACAATTCCACCTGTACTGTTTCCCTCAAAAAGAATATCTGCTTTTCTCTCTTCCGGTGGAAGATAATATTCGCTAGTTTCGTCTTCAATCCATGGAAGATCCGTCGGCGCTGAAATGCTGTAGGTCTGATTTCTAATACCCGTACCAAAATTGTTACGAATAGTCACATTGCCCAACGGTCTTGTAATACCAAAAGATGCATTACCGAAATCATTATTTTCTAACAGCATATTATAGGAAAGATTTCCCCAACGAATACTACCGCCATTTTGTATTTTATTATTCAATACCTTAATATCTTTTGCATATACATAATAAAATTCAAATGCATATGGATAAATACTTTTCCAGGAAAACGGCGGTCTTGTTATGTTGTTTCCACGAATCGTAATATTCTCTGATATCTTTCCATTTCCATTAAATGCCCATCCGTTGGCACCATATACATAATTTTCTGATACATCAAGATTCGTAAAACATTTTCTGGCTTCAAAATCAATCCAGCCAAGTCCTCTGTTTCTATTTGTTGAAGTTGCCGTTGTACCATTTACTGTATAAGTAGTATTACTTTTATTTTGAATACATGTGTTCTGTTTAAATGTGTAGTTGTAAAATCTTTCTCCATTTCCGCCCAGGTCAACTGCCAGTACCCAACGTCCCCAGTTATACATTTTGTTATTATGTATATTAACGTTTTCTGATTCTTCCGGATTAATAATCAGGATATCATCACCACCACCATCCGGAATGTCCACAGAGGTTCCATTTTCCAAAAATGTATTTCCATAAATTTCTACATTATTAAAGCACATCTTTTCCCGGTTGTTGTAATTCTTCACTTCTGCCCATGTGATGTCGCCCATTACCTGCTTTCCATTTCCATCTGTTACTGCTGTTGTTGTTTCTTTCTCTCCCAATCCAACATTGAAGGCAGAACTGAAATAGGAAATGGTATGGTTTGTTGTCCTCATTGCAACATACTCTTCTTTTGCCTCATCATAGTACTGGTACTGCTGCAGTCCATTACTGTCAAACTGAAATCCATGAATGCTTAAACCGTCCACATATCCGCCGGTTTCAATCATTGCAAAATCCGCTGTTGCTCCTTTACAGAATTCATTCTCCGGAATGGTAATGGTAGCTCCATTGCCGCACAATTCCACATTTTTTGCATCGCCAATCACCGGTTTTGCTGTCTGGCGACAGTGCAGCATAACTGCATATTCATTTCCATTATTGCCTATACTGTTTTCTCCCAGCCACCATGGCACGGACTCAATAATGCTATTTTTATTCTGGTATGCCTGATTTTTAGTGTCATAATACAGTACATATTCTGCATTTTTCCCAAATAAAATTTTACTGTTTTGGTGATTATTTGCAAAAATATGAATCATTGCTCTGTTGTTGTCATCTCTGCCCGGGAACAATCCCCACTGCTCTACTCTGACGTATCCATCTTCATTTGGAAGCAGTTTGGCCACCATACCATTGTTTAATCTGTGATTGCCGTAATTGTCTGCCGGATTCTGGTAAAATACCTGGTTTACACCAATTCTATCATTATGATATGTAACCATCTTAAGTTCTATTGGCAACTGATTCCACCAGTCATCATAAGTCATAATTTCATAACATGCCTGTCCGCCATCGTTTATTTCATAATAACCTTTCGTTTTAACTTTCGTTCCCGCTGCCACATCTAATGTCAACAAATCTTCTTTCAAATCCACTTCCATATCTGCCGCACTTAACTGCAACGCCGGATATTCCGGTTCTATTGGAAATTTTGCTTCTAAATCTGCTAATTTGACTGGTACTGCTGCTGTTACTTCTATTGGCTGCGTTGTTGGTTTTATTTCCTCCGTAGGTTTTACCATTTCTGTTGGCTGCACCGTTTCCGTTGGTTTAACCACTTCTGTTGGTTCTACGGTTTCCGTTGGCCTGACTGTTCCCGTTGGTTCTACGGTTTCTGTTGCTTCTGTGACAATTACTTTGCATACAGCTTTTTTCTTACCATCCACTGTCGTTGCTGTTATCTTGGCTGTGCCTTTTCCTTTCGCTGTAACTTTTCCATTAGAATTTACAGTTGCCACGCTGGATTTACTTGATTTAAAGGTCACTACATTTGCTGCTGTTACCGGATTTACTGTTGTCTTTAAAGAAAATGTCTGACCAGCCTGCAATGTTTTTTTCGTTTCATTCAAAGATACACCTTTGACAGATTTTTTTGCCACATATACAGTAATTACCTGCTTTGCGCCTTTTACCTGACCTTTTCCCCCTTTTACGGTTATCTTTGCTGTTCCTTTTCTTTTTGCTTTTACTACACCTTTGCCATCCACAGTTGCCACACTTTTTTTATTAGAACTAAAACTTAAATTGGAAGCTTTTACTGCACAAGAAAATTTTAATGTTTTTTTCTTATCAAGGGGAATGACCACTTTATTCTGTGTAGTATTCTTTACCAGATTTTTTACTGTAACTTGTATCTCTCTGCTAATATTTTCATTCACAGCGGATGTTGCAGTGATGGTGGCTTTTCCGGCCTTTTGTGCTTTTATTGTTCCTTTTTGTGACACCTTGACTATATCCGGTGCACTGCTTTTAAAAAATACTTTTGTAGAACTGCCTTTTGGTTCCACAGCTGTTACTTTCATTGTTTTGCTGCTGCCAGTATACATAGTTATCTTTGATTTCACATTCAAAGTGATAGATGTAACACTGTCAGTTGCTGCATAAGTTGTTACTGATGAGGTGATTATTGATGTAATCATTAACACCAGACATAACATGGTTGCAGATAGTTTTTTCGTTCTTACGTTCATACGTACTCCTTTCTGAATCTGTCACACGTTAATCGTTACAACTTATAATCCCTTTTCTATTTTCCCCACATCAATTTTAGTCGTTTTGATGTACTACCATACTTTTATAATAGTACGGCAACAAACTGTGTTCAATCTTTTTTGACTTTTTGACACAATATCAGCATTTTGCACAATCCGCCTGTTTATTCCTCCTTTTCCCGTAAATATCGCAAAAAACCTTCTAGTCCCAACATAATATCTTCATATGTTTTTTCAAAGTTCCCGGTATACCAGGGGTCCGCCACATCACGCTTTGCATCGGTGAAATCTAACAGGCGGTAAACTTTATTGTCTTTATCCGGTCCGCAGATTCTGGCAAGATTTCTCAGGTTCATACTGTCCATACAGATAAGATAATCATATTCCTTATAATCGGACTTTTTTACCTGCACTGCCCGCTTACCTTCACAGGAAATTCCATACTTTTGCAATTGTTTTCTCGTTCCCTCATGAACTGTATTACCTACGCCGTTCCAGATTTCTTCTGTGCTGGTGGCTGCGGATTGGATGTGGAACTTGTCTGCTATGCCACGCTTGGTTACGATGTCTTTTAATAAAAATTCTGCCATGGGGGAACGACAGATGTTGCCGTGGCAGATGAATAAGACTTTTATCATTCCTTAAAACTCCTTGATTTTACTAGGTTTTTGGCACTTTTGCCTTCCACCTTATTTCGGTATATTTTTGCTTAATTTGGCATATTTTTTCACTTGTTTGTCGTAAATACTGTCGTATTTGAGTTTTCTCTACGACAGCACCTTTTTTAAAAAGTGACTTTATACTGCCAGGAGGCAGACATAACTGCCTCCATAGCAATTTACTCACTCATACGAAAAATGTTTTTCGACACTTAAGATGATTTTTTACGACAACTCTCATCCATAAGTAAAACTTCTGCCTGTGCATCTTCAAACTTAAAGTGTGTGTAAGTGTTCAATGTTACTCCGATATCGCTGTGCCCCATAAGGTATTGCAAGGTCTTTGGATTCATTCCTGCCTTTGCCATGTTGCTGCAATAGGTGTGCCTGCATACATGAGGAGTTATTTTCGGAAGCTGCACCCTGTAGATACGATTGTATTTTTCCACAACGTGCTGAAAATATTTCTCCCAATGCAAAGCCACCATCGGCATTTCGTTTTTATCCAGAAATAAAAATCCACACCTGCCATCAATCATAGGCTCCACCTTAGGTTTCGGACGACTGCCAATAATCCGCTCAAAACACTCCTTCACCTCAGGTATCATAGGAATCATGCGTACACCACAGGCTGTCTTGGTATCCTCAATGATATAGCGCATGTCTCTGGTTCTCTGTAATTGATGGTCCACATTGATACGATTATTCTTAAGATCAATATCACTAATGGTCAGCCCGCAAAATTCAGAGATTCGAAGTCCTGTCTTAAACAGAATAAACATACCGTCATAATACTTGGCAAAATGCTTATCTTCTTTCACAAACTTAAGAAATGCCCTCTCTTCTGCCCTACTGATAGCCTCTCTGGTAACACTGTCATTTACCACCACAGTATTTAATTGAAACTCAAATGGATTCTTCCGAATCAGGTCATCATCTACTGCCATCTGAAACGCAGGTCTGACTACACCACGCACTGTATGGATGGTAGAATAGCCTCTTCCATCATCCTGTAGCTTAATAAGCCACGCCTTGGCATCGGATAACTTCACCTTATCAATCCGTTTCTGCCCAAATTCTTCTTTTGCAATAATGTTAATCACAAAATTATAATTAGCTTTGGTGTTATGACGCACGCCTCTTTTTTGGTCAACATATTTCTTTACCAGTTCAAGAACGGTTATGTCCCCGCCTTCATAACGAAGTCCTTCGTACAAATCCTTTTGAATCTGTTTTTCTTTTTCTCTTAGCGGAACACATGCTTTTCTCCCCGGAGGCAATGGGTCTGATGCAGTCAGTTTCCAACTGTACACCGACTTTCTCTTACCTGCATTGTCCAAGTACTTGTACTCATACATTCCATCTTTTCTCTGGCTCTCACCGTTTAATAGCTTGCGACCTTTATTGTCGCGTCTTACATCATATGACATATCATTTGCTCCTTTCCAACTTGGAGAGCCGAGCTATGATACATTTAATATACCATAACTCTGACTCTATTTCTACCGAAAATCGTTTGTCTGCCATGCTAGATGGCGCTAAGATTTTCATCTATATATGCTTCGAACTTCCTACGTTTTATCTGCGGTCTGGTACCATTCCACAGAATAAAATCCGCATCCGGATGCTCATCTATCAACTTCCTAAGTTTCTTGTATCCAATATGAAAATACTCCGACGCCTCCTGTACAGAAAGCGTATACTTTCGCCAAATCGGAATACCTGATTTAACTCCGTTCTCATTTTCCATCACTTGATTCATAACTTTTGCATCACCTCGCTTCCCTAGAAATTTCTTAGTCTTCGAAAACTAAGATTATTGTAACAATGATGAAACCGTTTGAAATTGAATGAGACTTGACCGAAATTTGAATGTTTTCGCAAAACAAACACTTGTTCGAAACAATATTCTATGATATACTTTCTTTAAGACTCTGTGCATTCGCAAACGAATATTTTACAGAGCGAATTCTTAGACAAAGGAATGGAGAAAAGAATTGAACAGACTGGATTTTCATTCTGTGGCTACATTGCTACAGAAACATTTAATAGAAACCGCAGATATGACACAGATTGTTTTTATCAGCACATTATTTTCCTGCTTCGTGAATAATTCCGACTTTTCTTTTGATGAAGGCTTATGTTGTAAATGGATGAAGGGACAGGCAAAAATCAGCCCTAAGATTGTAAGCTACTACCAGATTCCTAAACATCAGGAAGAAATGTACGCAGATATGGAAGAAGAAGTTTTCCTTATGATTAGCGATGTAGGTGCTTTAATAACCGATTTACATGATTTGTTAATACGTGATGTGTCCGTGTCCGAATTAAAGCGCAGACAGTTACTTTCCTATTTTGATGATAACGATACTTCTAAGGCAGCTATTTTCGTATCAGAGATTTTATTATTTGCCATTTCAAGACCTTTTGTAAAAGCAAATCTGAAAGCCACCGAAATCTCTCCGGCTGTAGAGGATGTTATCATTACTGCCACTGTCCCAAAACCGGTAAAGACATATATTGACAGACCGGAATCCATTGCCGCTATAGATGCTCTTTTGGAAGAACATAACACACTCTTTCTTCATGGCATACCCGGTATTGGTAAAAGTGAACTTATTAAGGCTTATTGCAAAACACACAAAAAAGACTACACCAATATTCTGTTCTTGGAATATACCGGTAGCCTCTATGAAATGATTGCAGATATGGAATTTGTGGATGATTCTGATACATTAACTGAAAAAGAACACTTTCGCAGACATTTTCGTTTCTTAAAAACTTTAAAGAACGACAGTCTCATTGTGATTGATAACTTTAATCCGGCTACAGCACAGGAGAATTTACTTTCACAAGTCTGCTCCTTAAAATGCCAAACTGTATTTACCACTCAACATATTTTTACAGACTATCCTCAATATGAAGTGATTGCAGAGCCTTCTGTTGCTAAAGAACTATTCAAAACTCATTGTACAGACCAAAGCTTATACACTAATGATGAAATGTCTCTTCTGTTAGAAACTGTTCATTATCATACAATGACCGTTGAACTGATGGCACGTTTGCTTTCTTATGGAACTATAACCGCCCAAACTCTTCTGTCAAAACTAAAAGAAAATGTTTTGTTCAAAGAGGACATCAGCAATATTACTTTAAACAAAGACAATATAAACCACAAACTAGCCTACTACAAGCATATAGAATCCCTGCTCGACTTACAACAGTTAGAGTCTGATACACTTACTGTCTTATCGGTAATTGCACTTGCTCCGGATAGCGGATTCCCGGTAAAACTGTTTTATGATTGGCATGGTGCATATATCAATGAGCTTCAGATTTTAGAAGAATGTGGTCTGCTCGTTAAGGACCATCAACGACTGTTGCTAAATCCGTACTTGCGCAAGATTATTAATGCAAGAAAAATTCTTTCCTTAAGTCAGGCTCCAGCCTTTTTTGCCACTCTGTTACAAACGGTTTCGGATAGCAATCATGAGCACATTCGATTTGCATTAGATATCCTGAATACCACTCTACTCTTTGTAGATAAAGATGAACGGACTACTTGGAAGAAATTAGTCTCACATGGATTGGAAAGCAGTTCCCGATTGCATCACTACCGTCTGTTCCAAAAGCTTCTTGGAGAACACGAAGGCATCTGCTACCTTTATCAGAACATTACCAACGAGGACAGTGCCACACTACTTCACTACAAGGCAACTGAAGCTGCTATGATTCATCAAAACCAAGTAAAGGCTTTGGAACTGGAAGAAAAAGCAATTGCAGAAGCCTGTGGAAAAGGCACCACTCGCCTCTTCAATTTATCATCCATGTATCTGGATGCCGGAAGTTATTGTATAAAACTGCGCAAATCAGAGCAGGCTTTGGATTACATCCAAAAATCTGCCAATATACTTGTACAGACACAGATGCAGTATTCCCCAAACGGTCTCTATACCATGACCACGTATGCCAAGCTTTTATATCAGCAAGGAAAATTTCCGGAAGCTGCAAGAATCTTCACGAGTTGTATTGGCATCACGGATAAAGTGTACGAATCCGATACCCTTACCAAAGGATATCTGCTTCAAAACCTTGCCGCCGTCCATGCCTCAATGCGTAATGTCAAAGCAGCTCTTATGTACTACGCACAGGCTGAAAGCATCTTCCATAAATTTCTGGACGAAGAACATCCTGATTTGCTGATTTGTAAAGGTCAATGTGAGAATGTAATGACGCTTAATGGGCAGAAGTTGGATTTGCTTGAAGAAAATACTTTATAGAAACAATGGCCGCAAAGTCCTATATGCTTTGCGACCATCGTTCATTTCATTAATATCTACTCTACCAACAATATTTATTAATACTTTTCACAACACATCTTCGTCATTCTGTTTGTTCGTCATATCCTTGTTTCAATAAAGCGTAGCTTTTCTTCATTGTTTCATCAAGTCTATAATCCGTTCCAAGCATATTATATGTTGCAAAAGCTTGCTTAATATTTTGAGTTGAAATCAGATTATCCACCATTGAACTCGTTACTGCATATTGCTCGGCCAAAACACTCATATTTTTAACCATTTCTAACTGATCTATTCCCAATCCTATGTCCATATATGATTTCGCAACATTTCCTAATGTTTCTGTAATTCCGCTATTATAAACATCTACCATTGGCTTTACAATTTCTTGTACTTTTGCATTGAAACCTATTATTACATCTTTGAAAGATTGTGACTGAAAAACATCTCGTATCTTCTGTCCTATTAATGTAGCAAAACTTCCCAATATGTCTATAACACCATATTCTGTGAAGTTTTCCTCTCTAATTCCTTCAATTGCACTAGTCAAATCTCGATTCAGTGAATTTAATTTTTTATTTATTGTGTTAAAAGTATTAATCGAAATTGTCTTCTGATGTGCAACATCATTTCTAGTTTGATGGATTTCTAATATCCTACTTCTCCATGAATCCTGACTACCAAATTTATTAAAATGACGTTCCCAAAGGCTAGTTGGACGCATTCCCTCAATAATTTTACATATCTCTTCTTTTGACAATTTTAACAAACTATTGGTATCTAATTGCTCGTTAAGTATAGACAAGTAATTTACTTCTCTTTCTTCAAACAAATAAGCTTCTAATGTAGCTAAATCCATATTCTCTAATGTTTCATTTAACGACAGTTTTCCATGTGCATTTTCCTTTAATACGCTTAATAAGTCATCTGAAACAGTTTCTGTTCTCCAATTGCTTCCATAAGCTTTTGTTAAAATGAATAAAACCAAACTTCTTAGTTTACGTTCAAATTCCGCATATTTAGGATACAAACGTTTACAATTACATTCTGAAATACCATCATAGTCACGAATACTATGATAATATTTTTGCTGTGAAGATTTAAATATTGCATCATCTACCACTTGTAATGCCGCAATTGCTTTATTCACACGATCCGTCGATGACATTTCCAGAAAACACCTTTCTGACTTCGTTTTCTGAATAATACGATATTCAATCTCCACATCATTAACCATAATCGTATCCGATGTTCTTTCTTGCACCGCATCGTCTATAACTTCCAACAAGATTTCTTGCATTTCTTTTGATTCATGCTTTTGTTTTTCTATAAAAATGTAACTCATTTTTATTTCAGCCATAAACCTCACCTTTTCCTTCACTTGTACTACAACTTCTTCAAATACTCTTCCACGTTCAGATAAGTCACATCCTCCAGTGTCTCTACTCCTGCCTGAACAAGGGATGTTGTGGCACCACGATAAATCACATACTTTCCGGTAATTGTACCATATCTAAATTCAGTATCCTTGCATTTTTGTTCATCTAACAAATGCTTACACTGCTGGGGAACAACTTCTTTACTATGTTTAATTTCATAGATTTCACAAGTTCCCTCATCC
Source organism: Lachnospiraceae bacterium (assembly GCA_045126515.1). Classification (GTDB taxonomy): domain Bacteria; phylum Bacillota; class Clostridia; order Lachnospirales; family Lachnospiraceae; genus RUG11237. The sequence continues at coordinate 10,268 of JBGVOM010000063.1, forward strand.
GGATTAAACACCACCATATCGAATTCGCCAATCGCAAACTGTAATCGGAAAACTTCACAATTCTTTTTGGATAGCTTTGTTTCTAAAAGAACAATATCCTCCATCATTCTGCCTTTGATTTCATCTATTATTCTTTCAGTTACCCTTTTTCGCTCTTCAAAAGATAAACCTCTGAACATATCATCCTGCATAAGCGATTTGATTAGCGCCTCTGCTTGAGAATAACGCATACCAGGCTGCGAAAAGGCCGTTCTGGATTCTCTGCGATTATAGTCAGACATCCATCTACTTTCTATTTCCACAGTTAAGTCAAGTAAGTCTAAATATTCTTTAATCTCGTAACGATGTGCATCTTGTATTTCAACCTTTTGTTCTTCCTTATCTTTGATTTCCAACAAAGATTTCAGTGTTTCATTTACCTTAAGAATATCAATACGATCGAGAATATCGGTAGGTTCTTCCCTATCCTTTCGCAAATTGCTTGCTGAAATTCTCAAATCATTTGATTTGAAATCTCTAGTCAACACTTCCATGGTGAATCGATGATTCATATCCTCTACAATTCTGTTAATTGCGTTTGTTAACTCATTTTTCTCATATAAATCCCGTAAGGAACGGAAATGTCCTTCGTACTTATAATTCTTCAAAGAATGCTGAATATTTCGTGCAATGGCACTGTCAACATACTCATCCGTGCTTTTCTTAGTGGCAAAAATCATAGCATTATCATTATACTGCTTTCCGCCAAGACTCATTGTTCCACCATAACGGATGAAATCATCAATACCTACAACCCCCAACACTCTTTCAAACTCACGATATGGAATGAATGTTGTGTGACACATAATGCATCTGTCATATAACTCCTCATCTTCTGTAAACATAAAGCCTAAGGAATCTGTACCGGAAAGAACAATCTTCATACCACTTGCCGCAAACACATCAGAAAACAATGCAGCACCTTCGATAAAATCGTTCAGTAGTGTAACCTCATCAATAAACACATATCGATAGCCTTTTTCTTCTAGAACTTTTAAATCCTGATTCACGTCATCCAAGGTCTTACTATCCTGTATCTGAATGAACACTGCTTTACTTCTCATTGATGTATCCATTTCAGATATCAATTGACGAATCAGTGTTGTTTTACCTGTTCTTCTAAGACCATAGAGAATATACACTCTATCGTGGATATCTCCATATACATAATCACGAAGTTGCTGATAACATTCACGTTTTACCCATTTTGTCACTGGTTTTATAAAACGCTCCAGGTCCTCACCAATTCTTACTGTGCATCGAAATAAAGAAGCCTTCTTTTCTTCATTTACTTCCTGATTATCTATGTCTTTTATTAAATTTTGAAGTTCTTTTCTTCGCTCAATTTGTCTGGAAAGCTGTTCTAACTCTTCATCCTTTATCCTTCTGCTACGTTGCTTTCCATCCTCACGCCATTGGTAATAAGCATACTCTTTTCCATTTATCTTTTTATAACTAATACCGCCTGTTGGCAGTGTTTCAATCTGGGTAATAATCTTGCTATATTCTTCGTTCGTCATAAGCAGCCCTCCTTACACGTCTATTTTAACTTTTTTAACTTTGTTTGTAAAGTTAAAAAGTTAAAATTATTTTTTTTATATTATTGGCGAAATTGCGCAACAACCTGACTTTTGCAGAAAATTGAGTATAAAATACCCGTCAAGCCCAGTAATTACAAGGCTTGACGGGTTTGTCATTTTGTCAGATTTTCATAGTGTATTTTCCAAAATTAAGGTTTTCAAAAAAATTTTTTTGGCTCTTG